>NZ_KB893091.1 GCF_000373985.1 Desulfobacter curvatus DSM 3379
ATGCTTTATGTCATGCTGGCGCAGCACTTTCTTTTTCGACTCAGGCAAAAAGTAAAAAAAACTGCTTAAGTTTAGCCATGGTTAAAAAATTGGTCCAAGTTGTTTTGTCGATCAATTCTTTTACATGGAAAGGGGCTATAAATATGATAAAGTATCACCTCAAACGTAACGACATTGCGTATGAAAGCCATAGAAAAAGAACGATGGCTCTCGCTAAAGAGTTAGGTGTTCAAGTGTCGCTGTAGTGCTAATATACTTATATTTATTGTAAATAATTCATTTAAAGGCATTGATTCCATTATTAAGAATGAAATTTTTACAAAAATAATAAGACCCTATTGACATGAAAAAAACCGGGGTTAATTTAGGCAAAAATAAAGATGATTTGTGGGAGCAAAGGTTTTGTACATAGAATGGACGATACCCTAACTTTCATGCGAACGTCGATTCTAACATCACAAATGGTTCCCGCAACAACTTGAAACAACCTATCGCAAGGAGGAAGAATTATGTTTACAAGAATTAGTGATATCGACAGATTGTTGGGGACCATGAATCTTCTTCAAAAGAAGTTAAACGGTCTTTATGGCGATTATGGAAGACCATCTGGTTACAGATGGGAATTAGAATCAGCTGCTCCCAAGACAAATCTGTACGAACACGGCGACAATTTTGAAATCAGGGCCGAGGTTCCAGGACTTGAAAAAGAAGACTTGAATGTAAAAATTCAGGGAAACTATCTTGAAATCAGCGGCGAAAGAAAATCTGATGCTCCTAAAGAATACAAAACCCATAAAACTGAAAGAGGGGTTGGATCTTTTTCCAGAAGCTTTACACTACCTGCAGATGTTGACTCAACGAAAGTTGAAGCCACGCTTAAAAACGGTGTGCTTTATCTTAAACTTCCCAAGCATGAGGCTGCAAAACCCAAAAAAATAAGCATCAATTAAACTTTAGGATAAATTCCTGAGAAGGAGGTTACAATGGATAGCGCACAAAAAATCACAAAACAAGACGAGAAAAATGTCGAGAAAACTCGTCAATTGTATGAAGTAACTCCCGCCGTAGATATTTATGAAAATGAAGATGAAATTCTTCTCCACGCGGACATGCCGGGAGTGGTAAAAGAAAATATTTCAGTTGATATTGATAATGGGACACTATCAATATCCGGTGTCAGAAAACTTGAAATAAAAGGGGCTGCAACATATGAAGAATTTTCAGATGTAGAATATGTCAGAAGTTTTTCCGTACCACAGACCATTGATGTTGAAAAAGTTGAGGCCGAACTGAAAAACGGCGTATTAAGATTGCACCTGCCTAAATCTGAAGCTGCAAAACCCAGGCAGATAGAAATAAAAACGGCATAAGATCAAGATTCATCAATGTTACCTGGACAATTTTGATTATCCTTAAAAGTTGTAACATTAACCTAAGGGTGGGAAGCTTTCGCCGGGTGGTTTCCCATCCTTACTTATTAAATAACCGAAATCTACGGATGCCCACATATCCTAATGGCCGCTCAAACTAATGCAGAATTCAGTTTCCTGGTCAAAACCGCTAACAGCCTTGACCGGCCAGAATAGACCGGAACTTATTTTAGTCATGCCACAATACAGATCCCGATAAATCTGTTTATATCCGCCCCAAGAAATTTTTCTATCTTTTCATTCCATTCATACCCTTTTATCAACTCATTTGTCTAAACTGTTAAAACCGATGCCCATAAAATACAAATATCCACAGTATCATGTTTAAAACCAATAGAAACGCTGTTTAAAAAATGTTCAAAAATGATAAAAATCCATATTAAACAATGAGTTCAAAATTGTTCAAAAAAAGCGTTTAATTGTTGAAAACAGGTTGAGAAATTGTCAAAAAATCAAACAGCATTCATCCGGATTCCTGAATAAAGAGGGTTAAATTGATGTCGGGTTTAAAAAGTCAAAAAGATAATAATAAAATGTTAATAAATACTGTATCGTGTTAAAAAGATGATGAACGCCGTGTTTAAAATATGTTTAAAACAAAAGAAGAACCTTATTAAATAAGAATCTCAGGGTTGTTCAAAAATATATTCGGATTATTGAAAAACAGGTTGAAAAAGTGTTGAAAACTTAAAATGACATCAATTCTAACCCCTGAACATAAAAACTGCTGCTATTATTTTAGACATCATTTTCAACGGAGTGAAACCATGACCCAACTCAAAAAAATCGCAGCAACCATCAATAATGCCATTAAAAATGGGATCCAAAGTTTCAACGAAGACCGGACCAAAGAAATTTTCAAACAACTGGGCCTGCCCGTGGTCCAGGAAATACGTATAGAATCCATGGAGGATCTCCATGGGGCCGCCCAAACTATCGGGTACCCTGTTGTACTCAAAGGGCTTGCAAAACTGATACTGCATAAAACCGAAGCCAGCATGGTGGACATGGGCATCACCAATGAAGCCAATCTGAAAAAATCGGCCCAAAGGATGAAATGCCTTGCGGGTGAGGATTTTGAAGCCTTCCTGATCCAGCCCCAAATCCAGGGTAAAAGGGAATTTACTGCGGGCATGTTTAAAGATCCCCAGTTTGGTCCGGTGATCATGTTCGGGATAGGCGGTGTACTCACCGAAGCCTTGAAGGACATGGTTTTGCGGCTTGCTCCATTGTCCGGGGCGGATATTGACGATATGCTGGATAACCTAAAATCCAAAGCCCTTCTAAGGTCATTCAGAGGGGAGGCGGCTGTAAATCGTGCAGAACTGAAATCCGTGCTCCGGGGTCTGTCAGATCTGGCCATGGCCTGCCCGGGTATCCGCGAAATTGATATCAATCCTTTGATTATCAATCCGGCCGGCTTACCCGTGGCTGTTGACGGGCTGATGATTCTTGAAAAACCTGAAAGCCGTGACGACCATGTCCATCAAGAAATTGATTTCAAGGACTTATACAACACCTTTTATCCCCAAACCATCGCCTTTATCGGCGCCTCTGCAGTCCCTGGCAAATGGGGTCACTTGCTGCCCACAAACGCCTATGCCGGGGAGTTTAACGGCGAAATTTTTCTAATTAATCCCAAGGGCGGGAAGATTATGGGCCGGGATGTCTACAAAACCATTGATGATTTAGAAGGCGATGTGGACTTAGCTATGGTCACCATACCTGCTGGCCGGGTAATGGAGTTGATCCCTGCCCTGGAAAAAAAACATGTCAAAGGCATGGTGCTGATCACCAGCGGATTCAGGGAAGTCGGGGACCAGGGCAGACAGCTTGAGGATGAGATCATGGCCGCAGCCCAGAAAGCCGGTATTCTGGTCATCGGCCCCAACACCATGGGCCTGTGCAATCCCCATGCATCCCTTTACGCTTCCGGTGCCAATGCCCTTCCTCTTCCCGGCTCCACAGCCATTATATCCCAATCGGGTAATATAGGCACCCAGCTTCTTGCCTTTGCCGAGCAGCAGGGTATCAGCATCCGGCTGTTTGTAGGGTCAGGCAACGAAGCTATGATCACCACTGAAGATTATATGCAGACCCTTGAATTTGATGAGCTGACCCGCACCGTGGTGCTTTATATCGAAAGCGTGGAAGACGGACGCCGGTTTTTTGAATCCGCCGGCCGTCTGTCAAAAACCAAACCTGTGGTAGTCCTCAAGGGTGGAAGAACCCAAGATGGGGAAAGGGCTGCTTCCAGCCATACCGGGGCCATGGCCTCGGATGCAGGTGTATTTAATGCGGCCTGCGCCCAGGCCGGGATCATCCAGGTGGAGCAACCCATGGAACTTTTAGATATGTCCACCGTATTCTCATCCCTGCCCATGCCAAAAGGGGGGCGTGTGGCCATCATGACCCTGGGCGGTGGGTGGGGTGTGGTCACCACAGACCTTTGTGCAGAATACGGGCTTGATGTACCAAAACTGTCCGAAAAAATAATTGAACGGCTTAACAACTGTCTGCCCGACTTCTGGAGCCATGGCAACCCTGTGGATCTTGTGGGCGACACAGATCCGGAAATACCCAAAATCTGCCTGGAGGAACTTTTAAAATGGGATGGGTGTGATGCGGTCATTCACCTGGGCATCCACGGCAGACGCATCCTGGTTAATGCCATGGCAAACGCCATGCTGAAGACAGATCCAGGTATAACAAAGAAAAAGACAGAAAAGTTTATGGCAAACCTTATCAAGGAGGAGGAAATTTATATCCGACATACCGCTGAAATGACTCAGAAATACAATAAGCCTGTAGTCGGTGTCAGCCTTTTAATAGACGAATTAAGCCGCACCCTTTACCGCTATGACGATCTGGGCTATAAGGGGGTATTTTTTCCCTCGCCGGAACGTGCCGTCAAGGCCCTGGCCGGAATGGTCCGGTACAGAAAATGGCGTGATTCGGCAGGAATCCATAAATAACAGCCATGGCCGACCTGGTCTATCAACACCCAGGCTCAGTCCACAACGAAAGTTGAAAGATCCGTGTAGCTTACACAGACTTTCTTATAACAGCCACGGGCTGACCTGGTTTTTCACCGTGGTTCAGCCCACAACGAAAGTTGAAAGATCTGTGTTAATTACCCAGACTTTCTTATAAAAAATTAACAAAGAAATCAGGAGAAACGTATGAACAAAAAAGTTACCACTTCCAGCCTGATGAAGATGAAGCAGGAGGGCAAAAGAATCACCGCCCTCACCGCATATGACTATCCTTTCGCCGCGTTAGTTGACCGTGCCGGAATTGATCTCATTCTTGTGGGCGATTCCGTCGGCATGGCGGTCCAGGGCTGGGACACCACCCTGCCTGTGACCATGGATGAAATGATTTATCATACAAAACTTGTAACCCGGGCCTGCAAAAGATCTCTGGTGGTGGGTGACATGCCCTTCATGTCCTACCAGAGCGGCCTGGATAAAGCTGTTGAGAACGCCGGCCGGTTTTTAAAAGAAGCCGGTGCCACCGCTGTAAAACTTGAAGGCGGTGCGGATGTCTGTCCTGCCATCTCAGCCATGGCAAAAGCAGGAATACCTGTCCAGGCCCACATAGGCCTTACACCCCAGTCCGTACACCAGATGGGGGGATTTAAGGTGCAGCGGGATGAAGAACAGCTGCTTAAGGACGCCAGGGATGTTCAAGCCGCCGGGGCTTTTTCCGTGGTTCTGGAAGGCATTCCCGCTTCCATTGCCCAAAAAATTACCCAGGCCCTGACCATTCCCACCATCGGCATCGGTGCCGGTCCCTCCTGCGACGGCCAGATTCTGGTACTCCATGACATGCTGGGTATGCATGACGGATTTATACCCAAATTCGTGAAAAAATACGTGGACATTTCTGCCCTGGCAAACCAGGGGCTTGCTGAATATATTAAAGAGGTTCAGGATGGCAGTTTTCCATCCCAGGACCATTCATACAAATAAGTGTATGAATGAAAAGTTGCCCGGATGCAAGGTGCAGATGGGCAACTTTTCGTCCATTCATAAGTTTTTCGTTCAGGTGTTATATTTATGAATACTCCCAAACGTAAATTTTCCGTAATCGGCTGTGGACGGGTGGGGATCTGCCTGGCAGCATTCCTCTTTAAAAAAAATTATGAACCCGCAGGTTTTTTCAGTAAAAGCAAAACATCTGCCCAGGCCGCCAGGACAGCAGCCGGGTGCGGCACCGTGTTTGATACGGCTGCCGACTGTGCCCGGGCCGGGGACATTATTTTTATCACCACACCCGACGGCATCATAGAAGGTATTTGCGGCGATCTTGTCCAACAAAACGCCCTGGGGCCCAAAACCATGGTTTTTCACCTGTCAGGTGCCCACTCTTCAGAAATTCTTGCCCAGGCAACACAGGCCGGCGCAGTTGTGGGCTCCATTCATCCCCTGCAATCTTTTGCTCCTTATGAACCGGGACAGGCAAGCCCCTTTGAGGGAATCAATATCTCTGTTGAAGGGGATCCGGATGCCGTTTCCCAGGGTAAGGATATTGCGGCAACCCTTGGCGCCCAGGCTTTTGCCATCCCAACGGAATCCAAAACCCTTTACCATGCCTCGGCTGTGGTGGCCTCCAACTACCTTGTGACCCTGGTAAAGTTTGCCCTGACCCTTTTAATGGAAACAGGGCTTCGGGAAGACGTGGCATTTGAAATTTTATCGCCCCTGATCCAGGGCACCCTTTCCAATATCGGGTCCAGGGGTTGCACTCGTGCCCTGACAGGCCCTGTGGCCCGGGGAGACCATGAAACAGTGTCCCGGCACTTAGCGGATATTGACAAAAAATTACCGCAGTTTTCAGCTCTGTACCGTTTGCTGGGCACCCATACCCTTGATATTGCCGCGGCCGGAAATTGCCTGTCTGAAGAGGCTGAAAAAATTCTGTCCCAATTTTTTAAAACAGTTTGATCAAAGGTATACAGGATACAATAATCTGTTCGGATATATTCATGAAATGACTTAGGGCCATATAAATTTTTAAATTTATATGGCCCTTATAAAATTTACGGCCCTTAGCTCTTCTTTAAACCGCAAAAAAACACTATTTTGGCGCCCAGAAAGGGGCGACGGCTGCTTGCATAATCTCGATTGTCTCCCAGACATTACCCTTGACATAGGCCTCATTGTCCAGCCATTCTTTTTCCAATGCTTCCCGGGATTCAAAATCACAGACAATCATGGAGCCGGCCATTTTCCCCTCGTCGTTGAGAATGGCAGCAGCATAGAGCCAACTGCCTGATTCGTACATTTTCCCAGCGGTTTCAAGGTGTGCCTCCCTGGCGGCCATTCTTCTTTCCAGGGCCTTTTCATCTGTGCCGTCCCGGCCGATTACGATAAACTGCATTTTCTCTCCTTTTAAATCTAAACTAAAGTCCTTTCATTGCAGGAAGAATCACTTTCTCTCCCATGAAGGTGATGGTGATATTTTTTGTTTCATTTCCCCACACACATTTTTTGGCCCCCAAGGCACCATCGCAGGTATCTGGTTCACCAATGATCCCCACCACGTCTTCATAGCCCATGCCCATCTTGATTTTGCCAAAATTTTCCCGGGTAATTTTTGAACACCCCAGAAAAACAACAGCACAGAAGAGTACAATAATCAGCAATCTCACAAATTTCATATCATAATGTCCTTAACACCTAAATTTTATGAAGGATCAACGGCTCACGCCCTTCTGCCTCCAGTTCCTGGTTGGCCTGTTCCAGCAGTGGTTTTGAGGAAATCACGGAAATGCCCTTGGCTGCGTCGTCCCGGAAAAAATACCGGTCTGCCGTTTCCATGATCTTTTGCTTGTCCATACCCAGCAGGGCATCCTTGAATCCTTTGCGAATCTCATCTGATAACTTAGTGATTTGGCGATAAAACGCTTTCATGGCAGAAGGGGCAGGTGTTTCCGGCTTATCAATTTCCGAGCAGACCTGAAGGATGGCTTCTTTTACGTCTGTATCGGTGAATTGTCCCCGGGTAATAAAATCACAGGCATCTGCGTAAACATCCAGGGTCCGCTTGATATGGGGATCACGGTAAGAACCAAATGAAAAAATACCCTCTTCCATGTTGTACAGGGCAAATCCACCGTATGCTCCGCCTTTTTCCCTGATTTCCCGATGCAAAAACAGAGAACGCAAAAGCTTGGCAATGACGGACAGGGCCGGTGCGTCTTCATGGGAGATGCGCACGGCTTTAAAAGACTGTCCCACAAAAGAAACGGCTGTATTGGTCATCCAGCCATCGTAGGGCCTCAGGGTATCTACTTTTATCTGTGGTGTATGAAAGGCCTGGCTGCTGCCGTTGGGCAGGTTGTCGTAAATCTTTTCAATACGCTTATCTGCCTGAATCATGGACGAAACAGACCCGATAACAGCAGGTTTAAAATTATCTTTTCTCATGACGGCACACGCCATGGCAGAAAGGTCTTTTTCCAATTCAGCCAAGGTCTGGACACCTGTTTTTTCATTATTTACCCTGGCGGTAAGATCCTTGATCAGGGAGTACTGGGCGATGCCGTGCCACAGCTCATTAATACTGGCTGCCGTTGACAGGTGCCGGGCAGACAGGGTTATGGCATACCTGTGTCCGGACCCGACAATTGAGGCTTCAAGACCTGCCTGATATTGTAAAATCAGGCTTTTGAGCCGGTCGTGGTCTTTAAAGGCACTGTCATTAATATATTCATCCACCATATCAAATAGATGATCAATATTCCGGTCCAGGGCTTTTCCCTGCAAGGCCAGAAAGGAATGACCTTTGCCCTCATGGTCAAAATGGGTACCGGAAAAGGGAGACATGGAAATGCCGCCGGTATAAAGGTCCATACGTTCGGCCATCTGCACATAGGAAGACTTTTTGGTTCCTGCATTCGTAAAAGCCCGTGCGAAAAACGGCACCATGGGAAAAAGCTCCGGTGCAATGTTTCCACCACCTGCCGGACAGGTAAAATAGAGAATGCCCGAAGTGGCCTTGTCAAAGGCGGTGGTGCAGGTGATGCCCCGTATGGTGTCTGGATGAACAATTTCAATTTCAGGGGGTACGTCTTCAAGCTCTAAGGTAGGCAGAACATCCAAATTTTCTTCTGTTTCCTGAAGTGCTTTCAGGGCTGCCGCATCCCTGTTGATTTGTACAAGTTCCGCTTCACTCAGTTTTTTTCGTTTTTCCTGAAGTTCCTTGTGTATATTTTCTGCCTGGCGGGTTTCAAGACTTTCATCCGGGGCAAGGGTAAACAGCAGTCTGTGGGGGTTATCCAGAAAATACCGGCGAATTCGACCTTCCAGGAAGGGACCCTTGGCCAGCTCGTCCTGCAATTTTTCCAAATCACTGTCAATGTTAATGGCGGCTACGGGATCACCATCATGAACCGTGACCGAAGCAACACCCATCAGCAGTTTGATGCCATAGGGATATGGTGTATTGGTGATCTCCTTGCGGGAAAATTCGATCTGGTGGATGGCAGAATCTATTAAATGTTGGTCAATCCCTTTGTTGACAAGGGCTTCAAGGGTGCTAAAAATAATTTTCTCTACTTGGGGGACTGCAGAGACCTCAATATCTTTCAACCCGCAGACAAACATAGTGTCCCGATTATCCGAATCAAACCCTGTACCATCACACAGGGCAGAACCCAAGGTGCTGTCAATGAGCGCTTTTCTCAAAGGAGATGCAGAATTTCCAATAAGAACCTGTTCAAGCACCGCCATAACCATCACTTCAAAATGATCTGCGATATCAGGTGTCAGCCAGGCCACACAACCCTGGTATTTGGCAGCGATATTATCGGTGTCTGAGTAGGCATATGCCTGGGTCATGGTTTTAGGGGACTGCCACCGGGGCTGGGAAGGCACCCGGGTATCCATTTCAAGAAAATCGAACCTGGAGAGTACCTTTTCTTCAATAAAACTTAAACTCTCTTCCAGGGGCAAATCCCCATATGTATAGAAATAGCTGTTGGAGGGGTGGTAATACTTTGCGTGAAACGCCTTGAGTCCCTCGTGGGTGAGTTTTGGAATATCTGCGGGTTCGCCGCCTGAGTTATTGGCATAGGTGGTGTCCGGGTAAAGCCCTTTAAGCAGGGCCCGGGACATGACCTGACCGGGTGAGGACATGGCCCCTTTCATTTCATTGTAAACCACCCCTTTATAAACCAGTTCCGGTTCCCCGTTTTCCCCCGGTTCCAATTCAAGCCGATGGCCTTCCTGTTTAAAACTTAAATGATCAATATCCGGAAAAAACGCCGCATCCAGATAGACATCCATCAGGTTATAATAATCTTTTTTATTCTGGGTGGAAAAGGGGTACATGGTCCAGTCCGATGCAGTGAACGCATTCATAAAGGTGGACAGGCT
Organism: Desulfobacter curvatus DSM 3379; assembly: GCF_000373985.1. Lineage (GTDB taxonomy): Bacteria > Desulfobacterota > Desulfobacteria > Desulfobacterales > Desulfobacteraceae > Desulfobacter > Desulfobacter curvatus. The sequence goes on from NZ_KB893091.1 coordinate 9,815, forward strand.
TCGTTTAAGCATGGAAAAAAAAGGATCCCGGACCTTATATTTCTCGGACCCGCACAGCACGGTATGTTCAAGTATATGGGCAACCCCCGTGGAATCCGTGGGAACGGTTCTGAAAAATACCCCAAAGGTGTTTTCCTTATCCTCATTGGCAACGTGGATGTGGACAGCTTTTGTCTTCTCATGGACCAGTTGGATGAGATGGGCGTTAATTGCAGGCAGGGGCGATACCTGTTTAATTGTGTAGCCGCTTACGGCCTGCCCGGGTGTAAATGCAGTCTGATTCATATATTTTCCTGTCAAAGATTTCGCTTAACCGTCTTAGGGCATGGGCCTCGTTTCGCATATTTTCATGGGGTTACGAATTCGAATGATCCCGGGCTAAATAGTAAAGCCTTTGAGGGATCTAAATTCTTTTGTAAATTCCCCGGCTGACCCGTTTGATCTTCTCTATTTTATCCAGCCTGAAAATAATATTTCTCAATTTTTTATCGTCAAAACCTGTAGCCGCCTTAATGGTCTTAAAATTAGTGCCTTCCGGATGGTTTTCGATAATACTGAGCACGATGGAAGATGCACTCTTTTTCCTTGGCGTCCGGCTTTTGTTTTTCTGTCTGCTCGACGGATGATTCTGGTAAATCAATTGTTCTAGCTTGTCAAGCCTTTTGTGAATATTAGCAATATCTTCTTTGGTTGGAATATCCAGACGATGGAGAAGCATTTTAATAAAGTTCTCCCAATTGTTGCTGAATTCTGTCGGTTCCATATGTCAATCCTTCTTAAAAACTTAGGTTTTACCGTGTCTTAAATTTTAAAAAGACCGGTAGATCCTGTTTAACGCTCATCCATTAATTTAGTTATAGTAATTTTCTTTAAGGTGTCGCTTTAAGGTGTCGATTGATGATTAACGCTCTTTATTTTAATATAATATTTTATGAAATTACTTCTTAAATCTATCAAAGTCAAGTGGGCCATATCTAAATAAGTAAAAAAAAGTATCTGGCAGAAGTTGTTAAATTTTATGGAAATTATTAAAAAACTGTGATTTACTGATATTCACCTTGGAAATTTCAAAGGAAAACCACTACTGTTAATCTTTTATTCTTTTTCCAAAACAAAATATGGGACATATGGCGTTCTGGATTTAAACGGCCAAGAAACGGAGAACAAAAAGGGGAATGACGCATCCTGGGGAGTTATTAAAAAAAAACGGGCTATATGCCGGAAAGGAGTTGGGCCAAAACTTTTTATCCAACCCGGCAACAGCCCAGATGATTGTGGATAGAACCGGGGTTGATAAAGAGACTACCGTGCTTGAAATCGGTCCGGGGTTAGGCGCGATTACCCTGCCCTTGGCAAGGGCATGCAAACGGGTTGTGGCGGTTGAAAAAGACCGCCGTATGATACCACTGCTTGAAGGAGAATTGGCCGATGAGGGAATCTGCAATGTTACGATTATCAATGGGAACATTCTAAAAACGGATATCAGGGAGATCGCAGGAACAGAAAAAATTGTAGTGATCGGCAATTTGCCATACAATATTTCTTCCCAGATCCTTTTTCAGCTGGTTACAATCCGGCAGGTTGTGACACGCGCGTTTCTAATGTTTCAAAAGGAACTTGCCCAACGCCTTCTTTCGTCACCCGGCACCAAAGACTATTCAAGGCTTTCTGCAGTGGTTCAGTATGCATCAAAAATCAGCCGGGTTGCAGATATCCGGCCCAATAACTTTTTTCCCAGGCCGGAAGTGGACTCCACAGTCCTGCGCTTTGATTTTTTTGAAACCAAAGGCATGGGAGAAAAGGACGAAATCCTGCTGTTCAGCGTAATCAAAGCAGCATTCTCAAAACGAAGAAAAACCCTTCACAATGCCATGTCAGGCGGGGAACTGGGCTTAACCAAAAAAATCGTGGGGATTGCCCTTGAAAACGCCGGCATTGATTCCTCACGGCGGGCTGAGACCCTAAGTGTACAAGAATTTATAGACCTGTCAAAGGAAGTGCAAAAAGTTATCACCAATGAATCATGATTGAATCCAGAATTTCCATAGATAAGCTGATTGACGTTGTCCGCCAGGGCGGCCGGGTTAAAACCGGGGTGGATGTATATGACAGAAACGGCACCCTGCTTTTGGCCAAAGATGTGATGGTGGATAAGACAAAGCCGCTGAAAATCGTTCGAAACAACGGCCTGCGGCATGTGCCGGTGGCAAGCAATGGTGGCGTTTTTGATGCAGCCGGTAATAAAATAAACATAGGATCTGCGGCCATGCCCGCCTCCTTGCCCCATTCATTTTTCGATCCGGAACCTATCAAGACTCAAAACGTAACCGAACGGCTCAAAGAGATCCTTGAACTGCGCAGGCTTGCCGAATCCATAAGTGCCAAAGCCCAGGCCATTATAAAAAATGCTGTGATCCAAATCAGGCAGACACAGGGGGAATTTGATGTAGATGCCGTATCAGAGCAGGCATCGGAACTTGCATCATTTGCCCAAAAAAATAACCACCCCTTTGCATACGCGCCAAGGGAATGGTTTTTCTATGATGACTATTTTTACAACCATGCTACCAATGTCTGCGCATTGGGCTCCCAGGTATTGCACCGGTTCAACAACGCCTTTTCAAAGATAATGGAAAAATCACTTTGGTCATCACCGGCACTTGCAGGCAATGGATCTTCCGGAATGTTTTCCTATTACTACCCCGAGGAGATAGATGAAATGTCCTTTGGCCTGTTCATCTATGATTTGGGTAAATCCATGGTGCCGGAAAATATTTTAAACAAAACCGCTGCCCTGAGCAAAGATGAAATCGAACTGCTGCGCAGACACGCCAATGATTTCGGATTTACGGTCATTGAAAAAAACCATTTGGGCAGTACGGTGCTCAGCAACATGATCCGGCATCATCATGGACCACTATATGAGGGCGAACCCGGATGTTATCCTGCGGGCCTGGAGTACGGGATGATGCCGCCCTATGTCAGAATATGCAAATTGATGGACATCTATGACGCTATGATTTCCAAGCGCAGTTACCAGGATGCCGTTAACCAGGTTACTGCCGTCACCGGCCTGTTCCGCAGTTACGTGCACAAAGACCCCATCCTGCAATTTATTCTGCATGCGTTTGTTAAAACCGTAGGGCTTTATCCGCCGGGCAGCATTGTTTTTCTTAAAAGCGGACAAATGGCCTATGTTCTTGAGAACGAGGGTCCTCTTGTTCTTCCTTTTACAGACAAAAGCCAGGTCCCGTTGAAATCCAAACCGGATCCTTTTAACGCCGGAAAACAAACCGGAATTCTTGCCATTGACAGTGACAGAAGCATCAGGCAGCCCAAAAAAATATGGGACTGCCTGCCTGCATTTATCAGGGAAATCGCCCTGCCCAAGGATCAGGTAGCAGCGGCGGTCGCTGCAATTTCAACTATATAGTCCTGCTTGTTACGGTTTAAAAAGCGCTGACACACTCTCCCCTGTATGGATATGTTTAATGGCCCGGGCAAAAAGTGGTGCCACGGACAAGGATTTCAGCTGGGGAAACTGTTTTTCTGCAGGGATATGCACCGTGTTGGTGACCACGATCCCGGATATGGCGGTTTTACTTAAATTTTCAACAGCCCGGCCGCAAAGAACCGGGTGGGTCGCACCCACATAAATATTAGCAGCACCTGCCTGTTTTAAGGTATCAACGGTGCTCACCAGGGTTCCTCCTGTGGATATTTCATCGTCAAAAACAATGGCATCCAGACCCTTAACATTACCCACAACAAGTCCCTGCTGAACGTTAGAATCGCTGAGTCGACGTTTGTCAATAATGGCAAGGGAGGTGTCCAGACGTTTGGCAAACCGGCCGGCCCTTTTAGCCCCGCCGGCATCCGTGGCCACAACCACCACCTTTGAAAAATCCAGTAATCCTGCAAAATAATCACAGATTGTGGGCATGGCGGTTAAATGATCCACGGGTATGCTGAAAAATCCATGCACGGCATCGGCGTGCAGGTCCATCGTCAATACCCGGTCTGCCCCGGCAGTTTTCAAAAGATCCGCCACCAGGCGGGCTGCAATGGAAATTCTTGGGGCATCTTTTTTATCGGAGCGGGCATATGAATAATAGGGGATGACAGCAGTAATCCGCTTGGCAGATGCGCTGCGCAAAGCATCCAGGGTAATCATCAGCTCCATGAGGTGATCACTGACAGGTGTAGTTAAGGACTGGACCACGAATACATCCTCTTCCCTGACACTTTCTTTAATTTGAACAAATAAATTGTCATTTGAAAACCGGGACGTTTCCATGGGACTTAAGGGGATTCCGATATGCTTACAGATTTCCGTTGCCAGATCCGGATTGGATCCACCGGAGAATATTTTTAAATTGTCTGTCATTTTAATTTTCCTGAAGGGAGTTTTAATTCGCGTTTTTTAATATCAGTTTAACGGCCAAGAAACAAGAGACAGAGGATGAGAGACAAGCATATATTTTTTTATTACAGAATGAATATATTAAATATTAATTTAAAAAAACTAATAGTAATAATAACCAACATTTAAATGTTTATTATTGATATAATTATTTGATTATATACGATATTATTTTATTTATTTTGTTTAAAATTCGGAATAAAAATTTTTCAAAAATACAGGGTATTGGAAGCCTGTTTTTTTAAGGGTCCATAAAACAGATTTTTTGAACAATTTATCATCAGGTTTGCGTTCATACCCTGATATCTTTTAAATCTTAGGTATTCCAGTTAGTTAAAATTTTTTTTTCGATAAGTTTTAAAACAGGGTGTCAATAACTTTGATAATGTTCGTGATCTGAGACGAAAATACTTGTTGTGCCCGAAATTGTGTTCAGCATGATATCCTTGATTTTTCAAGCTGTTGAAGTTTTCATTTTCCATTTGGCCCTGCCGGCTCAGCTTGGGGTGATCCGTTCGAATGCAGTATCCGTTTTCCGGCATTGATTTCACAATCCTGCTTTTTGCTACCATCGGTATTCTTTATGGGTTCAGGTGCTAATGGAAGTACTTGACGCTTGTCTGGATGGGCAACAGCGGCACAGAGAGCTTGATGGGAGTAACTGACGGTTCCATTGCGGTGTTTTTTCTCCAAGTATGAAGGACAATTGACGCTCTCTGACTGAAAATATTGTGTTCCGTCAATCGGGATAATATAGTCGTCTTCTAAAAAAGCCGATTTTAAAGTTGTTTTGATGTGCATACTTTAACCAAACTTTTGGCAGACCAAGGGAAATTGTATAGGTGCATTTATTTAATTGACTGTTGCAATTTTTGACAGGGAATGTTTAACCATTCCAATAATGGTGATTTTAAATAAGTAACTATAAACAATGGAGTAACCTAATGAAACTGCACCAAAATATCGTAAGGTTTCTACTGCTGCTATCATTAATCCTAATAGTATCTGGTTGTGCAGTGTTTGAGGGAGGGAATGTGCCAGAAACCCATCTAATTCCAATAGCGGAAATGGATGAGCCGAAACCTTCGATTTCATATGATATTAACGCAATGGGAGGGCTTTTTAGTACAGGTAATTTACCTGAGCACGTCCAGAACATAATTGCTGGGGAATTATTGCAAACATTGGAAAAGTCTAATTATTTTAGTCGTATTTCAAAGAATGATGAAGAAGCAGATCTTAATCTCTCTGTCACAATCAAAAATACGGGCAACCCAGCAGCTATGATTCCGGCATTCATTACAGGCTTAAGCCTCTATACTATCCCCTCATTTGCAACAGACAATTTCGAAGTTAGAGCCGTAGCGAAAAATAGACAAGGACACAGCAAAGAATATGTCTTGTCGGACACCTCAACATTAGTTCAATGGTTGCCAATGTTGTTTGTTTTTCCAGTAAAAAATTTTTCCGTACTTCCTGAAGTTAGGAAAAATATGTATCGGAATGTCTTAAAGCAAATGAAAGATGATGGTTTTATTTCAGGAGGTACTACAGTAAAAATATCCGGGGCTGATTCAAGTTAATAAAACATAACCAGACAATCAAGTCGGACAGCAACCACGGGCGGTTATCGAGTTTCTTGCTATATTCATCTTCAAGGTTTCTGGCTGAAAAAGACAAAGTTGCTGCCGCTTATTTACAAGGTTTATATGAAAGTCTCCAGCAACTAACTGGATTCTTTCTACCTTTGTTGTGGCCGAAGCCTATATGTAGATAGACCAAGGACGGCCCGTGGCCGTTCTATGAAAGTAAAACCTTAAGGAGGTGATTTTGTCGGAGAATGTGTAGTTATACCTTTCGAAAATATGAATTTTAATTTAAAGGAGTCCTTTTATGTTGCGATATTCTATAGTTTTTTATGTTACGATTATTCTTTCATCTTTTTTATTTTTGACGGGTTGTGCTTCTAAATTTGAACTGATAGCTCCAGAACCGCCGGTTAAATATGAAAAACTTGGCAAAGTATCAGGTTCTGCAACAGGTTCTCTTGGTGTTGCAGGTACCGCATACTATGTTGTCCCAATGGCACTCAATTCTCGTGTTAATAGAGCTTATGAGGATGCACTATCTAAATCACCTGGAGCGACTTCACTTATAGATGTAACTTATGAAGAATCATGGTTCTGGTGGATCCTTGGCACTGCAAGAACAGTCACTATTTCAGGTGAAGCTATTAAGGAGGTTAAGTAATGAAAATAAAATTAAATACGCTTTTAGTTATTCTTATTAGTTTAATCCTGTTTTCTGGCTGTGCTGGACAACCGATAAAATTAAGCTCTTCCCAAGCCCAAGCTGGTCATAAAAATGTAGATTTTAGCAAGGGGAGAGAGATTTCAGCTACAGCAAGTGGGTTTCAACTTTTACTTTTCATACCTATCCAAATCAATAGCCGCCATGAAAGAGCACATCAAATGTTGATTGATCAAGCTAAAGGCGATTACATAACAGACATTCAGGTTCAGGAATCATGGAGCTATGGATTTGTTGGAACTGTATATACCACGACTCTTAAAGCAATGGCACATCCTTACAAATAATTTGCTTTTGAATAGTCATTACCGTTCCAATTTTATGCTATTAATTGCATAAGCAAGAGTGTGTTTGTATAGGGACGGTGAACACAGAGCCGTTTTTGAAGATTGTACTGCGCATTAAGTGTTTTGGTTATTCATGGTTCTTGCCACGAATCCGCCGCCCCTTATGTATGTCGTTAAATTTTTGATGAGTTTGAGCTTTTAGGTTGAATAAAAGATTTTTAAAAATACAAGTTACTGAAAGCCTGTTTTTAAGGGTACATAAAACAGGCTTTTTAAACAATTTTTTATCAGGATTGAATCCAATCCCTGATAGCATTTAGATCCGATGTATTCCAGTCATCTGAAATTCTTTTCTCGATGAATTTTAAAAACAGGGTGTCAATAACTTTGATAACCTTCATGATTAAAAAGGTTTTTTCAATAATAAGGCCCTCTATTTCATCCTCTGATGCGGATGTGTCAATGGTTGGTGTTTTTAAACCGGTGATATTGAAGCTTTCACCTTTGATGGAAAATTTATACTCTTCTTCGCCTATCCTGCAGATCAGGTTCATGTCTGTTACCCATGCCCCTTTTTTAAGGGCGGTGGTCCCTTCTTCAAGGCCGGCCTGATCACCTTTAATGGTAATTTTTTCCTTTGATTTATCTCCCAGATTGTTTTCAAGACTGATGGAATTTCCAATTTCAAAGGTTACCGGATCTTTTGAACTTGACAGGGCTGTAATATCCTGGTCCGTTTCAACCAGGTACCAGATCCAGGTTAAAAATTCGTTGCCTAAAAATCCATATTTATTGTAAGCAGTAGCTATATCCAGCATTATGCACCTTTCTTCATATTTAAGGGCGACAGCGCCAACGCCCTGTCTTTTTTATCATTTGAAAAATTGCCCAGCTTTTCTACGATTGTATAGGGAAATATTTTGATGGGTTTATGGTCAAAGGATTTGAAAAACAGAGTTTCAAATAGTTCATTTGCCGCTTTTTGGGTTGAAAACAAAATTAGGTTCTTATCTTCATAATCCCATAACACATCATAAATATTTGGAATGAATGGTGTTTTATGCATCAGAATATCAATGACCATCTCCTTTATTTCAGCTTTTTCATTTTTTGAAATAAAGGGTCTGCCGCTCTCTTTCTTTTTTTTCTCCGTTTCAATGGCCATATGTTTTTGAACCAGTTTGGCTGGGATTGATTTTTTATCAATGCGCAGGGAAAACGCAAAATAGGTGCCGAATAGAAATGAAGCTGATTCAAAATTCGGATTGTACGGGGTTTCAAGTGGGGTCCATCCGGCTGAAATTTCATCGTATTCGTTTTCAATTTCAGGGATGGCGTTTTCAATCAGTCCCCGGCGGACACCTTCTGCAGCACCGTCAGGAAATTCACCATCAATATAATAACGGCTGATGGAATGGGTGGAAGATATCAATCCCATAGTAACTCCTCTTGTTAAATATAAAAGTTATGGGCCGTCCTTGGTCTATTTACACCCAGGCTTCGGCCCACAACAAAGATAGAAAGAATCCAGTTACTTGCTGGAGGCTTTCATATAACAGCCATGGGCTGATCTGGTCTATCGAGACCCAGACTCAGCCCACAACGAATATTAAAAGATCTGTGTAGGTTACACAGATCTTTCATATAAAAATTTTTTTTGCGTCTCGTAAAAAAAAATTATTCCACGACCCCTTCTATCTGGAGTCTGACGGACTCTTTTCCAGGTGCATCTGTTCGGACTATGAGTTTCCGCTTGAATGACCTGCCGCCATAGCCCGAGGTGTCAGCTTTAACATGTATAATGCCTATTCCTCCCGGGGCAACGGTTTTTGGATAATCGGCAACTGTGCAACCGCATGACGTAACAACTCGCACGATGGATAATACACTATCCCCGGGATTATTAATAATAAAGTCATGGGTGACCTGTGTTCCTTCGGTTACGTTGCCAAATGAAAATATGGGTTCCTCTACCATAATATCTGCACCGGCATATGACATGCCTGTTGCAGCCATCCACACAATACAGACTGCAAAAATGATTTTGATTGATACATTTTTTATGTTGTTATCATTTTTGAATTGCTTAGACATAGATTCTCCTTTACATGCTTTTTTTATACTATTTGCAAGCCAATCTACCCCACGGGTAAATTTTCGTATACACTCAGGTGAAGCCAAAAAAATGATACATAAAAGAAGTTTCTATATTTAAATGAGTTTTTTATATGAAAGTCTCCAGCAACTAACTGGATTCTTTCTATTTTTGTTGTGGGCCGAAGTCCGGGTGTAGATAGACCCGGTCGGCCCATGGCCGTTAGAAAAATCAGGTAGTGATTGTTCATCAGTGCCTATCCATAAATCAGGCATCAATAATAAGATAAAAGAAATCGTTTATCAACGTTGGATCATTAATCCAGAAAGTTCATTTTATATTTTTTCCAGATATCCAGGGCAATGCGCAAGGGTTTAATCATGGGTACGGTATAGGTATGCAGTTTCCTGTCCGCCATAAAGGTTCTGCAACGGTCCACATATTCGGAAAATCCCCTGGGAGATACAATCAAAGGCTTGGTCAGTTCCTGTTTAAGCTCCACCAGCCGCTCGGGCAGGTACTCGCTTAAAAGGGGAACCTGCAGGTAGATGGCTGCGATAATCACATCCGTATTGGGATCCTTGTCCACAATTCTAATGGCTTCAAGGAGCCGTTCATCCCGGCAGTTACCCAGAAGATCAATGGGGTTGCTGCCTAAATTGCTCAATATTTTGTCTTTTACTGCCGACAGATCCGGTTTCAGATCTTTTTCAATCAGTTTTTTAAGTTTTTGTTTGGTTTCACAGGTAAATTGCGCCAGGGCCATTCCTTCTTGCGTAACCTGATCCGCCAGAAGAATACCGGCCCCGCCCCCTACACTGACCACTGCAATCCGGTTACCATATGTTTTGGGCTGGCTGGTGAGAATGGACAGTATATTAACTATGATTTTCGGATCCTCTGTAAGTTCTTCAATAAGATAAAAACCGGCTTGGTCACAGCAGGCCCTGAATGCCTCATGGGAACCGGCAAGGGATGCCGTATGAGATAAGGCTGCCTGGGCCCCGCCTCCCATGCCGCCTTTAATAATCAACACGGGTTTTTTCTTTGCCACCGTTTTTCCCACCTGCAGCAATTTCAGTCCGTCGGCCACACCTTCCAGATAGACGGCGATAATTTTAATTCTGGGATCATCCCCCATGTGGGACAGTATTTCAGGCACCCCACATACCGCGGCGTTTCCGATGGATACCCATTTTCCCAGATTTTGGCGGTCCGCACCCAGCATTTCAAGCAGCTCAAGGCCAATGCCGCCGCTTTGGGATATAACGCCCAGGCAATTGGACGGGGTAACGGGAACAGACCGCTGTACCGGAATATAGTTGGTGTTCAGCCCTGAAAAATTATCAATCACTCCCATACAGTTGGGGCCGATGAATGCCACTTTATAGGTTTCGCTTAAGTTTATAAGCTTTTCTTTCAGATCCAAGCGGCCTATTTCTGCAAATCCGTCACTGAAAATAATGGCGCCTTTACCGCCCAACTTGCAAAATTGCTCAAAAATTAAGACGGTCTTTTCTGAATTCACCGCAAATACGCAGATATCCGGAACCTCTGGCAGGTCGTCAAGATTTTGATAACAGGTCAGTCCATGGATGGTTTTCAGTTCAGGGTGAACCGGATAAAGTTTTTCGATTTTCATGCAGTTTTTAAGAATAACCCCGCCCTGGGTACCTGGCCGGGAAGCACCTACAACGGCTACGGATTCGGCATTAAAAACGGCATCCACACTTTTGCGCTTCCAGTCACTGATCCGCCGCCAGGACGGTGCCACAAAATCAGGATCCCTTATCAGTCGTGTATCTACAATGGCATATCCGTTTTCATAAACAATAACCGGGTTTAAATCCAGCTCGCAGATGTCAGGATTTTCCGCCATTAATCCGGATACGCGAATGGTCAGGTCGATGATGGCTTCCCTGTCATATACCTGGCCCCGGAACCCGTCTAACACCTTACCGGCCCGGGTTTTTTTCAGCATACGTTCCACATCCCGGCGGGTAAGTATACCGATTCCCGGCGCCGCATCTGAAAACAGTTCCACAAAAATGCCACCGACACCCACCATGGTTATGGGACCAAACCCCGGGTCCTGTCTGGCACCCACGAGAAGTTCAAATCCTTTATCCACCATTTTTTGGACAAGCAGACCCTCATTTTTTTCCCTGGAGAAACGGCCCATGAGTTTTTCGATTGATTTTACTGCGGATGTAACTTCATCTGGATTTTTCAGATTCAGCCGTACAGCGCCCTGGTCGGATTTATGAATGATTTTTTCACAAACCGCTTTGACAACCACCGGATAACCGATAGCTCCAGCGGTTTTTAACGCATCTTCAAGACAAAAGACCTGTTTTCCGGAGGGCAAAATGCCATATTGGGACAAAAGCTTGGCACTTTGGTTGAAATCTAACGGATACTTTTTCACTGCACTGTATCCTTTTTTTATGTATTATGTATTAAGGCTGCAGTTCTTCCTTGAGCATACAACAGGCGATTTTATAGCGGGGGAATTGGTTATCATCATAGGACAGATTTCCCGGCTGTATTAATTTATTCATTACACAACCTTCGGGAATCTGCAAAGAGAAAAAATTTGTTTCATTTATTTTGGGACGGGGTGTAAGCGTGTTGTTCATTATTTCATAAGAATGAAAGGGAAAATCTTCGCATAAAGGACATTGGTACACCCGTCCGTTGGGGAATATAAAATAGTTGTCCGCCACATTGGCAGCACATTCAAAGGTTTCGTCATGGGTAAGAAACACCTTAGGGTAGGTAACGATAATTCCCTGTTCTGCAATCTTTTCCGCGGTTTTTGGAATGGTCTCCTGCCAGATTGATTTGGATACCTGGTGTCTGGCATCTGTGTTTTCCGTTTCTCCCCGCAAACCCACCACCTGGATAAAAAACCGAGAAATCCCAAGGCCCTTTACCAATTCAGGCAGCTGTGTGACCTCATGAATATTTTTTTCAGAGACCGTATAGATCATTGAGCAGGTGAACCCTTTTTCCACAGCCTTGCTGATACCGGACATGACGGCATCAAAACAGCCTTCTCCCCTGATGGTATCATTGGTCTCTTTGCTGACACCGTCCAGGGAGAATGAAAAAAAGTCAATCTGATTCGGTGTTATTTTGTCCAGAATGTTGTGAAATAAAAAACCGTTGGTATCAATGGTGATGGATTTAAATCCCATGGAACCGGCAATGGATACGACTGAAGCAAGATCCGGATGGAGGGTGGGCTCACCCCCTAGAAGAATAAGATTGGTATCCTTTGCTTTGGCAGAAAAAATGCCGAGCCAATCTCTAATCGTGTCCAGGGAAAGGGTGTTGCTCCCGTGCTGGTCCCGGTTGATATAGCAATGGGCACAGCGCAGATTGCACCGGGTCAGTATGTGGAAGAACAGATTGGTACTCTGTCTTGAAAACGCAACGGTTTGTTTTTTCACTTTTATTGGCTAGTCTGGCTAATGGATTATAAAATGGGCGCCAACGGCGCTTCGTCCTCTTGTTTCCAGTTCCTTGACACCTGTTAACCCATACACTGCTTGGTAAAATTAGGATCAAAAGGCACGGGATAGGTACCGTCAAAACAGGCCTTGCAGAAATTGGCTTCGGGATCATTCACCCCGGAAGCTTCCAGCATGCCTTCAATGGACAGGTAATGCAGGGAATCCAGTCCAAGGTACTCAGTCAGTTCATCTAAAGGTTTCTGGGCCGCAATCAACTCTCCCTTGGATGAAAAATCAATGCCGTAGTAACAGGGAAACTTATGGGGGGGGCAGGATACCCGCATGTGTATTTTTCCGGCACCCAACTCCTTTAGTGCTTTAACACGGGTTTTGGCTGTGGTGCCCCGGATAATGGAATCTTCAACAATGATAATATCTTTACCTTTGATCAGTTCCCGTACCGGATTCAGCTTCACCCGCACGGCAAAATCCCGCATGGACTGGGTGGGCTGAATGAAACTTCTCCCCACATAGTGATTGCGTATCATGCCCATTTCAAAGGGGATGCCAGATTCTGAGGCATAGCCGATGGCCGCATAGTTGCCGGAGTCTGGAAACGGCATGACTATATCTGCATCCACATGGGATTCCTGGGCCAGGCGCCTGCCATGTGCCTTTCGCATTTCATAAACGTTTTTGCCGTCAATGGTGGAGTCGGGCCGGGCAAAATAGATATATTCAAATATGCATAACGATTTTTTGGCAGCCGCATTGGGATGTTTAATACTTTTGATACCGTCTTCATTAATAATAACGATTTCACCGGGGTCCAGTTCCCGGATGAATTCGGCCTGGATCAGGTCAAAGGCACAGGTTTCAGACGCCAGTACATAATGCCCGTTCAATTTTCCCAGAGCCAGGGGCCTGAATCCGTTGGGGTCTTTCATGCCGATGATTTCACCCTTACAGGTGAGCAGAATCATGGAATAGGCCCCTTCGACCTTTGAGGCCGCCTTTAATACGGCTGATTCATAGTCACCCTTTATCAGGTTTTTGATGAACAGATGCAAAAACACTTCCGAATCCATGGTGGTCTGAAAGATGGAGCCCTTTTCTTCAAGTTCTTCTCTGATGATGTGGGCGTTGACCAGATTACCGTTGTGGGCCAGGGCATAGGAGCGGTGCCGGTGGTTGACCACAAAAGGCTGGGCATTGGCCAGAACGGAATCACCCGTAGTGGAGTAACGGACATGGCCGATGGCAGATCCGCCTTCAATGCGTTCAAGGTCTTCCATATTGAAAATTTCAGGTACAAGCCCCATGCCTTTATGGGAGAAAATTTTGTCGTTGACCCCCCGGTTCACGGAGATGCCCGCGCTTTCCTGCCCTCTGTGCTGGAGTGCATAAAGCCCGAAATAGGTGATTTTCGCCGCTTCCGGGTGTTTATAAAGGCCAAAAACCCCACATTCATCTTTAGGGCGTTCACTTGGCGTGAAAACGGGGCAAGTTTTACAATTTGGGTGGATGGTATTCATTTCTGGTTATCCAATAATTTAGTTCTCTTTGTGATAATGCTGGAGCGGCTTGACTGTTAAATTTTCTTTTTTCATGGCCTGGATAGCCAGGCTGATGGCCCGGGCCCCGTCCGTGGTCGTGGCATAGGGTATTTTATATTTAATGGCGGCCCTGCGAATTTCATAGCCGTCTCTTTGGGTCTGGCTGGACGCGCCTGTATTTAAAATAAGCTGGATTTCACCGTTTTTCACGGCATCCACTACATGGGGCCTGCCTGCGGATACTTTTTTCACAAATGTGGAGGGTATTTTGTTCTCTTCCAGGAATGTAACGGTTCCCCGGGTAGCCATGATGGTGAATCCCATGTCATGGAAAAGTTTAGCCACAGGCAGTGCCGCCTTTTTATCCTTGTCCTGGACAGATATAAATACAGTGCCTTCCTTGGGCAGTTTCTGTCCGGCAGCAAACTGGGATTTGGCCACAGCTGCACCAAGATCCTTGTCAATACCCATGACTTCGCCTGTGGATTTCATTTCAGGCCCAAGAACAGGATCCACCTTGGCAAAGCGGTCAAAAGGCATCACCGCTTCTTTAACACAATAATAGGGCGGGATGACTTCTTTTGTTACGCCAAGTTCCTTAAGGGTTTTGCCCAGCATGACCTTGGTGGCAAGCTTTGCCAAAGGCACGCCGATGGCCTTGGAGACAAAGGGGATGGTCCGGGATGCCCTGGGATTAACCTCAATGATATATACCGTGTCATTCATAATCCCGAACTGGATGTTCATCAGACCCTTGACATTCAGTTCTTTGGCAATGGCTTTGGCCGCATCCGACATTTCTTTGATATGGTGCGCTTCAATGGAATAGGGCGGTAGTACACAAGCGGAATCGCCGGAATGAATGCCGGCCTCTTCAATATGCTCCATCATTCCGCCGATGACGGTATCCTCACCGTCGGAAATGGCGTCCACATCCAGTTCAAAAGCTTCTTCCAGGAATTTGTCAATGAGTACGGGTTTGTCCGGAGATGCCTGGACCGCCAGTTCAAAATAGGATTCCAGATCCTTTTCATCATAGACGATTTTCATGGCCCGGCCGCCCAGAACAAAGGAGGGACGAACCATGACCGGGTATCCGATATCCCTGGCTACCTTTACGGCCTCTTCATAGGAATATGCAATGCCGTTATCCGGTTGGCGCAGGTCCAGTTTTTTAAGCATGGCCGCAAACAGATCCCGATCCTCAGCCCGGTCAATGCTTTCCGGACTTGTGCCGATGATGGGCACCCCTGCTTTTTGAAGGTCCGTGGCTAGGTTCAAAGGCGTCTGGCCGCCGAATTGGACAATCACCCCAAAGGGTTTTTCCTTTTCAACGATGTGAAGTACATCTTCCCTGGTCAACGGTTCAAAATAGAGCTTGTCCGAGGTGTCATAGTCCGTGGAGACCGTTTCCGGGTTGGAGTTGACCATGATGGATTCCACCCCTTCTTCCCTTAACGCAAAGGAGGCATGAACGCAGCAGTAGTCAAATTCAATGCCCTGGCCGATGCGGTTGGGACCTCCACCTAAAATGATTACCTTTTTCTTGTCCGCCACCCGGGCCTCGCATTCGCTTTCATAGGTGGAGTAATAGTAAGGGGTAACCGCCCTGAATTCTGCCGCACAGGTATCCACCAGTTTATATACCGGAACAATGCCTAAGTCTTTTCGTTTCTGTTCGATCTGCTTGTCTGTCAATCCCCCGGACAGATAGGCCAACTGCATGTCGGAGAATCCGTATTTTTTTGCCTTTTCAAACAGATCTTTGGGCAGGTTCATACCGGCCAGTTTCAACTGTTTTTCAAGGTCCACAATCTGTTTCATCTGGTAGAGAAACCAGGGATCAATGGCAGTCAGCTCATGGATCATGGTGATGGGCATGCCGTGTTCAATGGCGTATTTAATGTAAAAAATCCGTTGGGAATTTGGGGTGGACAATTTGTATTCCAGATCCGTACCTGCCACTGATCCGGGTTCAGGATCTTTTCCGTCACCACCAAAACCGGCTCTACCGATTTCAAGTGACCGTATACCTTTTTGAAGTGCTTCCTTAAATGTTCTGCCGATGGACATGGTTTCACCCACGGATTTCATGGCCGTAGTGAGTATGTCGTCGGTTTCGGGAAATTTTTCAAAGGTCCAGCGCGGAATTTTCACCACACAATAATCAATGGAAGGTTCAAAGCAGGCCATGGTTTCGCCGGTGATATCATTGGGGATTTCATCCAGGGTATACCCCACCGCAAGCTTGGCTGCAATTTTGGCAATGGGAAAGCCCGTGGCCTTGGAGGCTAAGGCGGAAGATCTGGATACCCGGGGGTTCATCTCAACCACGATAATTTCCCCGTTGTCCGGGTTCACGGCAAATTGAACATTGGAACCGCCCGTGTCCACACCGATTTCCCTGATGATGGCAATGGAGGCATCCCGCAGGGCCTGGTATTCTTTGTCAGACAAGGTCTGGGCCGGGGCCACGGTAATGGAATCACCTGTATGAACCCCCATGGCATCAACGTTTTCAATAGAGCAGATGATTACCACATTGTCCGCGTGATCCCGCATCACCTCAAGCTCAAATTCCTTCCATCCCAGAACAGACTCCTCAAGCATCACCTGGGTGATCAGGGAAGCGTCAAGTCCGGCCTTGGAAAGGTTTGCAAGCTCTTCCATATTATAAGCCACACCGCCCCCGGTTCCGCCAAGGGTAAAACTTGGCCGGACAATAATGGGAAATCCGATGCGCTGGGCCGTCTCTTCCACCTCCTGCATATTGGTGGCAAACCCGGATTTGGGAATTCTCAAACCGATCTTATTCATGGCATCCCGGAACAGTTCCCGGTCTTCTGCCTTGTTGATGGCGTCAATGGATGCACCGATCAGTTCAATATTATATTTTTCAAATATCCCTGTTTTGGCTGCATCAATGGTGGTGTTAAGCGCAGTCTGCCCCCCAAGGGTCGGCAGCACGGCATCGGGCCGCTCAATTTCAATCACCTTGCACAGGGTTTCAGCGGTTACCGGTTCAACATATACCCGGTCGGCTGTTTCAGGGTCGGTCATGATGGTGGCCGGATTAGAGTTGATCAGGACTACTTCAAATCCTTCTTCCTTCAAGGCCTTGCAGGCCTGGGTGCCGGAATAGTCAAACTCGCATGCCTGGCTGATGATGATCGGGCCGGCACCAATGATCAGAATTTTATGGATGTCGTTACGCTTTGGCATTTTCCATCACTTTTGCAAACTGGTTAAAAAGATAGGCCGCATCATGGGGACCTGGGGAGGCTTCGGGGTGGTACTGGACTGCAAACGCCCGGATGGCATCGTTCTTAAGCCCTTCCAGGGAGTCTTCGTTCAGGTTGATGTGAGTCAGGTGGCACTTGTTTTTGTCAAGGGTATTCAGATCCACAGCAAACCCGTGGTTTTGGGAGGTGATCTCAACTTTGCCGGTATCCATATTCTTCACCGGCTGATTGCCGCCCCTGTGGCCGAATTTAATCTTCATGGTTTTACCGCCCATGGCAAGACCGAGAAGCTGCATGCCAAGGCAAATCCCAAAAACTGGATAGTGTTCAAGAAGTTCGCGTATGGTTGCTACGATAGAGGTCAAAGGTTCCGGGTCGCCGGGGCCGTTGGACAGGAAAATACCGTCCGGGTTCAGTTGTTTTATGATCTGGGCAGCGGTTTTTGCCGGAACCACCAGCACTTCACACCCTGCGTTTTCAAGGCAGCGGATAATATTATATTTTATGCCGAAATCCAGGGCCACCACAGAATGTTTTTTACCTTTGTGGCGCCATATAAAGGGGTCTTCAAGGCTTTGGGCATCCACATAATCCGGGTTGTTGTCTTTCCAGAAATAGGGTTTTTGGGTTGTGACGTATTCAACCAGGTTCGATCCTTCCATGGAAGGAATCTGCTTGGCCCGTGCCACAAGGGATTCAGGGTCCAGGTCCGTGGTGGATATCATGGCTCTCATGGCACCGGATTTTCGGATATGCCGGGTCAGGGCACGGGTATCCAGGTCCTCAATGCCCAGGACATGGGATTTTATCAGATAGTCGGCAAGGGTTCCCTTTGATCTGAAATTACTTGGAAACTCCTGGTATTCTTTGACAATGAAGGCTGCCACATGAATACGGTCTGATTCAACATCTTCCGGACACACGCCGTAGTTGCCTATGAGCGGATAGGTCATGGTGACCATCTGCCCGTAATAGGACGGGTCGGTCAAAATTTCCTGGTAACCGGTCATGCTGGTGTTGAACACCACCTCTCCCTGGGCTTCCCCCGGCCCTGTAAAACTTCTGCAGGAAAATGTTCTTCCATCTTCCAGGGCTAACAATGCTTTCATATAGATTAATACCTGTCCCTTAAAATATTATGTAAAAAGCGTTCCGTAATCTATTTGGAACCTGTTTAAATATCATGAAAAAGCTTTAATTTTCAAGTCCCGGGGTTTATACAAAATAAATATAGCCGGTTTTTATGGCCTGAACTCCAGTTATTTACATAAAACAATTAAGTGAGGCATCATGAATAATCAACAAAAGATTGTCAGCCTGTTTCCCGCAGAATCCAATATCCCGGAAGAGTTTCGGATTCCAGAGCCCCTGGAACAGAGGGAATTTCTGGTTAATGGCGAGATTCATCACTGGGACGGTCCGGTGCAGGATGTGTTTTCGCCCGTATGCCTAGCAGTGGACGGTGGTTTAAAAAAGAAGCGCATAGGCAGTTATCCGTTGCTTACGGAAAAGGAGGCTCTGGACGCTTTGGATGCGGCCGGCCGGGCCTATGACAGCGGCCGGGGCCACTGGCCGACTCTGGCTGTGGAAGACCGCATCCGTCATCTGGAAGCGTTTGCCTACCGCATGAAGGAAAAGCGCGGGGAAGTCGTTCGCCTTCTTATGTGGGAAATCGGCAAGAACTTTCGGGATGCCTGCAACGAGTTTGACCGCACCCTGGATTATATCCTCGGTACCATTGACGCGCTCAAGGATCTGGACCGGGCCGGATCGCGGTTCGACATCACCCAGGGGGTGGCAGCCCAGATCCGCCGCGCGCCTCTGGGAGTGGTCCTGTGCATGGGGCCTTTTAACTATCCTTTGAACGAAACCTTTACCACCCTGATTCCGGCCCTGATCATGGGCAATACCGTCATCTTCAAACCGCCCAAGCTCGGCGTTCTGCTGCACCGTCCCCTGCTTGAGGCATTTCAGAGCGCCTTTCCGCCGGGGGTCGTCAATACCGTATACGGCAGGGGTGCCATGGTTACAGGTCCGCTTATGGAATCGGGCCGCATTGATGTGCTGGCCTTTATCGGCACCAGCCGGGTCGGCGATCGCCTCAAGAAGCAGCATCCCCGTCCCCACCGCCTGCGCTGTGTGCTGGGGCTGGAAGCTAAAAACCCGGCCATTATTTTGCCGGATGCAAAACTCGATGTGGCGGTTAAGGAGTGCCTTCTGGGAGCCCTGTCATTCAACGGTCAGCGCTGTACGGCCCTGAAACTTCTGTTTGTGCATGAATCCATTGCCGAGACGTTTCTGGACATGCTCTGCCAGGAGGTGGAAAAGCTTGAACCGGGCCTGCCCTGGCAAAACGGGGTGGGGATCACCCCCCTGCCCGAGGAGAACAAAACCGCCTATCTGCAAGAGCTTATCAATGATGCGCAGCAGGGGGGGGCGGCTATCCGCAATGAAAGCGGGGGCCTGGTCAATCAGACCTTCATGTTTCCAGCTGTGCTCTATCCGGTCGCCCCGCAGATGCGCGTTTTTAAGGAGGAGCAGTTCGGCCCAGTGATTCCAGTGGTTCCCTATAAATCTATTGAAGAACCCCTGGGGTATGTGACGGATTCGGATTACGGCCAGCAGATCAGCATCTTCGGCACCGACCCCGATCATATCGCCGAACTCATCGACCCCCTGGTGAATCAGGTCTGCCGGGTCAACATCAACAGCCAGTGTCAGCGGGGACCGGATACCTTCCCCTTTACCGGGCGTAAAAATTCAGCTGAAGGCACCCTGTCCATGTCCGACGCCCTCCGGGTTTTTTCCATCCGCACCCTGGTGGCCGGAAAACTCAATGATATCAACAAGGACATCATCTCAACCATTACGCGTGAGCGCAAATCCCGCTTTTTATCTACGAATTTTCTTTTGTGAACCGTTGATTCGCGGCGCTTGCGTCCAAAGGATAGGAACTTGTTTTTTGTCAACATGAAAATAATAACTGCCTTTGCAAGGGAAAATCCGTAGTGCTTCCAGGAGAACACCCCCTGGGAAAAGATTCTAACAGACGCGTTGACACCCTTGTCTCCGGCCTTGAAAAGCAAAGCGGTAAGCCATGAAAAACACGATAAAGTCCTTACTGGGTTTGACTCTCAGCCTGGCACTGTTCGCAGGCGCAGCCTTTCTGATGCACCGGGAGCTTTCTGTGTATCATTTCAAAGACGTGATTGCCACCCTTCGGAGTATTCCCCTGGGAATCCGGGTTTCCGTATTTTTTTTAACCGTTATTAGTTACGGTGTTTTGACGGGCTATGATACCCTTGGACTGAAGCATATTCATAAAAAAGTGCCCTACCCTAAAATCGCTTTGGCCTCCTTCACCGGTTATGCCTTCAGCAACAACATCGGGTTGTCAATGATCGCAGGCGCTTCGGTTCGCTACAGGCTGTATTCGGCATGGGGACTTTCAAGTTTCGATATCGCAAAGGTGATCGGGTTCTGTGCCGTTACCACATGGTTGGGTTTTTCGTTTTTGAACGGTCTGGCCCTTGTGGTGAATCCCGGACTTCTGGGTGCCGCCGTTCACGTAAGTCCCTGGTTGATTCGGGTTCTTGGCCTGTGCCTGATCACGATCGTCTCAGCGTACCTGGCCTTTTCCCTAGGGGGAAAGAAAGTGTTTTCTTTCAGGGGGCATGAAATCCGCGTCCCTGACCGTTTTATCGCCTTTTCTCAGATCGTGCTGGGTGTTTTGGACTGGACCCTGGCCGGCATGGTTCTCTATCTGCTGCTCTCACATTTTGGCGATCTGTCCCTTCCGGGATTCCTGACGGTTTTCCTGGTTTCACAATTGGTGGCGCTTTTCAGCCAGGTGCCGGGAGGACTGGGTGTGTTCGAATCCCTCATGGTCCTGTCCCTGTCTGCACAGATTCCGGCTCCGCATATCCTGGGCGCTTTGATTGCTTTTCGGGTGATTTATTACTGGATTCCCCTGGGAATTGCAGCGCTTCTTCTTGGAGGACAGGAGCTGCTCCGCGGAAAAAAACACACCACAAAACTGATGGCTCTGTTCGATCGCTGGGTCTCCCCCATAATACCCAGTGTATTCGGCTTCACTGTGCTTATCGGGGGAGCCATCCTGCTTTTTTCCGGGGCAACGCCTGCTCTGGGGTCGCGCGTTGAGCAATTGAAGGCGTTTTTTTCCCTGCCTTTCATCGAAGTTTCCCATTTCCTGGGAAGTATCGCCGGCATGGGGCTTCTTCTGCTTGGCCGGGGCCTTCAGCGGCGTCTTGACGCAGCCTACATGCTGAGTGTCATTTTGCTTTTTCTGGGCATCGCGGCCTCCCTGGTCAAAGGCTTTGATTATGAAGAAGCCGCCGCACTCACTGTAATACTGGCAGCCCTGTTGCCCAGCCGCAGGCATTTTTACAGAAAAGCATCCCTATTCAGCCAAAAATTCAGCCCGGGATGGACCACAGCCCTCCTGATTATCCTTATGTCGTCTACCTGGTTGGGATTTTATGCCTACCGCCATGTGGAGTATGCAGACGCCCTTTGGTGGCAGTTTACCTTTAAAGGAAATGCGGCCCGTTTCATGCGGGCCACCCTGGGCGTGTCGGTCATGGGGCTGTTTTTTGCGCTGGCCCGTCTAATGAGACCCGGCGTTCCCAATGCCCGGTTTCCCAATGACGACGAATTAAAAAACGACATCCTGCCCATCGTGCGCCGATCGGAAAGCGCCACGGCCAACCTGGCCCTTCTGGGCGACAAGCGGATTAATATGAACCAGAACAAAGACGCCTTTATCATGTATGGAATTGAAGGGAAAAGCTGGGTGTCCATGGGTGATCCCGTGGGGCCGGTGGCGACGTGGCCTGACCTGATCTGGCGGTTCCGTGAGTTGGCTGATCAGGCCGGAGGATGGCCTGTGTTTTATCAGATAAGCCATGAAAGGCTCCATATTTACCTGGATATGGGATTTACCATGGTCAAGCTCGGTGAGGAGGCCCGGGTTCCCCTTGAAACCTTCACCATCGGCGGTCATGCACGGAAAAACCTGAGAAGCTGCAAAAATAAATTTGAAAAAACAGGATACGTGTTCTCTGTTCTTGAACCGGAGCAGGTCTATCTTCGCATGGAAGAGCTCAAGGCCGTTTCCGATGCCTGGATTGAAAAAAAAAGCGGCCGGGAAAAAGGATTTTCCCTGGGTTTTTTCAGTCCGGAGTATCTGTCCATGAACCCCGTGGCCGTCGTGGAAAAGGACGGCAAGATCGAAGCCTTTGCCAATCTCTGGCAAAGTGCCGGAAAGCACGAACTCTCCGTGGATCTCATGCGGTTCACACCCGGTTCGCCCAACGGTATCATGGATTACCTGTTCACGGCGATTATACTCTGGAGCAAGGAAGCCGGTTATGCCTGGTTCAATCTGGGCATGGCACCTTTTTCCGGGATTGAGGCCTCCCATGTGGCACCGTTCTGGAACAGGCTGGGTGCCTTTGTGTTCAACCATGGAGAGACGGTATACAATTTCCATGGCTTGCGGCAATACAAGGAAAAATTCGACCCGGTCTGGTCGCCACGCTACCTTGCCGCACCGGGAGGGTTGGCTATGCCGGTGGTCTTTACCAATCTTGCGTCACTGATTTCAGGCGGTGTCAAAGGATTGCTTTTGCACTAACGGCCATGGGCCGACCTGGTCTATCAGTACCCAGACCAACCCACGACAAAACATGAAAGTAATTTACCAATGGCTTGATTATGGAAAACCAGGCTCCCCTGACAGCGAAGGAACGATATTGGGTTTAATTTTCCATAATTATCGAACGGCCCTCACCATCCTTAATCCTGTTGTCTCTACAACGACTTTCAGCTATGTTATCAGTGAGGTATGAGTGACGTGTGGTCATGGGTGAAACAGGGTTACAGAAATAAAGGAAGTTGTTATGACGTATTGCGTTGCAGTTCTTGTTGATAAAGGTATCTCGTACTGTTCCGACTCGCGGACCAGCGCCGGTGTCGATCAGATAAATACCTATTCCAAGATGTTTCGCTTCGGACAGGATGGAAACCGTCAGTTTGTTATTCTGTCAGCCGGCAATCTTGCCACAACCCAGGCAGTCATTGAACAATTATCCAAAGATATCTCCACCCAGGCAATAATCAATCTAAATACAGTGGCGGACATGAGTGAAGCTGCCGATTATATCGGCCAACTCAGCGTTAAAGAGCAGACAAAATCCGGCGGAGGCAATATCTATGAAGCCACATTCATTCTCGGCGGCCAGATTTTTGGAAAACCGCCACATCTGTCATTGATTTACCCACAGGGTAATCACATATCCACCTCCAAGGAGACGCCGTTTTTACAGATTGGTGAAAGCAAATACGGTAAACCGATTTTGGACCGCATCATTACACCTCAAACGCCTTTGAATACGGCTGCACTTTGTTCGCTGATTTCCATGGATTCAACCATGCGAAGCAATCTTTCCGTAGGACCGCCAATCGATATCCAGTTGTACCACACTGACAGCTTTATAGGTGGTGAATACTACCATCTGCCCGAAGACAGCGAATATCTCAGAGACGTTAATCGGATTTGGAATGAACGGATGATTGAAAGTGTTGCAAGCATGCCGCCTTTAGACAGCGCCCTCGCGGTAACCGGTGATAAAGGAAGTGATCCGGTTCTATGAAGAATACGATGAATCAGGTGCCATATGACTATCAACGATTATGATGAGTTGAAAAGAAAATATGATGCCTTGCTTGAAGAGCTTGACAGTCTGAAGTTTTGTAGCAATCAGGCAACCAGTGGAAGCTGACATTCATGGTGCCTGCGGGCCTTTGCCGTAATTATGCCATAAATCGCGTCAGTACTGAAAGCGCTAAAATTATGGTAATATTCTTGTTGGATCACCGATTGAACCACCTCTTCTGATGGGACGTTTGAAGTCACGGTCCTAAGCCATCCCATATACCGTTGCCAGATCGTTTCATTGTAGTTCAGTGCTAGTATTTGGAGGGTACCTGTAGCGATGCAACC
>NZ_KB893092.1 GCF_000373985.1 Desulfobacter curvatus DSM 3379
TTATCACAGCGTTTTCTCCTCAAATGTAACGTTTCGATTGGTGGGTGAACTCACACACATCCACGTTACATTATCAAAAGACCTGCAGAGTGTCTATTATAATTTTGCGACAAAATAATTTTAGATGTCGCTCCGCCCCCCTGATATCATTGATAATAAATTTTGATGCGTCAGCGCTGATACTGGTTGCATCTTGTTCACTTATGACCATTGAATAGCTTCCATCGGCATCTTGATTAATCTCATGATTTTCTGTCTCATCACATTCTACAAGTTCTACACTGACTTTGACTTTGTATTTTGACATTGTTTTTCCTTTGAGAAGTTATAGCTGTATAGCTTTACATCTCAGAAAGGAAAGCAGTTGTCTTCCATTTTTGTGTTTTTTGCTCATATTCTTCCTACCGACCGTTGGATTTTCAAAAATTTACCCGCACAGGTCGAAAATTATTGGCATTTTAAATTCACCCGTTATAATAATTGGAGCAGGAGCACGATTAAGAGCACGACTAAGTATCAATTCATTTGTGATGGAATATAATTCAACCCCGTGAATGCTCTATATAGGCATAGGCACTATGGTTGTGAATGGATTCAAAATTCTCCGCGCTCACGGAAAACCAGGTGATGTTGGCATCTTCGATAAGCGCCTTGGCCACATCCCTTACAATATCTTCGACAAATTTTGGATTATTGTACGCTTTCTCCGTGACATATTTTTCATCTGCGCGTTTCAGCACTGAATAAATATCGCAGGATGCAGCTTGTTCAACCAGGTTGACAATCTCTTCGATCCAAATAAATTTATGAAACCGGGCCGCAACAAGCACCTCCCCCCTTTGATTGTGGGCACCATATTCTGAAATTTCCTTGGAGCAGGGACATACCGAAGTAACAGGAACCGCAACTTTTAATACCATATCTGCTTTTTTCCCGTTATTGGAAGAGCCGACGATCGTGCAATTATAGTCCATCAGTCCCTTGGATTGGGTGCAAGGGGATGTTTTCTCGATGAAATATGGAAATGATATTTCAATGTGTGCAGACTTTGCCCCAAGAGAGGCCTTCATATCTTCGAGAATGTTGGTCAGAGAGTTGAGTGACACCGGTGTATTGACGGTATGCAGCAATTCCACAAAACGGCTCATGTGGGTGCCTTTACACTGATGGGGTAAATCCACATACATATTGACTTCAGCAACCGTGGACTGGGAACCGTTTGCTTTATCCCGGACAATCACCGGGTGTTTAAGCCCCTTAATGCCGACTTTATCAATGGGTATATTTCGAAAATCCGGCTGATTCTGCATATCGATCAACATGGCATCTCTAAAAGATAATCAGCGGCGATGTTACCCATTGCCCTGAATATATTCCCTTTTATATGTTTATTCTGCAGGTACATCCTTTCAAGCATATCTGCAATATCCTGCCTTTTGGTGTAACCGGCACTTGGGCATGTATTAACAAATTCCGGCAGATCACAAACTTGTGCAAACCTGTTGATCTCAAGTTTCTCAACATAGGACAAAGGCCTGATAATATCAAAGCGTCCGCCGAAAAATGACTGATTAGGCTTCATTGTTCCTATCTTTCCGGCATAAAAAATATTAATGAATAATGTTTCAATCAAATCATCTTTATTATGCCCTAAAGCAAGTTTTTTACAACCATGCTCCCGGGCAAGTTCAAACAAGCGTTTGCGCCGCAGCCTACTGCATAAAAAGCATGGATTTTCCTTGTTTTCATCGGAATGGGCTAATGTACCGTAATTGGTTTTTTCCACCACCATACCCTGATGAACGTCCTTATATCTGTCATTGATATAAGAATCCAGTTTTTTAGCAAAAGAATTATCAAATCCCGGATCAATGTAAACCGGAACAAGGTCAAATGCTACAGGAGCTTTTTTTTTTAAAGAAACAAGAAGGTGAAAAAGGGCCAGGCTGTCTTTCCCGCCGGATATCCCTACCAATATCCGATCATTATTTTCGATCATCCGCCAATCGTGAACGGCCTTGCCGAGCAGATGCATCAGACGCTTTGTCAGCCCTTTGCCCAAACCGGATTATTCTTCGTCAGACTCCGGATCTTTTTTAACAACGATCCGATTAGCGGCAATTTCACGCAATACGGTTACAACATCCTCATTTCTAGAAGATGGTACAAGGAAATCAGCCCCTTCCCTGACCTGGCGAATCCGCTTGGCAGCCAGGTGAACAAGCGTGAAACGGTTATCAACATTTTTCAAACAATCTTCGATAGTTACACGTGCCACAGCACTTTCCTTTCTATAATTTTACTACAGTCTTGAGGGACTTGAAAAAAATCAAACTACGAAACAAGGCATCAAAGAATATCAACAACCTCATAAACCCGTTTTCCGCCCGGTGCCTGGACAATGGCCTCGTCACCCATCACTTTTCCGATCAGGGCTGAACCAAGGGGGGAAGAGACGGAAATTTTGCCTTTTTTAATATCCGCCTCATCCTCACCGACAATCATGTATTCCTGTTCCTCTTCGGTATCCAGATTCTCCACAAGAACGCGGCTGGCAAACCGGATCACATCCTTGGCCACAGAGGCAGGATCAATTACCTTGGCGTTCCCGATCTTATAGGAAAGCTCACCGATCCTGCCTTCAATGAAAGACTGGCGCTCTTTTGCAGCATGGTATTCGGCATTCTCAGACAGGTCTCCATGGGCCCTGGCCACTTCAATGGCTTTGATTATCTCAGGACGGTCCACGGTTTTTAATTTTTCCAGTTCTTTTTTCAAGGCCGCAAAACCTTGTTTCGTTACAGGTATCTGGTCCAAAATTTAAAATTTACTCCATAGTTATTTAATTGACAACACAGCGTTTTGACGCCTTGTTGATTTATAATCAGCACATCCGGCCAATAATAGTACTGCCTGCACTTGTTTTATCACCAAGGCTGACATGTATTTCAAAATCCATGGGCAGATAAAGATCCAAACGGGATCCGAACTGAATCATGCCGTACCGGTCGCCTTTGTGAACTTGCTCGCGGGGTTTCACGCAGTTGACAATACGCCGGGCAATGAGCCCTGCGATCTGAACACACACATAACGGCGGCCATCGTCCGTTCTTATTACCAGGGCATTGCGCTCATTGTGAATACTTGCTTTATCAAAAGATGCGTTTACAAATTTACCCGGATGATATTGAACCTTCTCAATCATGCCGCTGAACGGGATACGGTTGACATGGACATTGAATACATTCATGAAAATACTGACCTTCTGGCAGGGTTCATCCATGTATTCACACCGGGGAATGCGTTCTACAACAATCACCCTCCCGTCTGCCGGTGAGACCAGAAGATCTGTGCCTTCCGGCACTCGACGTTCGGGGTCCCTGAAAAACCAGGTAATAAACAACGTAATCAGCAGCGCAAGCCCACCTGTTTTCAGGTAACCAAAATAAAAAAGCATCCCCGTAACAAGGATGGCTGCAATAACGTATTTGACGCCCGGCATGGCAATGGGAAGCACTGCCTTTGCCGGCCATTTAGAATTGTCCATATCCCTTTACCTAATAGTGCTTATCCACAACCCAATATTTATATCAAGTATGCCAATATATTGTCAAGCGCCTGTTTTCTTTTCAAAATGGATCTGTGCATCGGATTTTCTAAGATAAACCGGGGTCAGGGGGTGGCTTTCAAAATCAAACACACCGTCATCGGACATCGCAGAAATGACCAGTGCACAGGCACTGACCCCGTCCATGGAAGGGGAAGAGAACACAGCCCCGGCACCGATTTTGCTGCAAATTTTTTCCCGGTATACCTTTGAACCCGAGCCGACAAACAATGCCTCTGAACCGGCCTGGTCAATGGCAACCTCAGGGGCGCATACCATTTCCGGGCCTTTTTGAATAAGCTTGCCATGCTGGAATTGATACACGGCAGAGTATACTTCGTTGCGCCTGGCATCCATCATCACGCACACAGGCGCCTGTGCATGACAGAATCTGAACGCAATACCATCAAGACTGGAAACCCCGGCACAGGGCTTTGATACCGCCCTGGCCAAGCCCTTAACCATACTGATGCCGATGCGGAGCCCGGTAAAGCTGCCCGGCCCCTTGGCTGCAATGAATCCATCTATCCGGTTAACAGACATCCCCTCCCTGCTTTCAACGGCCTGTTCGATCATGGGCAACAGTCCCTTTGAATGGGTCTGCCGGCTGAACAGGCCGGACTCAAAAACAAGGTTGTTATCTTCAAACAGAGCGATGCTTGCACCCTGCTCTGCTGTACTCAGGGCAAAAAGATACATCGTTATTCGGCTTCAAGAGCGAGATCCAGAACTTCCCTGACATCCTTCACACAGATGAACGTCAGTTTGGATTTCACAGACTTTGGGATATCATGGAGATCTTTTTTATTCTTCTCCGGAATAATAACCGTCTTAATGCCCGCCCTCAAAGCCCCTAGAGACTTTTCCTTAAGGCCGCCTATGGGCAACACCCTGCCCCGCAACGAAATTTCACCGGTCATCCCCACCTTATTGTTCACCTTTTTACCGGTAAACGCCGAGACGAGGGCTGTAGCAATGGCAATCCCGGCCGAAGGACCATCCTTGGGAATGGCGCCGGCGGGGACATGAATGTGGATGTCGTTGGAATCAAAGGCTTCCTTGTCTATGCCCAATTCTTCCTGATTGGCTTTGGTGTAGGTCAATGCGGCCCGTGCAGATTCCTGCATCACCTCACCGATCTGTCCGGTTAGTAGCAACTCACCTTTTCCCGGAAATAGCGACGTTTCTATGTACAAATGCTCGCCACCCACTTCGGTCCAGGCAAGCCCTGTAGCCAAACCGACCTGGCTCTCTTCCTGATCCATTTCATTAATATATTGGGGCGGGCCGAGGTACCTGGTTAAATTCTGGCAGGTAACGGCAAACCGCCCTTTTTGGCCCTCAGCTATTTGCCGGGCAATTTTTCTGCACACCGAGTCCAATTTTCGCTCAAGTTCCCTGAGACCTGCTTCCAGGGTATATTCTGAAACAATGGATTCTATGGCGTTGGGGCTGAAATTAATGGCACGGCGGGTCAAGCCGTTATCTTTGATCTTCCTTGGCAAAAGATGCTGTTTTGCAATGACCACCTTTTCCTGGCGGGTATATCCGGTAAGATGGATCAATTCCATTCTGTCAAGCAGCGCCGAAGGAATGGTGTCGGCCATATTTGCCGTCAAAACAAACAACACCCCGGACAGATCAAAAGGCATATTCAGGTAATGGTCAGAGAACTCGGAGTTTTGTTCAGGATCCAACGCCTCCAGAAGTGCGGATGACGGATCCCCTCTGAAATCATTTCCCAGCTTGTCAATTTCATCCAGCATAAAAACCGGATTGTTCGTTCCGCATTGACGAAGCCCCTGTAAAATTCTTCCGGGCATGGCACCAATATATGTCCGTCTGTGCCCCCGGATCTCTGCCTCATCACGAATACCGCCCAAAGAAACCCGGTGAAACTTACGCTTCATAGCCTTGGCAATGGCCCGGCCAAGAGAGGTTTTACCCACCCCCGGAGGCCCGACAAAGCAGATAATCTGGCCCTTTTTATTTGGATTTAACTTGCGCACACTTAAATATTCAAGAATTCGTTCCTTGGCCTTGTCCAGTCCATAATGATTCTGGTCTAAAACCTCCTGGGCTTTTTTTATGTCTAAAAAATCCTTGGTGGTTTTGCTCCAGGGCAATTCAACAATACAATCCAGATAGGTCCTGACCACAGAAGCTTCGGAAGAATCAAAATGCATCTGTTCCAGACGGGTCAACTGCTTCAGTGCCTCTTTTTCACACGCCTCCGGCAGCTTGCACTTTTTTATTTTTTGTTTGAATTCAGCGATCTCAGCAATTTTATCATCGCTCTCCCCAAGCTCCCTGTGGATGGCCTTGACCTGCTCACGAAGGTAATAATCCCTCTGATTTTTTGAAATTTCGTCTTTAACGTGGGTCTGAATTTTAGCCTGAACCGTTGACAAATCCAACTCCCGGGCCAAAAGATCATTCACACGGGTTAAGCGCTCAACGGCATCCGTGGTTTCCAGAAGGCCCTGGGCATCCTCTACCTTGAGGTTAAGGTTAGAGGCCACCAGGTCTGCAAGTTTGCCCGGGGAGTCAATATGAGATAAAAGATCTCCCACGTCACCTGAAAACTCGCCCTTGAGTGCTAACAGCTTTTCACTGTTCTCCTTTACGTTACGCATCAGGGCTTCAATTTCTATATCTATAGAATCAGGTTCGACATCAAAAATCGTCTCCACCCTGACCTTAAAAAAAGAACGCTTTTGAACAAATTCAATAAGTTTGGCTTTGGAAATACCCTGAACCAGTGCTTTGATCCTGCCGTCAGGCATTTTTATCATTTTCTGGACCCGGGCAATGGTCCCGATATCATAGACATCTGACGGTCCCGGCTTTTCCATTTCCGAATCTTTCTGGACTGATAGGAAAACATAGCGGTCAAATTCCACACACTCTTCAATGGCCTTGATGGACTTTTCCCGCCCAACAAACAAGGGAAGCAGCATATCCGTAAAGACCACCACATCCCTGACCGGCATCATGGGAATCACCTTTGGGATTTCTTCGACATTACCTTCTTTTTCGATTATTTCAATCAGATCATCTATATCTGCTTCTGCCATTTATGCTCCTTGATTACATAACGGCCATGGGCCGCGCCTGCATTTTACTACCGGGTATACTCCCGGTACATGGTGAAAGGATATCAGACCCTTTCATAAAAAAACAGGACCAGACCGAAATCCACCGGACCATCTGTGGTTTTTCAGGTTGGCCCTCACATACGGGCTTTGGTGTACCTGCGTTTTAAGTTGTAATTACAATATAACAGAAAAATATTTTTACAATATGCTTGAAAAAATATTTTTATCATTGGATAGTTTACTTAACTACATCAGATAACCGTCGAACATCCCAGGTGAACTCAAACATATTGATCATTGCCCAAGGAGTGATATGTTCCCGCTATTTATTTTAATTGCTGTGATGTCCTTTGTTTTTGGCGCTTGTATCGGCAGTTTCCTCAATGTGGTGATCTGCCGGATGCCCGAAGGACAATCCATTGTCTCACCGCCGTCTCACTGCCCGGCCTGCAACCATGCAATTCCATTTTATTTCAATATCCCGATAATAAGCTTTCTTCTGCTTAAGGGTAAATGCGGGTTCTGCAACGCCCCCATCTCCATACGCTATCCTTTGGTGGAGCTGATCACCGGATTATTAGCCCTGGGTTTTTTTTTAAAATTCGGACCAACGCCGACCGCTCTTTTTTACTTTACATTCAGCGCTGTGCTCGTTGCCGTCTCCTTTATTGACCTGGATCACCAAATCATCCCGGACAAATTGTCCCTCCCCGGAATTCTCTTTTTTTCCTCATCCTGTCTTTTTGTGCCTCAAGTATCCTTTATTTCAGTAATTTTTGGCATTTTGGCCGGCGGCGGCATCTTATATCTTGTGGCCCTTTTATATTACCTTATTCGCAAGCACCAGGGTATGGGAGGCGGAGACATTAAACTTTTAGCCATGATTGGAGCGGCCATAGGCGTAAAAGGGGCCTTTTTCACTCTATTTGCAGGTTCAGTCTTCGGCACCCTTGGTGGAGTAGCCGCCATGGCACTTACAAAAAACTCGGAGAAAAGACAGGCAAAAATCCCATTTGGCCCGTTTCTTTCCCTGGGGGCTATTTTCTACATTTACTGGGGGGAGCCTCTAATACACTGGTATATCAATTTCATTGGGTAGTGTTTGAACGAAAAGTCACCCATCAATATCCTTGCATTCGGGCCTTGCATCCGGGCAACTTATCGTCCACACACGTTTTTTATGTTCAGGCATTAAAAATATCTTTTACAGACTGATAACCGTAGCATCACAGGACATATTGATAAATTCGGCAGCCGAAGCCATGCGCGCACCCTCAATAAGATCGTCGTCGTTGATCTGCCGGGCGTTGGCACATGGCGTGCAAACCAAAATAGGGACATTATGGGCCTGAAGATATGCCAGGAGATCATCGGCCACATCACCGGTGGCAGCCCGGACATGGGTGATGATACCTTCCTTGGCCAGATACACCCCTTCATCCAGTAGGAAAAGGCTGGTATTTTTCCCTTCTTTATGCGCTATGGTTGCCAGATGAATAGCCCGGGTGGCCCGGTTGGTGTCATTGGTGCCGCAAGATAATGCGACTACAACGTTGTCTGTCATGGCTTCCTCCTCATTTTAAAATTCTATTAAATTATAGATTGAAAAAAACTAACGTTTGAAGTACTTGTGCCACACGTCTTCTTAAAATCTTCATTAGCATAAACAAATGCAAAAACCTCGCCCAAGCGAGCCAAAACCTGACACAAACCTTTAAAAATAATGAATAGATGCCGGATAGGAGATCAAATATTCTACTGAATATCGATAACAAAACAGAATATGACACACATATGTTTTGTTAGGTGTCTCAAAACATATGTGTATAGATACATATGTTCTTCCGTATCACGTATTTAAAAATCGTTTCAATGATATAATTGTCGGCATCCTCCCACAAAATATGAAGCCTAAATCCTTTCTACACAGACTTTTTTATAAAATTTTCAATCTCACTCAATTTCAAAAAAATATTTTGGCACGGTACATGCTTAAATCCAATCCCAAAGAACAGTTTAAAGCATCTTTATAAATAGTTCACAGGTCAAAATAACAAAACAAAGCATCAATCAAAATTTAATAAAGGAGAAAAACATGGAACATCAAAACACAAACATGCCCCTTCTTGGCGATGAATTTCCGGAAATGAATGTGGACACCACCCATGGCCCCATGAGCCTGCCCAAAGACATGAAAGGCAAATGGTTTGTTCTCTTCAGCCATCCGGCGGACTTCACCCCGGTGTGCACCACGGAATTTGCAGGGTTTCAAAACCGTGTTGCCGAATTTGACAAGATGGGAGTACAGCTGATCGGCATGTCGGTGGACCAGGTTTTCAGCCATATAAAATGGATTGAATGGATCAAAGAAAAACTTGATATAGAAATTACTTTCCCGGTTGTTGCCGCCAACGACTCAGTCGCAAACAAACTGGGTATGCTGCATCCGGGTAAAGGCTCAAATACGGTTCGGGCGGTATTTGTGGTTGACCCTGAAAGCAAGGTACGCCTGATCCTGTATTATCCCCAGGAAATCGGGCGGAATATGGATGAAATTGTCCGGGCCACAAAGGCGTTAATCACATCAGACCAAAATGGCGTGGCCATACCTGCCAACTGGCCGGAGAATGAACTGATAAAGGACAGGGTCATTATTCCGCCGCCAAAGTCACAAAAGGATGCGGCACAGCGGCTGAGCCAGTATGAGGGTTATGACTGGTGGTTCTGCCACAAAGCACTGTAAGTCAACCCAATCAAATTTAACACCAGGCCCGGAAATTGATATCTTTTTCCGGGCTTTCCTGCAACATTTATTCATCATTTTCAACACATTTAAGATTATTCAGTTTCAAACGCCACTCACTTCAAAAGGAGGCCCGCACCATGTATTTTAACCAAATTTCAGTAAAAGGCCTTGGGTGCCAGTCCTATTGCATTGGCTGCCCTGCAGCCCAACAAATGATGGTCGTGGATCCCAAAAGGGACATTCAGGACTATCTGGATATAG
Organism: Desulfobacter curvatus DSM 3379; assembly: GCF_000373985.1. GTDB lineage: Bacteria > Desulfobacterota > Desulfobacteria > Desulfobacterales > Desulfobacteraceae > Desulfobacter > Desulfobacter curvatus. The sequence goes on from NZ_KB893092.1 coordinate 9,713, forward strand.
CTTACCAGGAAGGTATGCGCATCACCCATATAGTCAATACGCACCTTCATGCAGACCATATTTCAGGCGACCAGGAGTTAAGCGCAGCTACGGGTGCGGATATTTATATTAATGACAGTGTGGATATCAGTTATGCCCATAAAGGCATTGAACAGGGCGATGTTTTTATCCTAGGGGCTGCAAAGGTCGAAGTGCTTCACACGCCTGGCCATACACCCAATTCCATCTCCCTGGTCGTCACAGACACAGGCCGTTCCGAAAAACCGGAAATGATTCTAACCGGAGACTTGCTGTTTGTGGGGGATATCGGGCGGCCTGACCTTCCCGGCTCCGAGATCCTGGACGAGCAGGTTGAAAACCTTTACAACAGCCTATACAAAACCCTTGCAGCTTTTCCCGACTACCTTGAAGTCTACCCCGCCCATGGAGAGGGGTCTTTGTGCGGTAGAGGCATGAGCGCAAAAAAAAGTTCCACCCTGGGCTATGAACGCAGTGCCAACCCCATGCTGCAGTTTGATTCCTTTGAGGCGTTTAAGAAAGACATCATGTCTGCCTTCCCGGCCCGGCCCAAAAGTTTTTCATATATCATTGCCACGAACAGCAAAGGCGCAGACCTGCTGGATGCATGCACCCTGGACAAACGGCTGACACCCGACCAGTTCCAGGAACTCATGGAAGAGGAAACCACCTTGGTCATGGACACCCGGGACAGTGCAGCATATGGCGGATTCCACATCCCCGGCAGCATAAATATAGGATTTGAAAAACAATTGGCCAACTGGGTGGGCATGGTGATTGATCCAGGCACGGAACTGTTGTTGGTGGTGGAAAACCGGGACGCCTACGACCGGATGCTCACTGAACTTCACCGTATTGGCTATGATGCAGTCCTGGGATATCTTTCAGGGGGTATAAATGGATGGCTCATGAGTGGCAGGCCAGTGGATCAGCTTGCCCAAATCTCCCCGCTTCAGCTTCACAAAAGAAATGGTCCGGACGGCCCCTTGATTCTGGATGTCCGTACCCCGGCAGAGTGGAACAGCGGCCGTATTGAACATGCGGTTCACTTTCCTTTGACCGATATTTTAGATCATAAAACGCCCAAAGCAGACAAAGATCAGGAGATTATTCTGCAATGCGGCAGCGGGTACCGGTCCAATATTGCGGCCGGTTTCCTTAAGGATCAGGGGTTTACCAATATTAAATCGCTGGCCGGCGGCGTATTTGCCTGGCACAACGCAAATCTACCCCTGGTGCAATAATTCGAATAGCCCAATAAGTTAAACTGATCTCAGGCTCATGATCAAAATTTAACTGTCCCGGATAGGCACAAATTTTGATCATGAGCTTTGATCCGAATAACAGACCTCAAGCAACACCTTTCCCTTGGTTGTACGAAAGGGGATAACGACAATATGACTGCCGGATTCGGTATGTAAAATTTCTTCATTGCGACCGGTCACAACTTTTACGAATTTAACTTTTACTTTTTTCCCCAGTTCCCCAATTTTTGTTGTCACATGCCCGGCAACCATGTTGCTGATCTCCCCGACAGCATCTGTAATTTCTTCATTAATTTCGGTCATTTCCTCGCCAAACATAGCGGACACAATGCCCAATATACTTTTCTCGGTAAAAGAAATCGTAACCGTTGCCTCCAGATCTCCCTCAACTGTCAGAAGCCCTGAAATGTCACCATGATGTTCGGTGTTTCCCTTTAAAAAAGGCGGTTCCGGTTTTACTTTTACTAGGGCAGTGGTATCAAGAATGTGTAAAGTTCCTTCAATAAAGGGATTGACAAGCGCTACATCCATTTTCACCTCCTGTTTTCAAACATTCTATGCTGTCCGAAGAAAACTGGCAACGAATTTTTAATAAAACGCAATAAAGACTTGACACGCCCGGCTCAACGACGTAACGTACCCAAAAAAAGCTGAATGAAAATATTTTCACTATAAATATACTTTTAACTTAAAATATTTCCTAACAAACCCCAAAAAAAAGGAGTGAAAAACGATGAACAAAGGCGATTTGATTAACAAGGTATCAGAAGTTCTCAGCAGTAAAAAAGATGCTCAGGCAGCCGTTGACTGCATGATTGAGACAATCACTGAGGCGTTGGCCGCCAATGACTCTGTTACCTTGGTGGGTTTTGGCACATTCAAAACCGCTGAAAGAAAAGAGAGGAAAGGCAGAAATCCACAGACAGGAAAAGAAATCAATATTCCGGCTAGGAATGTACCCAAATTCGTACCCGGAAAAGCACTTAAAGACGCGGTAAAATAATTCCAAACACTTCAGAAGTCATGAGGATTTTAGCTTCAAGACATTCAAGGTTGCGCTCAAGATAACCTAGAGGATGGAATTCTTATGACTTCTCCGAAGGGTAGATATTTTAAGTAAAGTGCCGCAGAATAAAAATCTAAGTTTATGTGATGTCTCGTTAATGATACGATACATGAATTTCTGTTTAATTCCGATACATTTAATTAATTTTAAATTTTTTGTGCATCGCTGTGGTCAGCATTGCCTGATCGGATTATAGGCATGGGATTTGACGTCAAAAAGATATTTTTCCCTTCGGTGGGTGTAAATCTGGTATTTAACATAAATACCGATTTCCCCGTTTCAAAATCTTCCATTATTTATGATGCTGATTTTAAAAAAAAGGCTATCACCATTGCCCAGCCGATTATTCCTATAACCCCAAACACACCGTTTGAACAGCTTCACCTTACAACGCTTGTCTATATAGATCAACGCCGTATACGGGTTGGGATACCTTGCAGCCCGATCCGGTTTATAAACGACTATCCCATGGCCGGCGGCACTACGGTAAAAGCGATTGTGGTTCAATACCGGTTACCGGCTATCGAAACCAATATACGTTCCGCCTTCAGGCTTTCAATGACCAGTAAATATGTGGTAAAGGCCAAAATAGCTCATAACGGCCAGGAATACCGGACACCGGGTGATTTCAAAATAAAAGACATCTCTTTTTCAGGCCTCGGCCTTGTCATACTTGAAAAAAAGGGGAAGCGTCCATCTCCCTTGTCTGTGCTGAAAGCAGGTACAAAAATGACCATGGGAATTGCTTTAGTAGACCGTGATCACCCCGGGTCCATAGGCAGCTTTCCCGTTCAAATCCAGGTTGCGCGAATTAATCTGAATTATTCTGAAACCCATACATTAATCGGTCTGAAGATCACCAATATCACCAGGGAAGATGAAGAGATGCTCAACCAGTTCATCCACACTGCCCAGATAGAGGAATTAAAACGCTTCAGCAAAAAAGGCTGACTTGACGCTGAATATGAGCTCTAAGCCACTTTAAAAGACCTTTCTGGCTGGAATCAAAGGACTGAATTGTCTCCGCTTCAATCTTTTCAAGCTCTTCAAGCGCCTTGGCACAGGTCAGTTTGACATCCTCTTTATATCCTTTGATAGATTCCTTTGGATTACTTCCACAAAGACATTTTAAATGCGCGCAGAACTCAGGAGCAGGTTTTTCATTAAAATTTCGCACAAGGATTCTTTGGGCCAGCATCCGGATCCTGTCACTTTGGAAGCGCTGGGCAATCTGACATCTCTTTTTTTCTTCTGTTTTATGAAAAATCGCGATCTCTTTTTTATCTTTAAATGAGAAGAACCCACCCTGATACAAATCTGCATCAGCATCGATATCAGGCACCTGAGGGTATTTGAAATTTCGATGAAAGCTTACCGTTTTATCAAAAACGGACACGTTCTGCTTGATCAAATCAAGATTTTGTATGCACACTGTTCGCGATACAGGTGGCAGCTTTTCCCAAAAACGATCCAGCACAGGCAAAATGAATAACTGATCACCCGGTTTTTTTCGTATTGTAATAAGATCATATACCCCAAGGGCATCATCTATCCGGTCAAACAGCCCCTCCTTATCCAAACGGATCCACAGGCTTTGATTTTTATAAGGAACAGACCCACCCACGCAAACCACTGGGGCCATATAGTTGCAGTCCGCACCAAATGAGACGGATACCATGAGGGCTAAATCCATTCCGTACGTTTTAGATAATTTTGAGGTTTGAAGACTGCTCATGCGTTTAAGATCAGCATTTTTGTCAAAGAACCCCTGGACATATGCCCATATTTCTTCGTATCTTGAAACCGCTTTTGCAAGACCGACAACAGATTCAACATCACTCATGGCTTCATGGGCCCTTCCCGACGTTTCAAACTTGTTTTGCCGGGTTAAATGTTCAAGCTTCATGGTTGATTGCCCATTTTCAAGCACAGGCCAGGAAAGGGCCTGTGTACAGAAGAGATAATATATCAATGTGACCGGCAACATATCCATCCGGCCACACCCGTTGGCAAACTGATGCGAATAGGGTTCCAGTAAATTACGATAAAAAAGAAACCGCAAGAATTCGTCATCAAATCCAAGGGAATTATACCCTATGCTTACGGTCTGGGGCATATTCAAAAGCGTATGAATTTTTAAGGCTGCATGGTATTCAGTGATACCGGTCTCAAGTATTTGAGCGTCAAGTCTGTGCGTAAGAAAAGCCCCTGGAGAGGGCACAATATCATCCCTGAGGCGGACAACAATATCCTCTCTGCCTATCTCATTTAAAGACAGATCCGTTCGAATACAAGCAAAGGTCAGCACCTGGTCAAAGGCCGGACTCAGCCCGGAAGTCTCGATGTCATAGAATAAAAAAGTCTGCATTGATTAGAAAAGAAACGAATCCATTAGGTTAAAACTCAAAAAGGGAAGCAAATATAAATTTGCTTCCCTTTGATGGTTTTGAATACGTGAAATACGCGGGTGTATTTATCTCTTTGAGAACTGGAAGCTGGCTCTTGCTCCCTTTTTCCCGTATTTTTTACGTTCTTTCTGCCTGGCGTCTCTGGTAAGAAAGCCGGCAGATTTCAGAACACCACGCAGATCTGGGTCGGATAAAACAAGCGCCTTGGAAACGCCTTGACGAATGGCACCTGCCTGACCGGTATATCCACCGCCCATTACAGTGATTTTAATATCAAAGGCATCGCTTTTATCAGTAAGAACAAGAGGAGAAGTCAACACGTTCCTATTCACCGGGATGTCAAAATACTCATCCAGTTCTCTATCGTTTACAACAATTTTTCCTGTACCAGGCATAAGCCATACTTTGGCCACAGAATTCTTCCGCTTACCTGTTGCGTAAAATTGGTTTGCACTTTCCATTTATCGTATCAAGTCCTTATGTATTAGAATTCGACGGCCTGAGGCTTCTGTGCAGCGTGGGGGTGCTGGTCGCCTGCATAAACAAATAACTTTTTCCCAAGCTTACGGCCCAACCTGTTTTTCGGAAGCATTCCACGAACGGCCTTTCTTAAAACATCTTCGGGTTTTTTCCCGAGCATTTCTTGGGCCGTCTGGGCTTTGATTCCTCCGATATAACCGGAATGGCGGTAGTAGGTTTTCTGTCCCATTTTATTTCCGGTCAAACGGACCTTGTCCGCATTGACAACAATCACCCAGTCACCAGTGTCCACATGAGGGGTGTACAGTGGGTTGTGTTTACCCCGGATTCTATACGCTATCTGGGAAGCAAGCCGCCCAAGCACCTGGTCTTTTGCATCAATGACGCACCAGTTCTCTTTGTTGTCAGATCTTTTCGCACTGTATGTATATTTTTCCAATGTTCTCCATGCTCCTCTAAATAAACGCAATCAGGCATAACTACATAATTTGAATTTTAAAGTCAAGCATTTTTATAATTCTATCTGTTTTTCCTCTTTCTGCTTTCCCCCCCCACCCTTTGGAAAAAACGATTTCTCTTTCTTGGCAGGTTCCATTTTGCTGGATGTCTTACAGGAGATATCCGCATTGAGCACCCCACCGTTCTCCACAATGAGGTCCTGGCATACAACTTTTCCCGCGCAGAAACCGGTGGACAGAATGATCAACTCCTTAGAGGCAATCAACTCTCCTTTAAAGCTGCCGCCAATGGTCAGACTAGATACCTTTGTCAAAGTTGAGTTCACCTCACCATCCTGGGCAATAATTACAATATCTCCGTTAATTGTACCCTTTACCTCCCCTTTGATGATCAGTTTCCCACAACTTTCTATGGAGCCGTCAATCTTGAGTTCCTTATCAATGATGCTTAGATTTTTTGTATTTTTTCTCACAACGGCTGTCTCCTTACAAATCGCGTAAAATTTGAAAATCCGTATCAACCCTGTTTATTTTTTCCGGTATCAAAGGTAGTCTTGAATAACAGCTTTTCCATTTCGTCAAATATAAACACGGAAGCTTCGGAAAAATCCTGCAGCTGCGTCTGGGTCTTAATGGTGAACTGAACAGGTTTAAACCGGGAAATGGAAAAATAGTGCCCTTGTTTATAGGGACCGGGAACACCGCTTTTCATAATTGAGGCTTTGGGTATTACCACCCACTTGTCAGGTGCTGCGCCTTCGGGTTTGAGCACACAAAAAATCCGACCGGATATTTCCTTGGAATTTTCTGAGGTATTTCTGACATTAAACCGAACAATAAGCTCATGGGGTTTACTGCCCGGTGAAAGAGAAAACGATCCAATACTTACGTTAGACAACTTTTCCGGTAATTGCTCGACCGATTGGTCAGTCTGTTCATCGGATTGGGTCCGGCTTGATGCCGATTTTTCATCATCCGATTCATCAGGCTCATCATCACCGAGTTTCGAATCAGGTGTTGCATCTGCGGACAACGATTCGGCACTATCCATTTTCCCCTTCATGCCAGAGCGCTTTTCTTTTTTAGGGGGCGGCTCCTGGCCAATCTTTCCGTCACGGGTCAATGCTTCAAGTTCAGCCACGTTACCCGTCACCACCAGCCTTGCCATGAGAATCTCTTTTTCACTAACCAAACGGTCTACTTTTTTTTCAAAAACTTCCCGGAAACTTTTTAATTGAACATTCTGATTGCTCACTTTGGCATAAAGCCGATAGAAAAAAACCGTGCCAAGCCCCCCTGCCAGGCTGACCACCAAAAAAAAACAAATAAGAACTTTAAGAAAAGCCCCGGATCGCATTTCACCGAAATCATTAATGATCAGAATACTGTTTTCCTTGCGCATTTTATGCGGCGCAGGTTTTATTTGGGCTATTTCCCTTTCCAGTTCTCTCGAAATATCTTCCATTCGCCATCCTGCCTGACAAGTTTAAGCTGTTTTCTTCCGTGGGTTGAAAATCCACTGGACTTATAGTACTGGACAAAGCTGACCGTATACCCGTCTTTCGTGGGGAAGGCCTTAAAATCTTTACCGGTAACCAAAATATAATCATATTTTCCGGCAAGTTTTTTCTTACGTTTCACCCATGCCGTTTTTCCCATACCGTCACAGACAAAATCACTGGTATAAAATCGTGCATATTTATCCATATTCTTTGAAGACCAGGCAGCCATCCATTGTTGAACTGTTTCAACCACCCGTTTATCTGTTGACCCATCCTGAAAAAGCATTCTTGAAGCAGCCAGCAGCGGGGTCTCACCGGAATTAAACGCTTTGTCTTTTGTCTGGAAAAAATCTCCTATGATAAGGGGAGCGGCAGTCCCCTGGCGAATAAAAAACTGACGTTTGCCCAGGTAAATTTTACTGCTGTCATCTCGGGAAAGACTCATGTCGAAGAGCACAACAACAACGCCACCCTGTGCATAAATACCTGTATTTTCTAGCACAATCTTAAGCCCTGCAGCATGTTGTGCATCAGCCTTATCCCGGATACTGAGCCACGTTTCCCACCATGAAATATCCGGAAGGTAAGTCTGGTCATAAAACGACAAATAGGCATGGTAACTTTGTGCAGCCAATGCCTTGGCCCATTGGTCAAGAAATCCGTTAATCTTTTTTTGGATCAGTGTCAGCGTATCAGGGGATGTATAATCAATCTGCTCAACAATAATAAGGGGCGTGGCGTCCAGGTGGATATAATCGGACAGGGCAATGATATTTTTATTTTCCATGGCAACGCACCCGTTTGAATCCATGGGCTTCAAAGTTTTGTCAGTTCCATGAATCCATATGGCCGATCCCTGCTTGCCAAGGCGCAGATCCAAAAAATTAGGATAGTCTGACGGAAACGCTTTTTCCCCGTATACCGGTGTCAGATAGCGGTCCTCAAATTCATCCTTTAAAAAATACACACCTTCCGGTGTTCTTTTATCACCGGACCGGGTCTTAGGCCCCGGATTTGCCCCAGTGGAACAAGGTGCCTGGAACGTAGGGCTGCCAAGGCCTTTTTTTTCAGAGTAGACATAAAGCATCTGGCTTTTTTTCTCTACGATAACGGCATTCTCATTTTCAGGTATCCGGATCAGAGCGGCCGGCACCGATGCGGCAGAAGACGTCCCCGGATAAAACCATACAAGACAGACAGACAGAATTATTACGCCCAATGGAATTGTTAGTTTCGTTTTGTTGATCATTTACCCTCTTTTTTCCAGATTCAAATGCCGGTATGCATGTTCCGATGCTTTTCTGCCGCTGGAAGTGCGCAGTGCAAGGCCGATTTTCAATAAATAAGGCTCCACCACATCCACCAAGGTGTCGGTCTCCTCCTGCAGGGTTGCGGAAATAGCTTCTATCCCCACAGGCCCGCCGTCGTAAAACCGAATAATCGTTTCAAGATAGTTACGGTCCAAAGGTGTCAGACCCAGGTTATCAATACCTTCCAGATCCAGAGCCTCCCGGACCCCTTTGGCCGTCATAAGCCCCTGGTGCCTGACCATGGCATAATCCCGGACTCGCTTTAAAAGCCTGTTGGCAATTCTAGGGGTGCCCCGGGATCTTTTAGCAAGCTCCAAGGCGCCGTCATCTGTGATACGGGTTTTCAAAATCAGGGCCGACCGCTGAATAATCACCGTCAACTCTTCAACAGAGTAAAAATCAAGGGTGCGAAATATGCCAAAACGATCTCGTAACGGTGCGGATAAAAGCCCAACCCGTGTGGTGGCCCCAATGAGTACAAACTGTTTAAGCCGATACCTGTGGCTTCTGGCATGAATTCCCTTGTCAAAAACAAAATCCACGGCAAAATCCTCCATGGCCGGATAAAGAAACTCTTCCACCACTTTAGGAATCCTATGAATTTCGTCAACAAAAAGGATATCACCTTCCCCCAGATTGGTCAAAATCCCCACAAGATCCCCGCCCTTTTCCAGGGTTGGACCGGAGGTAACGGTCAAATCCTTTCCCATTTCATTGGCAATTATGTGGGACACCGTTGTTTTCCCGAGCCCGGGAGGGCCGTGCAACAGGATGTGCTCTAAAGGTTCCCTGCGCATTTTTGCCGCCTGGATAGCAATCTTAAGTGTTTCCACAGCTGCGGTCTGTCCCACATAATCATCAAAGCAACCGGGACGAAGGGAAACGATTTCCTGGGAATGGTCTTCAATTTTCAACTTTTCTGAAACCACGCCCTTTTTATCTGAACTATAGCTTAAGATGTCCCCGTCAGCCGTCATCTGGTCTCCTGATAAATCTCATCAAACAAGTCTTCCGGGGTACTGATCGCTGGATTCTTTTCAAGGGCTTGCCGGATCATTCTTTTTGCCGATGACGCAGAGTGTCCAAGCTGTTCAGTGAGGACCTCAGTTACCTGCCTGACCATGATCTGTTTTTCTTCAGGTACAAAATCCGACGAATCCGTTCCCACAGAATCCGGCTCAGGGCTTTGGGCCGCGGCAAAAGCCAAAACCTTTCCGTTCAGCGTAGCGACAATTTTTTCTGCTGTTCTTTTTCCGATACCTGTTAATTGTGACAAAAAGGCCGTATCACGGTCTTCAATGGCTCGGGCCACCTGGGGCACAGGTCTTGTCAACGCTTTGATTGCCTTCATGGGCCCAATGGCGGCCACGGTAATGAACAATTGAAAAAAATCCTTGTCATCAGGCGTCAAAAATCCGATGAGCACAGGCTTGGGTTGCCGATCTGTGACATGATAATAAATATACAGCGCAATTGTTTCATTGGCCTGGGATTTTTCCATGCACATGGACAGGGTAATAGAGTCTAAAAGGATCTCATAACCGATATGGCCGGCCAACAGGATGATGCCGTCCGCCTCCTTGCGAAGAATTTTTCCTTCAAGATAAGCGATCATTTTTTAAATTCTCGTACCCCAATCCCCCCCATACCGGAAAAGCCCGGTCAATGCCATTCCCAACGCATCCGAAGCGTGAAAAGGGCGAATGGGCTCATGGTGATTTAATAAGTGACGCACGGCACGTTCCACCTGACACTTATCCGCACTGCCGTTTCCTGAAATCACTTTTTTAACTTCCCTGACAGCTACCTCGCGAATCTGCACTCCTGCCCTGAAAGCCGCTAAAATCAATATACCTGAAACTTTTCCCAACATAATACCCGATCCCGGATATTTTTCAAGGGAGTAAATATCTTCAATGACAACAAGATCCGGCTGCTGTTCAAGGAGAAAGGATTTGGTTTTACGGTAAATTTGATCCAGCCTTACCGGCGTGGACTCACCGGCATCAGTGGAAATGCTGCCAAAGGAATATCCGGCAATATGACGGCCCTGACCCTCAATAACTCCGATGCCGGTTCCGGCAAGGCCGGGATCAATGCCTATAATTTTCATAACCAGAAAAAAAGCCAATCAGTTGAGATTTTTAAGCTTTTCCTTGGCATATTTGGCTTCCTGGGAATTGGGATACCGCGTTATCAACTCTTTGAGAATAAGTCTGGCATTGGCCTTTTCACCAAGTGCTGCAAATGCATATCCCTGCTTGAGCCGGGCGGCTGCATTTTTATTTGAATTTGGATAATCTTCAAGTACTTTCTGATATTCTAAAATAGCCTTTTCATACCATTTTTCAGCATAATAAGAATCGGCAATCCAAAATCTTGCATTGTCAGCATTTTTGGAATCCGGGTATTTGTTGATAAAATTCTCAAACTGAATCTTTGCGTTTTCCAACTCTCCCTGGTCAAACAATTTTTTCGCATAGCCGTACAAGCCATCTTCAGTATCCTGTATCTCATTGGGCACAGGGTCATTATTCTGGCCTGGCGGTCCTGACACACTAGGTTCAAACCCCATATATTTTTCCAGGGCAATCACCTTTTCATAATTCCTGGAAATGGCATTATCCAAACGCTCCAGCCTTTTTTCCAGACTTTCCTGACGTTCCTGCCCAGTGATACCGAACTTGTAACGCACCTCTTCAAGCTGCCCTTGAATTCTGTGAAAGTCGTCTTTTAGCAACTGAATGTCGTACTTCACCTCAGCATAATTCTCACGGGTGGTTTTGGAAAACTCATCCACCTGTTGTTTCAAGCGTCCAAGGTCATCGGTATTTGTCTGATCAAGCGAATTCCGGCGACTGTTATTCTGTTCCATAACCGCCACCCGGGTCTCCAGAGCCGCATACTGATTGGGTGCCACGCAGCCTGTTATTAAAACAACTGCTGCAAGGCAGGTATAAAGACACAAAGGTTTCATTTGATACGAAATCCGAAAATAGTTAAAAGAAATATGGATACAGGCAGACAATCCCGCCTGCCTGTATCCGTCAAACGCACAAGGAAGACATCCCCAACAAGGTTATCTTAAATTTATGCCTTTTTACCTGATCACAAATTGTGCACGCCTGTTGATACGATAAGCCGCTTCTGTGGGTGCCGGATCCAGAGGTTTTTCTTCTCCATAGCTGACCGTACCCAGACGACGGACTGAGACACCTAAATCCACAAGATAATTTCTGGCTGCGTTGGCGCGCCTTTCACCTAGGGCCAGATTATAAACCGTGGTACCACGCTCGTCACAATGCCCCTCAATCATCACGGTATCAGAGGGATTGGCCTGCAGCCAGGCCGCTTTTTCCCGCAGCAGTTCCTTGGCCTGATCTGTAAGTTCAGAACTGTCGTAGTCAAATAAAATATTCTGATTCAGAAAACGGGACTTGGCTTCAAAAATCTGGGCCTGCCGCTGATCTTCGAGCTGCTGTGCTTCGATTCTTTCAGCCTCAAGCCGAGCAGCTCTTTCGGCCTCAAGCCGGGCAGCTCTTTCAGCATCCGTTTCCCCGCTTTGTCCCTGATTCACTGTACTAGGATCAGCCACCTTTGGTTTTGAACAGGCGACCATTGTCACAAGTCCTGCAACCAGTACTGCCATCACAACATTCATCAACAATTGTTTTTTCATCGAACTTCTCCTTTTTTAATTTACCTTTTAACTGTCTTACCTATATTTCTTTTTTCTTAAGTAAAGTCTGTGTAACCTACACAGATTTTTTAACTTTCGTTGTGGGTTGAGACTGGGTGTAGATAGACCAAGGACGCCCCATGGCCGTTATTCAGCTCAAAACCCTATATCACCAGACCAATCCGGTTCACTCTGGCTGCCGGACATGGAAAGAAGCCGGCGCTGATCCGTACCGGCTGCAGTCATGACAAACAAATGAGCCCGTCCGCCGTTCCTGTTGGATTTAAAGACAATCAGACTGCCGTCCGGGGACCAGCAGGGATCTTCGTTGTCGCCCTGTTCTGAGGTCAACTGCACCGGATTACCGATATGCGGATATACAGATATTACAAAAATATTTATTCTATTTTTTTCAATCCCCACATAAGCAATCTTTTTTCCGTCCGGGGACCATGCCGGGCTGGTATTATATTTTCCTATGAATGTGACGCGCCGGGCCTCTTCCGAATCCAGCCCCTGAATATAAATCTGTGGATTGCCGGACCGGGATGAGGTAAAGGCGATCTTTCTACCGTCCGGGGAAAATTTAGGCGACACATTAGATCCCCAACTCTTGGTCACTCTTTTAATAATTTCTCCTTTACGGGTCAACAAATATATTTCCTGATCCCCTGAAAAACTTAGCGTTGCCGCAAGAGTAAGCTTTCCCGGCATCCAGTCCGGAGAAATATTAATTCCTTTATAATTAACAATGGCTCCCAGGTTCTCTTTAAGATTTTTTATAAAAATATCAGGTTTTCCTTTGGCATATGAGACATAAGCCAGCCACTGGCCGTCATGGGACCAAGCCGGAGATAATGAGATACTTTTATGATGGGTGATCTGCCGGGGGTTAAATCCGTCAAAATCGCAAGAATAGATCTCTTTATTCCCATTGACGGTGGAAACAAAGGCAATTTTTGATCCGAAAACGCCGAAATTTCCAGTCAAGGCCTTTGCAACTTCCGCACAAAACCGATGAACCATGGCACGGATCTGGGTAGCCGGCCCGCTGTATACTTTCCCAACCAGCAATTTTGTATTAAAGGTATCCATGAGACGAAGCTGCAATTTTACCTGCCCGTCAAGCTCTTCTACGCCACCGGTAACCAAAAGTTCAGCCCCAACGCCTGTCCAGTCCTTAAAATTTATCTGCCCCAGTTGAATACCTGATTCCGCAGGCTTTGATAAAAAAGCCGTTGGGTCCATAATTTTCAGGTATCCCGTGAAATCAAGTCCTGCTTTTAAAATCTGTTCGGCCTGAACGCCTGCAGCAACTTCAGCCTCATGGCCGCTGAAATTTTTGAATGAGGTCACGGCAACAGGTGTTTTGTTTAAGAAAGGATTTGAAATACTGATATAATCATAATCCTTTGCCATGGCCGGGACAGACAGAAGAACGATAATTGCCAATAGCCAGCCTACCTTGTACAGCACATGAACATATTTGCTTTGTCTCAATTTAATCACCCGTTTTATTTAAGATTACTTAAGCCCCCGGGGGGAAAACCCCAGCACCAAATCATAGGAAAACATCCCCTTGGGCAGTTCCGGCAAGGGATTTGCCCTCTGTACGGCCTTCTTAGCAGATTCATCCAGATAATGGTTTCCAGACCGGGTTTCAAATGAAATATCCCGGATCTCCCCGCTTTTTAATATTTTTATGAAAAGTCTAACTTCAAGTTCCTGATTAAGTCCGGCCATGGCCTCATTGAAAACCCAATTCTGTTCAATGGCAGATTTGATTACCATTTGATACAGCCTCAACGGACTGGCTTCTCCGCCTCCTCCGCTGCCTGTTGCACCAACAGCCCCACTACCGCTGGAATTAGTGCCCTGGGCACCATTTTCTTTTGAGGCGACCGAAGCCTTCATCCGTTCCAGGGCGCTTTTAAGTTGAGCCTGCCTCTGTTTTTCACGCTTTTCAGCCTGTTCTTTTTTTGCCTTTGCAAGATTACGTTCCATCTTCTTCTTGGCTTCTTCCTCTTGCTTTTTTTTCTTTTCAACAAGATTTTCTTTGGGCGGCTTTTTTTGGGGCGGTTCCTTTTCTCTGGCTGCGATCAGCTCTTTAAGATTTCGGGGTTTTGATTTCAAGCTGACCTCAGGTTTGATTACCGGGATTTCCGGTTCCCTGGGTTCAGCCGGCTGGGATTGAATTTGTGAAACCGCATCAGGGTTCACCTTGTCCAAGTTATCGGAAGGCGATTCATCAGGCAGCTGCGATTTTTCCGAAGTTTGGGCACTGGCAGGCCCGGGAGCAAACGTAACCAAATCCACAGTAATAACTCTGGGTTTGGGTGCGGAAAATTGGAAATCATGCAAAAAATACAGACTGGTAAAAAAAAGGACATGGCAAATCAGGGATACCAGACAAACCCCAAAAAAACCTCCGGGTGCAATACTTTGGGGCTCGCTGATAAATTTTTGCCTGTTTTGAATTTGAGACCGGATATTCATCTGACGCCATTAACCAGCCTGATCTTCATCCCCAGGCAGGGTGATCATGCCAAGGCTGGTGACACCGGCTTTTTTAATCTGGGACATAATGTTGACCACTACACCATAGGGTACTTTTTTATCTGCCTTCAGGTAAACATTTTTCTTATCCAGATTCTCCATGACCGCTGCAAGCTTTTCTGCCAGAAAAGCGGCACTGATCTCCTGCTCGTTAATATACACTTTCATGTCAGCATCAATGGAGATGATCAGATTCTGTTCATCCGTGGGCAATGATTGGGCGGTTGCCGTGGGTAAATCAACGTCTACGCCCTGAACCATCATGGGTGCCGTAACCATAAAAATTATCAATAAAACCAACATGACGTCCACAAAGGGTGTCACGTTGATTTCAGACATCAAAGGGTCATTTCCTGATCCAAGCTGCATTTAGGCCTCCAGCTTTTTAAAAACATCCCGTTCAATAATATTCAAAAGATCTGAGGAGAAACTTTGAAGTTCCGAATTCAGCACCCGTATACGGTCATTAAAATAATTATATGCAATAACCGATGGTATTGCCACGGCAAGTCCGGCTGCAGTGGCCACCAAGGCCTCGGAAATACCGGGTGCCACAACGGCAAGACTGGCAGACCCGGAGAGCCCGATGCCCTGAAAGGTGCTCATGATACCCCACACCGTACCGAACAGGCCGATAAAAGGCGCTGTATTACCTGCTGTTGCAAGAAAGGATACCAACTGGGTCAATCGCCGGTTTTCCACATTAATGGCCCGGTTAAGTGTACGTTTGACACTTCCCATGGTCTGAAAAGTTGATCCGGCATTTTTCTTTGCGGCAAGATTGTCCTTATTCTCGGTTCTTGCAGCCTCCATGTAAGCGGCAATAAAAAGCCGGGCCAGGGGGCTGGGACGAAGCGCCTTGGCTTTGGAAAAAGCATCAGCCAGGGTCCGGCACTGCCAGAATACTTCGGTAAAATCAGCCGAATCCCTGAATGCCTTTCTCATATACCGAAATTTTATGAATATGATAGACCAGGAGATAATAGAAAAAAACAGCAGCAACAACATGATAAACTTTACAACTGGCCCGGCATTGGTGAGCATATATAACAGGCCGACTGATTCAGTGGTCATTCTTTTTTCCTTAAACTATGTTGGCTCCTAGGAAACATAACAGACAAGAAGGCATAAATCTATAAGGTGTTTGGGCGGAAAGTCACCCATCTGCGGCGTTGCAGAAGAATTTACAATCCCCACAATCATAAGCTTGCTTAAGGGGTGCTAATTTTTCTGCACCTTGCATCTGGGCAACTTTCCGCCCAAACACGAGGTTTAAGTTCAGGTACTACATATGCGATCACCGACCCTCAAGTCAATAAAAAAAAGCCCCCTTGCCTGAGACAAAGGGGCTTAATATCACCAAATCACATACATCATAGCCGAATAAACCGGCTCATGGTGTCACAGGATCGACTACATCATACCGGGCATTCCGCCGCCCATGCCGCCGCCCATGCCGCCGGGCATTCCGCCGCCCATGCCACCTGCATTTTCTTCAGGTTTTTCAGCGATCATGGCTTCGGTAGTCAGCATGACAGATGCAACAGAGGCTGCGTTTTGCAGGGCAAAACGGACCACTTTCTTAGGATCGATAACGCCGGCTTCGATAAGATCCTCGTATACGTCGGTTCTGGCATTGTATCCAAATGCGCCGTCACCCTCTTTAACCTTGTTGATAACAACAGAACCTTCAACACCTGCGTTGTCGGCAATTTTGCGCAACGGCCACTCAATGGCCTTGGCAATAACCTGAACACCCAGTTTTTCTTCACCGTCCACATCAAGGGAGTCAAGGGCAGGAATGCATCTAACCAAGGCTACGCCGCCGCCGGGAACAATACCTTCTTCAACAGCTGCACGGGTTGCATTCAACGCATCTTCAACGCGGGCTTTCTTTTCTTTCATTTCGGTCTCAGTAGCGGCACCAACATTAATTACAGCCACACCGCCGACCAGTTTAGCCAGACGTTCCTGAAGTTTTTCACGGTCATAATCAGAAGAAGTTTCATCAATCTGGGCACGAATCTGTTTTACGCGGCCTTCAAGAGCTTCTCTGGATCCGGCACCGTCAACAATAGTGGTATTGTCTTTATCAATGGTGATCGTCTTGGCCTGGCCAAGGTCCTGAAGGGTAATGTTTTCCAGTTTGATACCGATATCTTCGGAAACCACCTGACCACCGGTGAGGATGGCAATATCTTCGAGCATGGCTTTTCTTCTGTCGCCGAAACCGGGCGCTTTAACGGCAGCCACATTCAGGGTACCACGCAGCTTGTTAACAACCAGAGTGGCCAGAGCTTCACCTTCTACATCTTCTGCAACAATGACAAGGGGCTTTCCTGTTTTTGCGATTTCTTCCAGCACAGGAAGCAGATCTTTCATGGAGGAAACTTTTTTATCGCAGATCAGGACAAAAGGATTTTCCAGGGCAGCAACCATTTTTTCCGTATCGGTTGCGAAATAGGGGGAAAGATATCCGCGGTCAAACTGCATACCTTCGACAACATCAAGGGTAGTATCCATGGACTTGGCTTCTTCAACGGTGATAACACCTTCCTTGCCTACTTTGTCCATGGCCTCGGCAATGATGTTACCAATGGTTTCATCATTATTGGCGGAAATAGTGCCGACCTGGGCGATTTCATTCTGGTCCTTGGTGGGTTTGGCAAGTTCTCCAAGGCCGTCAATGACTTTGGCAACAGCTTTGTCAATGCCTCTTTTGATCCCCATGGGGTTGTTGCCGGCAACGACCAGACGCTGGCCTTCTTCGTA
Source organism: Desulfobacter curvatus DSM 3379 (assembly GCF_000373985.1). Classification (GTDB taxonomy): domain Bacteria; phylum Desulfobacterota; class Desulfobacteria; order Desulfobacterales; family Desulfobacteraceae; genus Desulfobacter; species Desulfobacter curvatus. Next base: position 27,227 of record NZ_KB893092.1, read on the forward strand.
AATCGCCCGGGCAAGGACAGTGGCGGTGGTGGTACCGTCACCAGCCATATCAGATGTTTTTGAAGATACCTCTTTAACCATCTGGGCGCCCATGTTTTCAAATTTATCTTCGAGGTCAATCTCTTTGGCAACGGTTACGCCGTCTTTGGTAACATTGGGAGAACCCCAGGATTTATCAATAACAACGTTTCTTCCCTTGGGACCAAGGGTAACCGTTACGGCGTCGGCAAGCGCCTGAACACCTTTGAGCATAGCTTCACGTGCTTTGGCATCGTACTTAATTTCTTTAGCCATTGTATTTTATCTCCGTCAAATTTTTAAATTATAATAAAGTATATGTGAACTTAAGCCTATCGACCTGAAATTATGAGCTTCAGGATGATAGAAAATATTAATCAACAACGCCCAGTACATCGTCCTGGCGCATGATCAGATAATCAATTCCGTCAATTTTAACTTCCGTGCCACCGTATTTGCTGAACAGTACGCGATCACCCACTTTCACGTCCATGGGAAGAAGCTTTCCGTCTTCGCCCATACGTCCGTTACCGGTTGCAACAACTTTACCTTCGGCAGGCTTTTCCTTTGCTGTGTCCGGGATAATGATACCGCCTTTGGTTTTTTCATCTTCTTCAACACGTTCAACAAGAATTCTGTCGCTCAATGGTCTGAAACTCATGATACAATTCTCCTTTAATTATAAAAGTTGAGCATTAAATTTTATTTTTGAATTAAGTCAACTCGTTAAACAGATCGCCATCTATTTGGAATCTGATTTTGAGGTTGGCTTTTCTGATTTGGCTGATGACTGTTCTTTAGGCTTTGAACCGGCCTTGGCTCCGCCGTAATCCGTTACATACCATCCGGATCCTTTAAGGTGAAAGGTGCTTTGGGAAATAATCTTTTTTAGGCTACCATTGCACCTGGGACAAACTTCAAGGGGGGACTCCGAAATTTTTTGAAAAACCTCTTCTATATGTCCGCACCCACTGCATTGGTACTCGTAAACCGGCATTTTGTTTTTCCTTCCTCTAAATTACTGAAACCGTCTATTTTAAGGGACTCCTTGCTTGAAAAACAAAACTAAAATAATAAGTCTTTTTTCCTTGTCAAGGATGGATGCTTAAAATTTTTAAGGATATTCCAGTTTATACCCATCAATACCATTGTGCATAAAATTCAAAAACTTGTGACATCCCGGACACGGTTTGGGAGGCAATAATATCGCGGGTTATTCCATGCACTTTTTTTTCTTCTTCCAGGGTCACCTCTGCTTCACAGGCATTTTCATAGCGATGTTCAAACCGTGCAAACCGAACCACATGAACCAGTTCATGGACCAGGATGTACAAAAGAAAAGGAGCAAGACAAATTTTAGATTTTTTTGCAATAAATAAAATAATAGCAGGATCCTGGATGCAGACATGATAGAGACTGAAGACAGAAGAGCTTAGAGAAAGATCCTGCCGCCGGCCTTCATACTTAAGCACTTGGGCAAAAGGGCCTTCCACCCGTTCATGGGGAGCCAGATCCTTGGCCGTTTTAATATCATATCTGTGTTTAAGCCATTGGGAAGAGGACAACTTAAAATAATTGTACACCATCTCCTCAGCCCGCAGTGCTGCGGTTGCAACCTGTCCAAGTTCACTTTCATTAAAAAACCGTGCCATTTACACGCCTGCTCCATACAACAAAAGAATGGACACTTAATTCAAAACTATGCTATAGTCAAAATTTAGCAAATCAAATGACAGTTTACTGATTTAAAAGGAGGTGATTTTTTTGGGTAGCGTTATAAAAAAGAGAAGGAAAAAAATGCGCAAGCATAAACATAGAAAGCTCCTTGCCAAAACCAGGCATCAAAGAAAGAAAAAATAGGCTCTAAAGAAACTGGATTCGCCTTTTTCTTTCCTAAGCCCGTGGGGAGTATTGAGTTGTATCAACTCAGCTCAATACTCATATCCCACATATCCAAATCCGACACATCTCTTAATTTGAACTTTCCTTAAAATATTTCATCAACTCGGAGTCCGTTGACAATATAACGGTGCTGTCCTTTTCAAGCGTCTTTTTGTATAGCTCCATGGTTTCCACAAACGCATAGAATTCGGGATCTTGACCATAAGCGGCTGCATAGATCCGGGTAGCCTGGGCATCGGCCTTACCTTTTATTTCCTGGACCTGCTTATACGCCTGGGACTTGATTACCTGCAACTCCCGTTCTTTTTCTCCTCTGATATTACTGGCTTCACCTTGACCTTCTGCCCTGAATTTTTCTGCGATCTGATTTCTTTCTGCAATCATCCGGTCATATACAGAACTGCGAACACTGTCGATATAATTAATTCGCTTAATTTTAACATCCACAACCTGAATGCCAAACTCCGCTAATTTTTCCCGTGCCTGTTTTTCTATCTGACGGGCAATTTCAGCCCGGCCCAAATCCACACGGTAGCGAACCTTCCGCTTTGGCGAGTCCTCACCTTCCTTTGCCTCTAATCCCTGAATGGCATCAAACGTATCCATGGGGCGGTCTGTATTCCTTACACTTTCCACAAGCGGGTATGCAGAAATCAAATCACGCATGGCCGGATCAATAATATCATCCAGTCTTTTCAGTCCAGAAAATTCATCTTTCACTGTCTGAAAATAAACAATAGGATCACTGATCCGCCACCGGGCAAAGGTATCCACCCAGATATATGTTTTATCTTTTGTGGGAATCTGTCCCGGATCCCCGTCCCACTCAAGCAAAATTTTAGGAAATTTATTCACCTTCTGGATAAATGGAATTTTAAACTTCAACCCCGGTGTTTTCTTTGCATCGCCCACAATACGCCCGAACTGGGTGATGACCACTTGCTCGGTTTCATCTATCACGTAGGCGGAATTATATAAAACCAACGCTGCAATGACTGCAATAGCCAGCAAAACCCCACTTACCCTTCCCATATTGTTATTTGTATCTTCCATATCTATTTACCTTTTTGAAGGGTTTGAGCTGAAAATTTAGCTCCCATATTGACAAACGGCAGCAAATTTTTCTGATCTGAATCAATGATATATTTATTTTCCAGCTTGGGCAAAACTTCAAGCATGGCTTCCAGATACATCCGTTTCCGGGTCACATCCTTTGCCCGGACATACTCATCGTAGATAGCCTTAAATTTGGCAGCATCACCCTGGGCACGGTTCACCCGATCCACAGCATACCCCTCGGCATCTTTGATCACTCGCCTTGCTTCACCCCGGGCCAGGGGAATCGCCTTGTTATATTCTTCTCTGGCCTTATATATGGTCTGCTCTTTTTCCTGGATGGCCTGGTTAACTTCATTAAAGGAAGCTTGCACCGGTTCCGGCACATTTGTTTTCTTCATTTCAATATTGACGATGCTGATCCCGGCTTTGGCATTATCCATTTCCTTTTGAAGCATTTCCTTGGCGGCACTGGCAATTTCTGCACGGCTTGAAATAACCTCATTGATGCTCCTGTCTCCCACAACCATTCTCATGGTTGCTTCGGACATATGCCTTAACAGGGATCTGACATCTTTTACATTAAACAGATACGCCCTGGGGTCGGATCGGCGATACTGAACAATCCAGGGGACAACGGCTACATTAAGGTCACCTGTGAGCATTAAAGATGCCTCCTGCCTGGAAGATTCCGCAGATGAACGATATGACCCGCCGCCGTTGTACGTTTTAAATCCGAATTCTTCGGTTTCAACCTGCCGGACATTCACCTTGGTTACTTTTTCTATGCCTGCGGGCATCTTGAAATTCAGGCCGGGCTGGGCCAAACGATTATACTTTCCGAAACGCTGAATCACACCGACCTCACTTCGCCCAATGGTAAACACGGTGGAAACGCCTATTACCAAAGCGAGGATAATGATGCCAATAAAAAAGATGCCGGAAAACTTAAACCCCTTAAATTTATTTAACAGATCATCCATCTGAGGCGGTGTAGGCATCCCAGGCCCTCCTCCGCCTTGTTTTTGTTCATATTTTTTCTGATTTTCTCGAAGCTTTTCCCAATCCCAATTCATAAAATTATATCCTATTAATGAATGACCAATTTGATGATAATCATTGTATCCATTGCTGCATTTGAATATTTTATTTAGGCAAAATATTACTCTAATTATAAGAATCAAGGTTAAAAGGCAATATTTTTATATGAAAGGCCCAATAAGTTGTTGATGCCTTTCATATTTTGTTGTGGGTTGAGCCGGGGTTTTGATAGACCAAGTCAGCCCATGGGTGTTATTCGGAACAACGCGTGTGGCAAAGAATATCAGGCAAGCCGGCAACATGGCCGGACCGCACTTTGGATTCCCTATTGTTTGATATTATGTTATGACATTATTGAATCATAAAACACCAATTGGAAATTGAACATGGCCCCTCAAAAAACAAGTACAAGTCACTTGACTCATATCAGTGACATATTGGCAAAAGCGTTGTCAAAATACAGACCATCCCAGGAGACGGAGATCACGCAGATATGGGACATATGGGATTTGGCGCTGGGAAGCTCCATTGCCCAGAACGCCAAACCGAATACATTTAAAAACGGCCACTTGCAGGTGACCGTGTCAAGCTCGGTATGGATACAGCAACTCAAATTCCTGGAAAAAGAGATGATTGCGAACCTGAATGCAAGGCTGAACACACCCTTAATTACACATCTACGGTTTAAAATTGGAGAAATACACTACTGATCAACTTTTTGGGGGCAAATTATCTCTTTTGCAGCCGGAAAAGGGCTACCGCTACAGCATGGATCCCTTTGTGTTATGCAGTCAGGTTTCATCCGTTTGTTCCGGAGATCGCATCCTTGATGTCGGGTGCGGCTGCGGTATTATTTCGGTTATCCTGGGATATTGCTTTCCTCAATCCCATATTACCGGCGTTGAAATTCAAACCAACCTTGCTGAAATTGCGCAGAAAAATATCAACAACAACAAACTTGAACAGACGGTATCAATTATTAACGCGGATATTAAGCATATTAGTTCCGAATTCACAAACGGGCCTTTTGATCTTATCCTATCAAACCCACCCTATAAGAGACATAATACAGGAAGACTAAACCCGGATCTTGAAAAAGCCATCGCCCGCCATGAGATTACCATGGATATCCAAGGCCTTACCACAAAAGCGGATACTCTTCTCAGACACAAGGGCCGATTTATGATCATTTTCCCCTCCGAACGTCTGCCGGATATCGAACAGGCAGTGCAGCCAACATCTATTTTTCCGGAGTGGATACGCTATATCTATACCGGACAAAAAAAAACAGCAAAGCGTGTTATTTTTTCAGGAATTAAAGATATAACCGCCCCCAAACGCATTCTGCCGCCCATCTATCTGTCGTCAAACAATCTTTTGGATACGGATATATTACCCAAGCGCATTATTCCTTGACACTTTGATTAAAAGATACTATTTTGCTTGGGTCTTTCGGAGAGGTGACCGAGCTGGCTGAAGGTGCACGCCTGGAAAGCGTGTGTACTCTAACCGGGTACCGGGGGTTCGAATCCCCCCTTCTCCGCCATAAGACTAATAATATCAGCAAGTTATAAGCGGTTTTTTTAGTTTAGATACTATTACAGATACCAACCCCTAAAGCGGTTGGTTTTTGTATTTTATGGCCTGTCTCTAACAAATCCACCCACCCCAAAAATGGGGAGATCTCCCCGGCATCACGGCTATGAATAAAAAAAGTCCGCACCAATGACGCTCCTGCTTGCATAGAATATTTTTTGAAGGATTTTGGGGGTGATCATAACTTCGGCCACTTTGTGCCAATCTCTTTTAATTGGCTGCAAAATAACGTGGAATTACAGATGGTTGATAGCAATCTACATCTGGTCACCACATATGTGGCCCATCTTACGATCAAGCCCTACATTTTTTTCTTCTATATTTCATTTTTACGTTCTGTTGACATTTTAACGTAAACATATCAAAGCGGCAGCAAATCGAACAAAATACATATAATTTTTTGCCCATTTTTCAAACCGTGAGAAAATCCGACGGAATTGTTTCAGCTTGCCAATAAAACGCTCGATAAGATTGCGTTCTTTATAGATATGCTTATCATATTCCCGAGGTACCTTTCGGTTTGATTTGGGGGAATAACCCGGATGGCCACTTTAAAATCCCCCACCCGTGGCCGGGTCAAAATCCCCCGGCGGCAGAATATTGAGATCTAAGTTATTCTCTTAATATCTTCCATTTTTTCCTTTTTTCATCCCTCCCTATTGTCGCGCAGCTGAGAGAGCCGGTTGGCAGCCTCTTTGAGTCGGTAACTCTTCCCTTCAAATTTCAGCAGATGACCATGGTGAAGCAACCGGTCCAGTATGGCCGATGATGCGGCATTGTCTTTGAGAAGCAGGCCCCAGTCTTCAATGGGGCGATTTGAAGTGAT
>NZ_KB893093.1 GCF_000373985.1 Desulfobacter curvatus DSM 3379
AATCTCATGCTGTTCTTTCCCATTATCATCAACCGTAATTAAACAGGCCGAAATTTTGTCTTTATGGACATCCAAACCACAACAAATTGGGTGAACGATTTGGATTAATGTGTTATTTTTTGATCTCTTGGTCATGGCTATCTCCTTATATTTTCTTGGTCGAAAAAAAAATTTGATAGCTATGACTATTTTTCAAAATTTGCAAGTGTTTCATGCTTCGTTGTGTCCGCTAGGACATGGGGGTTATATGAAAGTACCAATAAGTTGCTAAGTTACTTTCATGTTTTGTTGTGGGTTGAGCCTGGATGTTGATAGACCAGGTCGGCCCATGGCCGTTATTTTGTTATGGCATCTTTTTGATAAAGATGCTTACGCTTGTTTGCACCTTTAAGGTATATCTCGGCTGGAATTAATAACAGGAATATTTATGGACGATAATGACGACCTGACCAATCTCAAAACGCTCATTGAGTTGTGCAGCGCGATTGCCTCTGGAAAGTATGGTAAAGCAGATGTAGACACCCTGTTTGAATTTACCAAGGAAGAAAGACACCCTCTGATTGCCGAGTTAAGTGAGAGTATCGGTTTCATGCTTGTAAAAATAGAGGGTAGGGAATTGGCTTTGGAGATGAGAATTCAAGAGTTGCAGCAGGCCAATGAGAAAATAGATGAATATTCCAAAACGCTGAAATTGAGAGTTGAAGAACGAACAGAGGAACTCCGGAGAAAAAATAAAGCGTTGACCCTTGAGATTGAAAAGAAGGAGGAAATTCAGAAAGCCTTGGAGATGGCCAACGAAAAACTGATCCTGATTTCCAATCAGGATGGACTCACAGGGCTTGCCAATCGCAGAAGGTTTGATGACTACTTGAACAGGGAATGGTCTGCCCATAAACGAATAAAAAAAGAGTTTGCCCTGATTCTTTGTGATGTGGATCATTTTAAGTATTATAATGATACCTATGGCCACCGGGCAGGGGATGATTGTTTGAAGCGCATCGCCCGGGCGCTTGGGGGCTGCATGCGAAGGCCCAGAGATATGGCGGCCCGGTACGGCGGAGAAGAGTTTGCAGCGATTCTGCCGGAAACCGGACTTGACGGCGCACTGCAAATGGCGGAAAACATCCGTTCACGGGTGGAGGCGCTGAATATTCTCCATGAATCCTCAAAAATTTGTGACCATGTCACCATCAGCCTTGGGGTCAGTGTTGTCACCCCAACTTTAGATTTAACTGAAAAGGATCTTATTGAAATGGCGGATCTCAGTCTCTATGAGGCAAAGGAGACGGGTGGCAGAAATTGCGTCAAATTCAAACTGAATCTTGATTGAATCTAAATAGTGCGCCCGAAGCCTTGCATATCCGGCCAAAGGGCTTGCAACATTTAAGGTTGAATCCGTTCCTGTTTTTATTTTGTCATTGTCATAATCCGTTCAATGGTCCCATCCTCTTTCATCTCCTGGATTACCCGATTGATTTCCGGCAACATCTCCACAAACGGTGAATTTTTTGAGATTCCGATTCTGAAAACATCCTTGGATACAATCTGGGGTGCATGGGTGATCCGGTTTCTGTATTCCGGGTACTTTTGAAAAAAGCTCATTACAACGGATTCGCTTTCAAGAAATCCATCAAATCGTTTCCTTAAAAGTTTTTTAAAGTTGCAATCAGCTGAGTTGACTTTTTCCGTTTTTATTATGCCGTTCTCAATGGCTTGGTCCATCTTGTCCCGGTAGGTATAGCCTGAAACAATACCAATGGTGTAAGGTTTGAGATCATCAATGGTTTCCCACCCTGGCAGCTTGTCCTTACGGTTTTTCAGGTGCCATAGAAAAACCCGGTCTTCAAGAATTACATTCGTAAAAATCATGAACGCCTCTCTTTCCGGCTTGCTTTGAATGGGAAAGGTAATATCGTAAGTGCCGTTCTTCATACAGGCCAGCACCCGCTTCCATGGCAGAAGATCCGCCTTTAATTTGCAATGTATGCGTTTACTCACCTCGGTGCCGATATCAAACGCATACCCACTTTCCAAAGCACCCCCTTTCTGTCCTAAAGAATAGGGTGGCCAGGGATCCGTGGCGAGCTTAATCACGGGGGCACTTCCGGCGCAGGTTGGTACGAGGAAGAAAATAATGCCTATAAATAAAGCAATGCGTCCGGGTCTGCAAAATAAATTAAACATAATCATCCTTTGTCCTTCGTATCCTGCAGGGCTTTAGTGAAGCCGTAGTTGTTTAATTGATATATCATTATATCTGATTTGGCGTAGGATTACAAAATGCTGTCCATTCTGATGAACGGGGTATCAAATTGATTATACCCTGCTGTTCTATTTGACAACCTTTTTACTTATGTATAGATAATGCCATGATCAGGTAAGCAGGCTAAACCGGAAAACGATTGTATACAATTAAAGAAAAATTTAGAAGGAGACAAAATGGAGTGGTTGAAACAAATTAATATTGAAAAATATATAGAGACGGTGACCTACTGGTTAACCTCCTACTCTGTGAAAATCATTGCCGCACTGCTGATTCTGGTGATCGGGAAATGGCTGGCCCGACGAATTACCAATTTGATTTCGAGATTGATGGAAAAAAACAAGGTGGATATCACGTTAGTGCGGTTCCTTGACAGCATTATTTACTATACCTTTATGGTGATGATTGTCATTGCCGCCGCAGGCCAGCTGGGTATCAATACCACCTCCTTTTTAACCATTGTGGGTGCTGCAGGCCTGGCCATAGGCCTTGCATTGAAGGACTCTTTGGCCAATTTTGCTTCAGGCGTGATGCTGGTGCTGTTCAGGCCTTACAGGGTCAATGACTTTGTGGATATTGGCGGGGTGACCGGAAATGTCGTGAGTATCTCCTTGTTCACCACGGAGTTGAATACCCCGGATAATCAAAAAGTAATCGTGCCCAATGCCGGTATTACATCCAATGTGATTACCAATGTGACGGCCAACCCCACCCGCCGGGTAGATCTTGTCATCGGCATTGGTTATGATGATGATATAAAAAAAGCCAAAGAGGTCATTCAGGGGGTTCTGGCAGAAGAAAAGCGAATCCTTCCCGCTCCTGCGCCACTTATTGCCGTATCTGAACTCGCCGATTCCAGCGTTAATTTTGTGGTTCGGCCCTGGGTCAAAACAGGGGATTACTGGGCGGTATATTTTGCCCTCCATGAAAACATCAAACTTGCCCTTGATGCCAATGGTATCAGCATCCCCTTTCCCCAGCAGGATGTTCATATGTACCAGGAAACCAAAGAATAGCATCAATGGGTTCAATCCACAAAAAAGCATGAAATACTTCCATCGCTTCAGGCAGAAAATTTAAGAAAGGCAGGTGGAACAATGAGAAAAATTTAGACGTGTGCAATCGGATGGGCATTGAGTTTGTAGAGGCCGCTGAAGCCTATTCGTCTGAAGTCATGCAGGCGGTTCAAACCAATGCCCCTCCGGGTGGACGGCATCTACCTGGGTAATAACAACCCCATCTTCATGTCATTGTTTTCTGAACGCCTGCTATTCTGCTACTTATTTCACTTGTGGTTTCCCGGCCTTTTGGGCCTACTGCTTTGGGAATTTTTTTATGCCTTAATACAATGTAGATCTCCTCTTTTTTTTAAATTTTCTCGGGATCACTTCGGTAACATCGCCTTGATTTCGCAGACGTTTTGCAATACAATTTTCAGGATTAGCCGGCTATAAATCAATACCTATTAAGTTTAAAGATTCAATATGCCAAAACGTCTGTCCATACGGTTCAAGCTGTTTGTTATCTATGCGCTGGTGGCCACTATTGTATTTTCATGCGGTTTCACCATGTTCTATATTCATGTAAAAAATCATCTTGAACATCAGATAAAAACTGCATTGACATTTTCCAACCAGGCAATCACAAGTCTGATTGAAACGGCCGGAACAGTTTCCATCAAAATTCGTCTGCGCACCATTGCTGAAAAAAATTTGGAAATCATTGGGCATATCTACCAGGATTTCCAGGATCATCTGATATCCGAAAAAGAGGCAAAACAACAGGCAGCAACTCTGCTGCTGAGTCAAAAAATCGGCCAGGCCGGGTATATATACGTGATTGACAGCGCAGGAGAAGTAAAAATTCACCCGAATCAAGATGTCAAGGGGCGGAATTATGCCGAGTTCGGGTTTATCCGGAAACAGATGATGCAGAAAAACGGATACCTGGAATACTGGTGGAAAAATCCGGAGGAGACTGAAAAACGTGCCAAGGCATTGCACATGATCTATTTTGAGCCCTGGGATTGGATTATCTCAGCATCCTCTTATAAGTCGGACTTTTCCCAGCTTGTCTCTGTGGAAGATTTTAAGGATAGCGTGCTGGCAATGGATATATTGGGAACCGGCTACGCTTTTGTTATTGACAGCCGGGGCAATATTATTATTCATCCTAAACTGACCGGAAACATAATGGATTATGCAACAACCGGGAATAAAAAAATGATCCGGGAAATCATTGCACAAAAAAAAGGGATGGTGCGCTACTTCTGGAAAAATCCTGAAGATCCGGTTGCCAAAGAAAAATTGATGGTGTTTGATTATATACCGGATTTTGACTGGATCATTGCCTCGTCAACATATACGGAAAAAGCCTTTGCCCCGCTTTCGAAAATGCGCCGGATATTTTTTGTTATCCTGGCTGGGTCCATCGCCGTCATTGCACTTGTCTCTCTGGTGGTAAGCACGACCATTACCCGGCCGCTGACCAGCCTGATCGACCGTTTAAATGTCAATATGAACCAGGACTGGCAGTTACAACCCCTGGAGAGCCGGCGCAAAGACGAAATCGGCGATCTTGAATCCAGTTTCAATGAATTTGTGAACCGGCTGGAAACCTATAAAAGAAACTTAATCACAGAAAATACACTCCGTAAAGAGACTGAGATCCGGCTTCAACTATTTGAAAAAGTATTTGAAAATGCCAATGAAGGGATCACCATAACCGATTGTGACGGAGAGATCCAGGCCGTGAATCAGGCATTTACCGATATCACCGGCTACAGCGCCCAGGAAGCTATTGGACAAAATCCCAGGATTTTAAAATCGGATCGGCACAATCATGACTTTTATAAATCCATGTGGCAGTCCTTGATTTTAAAAGGCCATTGGTCCGGGGAAATTTGGAATCGGAAAAAATCCGGGCAAGCATACCCGGAATTTTTGAGCATCAGTGCTATTCGGAATAAAAACGGAGATGCGAAAAATTACGTGGCCGTGTTTCATGATATTTCCGAAATGAAAACCAAAGAAAAGCAGATCGAATATATGGCCTACCATGATCCGCTCACAGGTCTTCCCAACCGAACGCTGCTCAAAGATCGGCTTGAACATGCCATAATCAGGGCCCGGCGCACTGCAAAGATGCTTCAGTTGATCTTCATTGATCTTGATAATTTTAAAAACGTCAATGACACGGCAGGGCATGCCCAGGGCGACGAATTGTTAAAGGAGGCAGCCGAAAGGTTAGATAACATCACCCGGGCCAGTGACACCGTCGCCCGGATAGGCGGGGATGAATTTGTCATCATGGTCACAGACGTGGACAATATGATGGAGATCATCCGCATGGTCCAACGAATTCAGGGCTCGTTTTCAGCCCCCTTTCATATTGACGGTAAATCCTTTCATGTCACCTGCAGTATCGGTATCGCCGTTTTCCCTGGCGACGGGGATGATGCGGAGACCCTTGTGCGCCATGCCGATCTTGCCATGTATCACTCCAAGGAAAAAGGCCGGAATAAATATCATCTGTTTGAGCAGAAAATGGCCAAAAAGATCCAGCAGCGAATTGAGATGGAAATGAACATGCACACAGCCATTGAAAATGATGAATTTCAGGTCTATTTCCAACCCCAGGTCAATATCAGGACATTGAAGCCGGTGGGGCTTGAAGCCCTGGTTCGCTGGATAAAACCGGATGGGGCCGTTGTGACCCCCGGCCGGTTTATCCCCCTGGCCGAAGAATCGGGCCTGATCATTCCCATCGGCAAACAGATTTTTAAAAAGGCGGTTGAACAGACTTGCCGCATCAGAGAAAAAAGTCAATTGGACCTGATGCTGTCCGTTAATGTTTCTGCACGTCAAATGGATGAAACCTCATTTGAAAAAATGGCTGCTGACATCATAAAAGAGAGTTCATACCCGGCAAACCGTCTGAAAATAGAGATCACCGAATCTTTGTTAATGCGGGATATAAACACCACCATGATCCGGCTTAAAAATTTGTCTCAAATGGGTATTTCAACGGCCATTGATGACTTTGGTACGGGCTATTCTTCCCTGGCCTATCTTAAACAAATGCCCATCACCACGTTGAAAATCGACAAATCTTTTATCGACGATATTGTTGATGATGAAAATGCCCTTGCCCTGGTTGAAACCATTGTTCTGATGGCCAATAAATTGAACATAGGTATTGTGGCCGAAGGCGTGGAAGACGACAATCAGCTGAAAATTTTAAGTCGGCTGGGAGATATGGATATCCAAGGGTATGTTTTTGCCCGGCCCATGCCCCTGCACGAACTTGAGTCCTGGCTGCCGGCGCATGGGTTGTCATATGTTTGATCAACATGTAACCCGAGAATCGTAACCATACATGGTTTTCAGCACCGGTATATACAATCAAAAGGAGACAATATGAATCCATCTGTCAATTCCCCTATTAAGCGCCTTCCGGCCTGCTTGCTGGTTTTTGTCTTATGCTTTTCCTGCGGACAGTCTGCCGATAAGAACGCGTCGGTGGATGACCGAAGACTCATTGAGATCGCAAACCGGATCAATGATGATTTCTCGAAGATTCGGGAAGAGGTTTCGAAGCTGGCGGAATTTACGGCCTCCTTGTATATGCCGGAGACTATGGCACAAAATGCGTCTAAGATTGACCCCGCCGGATACAAACTCCATGACAATGGCGTTTTTTACAAACCGGCGGATGATGGAAAGAGTGCTGTTTTTGTGTCGGGGGCCGTGCCCGTCAACGAGGAGATCAAAAAAATCGTCTATGGCACGGAACCACTGGAAATTCGGTTGATGGAGATCGTGGAGAAATATCCCGAAGTCGTTCAGTCCTACTACAACGACAAGAATTCATACAACCGTATATATCCCTACTTTGACGTGATCACTCAATATGAGCCCAAAATGGATATTCCCAAGTATAATTTCTATTATCTTGCCGACGGGAATCATAATCCGGAAAAGAAGGCTGTCTGGGTCAAGGAACCTTATGTGGATCCTGCGGGAAGGGGGTGGATGGTTTCCGCCATTGCACCCGTCTATGTGGATGGGGAACTCGAAGGCGTTCCCGGGTTGGATGTCACCATCAATACCATCACCGACCGGTATTTTGACAAGGAGAATGCGGATTTGGTTCTGCTGGACGCTTCGGGCACCGTCGTGTCCATCCAGGACCATCTGACGACGCTGTTGTCCCTGCCGCCCCTGGAAAATCACAAATACTTGGAAACCATCCGTTCGGATACTTACAGAACAGATGACTACAATTTTTTGAAAAGCAGATCCCGGGAGGTCCGGGGGATGGCACAACGCATTTTTCAAGAAAACCAGGCTGAAGTGACGTTTCAAAAAGACGGCAAAACACTTCGTGTTACATCGGTGAACATACCCGAACTGGATTGGAAGTTACTGCAGATCGTTTACTGAATTAACCTTGGAAACAGCTTTGAAAAAAGAATACTTGATCATTCCCCTTGTGTTTGTGCTTATTTCGGCTATTGTCGCCGGTTACAATGTGCATGTTATTGTTGATGTGCAAAAAAGACATATCTTCGAACTGCTGTCACACCAGGTAAATATCGGCAGCTGGAATCTTCAGGAATTTGCCGACGAATTTGAAAAGGATTTTCAATATGCCCTTACTACCATTCCATTCCATGAACTGCTGAGCCGTGAGACGCTGGATTATGATCTTACCAATCAGGTGCGGCGTTTCTATTCGAAATACCAGAACATTCTATCCTCCATTCAGGTGTTCAACAGATCGACTTGCCGTGAACTGTACAACAGCGAAGGCAATTATTTTTTTATTTCCGAAATCCGAAAAAACGATTCGTCCCGGGTGGTCGTCGATGGAAACGTTTGCCGCCTTGAAAAGGATACGCTTCATTATCTGAGCGATATCCGAAAGGATGGAAAAAAGGTCGGCGCCATCGAAATTCGGATGGATTTTCCCCGGATTATTTATAATGAATTGAGAAAAAGCCATATCAGCCGGGAGTTCTGGCCGTGGTGCGTTGACGCGGACGGAAGAGTTATCATTTTTCTGGCGGATCAGCGGGTTGTCCCAGAATCGGAACGGCAGGTGGATGGGATAAAAAGTATTGTTGACGATATTGCCGACAACTATCTTGGCGAACAGATACATACGATTTCCTTAAACGGGGAGAAAAAACAGGTGTTCTCCGCCTACTACCCCATCCGCATTTTCGGGGAACAGGTGGGGGTTGTTTTTTCTGTCAGTGAAGATGAATGGCTTGCTGGTGTGAAGACGAAAATGGCGGCCGTTATCGGGAGCTTTCTGCTGATTATCATTTTGGTGATTGCCGTATTTCTGTTCATTATATGGCAACGGGTTGCCGCCGAGTTGGAATTGAAAAAAAGCGAAGCAACGATAACTAAAATACTTCAGAACATACAGGCGGGCGTACTCATCATAGACAGAGAACAGCATACCATCGAATTCGCCAATGAGCTTGCCGCCAACATGGCTGGAAGGGCGGTAGAGGATCTGATTGGAGAATCCTGTCACTACCTGGTCTGTCCCAATGAAAAGGGAGCGTGTCCCGTCACGGACAAGGGGGAGGAAATTGACAAATCCGAGAGAGTTCTTCTGACGGCCGGCGGTGAGCAGCGTGATATCCTGAAAACCGTTATTCCGCTGGAATATGAGGGCCGGGAAAGTCTTTTGGAGACATTTGTTGATATTACGGATTTGAAAAAGCAGACGGCGCTGGCCCAAGCGCTTGCCGAAAAGGCTGCTGCGGCCAGTCGTGCGAAAAGCGAGTTTCTGGCCAATATGAGCCATGAATTCAGGACCCCCATGAACCACATTATCGGCATGTCGCACCTGGTTTTGGATACTGAATTAACTTCAAAGCAACGAAGCTTTTTGAAAAAGATCAGCGATGCCGCCGGGGCGTTGATGAGTATCCTTAATTCAGTATTGGATTATTCCAAAATCGATATCGGCAAAATGGAGGTAAAAAGGGCGGCGTTTCAATTCAGCAAGATTATGTCCGATGTGAAAGACCATATTCTATCTCAATCTTTGGGGCAAAAAAAACTGAACGTTCTGTTTGACATTGATTCCAAGATTCCGGAATTCCTTTTCGGGGATGGACCCAAGCTGAAACAGGTGCTGCTCAATCTTGCTGAAAATGCCGTAAAGTTCACGGACAGCGGAAAGGTCGTCATCAAGGCCTTACTGGAAAAAGAGCTCCCCCAAAGCGTGAGGCTCCGTTTTTCGGTAAGGGATACTGGTATCGGCATAACCGCTGACCAGTTAAATACTGTGTTTGACGCATTTACCCAGTCGGACACCTCTAATACCCGAAAATACGGGGGAACGGGTTTGGGGTTGGCCGTCAGCAAAAGGCTTGTCGAACTGATGCAGGGTCAATTGGCAGTGCAAAGCACCCCCGGGACAGGGAGCGAGTTCTCCTTTTCCTTGTCATTTGACGTGGAACCTGCCGCCGTGAAAAATAAAGCACCGGATGTTGACAGGGGATTAGACCTGCAGGATGCACTGGCCAGGTTGGGCGGAGATCAGACGCTTCTCGAAAAGGTGCTGCTGAAATTCTACGAAAATCATCAGAACGATATGGAGACAATCAATGCGGCGTTGACCGAAGGAGACAGGGAGACTGCCGGTCATATCGTGCACAAACTGAAAGGATCTGCCGGAATGATAGGGGCTTTGGAACTTAGTACATCCATCGTTGCCCTGGAGGCGGCCCTGAAAGATGGTGATGAACAACTCGAAAATCATCTGAAGAGGGTGTCATCCGGGATGTCAGATGTTTTGTCCGCTATCGGCGGCCGATTCGAAGATTCCCCTTTTGATAAGACAGAGGAAATAAATTCTCCCATTGATGTCGACACCGTGTTACCCCTGTTGAAATCCTTCGAGGCATACCTGAAGGAGAGTGATCTTGAGGCGATGGGGAAATTGGATGAAATTAAAATCGCTTTGAAGGGCACTTCGGTTATGGGGGCATTGGAAAAGGTGGAAAAACAGTTGAATCAATACGATTTTGAAGCTGCGCTTTCGGCTCATCATGAGGTTTTGTCTGTGATGGAAAGGTACTCGCATGGAAGATCAGATCAGTAAGCGGACAATTTTGATTGTTGAAGACAACCCTGAAAATATAGATGTGCTGGTGGGTATTTTACAGAAAAGCTACCGGCTTAAGATCGCCACCAGCGGTGAAAAGGCGCTGCGTATTGTGGCGCAGGGAGAGTCTCCAGACCTTATTCTTTTAGATATCCAGATGCCCGGCATAGATGGCTATGAAGTATGTCGCCGCCTGAAGGAAGATCCGGCCACACGGCAAATCCCCGTCATTTTTGTTACCGCACTTTCCAGCGTCAATGAGGAGGAAAAAGGGTTTGCCCTTGGTTGTGTGGATTACATCATCAAGCCGGTCAGTCCGCCCGTTGTCCGGCAGCGGATAAAAACCCACATGACCCTTTACGATCAGAATCGAATATTGGAAGAGAAAGTGGCCCAAAGGACACAGCAACTGAAAAATGCCTTTTTACGAATCAAGGAGAGCTCTCTTGAGACAATTCACATTCTTTCAAAGGCTGCTGAATACAGAGATGAAGACACGGGGTCCCATATCTATCGCATGAGTAACTACTCCGCAGCCATTGCAGTTAAAATGGGGCTGTCCGAAAAAATTGTGGAATCCATCCTCTATGCCGCCCCCATGCATGATGTGGGAAAAATCGGTATTCCGGACAGCATCCTTCTGAAACCCGGAGAGCTGACGGCTGATGAGTTTAATATCATGAAGCAACACACTTTGATCGGGGCCAAAATTCTGGAAAATTCGAAAACGGAATTTATCAGGCTAGGCGAGACCATCGCCCTGACCCATCATGAATGGTGGAATGGAAATGGATACCCAAGGGGGCTCAAAGAAAAGGAAATACCACTGGAGGGAAGAATCATCGCTGTGGCGGATGTTTTTGACGCACTGACCACGAAACGTCCTTATAAAGACCCTTTTCCCCTGGAGGTTTCTTTCCGGATCATTGAAGAAAACCGGGGACGTCAGTTCGATCCGGACATCGTGGATGCATTTTTTTCCATTAAAAGCGAAATACTTAAAATTCGTAAAAAGTACAGGGATGATGAGTGACGCCAATGGATTTTAGGTGCATTGTATTGTTATGGGCCACCGGGTTCATCAAGTTTATCTAAATGTTCTTTTGCAAGATCAAAATCGTAATCCTCCAATGCCCTGGTAACGGCATTCATTATTTTTGCATGCCGTTCTATCCCGGGCATTTCCTGCAAATCAGCAACAATTCGTAATGCCCCGATGTCCGATTCATCAATCATCAAGCGCAGCTCCCTAATGATATTAACAGTCTTTTCCGGGATGGGGGAATCAACGGGTGGCATGGCCTCGGCAGTTAAAGCGGGTAAGGGGGCTACAAAAGCAGCCAATCCATCCATTACCCCGGAAAGCGCTTGTACGATGTCTTGAAGTAATTGGTTGATTTCTTGCTCCGGCTGATGATTTCTGCAGGCCGATTCAAGGATACTTGCCTTTTCCCTAATATCATGAGCGCCGATATTGGCTGCCACACCTTTTAGCGTGTGCGCGCATCTCATGGGCGCTTTTTCATCTTTTTCCTGCCTGGCGGCATTAAATTGTTTTTCAAAGTCATAATAACGATTATAAAATTTGCGTAACAGGTTCAGATAGAGTTCATGATTGCCTTGAACTGTCTCCATGCCTGCCGTGATGTCTATTCCCGGGATATTGCCCAATTTGTTTTCAGTTGCCTGCGAAGATGCCGACTGCATTGAAATCCCCGGTTTGATCCATTTATCCATGGCCTTGAAAAGTTCCTGAACCCGAATTGGCTTGCCGATGTGATCATTCATTCCGGCAGCTATTGTTTTTTCCCTGTCTCCGGCCATGACGTTGGCGGTCATGGCAATGATGGGAATGTCTTTGAAGCGTTTATCCTCCCGGATTTTCCTGGTGGCTGTGTAGCCGTCCATCACCGGCATCTGGCAATCCATGAGTATCCCGTCAAAATGATTTTTTTCAAGCATTTCCAAAGCGATTTGTCCGTTTTCGGCAATTTTGTAATCAATGCCATGATTGGTCAGCAAATCTGCCGCAACATCCTGATTGATATCATTGTCTTCCACAATCAATACCCTTGCGGTTTTCAGTCTGGCTGTAGTCCGGATTATTTTGTCCTGGCGGCGCATTGATCTGCTTTTCCTGCGAATTTTACCCTGTTTTAGCCGTATGATGGTGTCAAACATGGTTGAGGGCATGATGGGTTTGCTTAAAACGTCTTTTATAATCTCAACATCCTTGGCCTCATGCATGATATTCATGTTGCTGTAGGCCGATACAAGAATGACCATGGGGGCATGTATATGGGTTGTCTTGGCCTGCATGGTACGTGCGATTTCAATGCCGGTCGTATTGGTAAATGAGTAGGCCAGAATGGCCAGATCATAGGCCCTGTTGTTATTTTGCTGTTCTAAAAAATGGTGAGCTGCTTCGGGTGAGTCCGCCAGATCTGCCGTGAACCCAAAGCCTGTCAGCATCTCAAAAAAGATAGACCGTGCCGTGGCGTTGTCATCTGCTACCAGGATATGCAGTGGGGCGGCCTTTTCCCTGAAACAGGCCGATTGATTGGTTTGAGGCTGTTTTTCAAAACGGGCTGTAAAGAAAAAAGTGCTGCCCGCATCAGGTGTGCTTTCCACCCATATTCTGCCGCCCATCATTTCCGTCAATCTTTTTGAGATGACCAGGCCTAGCCCGGCACCGCCGTATTTCCGGGTAATGGACGTATCTGCCTGACTGAAATGCCGGAATAGTTTTTCCTGTTGTCTTTCTGTCATGCCGATGCCTGTATCGCGTATGACAAACTGGAATGTTGCTTCTGTTTCGTTTTCTTTTAAGACCCGGACGGAGATTACAACTTCCCCCTTTGGTGTGAATTTTACTGCATTGTTCCCAAGGTTGACCAGAACCTGTCCCAACCGAAGCGGGTCTCCCACAAGCGCCGTGGGCAGGGTGCAGGGCAGATCAAACATCAACTGAAGTCCTGCTTCGTGGGCTTTTAAACCCACCACGTCGGCAATGTGGTCAAAAATATCCTCGAGGAAAAAGTTGGTATGCTCCATATGAAGCTTGCCGGCCTCAATTTTGGAAAAATCCAGAATATCATTGAGAATGCCTAAAAGGTAGTCTGCCGAGTGGTGCACCTTGTCGATGTAGCTGCGTTGTTTCTCATTAAGATCTCCTTGCAGGGCCAGGTATGATAAGCCGATAATCGCATTCATGGGGGTACGGATTTCATGGGACATATTGGCCAGAAAATCTGACTTTGCCCGGGTGGCCTCTTCTGCCGCTTCTTTGGCCTGTGCCAGCACCCTCTCAGTTTCTTTACGGGCGGTGATATCTTCCATGATACCGTCAATGGAGACCAGCTGGCCGTCAGTATCTAAAACGGCATGTTCGGAAATGAGAATAATTCGCTTGCTGCCATCCGCATGTATGAACGAGACCTCGACCTCGTGGGAGGCAAAATCGTTTTGCAGGAAAGTCCTGAAGGTTTCTACCAATTTTTCTCTCTCTCCGGGAAGCCAGTCAATGACATCCTGCCATCGTTTTCCCTGGGCTTGCTCTCTGTCTAAACCAAACACGGAGTTTGCCCCTTCACTGATAAACAATATTTCTCCGTCCGGTTTGTGGCTGAAGATGACAAATCTTCCACCCAGTTCTTCCACCAGTCTCCGGAACCTGGACCGGCCTTCCCGGATCTCGTTTTCCATGGCCTTGCGGTGGGTGATATCAATGACCCAGCCCAGGATTGCCTGATTGCCTTCATAGTCATAGTGGTGTGCAAATATCAGGACATCAATGGGCTGCCTATTCCTATTGCGAATCTGTGTTTCAAAATTTAATGCCGTACCCTCTTTGTCAAGCACCCCAAGCAAGCGTTCTCTGCTTTGGGGGTCAACATAGGCATCTGATGTGTTTTTACCAAATTCGAAACCCATTTGAACCATGCTTGGGTTACTGAATTTAACAACGCCATCAACGGTAATAACCACACCAACAGGGCTTGTGGCCAGTATGTCTTTAAGGCGTTTCTGCTCTTTGGCGACCGCTTCCTCCACTTTGATACGTTCGGTTACATCACTCATTACAGCGACAAATATCGGTTCGCCATTGACAATGTCCGTATTAAGGGCAACTTCCATTGAAAATTGCGATCCATCCTTTCTCAGTGCGGGTACCACGGTCTGCTTGCCGATAATTTTGGCAATACCGGTTTCAAGGTAGTTGCGAAGATACGTGTCATGCTCGCTGTTGTAGGGTTCGGGCATCAGTATGTTAATGCTTTTACCTAAAATTTCTTCTCTGCTGTAGCCGAATATTTTCTGGGCCACCGGGCTGAACTCATTGATGAAGCCCCGGCCATCAATAACGATGATGCCGTTAAACGCCGTGTCAATGATTCCGCGCAGGTAGGCTGTGCGCTCTTCAACTTTACCCTCCAGCTCTTTTTTTGATTTTTCAAGTTCCTGCCGGGCATGCTCAGTCTCGGATATGTCTACAAAGGTCTCCAGCAGAAGCATTCGGGTGCCTTTATTGATAAAAACAGCCGACTTCATGACTGGAATGATTGAACCGTCTTTAAGCAAAATCTTTCGTTTCGACATGTCTTTGGATTGCTTCAAATCCAGGAGAGGGCAGTTGTTCACCTCGGACGGACATGTCAGTTTGTGGCACATATGGCCCACGACTTCATTTTTTGAATACCCTGTCAGCTTTTGGGCAAAATTATTGATATCAACAATAATTTTGGTCTCCGGGTCAATCAATATAGCTCCCGCCTCTATGGAATTAAACAACTGGTTGAGGAACCTTTCGTTTCTGCTTACTTCTTCGGATTTGTCCAAAATAGCTTGTTTGGATAGGTTAATCCGCTCAACCATGCCGTTGATGCAAACACTTAAGTCATGAATTTCATCGTTTCCTTTGATAAAGATGGGGGGGGCTTCTTTGGGGTAATCTTCCTGCTGGGAAATTTGCTGCATGAGCGATTCCAGTCGTTTCAGAACTTTTTTGTGGAGGACAAAGTAGCCGAAAAGACTTAACAGTAAAATTGCAGCGGTAAAAATTGAAAAAAAGAGATTTGTTGTATTCTGAACGTGTTGAGAAAAAGTCGGGTTTGTGACGACCTTCATCAGAATTGAAGGGGTGCCCTTGATATCCAAGATGGCCCCAAATCCCTCTATACGCGTTTCGTCTTTATGCGAAATAAACACCCGATCTTCGGATTGCATGGCCTTGACGAATATCTCTTTTTTTTCATTCAAAGAGGCCAGGGTAATGTCTGAACTCAGCAATGAAGATATCTCATTCAGTATTGCCTGCGATACAATCCGGACGAACATTATGGTTCCCATGGGAGGTCCGGATGCATTGCTGGTTAATACCGGCCTTTTTGCGATCATTACCACTTCACCGGTTTCAAAGGTGAGCATGCCATGCTGTTTGTCCAGGCTTTTGGCCAGAGACGGGCACTTCATTGAGATTTGCCGGAACATTTTATCGGCAAGCGCTTTGTCAAACTGTCCGTCGTGATTAACGGCTTGCAGGTAAATGACATCCCTTTTTTCGTTTTGAAACACCACGCACACCAGGGATTGGTCAAGGAATGTATCAATGGGAAGGTTGGATTGGACATATTCCGGGGTTGGGGTCTGCACAAAATCATACGAATCATCCCAGTTGGCCCAGTCTATCAACAGTTTGTCCAGATTAACGAGCTTAAGGTCCAGTAAGCGTCTTGCAGTATTCACCAGCAATATTGCATGTTCATCCTCATGCTTTTGAAATCCTTTTTTAACGATGAATTCCGAGGCAATCAAGTAAAACAGAATGAAAAAGACTATAACACCAAGAATAGACAATATGGAAAAATTACGTAGCTTCACGGTCCTCCCCGTTTTTAATCCGGATCTGCATTTAACTTAGCAAGCTCAATGATTTCTTCCAGATTCGCCACAAACACGTCAACCAGCTCGGGGTCAAAATGTTTTCCTGACTCTTCTTTGATCACTGCCACAGCCTTTTCAAAGGGCCACGCTTTTTTATAGGGACGCTTGCTGACAAGGGCGTCAAAGACGTCCGCAACAGCAACGATACGACCCACAAGGGGAATATTATCCCCCTTAATGCCCCGGGGATAGCCCGTGCCGTCCCATTTTTCGTGGTGGGTCAACGCCACTGTCCGTGCCATATCCAAAAGTGGCGTATTATGTTCTCCTATAATCCTGGCTCCGATTTCCGTGTGCTGCTCCATGATGGCTCTTTCTTGGGCATCCAGTTTTCCCGGCTTGCCAAGGATATTGTCCGGAATACCGATTTTGCCGATATCGTGCATGGGGGATGCATTTAATATCAGCTCAACTTCTTCGTTGCTCATACCGATCGCCGCAGCCATGATCTTGCAGTAATAACTCATACGAATAACATGCATGCCCGTTTCATTGTCTTTGTATTCTGCCGCAAGGCCTAATCGGCGAATAATTTCAAGCCTGCTTTGGTTCAGGGCCTTTGTCCGTTCGTGAACCAGATATTCCAACGCTTTGTTTTGGTCGTACAGGTTCAGATGCGTTTTCACCCTTGCCCGGACAACCGGAGGACTGACGGGTTTTGTTATATA
Organism: Desulfobacter curvatus DSM 3379; assembly: GCF_000373985.1. Taxonomy (GTDB): domain Bacteria; phylum Desulfobacterota; class Desulfobacteria; order Desulfobacterales; family Desulfobacteraceae; genus Desulfobacter; species Desulfobacter curvatus. The sequence continues at coordinate 17,008 of NZ_KB893093.1, forward strand.
ATCAACAGCACCCAGTTCAAACCCCCGTGCCTCATCGGTCACCTCATCCATTGCAGTGACAAATATAACAGGTATACTTTTGGTATGAAGATCACGCTTGAGCCGCGTGCAGACCGCATATCCGTCCATTTCCGGCATCATGATGTCCAGCAGAATAATGTCCGGTCTGAAACGCGATGCGATTTGCAGGGCTTTGGCCCCGTTGTTTGCGGCTTTTAGGTTGTAGTCAGCCAGGATGTTGGTCAGAACGGTAATGTTGTCCGGGACATCATCCACAATGAGAATCGTAGGTTTATCAGCGCCTTTTTCCATGGTCTGTTCCCCAATGAAGCTGTGAAAAAATATTATTTAGTTTATTTTAACTAGGCCGATTGCACAATTAAAAATTGATGATAGATTAATTTCGTTAACCGGATAGGCCCTTATTAAACTATCACATTAGCCAGTTTTTTCATCAGGGCATTGCCCGGCATCATGATGTCTAAAAGGATCAGATCCGGTGGATCTTCAGCCGTCATTTCCAAAGCAGACTCTCCGTCTGTTGCGACCCTGACATCGTATGATTCTCCCAGAATGTCCATAAGGAGGTCGATGTTTAATTGGGTATCATCCACCACCAGAATGACATCCTTTTCTTGTTTGTTTAAAAATTCAGTCATTGAATTACTCCAGTTCGGATATTAGGGCGGTTAAAATCGCTCCTGCGTCTTTGAACTTGTATTTACCGACCATGGTGTTTAATTCTTCAAGTCCGGCCCTGTATTGATTCGGCCAGGTATAGCCCTTTATTTTTTCAAGTACCTCTTTTGCCGGTTTAGGTTTGTGCTTTGTAATGTGAGGGACAAGGGTTTGAAGAAGTTCCAATAATTGTCGGGATTCGCCTTTTTCTGTGGTTACGGATGGACTTTTTTGTTCCTCTGACCGGGTCAAGGGGGGAAGGGTGTTTAACATCGCCTCGGGATTTAATTGAACTGTCTTTTTTTCTTGATCGGCTTTGCCAAACCTGGCTGTGAACCAGAATGTGGAGCCCTTGCCCGGTTGACTGGTCACCCCGATGGTGCCGCCCATCATTTCACTAAGTTTTTTACAGATCGAAAGGCCCAGGCCCGAACCGCCGTAACGCCTTGTAGTGGTGGTGTCTGCCTGGTGAAAGGCTTGAAACAATTTGGTCTGCTGGTCCTGACTCAGGCCAATGCCTGTATCCCGTACCTCAAATTTAAGCATTGCTTCATGGGGCAGGATTTCACCCCCAAAGATGGAGATCTCAATCTCTCCTTTTTCGGTGAATTTAATTGCATTGTTGGCCAGATTCAGCAGGATCTGGCCCAGTCGCAGGGGATCACCCTTAAGAAAAATTGGCAGATCGGTTTCCATGTTGAATATCAGTTCCAGTCCCTTTTCCCGGGCTTTGGCTGATACCAGGTTGTCCAGGTTGTCCAGAACCCCGTTGAGGTTAAAATCGATCTTTTCAATCGTCAGTTTGCCGGCCTCAATTTTGGAAAAGTCAAGAATATCATTGATGATTCCCAGAAGATTTTGGGCCGAAAGATGCACTTTTTCAATATAGTTGCGCTGTTTTGGATTTAACTGTGTTTGCAGTGTCAGGTGACTCATGCCGAGGATCGCATTCATGGGGGTGCGGATTTCATGGCTCATGTTGGCAAGAAAATCAGATTTGGCCCGGGTGGCTTCTTCGGCCTTTTCTTTGGCTTTTATGATCTCCTGCTCAACTTTTTTTCGTTCTGTGATATCCATTATCCACGCCAGAAGTCCTTGCCCTCCATTGTAGTTGAGCCGCACAAAGCTGATCATGATATCCATGATTGCCCCTGTTGCGCTGTACATCTGAAGCTCTTCATTGACTACAGGTTCACTTCTATTCAACCTGTTGACGAATTCGTCCCGTTTGTGGGGGGGCACATAAAGATGTGAAACGCGTTCGCCTTCTCCTACACCAAACATTTCCACAAATTTGGGGTTGCAGAAACGAATCACCCCCTGGGTTGAAGAGACAACACCCACCGGACTGTTATCCAGAATTCGCCGCAGGTTCTTTTCAGATGCTTTCAGGGTTTCCTCTGCTGCCTTCCGTTCGGAGATGTCCCTTAGGGACGCCACCACCAAAATACCGGAACTGCTTTGTATGGGGCTTACGCTGATCTCTACGGGAATCAGATCTCCGGTTTTAGCGCGAATTGTCTGCTCCATACTGAATCTGATTGTTTTCCGGTGATTTGTCTGATTGAAAAGTTTGGTCTTGACCTCCTGCATACAGCGGCGTGCTTGTTCCGGAAGCAGTATATCCACCGTTGCACCTAAAAGTTCAGTTCTTTCATATCCAAGCAACAGTTCGGTTTGGGAGTTGACCAGTACGATCTTTTCTTTTTCATCACAGACCATCATGGCGTCAGGTGCCGATTCCAGCAGCGCTGAAAACAGTTCCTGGTTTTCTTTAAGTTCCAGGGTGCGTTCCGCCACCTTTTCTTCAAGCTCTGCTTTGGCCGCTTCAAGGGTCTTCCGGGTGCGGTCGCCCAAGCTTAAAACCAATAGAACAGAAAATACAGAGAGCACAAGGGTAACGCCGAGGATGACAAAAACGGCTATTCGGATTTTATGGAATCCGGCCATTGCCTCTTCTATATCTATCTCTACTGCCAGGCCCAGGTCAAGATCCGGGTTCCAGAGCCAGGCCCCGAACACTGGAACGCCCCTGTAATCCCTGTATCCCTGCATATTTTCTTTCATTGAAGAGGCGCCGTGCATAATCTGTTTATCCGCCAGCCGGTGCCGGAGCTCAATGGCCTGTGTTGCCAAATGGGTTAGGTGCTGTTCCGACCGGAGTGTCTCCGGTTGAAACCCTTTGGTCAGATCCCCGCCTGGGTTTCTAAGGTCAAGGGTAAAGGCACTTGACTCGTCTGGTTTTAAAAGTCCGATTTCTTTGAGTTGGGCGTCGAATCGGCTGGGAGAGACCATTCTGCCGGTCCGGTCAAAGGCATAAATGTCATCTGTTGCCCATCGGCCAGGAGACCGTGTCAATTGAGCCAAATTTTTCAGAGGGTCAATCATGAGCGAGATAACTGCAATAATTTTGTTATCAGATGTGACTATCGGACTGATTAACAGCATTTCGATTTTTTTAGGGGCACCACTGCCGTTAATGAACGTTATGGTTGGTGGTATGAAAAGGGTTTCTCCCATAAAGGCTCTTTTCATGCGACCTGGATACCGCAGGAACGCTGAATGCTGTTTTCCGATATTCGCAGTGTCTGCGGCACTGATAATAAAATGGTCCGGACTGATGATGCAAAAATCGGCGTAAAGAAAATCTTTTTTGTTGTTGGCAAAAAAGGCCCTGGCCTCTGCCTGGGCTGTAGATGCGGCCATTTGTTTTTTTGCATGGTAGTCTGTAAGTAACTGGCGGGTAATGTCGGTAAGGGGGGGATGGGTGCACAAGTGGCTTATGGCCGCCCGTTGATCCGAGGCCCACATGTCCATCCTGTCCTGGGTTAAAGCCAGCATCAGGCGCAGGTGGGCGGCCATGTCCCTGATTATGGAATTACGGGTTTTTTCCATCATCAGCCATCCTGATCCCGATATTGTCAGTACAAAAAGGCATAAGCCTGAAACAATCAGCATTCGAAACCAGGGAGAGCCGAACAGGGCCGCCACGCGTTCCTGTCTCATCCCTCTGGAAATGATCAAAAGGATAAGAAGGATGACGCCTAAAAAAATGGTGCTTAGCATGCCTAAAGTTTTAGAGGTGATCGTCTTGGGCTGTGCCTTGGGAAACTCTGGTGTTCCGGATAAGTTGACATAGTGATTAATGATCGATTGTTTTTGGGAATCCGGTATGGCGTTTAATGCCTTATCAAGAATGGTCGCAAGCTCAGGCTGTTCTTTAGGTGTGCCAATGGCAAGTATGGAGCCGGGTTTATTCAGTCTGCCATGGAATTTGAGCGTGCCCATCACCTCTTTTTCCATAATATAGGCAGCAACCGCCCGGTTTCCGGCGTAGGCATCCACTTCCCCCCTGACCACCGCATCCAGGGCCTGGGCTGTATCCGGGTAAGTCTTTATTTTGACATCAGGATATTTTTTCCTGAAATAAGTGATATTATAAAACCCCTTTTCAAGGGCCAGGGTTTTCGTGGCCAAGTCCTTTTCCGACTTATAATACGCCCCTTTTCCGGGGCCCACGATGACATGGGGAATGTTGAGATAAGCGCTTGTGAAATTTAAAAATTTTTTCCTGTCCGGCCGGGGGGTGATATCCATGATGGCATCTAATTCCCCGTGGGTGACTTTATGTAGGTTTTCTGCAAAGGGGCCCGGTACCACCATCAGCCGGCCCCCCAAAGACCGGTTCATTGCTTTGATATAGTCGACACCAATACCGGCCGGAGTGCCGGTGCTGTCAATAAAATCCATGGGCGGCCAGGCGTCCATGACGCCGATTTTGATTCGGGGATGGGCTGTAAGCCACTTGATTTCTTTGTCCGTAAGGCTTTGCAACGGTTTTGCCATGGTCTGCAAAGGGAATGTAAAATGTATGAGTATGACTAAAAAGGCAATAAGTACTTTTTTCTTTCTCATTACTGCTCCCCTAACGGCATCGGCGTGTAATTTTTCTTTTTGGGTTAGACATCAGGTCTTGATTTCGGTCATTTATCCGTTGTCATATCTTTTTCCCCGGTAAGGGCCTGTTTTTCCTCCTGGGAGTCTGCCAGAAAAGAGGCGATTCGTAAGAATTCGTCTTCAATCATCAAAAGATTTTCAACCATCACCGGATCAAAATGGGTACCACTGTCTTTTTTTATAATATCTATGGCTTTGACATGGCTGAAGGGCGGTTTATAGATCCGTTTGGAAATCAGGGCGTCGTAAACGTCTGCAATGGCCATCAGTCGGCCGGAAACAGGGATTTCCTCTCCTTTAAGACTGTTGGGATAACCGGAGCCGTCCCATTTCTCATGATGGGTGTAGGCGATTCTCCGGGCATATTCCATGAATGAGTTCTTTCCCAATTTTTCTTCTGCAATTTTAAGGGCATTTCTGCCGTATACCGTATGATTTTTCATCTCTGCAAATTCTTCATCGGTGAGTTTGCCGGGCTTGAGCAGGATGCTGTCGGCTACCCCGACTTTGCCGATATCATGGAGCGGGGCTGATTTGTAGAGCAGGTCAATCACTTCGTCGGTCAACCGTTTTTCAAACGATGGCACTTTTTGAAGCCGGCGTGCAAGGGCGCGAACATACCGCTGGGTTCTCAGGATATGTCCACCGGTCTCAGGATCCCGGGTTTCGGCCAGATTGGCGAGACTGTATATGGTAACTTCCTGGGTTAAGGCCAACTCCTTTGTTCTCAACGCCACCAGCTCCTGGAGATGGTCCTGGTGTTTTTTCAGTTCCAACTGGTTTGAGACCCGGGCCTTGACAAGCTCGGGCGAAAAGGGTTTGGTCACGTAATCCACCGCCCCTAATGCCAGCCCTTTGGCTTCGTTTTGCTCTTCGGCCATGGCCGTTAAAAAGATAACAGGGATATCATGGGTCAAAGGATCGTCTTTCAGGCGTTTGCACACCTCATAGCCGTCCATGCCGGGCATCATGATGTCAAGCAGGATAAGATCTGGCTTGTCTTCCGCCACGTTTTCCAGAGCGGATTCCCCGTCCAGTGCCACCTGGATGTCGTAATCGTCCCCCAGTGTCTCTATCAATATATCAATATTGGTCTCGGTATCATCCACCACCAGGATGGTAGATGGTCTGATTTCTTCCATTATCTTTCTCCTATTTTTTTTGTGTGCCTTTAGGCGTTTTTTCGGCCGGGAGGTGAAGTTTTTCGCGAACAGTTTCGGCAATAGGCAACATTTCTTTGTATTTATAGCGGCCGGCAAGTTTGTTGATATCCTGGATGTCGTTTAAAAAATCCCCGGGCCATCCAAGTGCATTAATTTTCGTTACACTGAGTTTCACCTGTTTGGCCTGACGTTTTTTTAAAAATGGAATTAGTTCTTCAATACATTGAATCAATTCAGTGGTGTCCGCAATTTGGGATGGGGCATCCAATGGCGTTTCCTCTTCTGTAAGCACGGCAAGTCCCCCCTGAATCACGGCCATTTCCCAGGCAAATTGTTCCAGCTCTTCTTTGCCCGGCAGTACCTGGTTTGGCGCATGTTTCAGTTTGGCTTCAACAACCTGTGCAGCGGCCTGAAGTTTTTTAGCCCCCAGATTCCCGGCAACACCTTTGATGGAGTGCGCCAGACGCATGGCTTCTTCAAAGGCGCTGCTTTCTATCAGAAATAAGAGTTGTTCGGCAGCATCTGCATAGTCCCTTTTGACCTTCAACAGCAGGTTTTTATATAGTTTTTTGTTATTATTGATCCTGCCTAATCCCTGGGCCATGTCAATGCCGGGCAGCGAGTGCGGTAATTCAACAGACGCGTTTGTTCCGGCTTGGGCGCCGGGTTGATCCAAAGCCGGAACATTGGAGGCGCCTTCTCTTTTTCCGGGTTTTATCCACTGGACCAAGGCCTTGAACAACTCCGGCGGATTGATGGGTTTGGTCACATGCTCCTGCATGCCAACTTTAAGGCTTTTTTCCCGGTCTCCGGACATGGCGTGTGCGGTCATGGCAATAATGGGAAGTGTTTCGGCAGCTTTTACTTCCCGGATTTTTTTTGTTGCCTCCATGCCGCCCATCACCGGCATTTGGATATCCATTAAAACCAGATCATACTTTTTTTCAAGGGCAGCCTGAGCACCTTCTTTTCCATTATCGGCAACGTCCACAATCAAACCGGCGCCCTGCAAAATTTCCACAGCAATTTCCTGGTTGATCTCATTATCTTCCACCAGAAGAATCCGGGCACCGCGGATATGTTCAATGTCTTCGTGATAGGGCTGGTTTTGTCGTGATTTGGCATGAACCCGGCGGCCAAAGGCAACCATGATGGCATCAAACAGCACGGACGGGGTCACAGGTTTTACAATAATGCCGTTTAAATTCACCCCCTTTGATTGCTCAGTTGCTTCATTACGATCATAGGCGGTTGCCATAATAATCTTGGGTTTGGGCTCAAGACCGGGTAGTGTAATGATTCCTCGGGCGGTCTCCACGCCGTCCATGCCCGGCATCTGCCAATCAATGAGGATCACTTGAAACGGATCCGTACCCGAAGCACGTTTAATCAGGTCGATGGCGGTGGGGCCATTGGATGCACTGACCGTCCTGAATCCCATGGCGCCTAAATAGGATTCAAAGATCTCCCGGGCAGTGGCACTATCGTCAACCACCAGGATCCTCATTTGGTGGAGCAGATCACCGGTTTCAACCTGTTGGCACATCACATTGCTGTCGGCAATCCCAAATCGTGCCGTAAAAAAGAAGGTTGAGCCTTTCCCGTATTCGGACGAGGCGCCAATGGTGCCGCCCATCATTTCAGCCAGCCGTTTTGAAATGGTCAGTCCAAGGCCTGTTCCTCCGTACTTGCGGGTCATGGATGTATCTGCCTGGGAAAACGCCCGGAACAAATTGCGTTGCTGCTCTTCTGTCATGCCGATGCCGGTGTCTTTAACGGAAAATTTAAGCAGAACGCTTTTTTCATCCTGTTCGGCTATACGGCATGTCATAACCACTTCTCCTTTTTCCGTGAATTTAACGGCATTACCGGCCAGGTTCACCAGAATCTGTTTCAGGCGAAATGGGTCGCCCGTCAGCATCTTCGGCAAATCCGGGGCAATTCTGACAAGCAGCTCCAACCCCTTTTCCGATGTCTTGACAGCCGCCAGATCCGAAGCTTGTGACATGATGGAATCAATTGAAAAATCCACCGATTCCATATCCAGTTTGCCTGCCTCTATTTTGGAGAAATCCAGGATATCATTGATAAGTCCTAGAAGGGCATTGGCGGCCCCGTCAATTTTGTTTAAATAATCTGTCTGTTTGGGGGTCAGTTCGGTTTTAAGCGCCAGGTGCGTCATGCCGATGATAGCGTTCATCGGTGTTCTGATCTCGTGGCTCATATTGGCCAGAAAATCACTTTTGGCCCGGGTCGCCGATTCAGCCTGCTTTTTTGCTTCATCAAGATCGTCCATGATGTTGAGCATGGCGCGTTTTGCTTTGGCAAGCTCTTCCACCTGCGCCTTAAGTTCCTGGGTGGCCATTTGAGTTTTTTGATGGGCTGTTTTCAGTTCCTGATTCTTTTTTAACAAATCATTGAGCAGCTCTTCCTTAAGCGGTTGGCCCAGCATCTCCCGGGTCTTTTCAATCAGGGATTCAGACAGAGAAAAGTCCGGATCCGGCAGTTCTTTTACTCCGGTGAAGCAGAACTCTTTTGGGTTTGTTTCGGATACGTCACTATGGTTGAAATAGTTTGTTGCTAAAGGTTTTTTCAGATAATCAAACGGTTCTATCCTGACGTGTATGGCATGCCCGTATTCCTGACGTTCCAGTATTATTGCGGCATTTGCCTTTTTATTTTTCTGCGCATTTTCCAAAGAGAGCAACTCTGTAAAAACAGTTGCGAATTTGGCTGCCTGAATATCATCAAACCCCAACCAGGTTGACATTTTGTAAAGTTTCAACCCGGTTTCCTTTAACCCCGATTTCGTATCCAATGAGAATTTTGCAAGTTCAATCATATCCCGAACCTCAGTGCAATGCATGATAGATCATCAGATCCTTTCCCAAGGCAGGTGATGAATTTGTTGCAGATGTCCCTTGCCTGGCCCGTGGTGATGCCCGGATAGGCATTCAAATCAAAATGTTCCTTTATCCCGTCAGAGGTCATGACCAGAATATCTCCGGGCAGCAGGCGGGTCTGGGCCTGGACCGGGGAGGGTATCATGTAGCCGACAATTCCGTCTTTTGTAACAAGGGTTTCCTGTCTTGTGCCGAATAACCGCAGATGAATATTACCCATACCTGAATATTGAAGAATCCCGGTATCTATATCCAGTCTGCAGGCAGCAACCACTGCGCCCCGGGTTCCCCTTAAACACCCATGCAGACCGTTGATAATATCGGTTAACTGCTTTGTATAATTTTGGGCCAGGTAATCTTTTGAAAGCAGCGCCACTTGTGCCGCAGGCTTTCCATGCCCGAGCACATCCACCAGGGCCAGGAAACAAAAATTGTCGTACGTTTTGATAAAGCCTATGTCACCACATTCGTCCGGCTCCCCGGTCAATGCTTTTTTTTCAATATGAAAATCGATGCTCTGCCCGCTTGGTCTCATCAATTAATCCATCCATTTTATTGCTGTTATCCGGGTGCCGACACCGGGGGTCGATTGAATCTGAAATTCATCCATAATCCGTTTAACACTGGGCAGGCCGAGTCCAAGTCCGTTTCCGGAACTGTAGTTTTCTTTCATGGCTATGTCCATATCAGCGATGCCGGGACCCTGATCCTGGGCATTGACTTCAAACCCTGTCTTGTCACCCCTGTGAATTACGCTTAAGGTAATTTTCCCCTTTTGGGCATACCGGATAATATTGGTGGATAATTCTGAAACCGCTGATGCAATCAGATACTGTGCTGTCTCTCCAAAATTCATTCCGGCTAAAATTTTTCTGGCACTGTAAACGACCTGGGCATTGTCCGAGGGCTCATACAAATCAAAGGTCATCTGTTCATCTATAGAATGTATGGCATCTGTCATCTGATTTTGGACCTTTCCGGCACTATTTAATCCAACATAAGTTTGGCTAACAGTTCAACTGCGTCATCTATATTTCGCGCGGTCATGATATCATCAAAACCGGTATCCAGATCCACTAATGAAGCCGCAACCCCTGGTTGAAACCCGGAAAATACCGGGGTCGTACCCATCATGGCAACGGACCTGGCCACATTTTTCAGGATGGCAAATTCGTTTGAACTAAGAATCGTTACGTCAGACAGGTCAATGATCACGCCTTTGGCCCGGTTTTTTGCCAGCTGCTTTAAAAGCACTTTTCCTGTCCTGGAAATGCTGGTTTCATCCGAGTGCCTGTTGAAAGATGCAATCAGGCAGTTGTTCACCTGATGAACAGCTGAACCGGATTCGTTCGATTCTTCATTCATTCATTCGAACCTTTTTGTTTTACCTCTAACCCCATCAGCCTGAAGGCATCTGAAAGTGCATCCTGAAGCGTTGAATTGGTGGCGATATCCCCAAGTTCAATCCCCAGTTGAACAAGTGTTTCGGCAACCGCAGGGGAAATGCCTGAGATGATGCAGCGGCATCCCATCAATTTCGTGGCTTTGGCGATTTTAATCAGATGATTGGCCACAGCCGTATCAACGGCCGCCACCCCCTGGATATCCAGGATGATCACCTTTGCCGCAGTTTCCATGATTTTGGTGAGCATGGTATTCATCATTTGCTGGGCCCGCAGGGAGTCCACCACCCCTACCACCGGAAGAATCACCACCCTGTCCCAAAGTTTGATGGCAGGTGTTGAAATCTCCATGATGGTCCGGCTCTGCTCTTTGAGCTTCTTTTCCTGTCTGACCCGCTCAGTAATATCAAGGATATATTCCAGGCCGCCCACAATATTTCCGTCATCATCCTTCATGGCCGCTGCCGTGTATTCAATGGGAATATATCTGTCGTTGACTTTCATTTCATTGCGGGTGGTAAAGGCCTGTCCCCCTTCCATCACCTGTCTCATACGGCACTCCTCAGTGCCGCAATGGCGGGATTGAAAAACATCACGGCATGGCAACCCCTTCACTTCACTCCAGGATTTGCCGAGCATCTTAAGTCCCGTTTTATTTACAAAAATGACCATCATGTCACGGTTAACGGCCATAATCGGGGTCGGGATCTGTTGAAGGATGTCGACCGCCAAGTCACCATCAATTTGATCAATATCCGGATTATTCATCAGATGTATCTCCTTAGGTTATTGTTTGATGTTCCTGCTGCCCCATGGTATATGGAAAAAGGATTACCGACATCCAAAGCAGAAAAAAGGAAACCCCAAAGAGCCCCCATTGGTACAGTCTAAATGAACAGCTCTTCCTTTTGCGCTCAAACATGAAGTTGACCATAGTTTAATAAAAAGAATAGATTATAAAATCTGACGATTTTCGTAACACCAATATTCTTTTCATAACATTCGGCTCTGAATCTTTCAATATTATAAACACGATTTCACAAGGGATTAGATCCTGAGTAAGGTTTTGCGGTAGTCTATACAGCTGCAATCTTGGATGTTTTGAGGCAAAAATCCCCATTTTTGCAACGTTGGGCTTTAGTCTCTTGAGAAAAAATCTAAAATGGCTTAGACTTATCCGCAGGTAATAAATTTCACGAAAAATTATCCGAATGAATGATTCTAATGCCATTATCCATGGGAGCCAGATGACCAAGGGGTTTAATCATACAATTCTGATCGTTGATGATGAGGAAAAAATCGGGAAAGCACTTGAACGTCTGATTAAAAAGATTGGCGCCCGGTCTTTTTACGCGGCTTCCGGTCCCCAGGCGCTGGATTTCATTCAACAATCAAAGGATCAGCTCTCCATGATACTTTCGGATCAGAGGATGCCGGGAATGGACGGCACTCAGTTTCTGGAGAAGGCCAGGGCCGTCACCCCGGACACTGTCCGATTTCTGATCACCGGCTATGCGGATATCAATGCGATTTCAGATGCGGTGAATCGCGGTGCTGTTCACCGGTTTATTACAAAACCCTGGGACAATGATGATTTATTGGAGATGATCAAGTCAGGATTGCAATATTACGAATTGATCATTGAGAACCGGAACCTGTTTGCGTTGGCTAAACAACAAAATACCCGCCTGTATAATTTAAGCCAGGAACTTAAACAAAAAGCGGCTGCACATAAACGGGTGATTGTTCAAAAAGAAAAACAGATCCTTCAGTTAAAAAAACGATTGGAAAAAAGGAGTGATGAGGCAGATTATTTTGAGCAGATAGAAAAATTGCTTGGGGATCACCAGATGTTTGAAAAAGACAGGATCGTATTATGCTACCGGGCTGTGATGAAAGATGTTTTTCTAAAATTTAAGGATCTTGCCGCGCGTAACGGGTTTTTTATGCCCACAGAGAGCGAACCGAACCACAAAGTATAATTATATTTTACAGTTAAGGGACTCTGAAAAAGGAGGGAACTTTTTTTCGTGTTCCTAAGGCAAAGGGGCGTTTACCATCGAAATCAAACAACAGAAAAATAAAATCCTGATAATTGACCCCCAAGGGATACTTGAAAATAAAACCGGGCTTTTATCGGAAAAAGGATTTCGGGTGGATTGTTTTGCATCTCCCGTTGATGGCCTGCAACACCTGGCCCAGGAGTCCGCCTCTCCATATTTTCTGATTATTGAAGGATATGTTGAAATAGAACAAGGACAAAAGACCATTCTGGCAAAGGCTAAAGAAATTTCTCCGGAAACCCAGCGACTCCTGGTGGCGGAACCCTCCGCGCTGCCCTCTTTTGTTAATGCAATAAATTCTGCGGGGATTAATGCATGTCTGCCCCTGCCGTTTACGGATGAAGACCTATTTGTTCAGGTCAGACTGCGGCATGATGAATACGAGGCCGGCAGAAAAATAAAAAACCTGCAGAAAACCATCAGGCGTCAGAATAAGCAGCTGTTTCAGATCGCCGGTAATTTGAGAAAAAAAGAGACGCAGTATGCGGACCAGATTCAACAAAAGGAAAAGGAAATCAGAGTTCTGGAATCCAGGCTCAAAAGCATTTTCGGGGACGATGAATTAGAACGCGGGCCAGAGCTTAAAACCCTTTTGGAAAAAGAAAATATCAGTTTTAATTCATTGGGCTTCAGACAGGCCTTTGATGATTTAAAAGAACGTGTCAGTGACATTTTTTTAACCATTCTTTCAAAAAGAGATCCGTCCGAGGCATTTACGCTTTCAGAAAAAGATCTCTTCGACGCTTTGACACCCCATACCGGTCAATCGGATGACATCATTGATGTCTCTGAATACGAATCCCTTGCCGGCCTGCTGACCCCGGAGTTTTTGAATGTCTTGGTTTGGCGGGCCAATCTTGAATCAGAGCGTGTTTCGGACGAAAAACAGCAGGATGTCCTAGGATATTTTACAATTGAATTTTCAGATAATAGGATAAGGGCTTATATCCGGCTTGGAAAAGACGCCCCGGAAACGGTGACGGTTTACATGGTAGAGCGGCTTCTCCACAAAAACGGGATTATTTTCGGCATCGTAGAAGACTCGGCCATTGAAGAATGGCTTTACGGAGATGCCAGAAAAGGAGAAAAGCTGCTTATCGCTGAAGGAAAAGAGTCCGTTCCACCAAAACAGGGAGAAATTCATTACTATTTCCCCACTAATTTCAAGCGCGCAGGTAGACTGAATCCGGATGGAAGCATAGATTTCAGGGACAGGGGAGACGTTCCTTATGTGGAAGAGGCGATTCTGTTGGCCTCCAAGATCCTTCCTGAGCCGGGGAAACCCGGCCTGGATGTTAAAGGCATGGAGATACCTGTGACAGAGCCTGTGGATCCGGGTTTTTCCGCAGGCCCGGGCACCCGGTTTAACGAAGAAAAGACTGAAATTTTTTCAACCACCCGGGGTGAACCCCATCTGGATGTTACGGGGGTTGTCTCGGTCAATAAGGAATTCAAGATAGAAGGTGATGTCGGATTTGAAACCGGCAACATTGACTTCAATGGCAATGTTATTGTTCCGGGCACGGTTAAAGAAGGGTTTAAGGTCAAGTGCGTTTCGCTCACAGCCAAGGAAATTTGTGGTGCCCAGGTCGACTTGTCAGGGGATTTGAACGTTTCAATGGGCATTATGGATACAAAGCTGATTAATGTAAAGGGGAACATCCAGGCCAAATACATTCACAACTCAACCATAAATTCGTTTGGAGATTTGACGGTTCAAAAAGAGATTGTTGATTCTACCATTTATCTGAGCGGGGCCTGCAATAATGAAAGGGGAGCCATTCTCAACTCGACCGTGTCAGCAAAGCGTGGGATTAAAGCCGGAATAGTGGGAAATGAATCTGCAGCGCCATCTGTTCTGACTGTTGGGGTGGATGAACATTTAATCCGCTTGGGCGATAAGATAAAATCCAAGCTTTCAATGAACAGGAGCATGATTAAAGAGCTTTCATCGGAAATCAGTCAGATGAAAGAGGTGGACAAGTGGCTTCACGGAACCATAACCGGAAATGCACATATCCAGGATCGTGCCCAGATAGAAATTCGGGAACTTAAGAAAAAAAGGTCTGCTTTAGACGGAACAAAAGATGCCGCTGCAGTAAAAAACATCTCAGATACGATTCGTAAACTTGAAAAAAAAGCGAAAAATGCAGGGGAAAAAATTAACGAATGGTTTGAACGCCAGGACCAGATACATCATGATATTTCAAAAAAAGAGATTGAAATTGAGGCGTTGGAAAACTCAAACAAACAACTTGTCGAAGAACTGGAATATTTGGAACAGATTTCTAACAAATCCGAACCCATACCTACGCTGTCCATATCAATACAGATTCAATCCAAGTCAAAAATTAAAGCGCCCCATTCGTATAAAATCCTGGAGAAGTCCTTTTCGCGATGTCTTATCAGGGAAAAGAGCCGGGATGAAGGCGGTATTCTCTATTATGTATTGGAGATTGATTAAGTCCACCTCCCTTGGACTTCCACTTACAGCCCGGGGAACAATTCACTGGCAGTAGATTTTTTCGTATCTTACCGATAAAAAAAACAGCAGGTGCGATCCGATAGATTGCATCTGCTACTTATCTTTCTAAATTTTTATGCAGCGCCAATGTAGTACGCTTATGGCCTGGTCCCGGGACTCCTGTAAAAGCTCGGTGTATCCCTTAAGCTATCAAATGTCAATTACTTTGTCCGGTTCGCGTCAATTATCTTGTCCGGTTTTTTTATATCAATAAATGCTTTTTGAGTGCATAAATTCTGTTCCGTTTTTGTTACGATCTTTACATTTAGCAGACTGACTCAATCCTTCATTGTAATTGACGCCTGTTAAACCACATTAAATGGATTTTAGGATCGGTAATTGTCGTCTCATACATTGTATTTTTACCCTTACCCCCAAAAATTTGTAACTTCGTTCCAGGATAAGTCAAGGAAAAAACC
>NZ_KB893094.1 GCF_000373985.1 Desulfobacter curvatus DSM 3379
GATTATCCATGGCTGAAAGAGCGTCTGTCCGCCCCCTTTCAACTCCGATTAGTGTGAGACGGCAACCACGGACAGGTAATCGAAACAGTTTCAAGCCTGGAATGGGGGAGAACTATGCCCGGANGGAATGAAAATNTTCGGTACAGGCCATGGTTTGTGTAGGAAGAACTACCTTTCCGATGCCTTCTGAAAGAAGGAAAGGCGGAATTTTCCCAAAAAGGAGTGGGCGGAACAACTTCGGCCGACCTTTTATTATTTATGCGTCAGCACTGAACACGTGGTTAAACTATTTCCATGGTTCGTTGTATTGTTCGTAATTACGTTTACCGCAGGCACCCTAAGTGCGTCTGAGCTTGATGCATTCAAAGGCGAAAAAGGGGTGTTGCGTATTGCTGGGGGCACGGCCCATATTCCAGTCATGAAAGAGGCGGCCAAGCGGATTATGACAATGAATTCCGATATCCAGATTACGATCGCCGGCGGTGGGTCCGGTGCCGGGATCAAACAGGTGGGAGAAGGTCTGGTGGACATTGGCAACTCCGGTCGTAAACCCATGGATGAAGAAGTTTCAAAGTATAATCTTTCCATGTATAAATGGGCCATTGACGGCGTGGGCACGGTGGTTCACCCATCAAATCCGGTCAAGGCGCTTTCCGGCGAACAGCTCAAGGATATTTATGCCGGAAAAATCGTAAACTGGAAGGCGCTTGGCGGTGAAGACCGGCCCATTAACATTTACACAAGGGACAAGTCTTCCGGTACCCGTGAGGTATTTTGGAAAGAAGCTCTGGGCAAGGGGGATATTTCTGAAAAAGCCAATTTTGTTGCTTCTAACGGTGCCATGAAAGCTGCTGTCACCAATGATCCCTATGCCATTGGATACGTTTCCGTGGGGTACATGGATGAAACGGTTGCCCCGATTGCCCTGGACGGGGTCATTCCTACGCTGAAAACGGTTCAGTCCGGCGAATATAAGGTTGCCAGAGGACTTTTCAGCAATACCAAAGGTGAATATACAGGGCTTGCCAAAAAGCTGATCACATATCTGCTCAGCCCCGAAGGCCAGAAGATTGTTTCCGAGATGGGATTTATTCCTGTTAACTGATGTCGTTGAAGGATAAATGTGCACCGGCTGTTTTTGCCGGTGCATCTTTTTTATGTGCGGCTGTCACCCTGTGTGTTTTAGGTTTCATGGTGAGCTTAAGTCTGCCTGTCCTTAAAAGTGGAATGCTTTGGAAAATCCTGACCGATTCCTGGTCTCCGGACCATGGCCGGTTCGGCATTTTGGCCATGATTGCAGGTACCTTTTATATCGCCTCTTTAAGTCTTGTCATCAGTTTGCCCATCAGTCTTGGGTGTTCATTTTTTATGCAGATTACCCATAAGGGTTTTGCAGGCAGGCTTCTCAAAAAATTTGTCCAGTTCATGACTGCCATTCCCACAGTGATTTACGGATTTGTGGGGGTGTTTTTGCTGGTACCCCTTGTCCGGGATCTTTTCTCCCATGGATCAGGTATGAGCATATTAACTGCGGCCATTATGCTTGGTCTGCTTATTTCCCCCACCATGATTTTATTTTTTTCTTCAAGCTTTGAACGGGTGCCTAAAATTTATACGGATGCCGTGGATTCTCTTGGGGCAACCCCTTTTCAGAAACTGTGTTACGTAATTTTACCCCAGGCCTGGCCCGGTGTTTTGACCGGGTTGATTCTGGCTTTTGGCCGGGCCATGGGAGATACCCTGGTAGCCCTGATGCTCAGCGGAAACAGTGTCATGATGCCGGCGTCTGTCCTGGATTCGGCCAGGACATTGACCGCCCACATTGCCATGATCATTGCTGCGGATTTTGACAGCATTGAATTTAAGACCATATTTGTCAGCGGTGCTGTCCTCTATCTGATGACGGGTTTAGGGATTCTCCTGGCACGTATTTCCAGCCGGAGGGTAGAATGATGTCACAAAGTTTACCGGACAGGCTTTTATCCGTTTTTTCCTGGACCTGCGCCATAGTGCTAACCGCAGGCGTTTGCGTCATTATTGGTTTTTTGATCCTGAAAGGAGGACGCTCCCTCAGTCAGGATCTCATTTTTGCCGAC
This sequence comes from Desulfobacter curvatus DSM 3379, assembly GCF_000373985.1. Lineage (GTDB taxonomy): Bacteria > Desulfobacterota > Desulfobacteria > Desulfobacterales > Desulfobacteraceae > Desulfobacter > Desulfobacter curvatus. Next base: position 2,097 of record NZ_KB893094.1, read on the forward strand.
ACCCGTCCTTTAGATGCCGTCCTACTCAAACGCCAGGTGTTTGGTGGCCTGTTTCCGGCCATGGCCGGCACGTTTCTGCTGATCCTGCTGTCCGTTGGGATTGCACTGCCCCTGGGGCTTTGTGCCGGAATCTATCTGGCTGAATATGCATCTTCAAATGCCAGGCGTGTGTTTGGCTTTATGGTGGATCTTCTGGCGGGAATTCCTTCCATTGTCGTGGGGTTGTTCGGTTTTTCCATCACCATTTTTTTCCATCATTTTTACAACAGCCGCATTTATCCCTGCTTGCTGATTTCAGCCCTGTCCCTTGCGTTTCTGGTGCTGCCTTATATCATCAAAACCACCCAGGACGCCATTGAAAGAATACCGCTTTTAACCCGGCTCACCGCACCGGGGTTAGGTGCTACAAAATTGCAGAATGTAGTGCTGGTGCTGCTGCCGTTAGCCCTCTCCGACATTGTCTCCGGTGTGGTCCTTGCCATTGGACGATGTGCCGAAGATACGGCTGTAATTATGCTCACCGGCGTGGTTGCCACCGCAGGTGTTCCCAAATCCCTTTTTTCCAGTTTTGAGGCCTTGCCGTTTTATATCTATTATACGGCATCAGAATACACAGACCCCACAGAACTGGTGAAAGGATACGGCGCCGCCCTTATTCTGCTTTTGGTCTGTTCAATGCTTTTTATATTTGCCCATCTCATCAAGACACTGATTGATCGCAGGGCCGGAATCATGATTTAGGAATCAGATATGCAAAATTCGGTTAAGATAAAAATCAGAAATCTTTATTTTTATTACAGGACCCGGGCCATTCTGAAAAATATAACTATTGATATTCATGAAAATTCAATTACATCGATTACCGGGCCGTCAGGGCAGGGTAAATCCTCTTTTCTCACCATATTAAACCGGCTTTGCCACAGCATGGAAGGCGCAAGGGTTGAAGGACAGGTCACCATTGATTTCGGTAAGGGGTTTGAAGATATTTTTCAAAAAGACTATGCCTTGCCTGAATTGCGAAAAAGGGTGGGGATGGTATTTCAGACGCCCAATCCTTTGCCCATGAGCATTTACAAAAATGTGGCATTTCCTTTGAAGCTTGCCGGACACAAAAAACAGGACAGTATCCGAAAAAAGGTAAAAAGATCCCTTGAACATGCTTTTTTATGGGACGAGGTTAAGGACAGGCTGTCCGATGATGCGCGCCTTCTTTCAGGCGGCCAGCAGCAACGGCTTTGCCTGGCAAGATCCCTTGTTCTGGACCCCCAGGTGCTGCTGCTGGACGAGCCTACCTCCAGCCTGGATGAAACATCGGTTCAGGTCATTGAGGAACTATTGGCCCGGCTAAAAAACAAATGTACGATCATAATGGTTTCCCATTATATGGATCAGGTTAAACGCATTGCCGATCAGCAGTTTGTTTTACGCGATCGACAACTTAAATCTGTTTAGGGGATACCGGTTTTAATCAGGCAACAGATCATAAAAATACATCATGGCATCGGACCGGGTGATGATGCCGATAATTTTTTCCTCTTTCATAACGGGAATTCTTCCGATGTCATGTCTGATCATAAGGCGTGCCGCTTCAAAGGCACTTTTATCATAATCAATGGTAATCAGATTTCGGCTCATAATGGCTTTAATCGGGGACTGCATCTGATTTGACTTTTTAACTTTTCTGAAATCACGTCTTGAAACAACACCCACAAGATTATCGTCGTCATCTACAACAGGCATACCCGAACATCCCATCTCCCGAAGCATCATGGCCACATCACCCACAGGGGTGCCGTCTTTTACCGTTACCACAGGATATGACATGACATCGGAGAGCATGACCGATGAATACTGGTTGCCTTTGAGTAGTTCCAGGACGGTTTCTAATAATGCATCCGGATTAGCGCCCTTGACTAGGGCGGAGCCTGCGCCGGGATGGCCGCCACCGCCAAGAGACCGCATGAGCACACCAATGTTGATTTCATCTACGCCGCTTCTGCCGATCACCATGCATTTGTCTTTTTTCATGTCACGGAATATACCGATGGCCACATCTACATTCATCAGTTCCCGGTACATCTGCATCACCATGGCCAGATTTTCCACCCGGCTGTGGATTTCCACCTGGGATACACTCAGGGAGAACCCGTTCACCTTACTTCGTTCTGCCTCCTGTACCATGTTAAAGAGGATTTCTTTTTGCATTTTGCCGTAAGCCGGTTGTAAAAAGGTGCCCAGGATATTGAGATCCGCCTTGCGGTCCAGCAGAAATCCTGCGGCAAACGCATCTTCGGGACAGGTGGACGGATAGGACAGGTGACCGGTATCCTCATAAAGGCCGATTAAAAACAATGTGGCCTGAATGGGGGTAATCAGTTTCCTTTCTTTTTCGATCTGTTGGACAAGGAGGGTGACCGCGGCCCCAGTCTGGGAAAGATGTGACTCCCTGGCTTCAATATCCCCGTCTTCGTGGTGGTCCCAGACAATAACGTCAAGGTCCGGCTTTTCGGATAAGACGCTTAATCGCTGGTCCAGGCGTGACCATGAGTGGGTGTCTACGCAAATAAGGGTATCTACCGTATCCAGGTCCACTTCTTTGGGTGCCCACAAATCAAATAGGTCTTTGTGAATGGCTAAAAAATTTTTAAGGTTGGCATTGATTGTCCCGGGAAGGACAGGCTTGGCATCCGGATAAATGATGGTGGCTGCCACAAGACATGCCAGGGCATCAAAATCAGCGCCTTTATGTGTGGTGATGATTTTCATAGGGCCTCTTTGTTGTGGGACGTGTTGTCATCAGGGGGGGGCTTGATCAGGGATTTTATATAAAAGACTCCAGCAACTAATTGGATTCTTTCTATATTTGTTGTGGGTCGAAGCCTGGGTGTAGATCGACCAAGGACGGCCCATGGCCGTTTTTCGGATATAATTTCAATGGGCTTGTTAAGTCGTTTTATTGATCCGTTTACATCCATGCTATATATTATATAATCATTATTCGATCATGCCTCAACTTTTATCGTGTTAAAATTTGGATTTTGCCAGGTTTTGGATGTATTCAAATATTATTTTTTGCTAATATTTACATAGAGGTTTAATTATAAACATCTATCTGTAAGGAGCATAAAAATGGCTCAAATCAATCTCAAGGAAATCAAACATCTATCCTACCAACCAGCTAAAGTCCATCAGGGATATACAGACCATTCCCTTCATATCAACCTAAGTAAAAATGAGATCAATATCAGTTGTATTGAAGAAGAGATTAAACAAAAATTTATCGGCGGCAAAGGGTATGACCTCTGGCTGATGTGGCATGCCGTATCCGGAACCACCCGCTGGGATGATCCTGAAAATGCCATTTGCATCGCATCAGGGCCTTTGGGTGGCGTCCCGGGATATCCCGGCGGAGGAAAAAGTATTGTCACCGCTATTTCCCCGCTGACAGGAGCCCCTATTGATTCAAACGTAGGAGGGTATTTCGGACCGTATAAAAAATTTGCTGGCTTTGATGTTATTCAATTGGACGGCCGGGCCGAGAAGGATACGGTGATTCTTATCGATGGGATTGAAAATACCATTAAGCTGTTCCATGCACACGGCCTTCCTAAAGATGCGTATGAGATGTCAGCGGCCTTGACACACCTTTTTGACGAAAAAAAACCGGTCAACGTATCTGTAGTAACCACAGGCCCCGGGGCGGAACATACCTGTTTCGGCTGCTTAAATTTTTCCTGGTGGGATGCCGGGCGCAAAATCGTCCGGTATAAACAGGCCGGCAGAGGCGGTATTGGAACGGTATTTGCCAACAAGAAAATTAAGGCGGTTGTGGCAAGGTACGGTGCCGTTTCCATGAAAACCAACCAGCCGGCTGATCCCGAAGGGCTTAAAACGGTTGCCAGGGCTTATACCAAGGAGATCACTACCCTTGACCCCAAACAAAACCGGATGGCCCTGGTCGGTACCACCCATCTGGTGCCGATTATGAACGCTCATGACTGTTTGCCCGTTCATAATTTCAAGTTTGGTTCCCATCCCCAAGGCAAGGTTATTGGCGAAGAAACCTACGAACATATTTTTGACAAAGGATTTGACGGCTGCTGGAAAGGTTGTGCTGTGGCCTGTGCCCACGGGGTAAAAGATTTTTTTCCTTTGACCGGACCGTATAAGGCTAAAAAGGTTTTTGTGGACGGCCCTGAATATGAAACCGTGGCCGGCTGTGGGTCCAATTTAGGCATTTTTGATGCCCATACCATCCTTGAGATGAATTTTTACTGCGATGCCTACGGCCTGGATACCATCTCTGTGGGGACATCCATCGCTTTTGCTATGGAGTGCTTTGAGAGCGGCCAAATTACGTTGAATCACACCAATGGTATGGATTTGAGTTTCGGTAACCGGTTCAACGCCCTGGAGCTTGTTCACCAGATGGCCCAGGGCAACGGTTTTGGAACCATTGTAGGCCAAGGCATCCGGCGGATGAAAGAAATCTTTGTCCGGGATTTTGGCGCAGATCCTGCCTTTTTGCAGGATATTGGTATGGAATCCAAGGGGCTGGAATTTTCCGAATACATCACCAAGGAGAGTCTGGCCCAGCAGGGCGGTTACGGGTTGGCCCTTAAGGGGCCCCAGCATGACGAGGCCTGGTTGATTTTTCTGGACATGGTTCACAACTTCATGCCCACCTTTGAAAACAAGGCTGAAGCCCTGCACTGGTTCCCCATGCTCAGAACATGGTTTGGTCTGTGCGGTCTGTGCAAACTGCCCTGGAATGATATTGTCCCCGCAGATAATAAAGAAACCGATGAACCGGCCAAGGTGGTTAAACACGTGGCCTGGTATGCGCAATTTTTTTCTGCGGTTACCGGCAGGAAGGTGACTTCAGAGGATCTAATCACCATGAGTGAAGCTGTATACAACTTCCAGCGTATTTTCAATCTTAAGATGGGATACGGCACCCGGGAACACGATGCCGTGCCCTACCGCGCCATGGGGCCAGTAACCGAGGAAGAATACGAATCCCGGGCCGAGCGTTATGACACCCAGTTAAAGGATACCTATGGCATGGATATTTCTGCCATGGATACACCGGCCAAAATGGCGGCCCTGCGCAGCAAACGCGAAGAACAGTACGAACTGTTAAAAGATGCGGTGTACAAACGCCGGGGGTGGACCGCCAACGGTATCCCAACCGTTGAAACGGTTAAACGCCTTGGCATTGACTTTCCCGAAGTGCTTGGGGTGCTCAAAGCCAACGGGGTCGTTTAAGCAAACAGATCACAGTCCCCAATGGACGAAACCATGATCATCGTGGGCAAAGGGGCAAATATCCTGGTGTGTCTGGCCTGAAATTCTGCTGCTTCGTTTTGTTCAGGAACGTTGAAGCCCATGAAAACGACCGATGCGTCGGTTGATATGGATTGAAGGACCTTTTCAAATGAATCCGTGGAGACGATGACTCTGGATTCAGCCTTTACCCTGGCCGCCCGCAGCAACGTTTCCAGGGCCTGCTTTGCCGGCTGTACACCGGCATGATCCTGAATGATCCTGAACAGTCGGATGGTTGCATCAGCCCATTGCCTGTTCTGCGTGAGAAGATGGGCCAGCATAACCATCAGGGAGCCGTTTTTTTTGCCCCGCCACCAGATATCGATAACTCCTTTGTCCGGATTCTGTGGCAGCCCTTTGTCATTGATGATAACAAGATTCATTTCCATGGCCTGGACAATACGCAGGTGTCTTGTAAAGGACTGGGCCCTGTCTGGGTCTGAGGACCAGCCAAAAAATACGGTGTTGGGCTTAAGCGGTCCCGGGGGATGGGCTTGGAGCGCTGCGCAGATACCCTGGTCAAGATCGGGTAAAACCATGACCGTTGAGAAACCGCTGACGCCGTAATCATGGAGATTTTTTTTAAGCTGGGTCAGGGCTGTCTGCCTTTTTTCCATGAGGTCCTGGATATTGCCGGGAAGGATACGGACCAGGGTTACAATCCCCCGTTCCTCACCGATCCACAGGGCATACTGCACCAGGGTAAACCGGGTTTTAGGATTTCCCGTGAACACCAGAATCGCCGGGCGCCAGTTTTTGGGATGCATAGGCATCATTGCCAGCTGGTGAAGATTGGCTTTAAGTCTTGAATAGAAAAACCCCCATCGTGCATCGCCGAAACGGACTTGAAGGGATCTGCGTCTAAGCAGTACCACCATTGTGGATATGATGCCTGCCGCACAAACCGCTGTGACCGGATGAATCAAAAAAGCTGTGGCCGCACACCCTGCAGCCGCGATAAGGGCTTGCAGCCAGTGATAATGTTTGAATCCGGGCCTGAAGGACGGGTTGCCGGCAAAGGATTCAACAAAAGCGGCAACATTGATCATTGCGTAGGTGTAAAGAAAAAACATGGTCACAACACCGGCCAGGATGTTAAATGCCCGGCCTGTGTCGCCGTTGCCTGCCCACAGGATCGTGGTGATGGTTAAACTCAGGGTCAGCCATAAAGCCCTGACCGGTTCATTGGCCTGACCTGTCCCTTTTTTAAATAAATGCAGCATAGGGATCAGTCTGTCCTTGGCAACGGCCTGGATAACCCTGGGAGCCCCCATGAACGATCCTAAAGCACTGGACAGGGTGGCTGCAAATACACCGGCAACCACTAAAAAACCTGCGTTAAAAAGTGCCTGGCGGCAAAGTGTTTCAAAAGATGAATAGATCAGTTCTTCCCGGGATTGGGCACCGCCGCATAAAATGATTTGAACTCCGTATACAATAAACCCTGTGAAAACTGCGCCAAGGGTGCCTGCCGGAATGGCACGGGCCGGATTTTTCAGGTCGCCGGACATGCTGATGCCTGCCATGATACCGGTGACTGCCGGAAAATAGATGACAAAAACGCTCCAGAACGCGTATGTGTCATTGGTATAGCCCGGGCCAAGATTTTTTGAAAACAAGTTGATGTCAAAATGTACCAGGGCTCCTCCCATGAACGCAAGAATGGAAAGTCCCAAGACTGTCATGATCAGGTATTGTGCCCGCACCGCCCATCTGGCTCCGGCCCGGGTGATGATGAACAGAAAAGCTGTGGTGATCAGGGCGATGGTCCTGAAGTGGACCGCAAGGCTCGGAAAGGTCCGGACCAGGGCTTCGGTAAATCCCAGGATATAAAACGGAACGGAAATGGCCTGGGAGCAGAACAGGGCCAGCCCAATGGCACCACCAAGTTCAGGGCCGATGGATCTTGAGATCAGAAAATAGGCACCACCTGCCGAGACAGGCGTGTTTGTGGACACGGCTGAAACTGAAATGGCCGTCAACAAAGTGATTATATGGCTCAGGCACAAAATCAGAATAGTTTGAAATATGCCGGCTTGACCAATGACAAACCCGGAGCGCATGAACAGGATGACACCGAGAATTGTGAGGATGGACGGTGTAAAAACGCCGCCGAATGCGCCAAGGTTGTTTCCCATTTTTCTCTGACCTGGTTGTATTTTTCTGGTAGTTGCGCCCATGATCTTTCATCCCAAAAATATTTTGCTTCCCCCGGCACTGTTTTGGGTCTGGCAGAATTTTCCCGGTTCCAGAATGCCACATTTACTATAAAATTTCCCCGGAAAAATTAAACTTTATTGGGGGGTGGGCAAATATTTTTTAAGGGAAGTTCATAGGGGCGTTTGCATTTTGCGGGCTATTTGATAATCTGTGTTGGAAAATAATAGAAACCGGAAGGGATAAACTTTCTGCTCTAATAGATTATGATGATATCAATGCTTTATTTTTACAATAGATTCTTTGTTCTATTGGCCCGGCGTGTGCAGGTTTTGCCGGCTTTGGGAATCGCTGTCGTTTTCTGGTTTGCAGGGCCGGTGCTTGCGTCCCAAACCGGCTTTGACTTCAGTGTGCATACCCTGGCATCGAAGGTTCCTGGAAAAACAGCACTCATCGTGGGCGGCATCCAGGGGGATGAGCCGGGTGGGTTCAATGCTGCTGCCCTTATCGCTACCCGGTACAAAATTTTGTCCGGCCGGGTTATTGTGGTTCCAAATCTTAATTTTGAAAGTATTATTAAACGATCAAGGGGCGTTTACGGGGACATGAACCGTAAATTTGACCGGGTAAGCAAAACAGATCCCGAACGGCAGACCGTTTCTAAAATAAAGTCAATGATCACTGACCCAGGCGTGGATTTCATTTTAAATCTGCATGACGGATCCGGATTTTTTACACCCACCCGTGAAAACAATATGCGCAACCCTGATAGATGGGGTCAAAGCATTATCATTGATCAAGCGTTGATGCCTGCACAATACACAGGTTTGTTTTCTGATCTTTCAGTCACGGCACAGCAGTGTGCCGAGAATGTCAATGCCCATTTGATTGAGCCCGGTCATACAGTGCGCGTCAAGAATACCCGGACAGCCGAAGGGGACGAGGAGATGGCAAAAACACTTACCTTTTTTGCCATGAAAAATAAGAAACCCGCCTTTGGGGTTGAAGCCAGCAAATCCTTTCTGACCCCCGGGCGTGTATATTACCATCTTCTGGCCATTGAATCTTTTTTAACAAAGGCTGGGATTTCTTTTGAACGTGATTTTTCTTTAACCCAAAATGAAATAGAAAAAGCCATTGATAAGGATATTGCCTTGACCTTAGGTGAGCGCAGAATCCTGCTTTATGCCGAAAATATACGCAATCGCATCAATTACCTGCCCATGGAAAAAGATAGTGAAGTGCAGTTTCTGGTTAACAATCCGCTGCTTGCTCTGGTGCACAATAAATCAGATTTCAGTCTGTACCACGGCAATCGCTGTCTTTCCCATCTCAGCCCCCAGTATTTTGAATATGACTTGGGCATCGACAGTATAGAGATGGACGTTGACGGCCAAAAAAAACAGGTTCCCTTTGGTTCCAGAATTTTGGTTAAAGAGCAATTCATGGTACACCCCATACCGGATCACCGGGTGAACATTATTGGATATACAACACAGGATATGAAGGACGAAGCCGGTTTTTTTATAACCAAAGATGATTGTATGCAGCGTTTTTCGATAGACCGGGACGGTCAAATTTTCAGAATTGAAGTATACAGACAAGGCAAATTCAATGGCATGGTGCTTGCGGATTTTCGGTTCCGGAACAAACCTGACAAAATCGCACAAATTACCAAAGACATTTGCAACGTAGAACAGGTATTCAAGTAAGGAAAAGTATTAAAAAAAGAATTTTAAAAGCAGGAAAAAATGAATCAAACTCCTAAAACAGAGAAAAAAATTACCCGGCAAGCCTTCTATATTTCCATTCTGATTTCCCTGACATTGGGATTTTTGATGGGCACCGCATATACATCGTTTAAGCTGGCGGATTCACAACAACCGGGCCTCAGGCCTATGCCGCCTGACATGATGGGGAATATGCCAAAAGGCGCGCCTGCGCTTGAAAAAAAGGATGGTGGCGATCAAAGGCCTGACCTTGCAACCATGGCCGATCCACACATCAAAGAATTGCAGGCGTTTTTGAAAGAAAACCCCGATAACGCGCAAGCCTGGATTAAATTGGGCAATGCCTTTTTTGATATAGACCGTTTTGGGGATTCGATTCATGCCTATGAGAAAGCCTTGTCCATTGAGCCGAACCATCCACATGTCCTCACGGACCTTGGGGTGATGTACCGACGTAACAATGAACCTGAAAAAGCCTTAAAAGCATTCAGCAAGGCTGTTGCTGTTCAGCCTGATTTTGAAATCGCCTGGTTTAACAAGGGCATTGTCTATATGCACGACCTCAATGATATCCCCAAAGCCATTGAGGCCTGGGAACAGTTAGTAAAAGTGAATCCGGAAGCCCGGACATCCGGGGGAAAATTGGTGTCTGAACTGATTGAAACCCTGAAAACCCAAGCCCGGTAATGCATGACATAAACCGGCTTTTGCCCGCTACCCCCAAAGGGTGGCAATATGAACTTGTATATAAAAATATCCGCCATATCTATTTCAGGATATACCCGGATAAAAGAACCGTTCGGATTTCTGCACCCGCCAGAATCAGTTCCAAAGCGCTGGAAGGTGCCATCCAGGCCAAATCAGCCTGGTTAATTAATAGAATGAATGCCCTGAGCAATGCGCCGGCGCCTTTTAACCCGCTGTCTGCCATAAAGGACAGCGGTTCATGCATGATATGGGGCAGGCAGTTGCCTGTTATTCGTGGGACTTTTAACTCCCGGCCCGGGATCTGTTTGACCACCGAATCCGAAATCATTATCCGGGTGCCTTCCGGTTTCGATGCAATAAAGGAAGAAAATTTATGGAATCAATGGCTGCGTTCACTCTTAAATGAACGTATCCAAACTTTGCTTGAAAGGTGGCAACCTGCCATGGGGGTGGCACCGGTTGAATTCCGGCTAAAAAAAATGAAAACCCGGTGGGGGTCATGTAATACACTTGCAAGACGCATATGGCTCAATACGGTTCTTGTGCACCTGGAGCCCTGTCTGCTGGAGTGTGTAGTGGTCCATGAACTTGCCCACCTGCTGGAACCGGGTCACACACAGCGCTTTTATCAGATTATGGAAACATATTTACCTGACTGGAAAGCAAAAGAATCGCTCTTGAATAAAATAGAATTAAGGCAGTAGGTCACCTAACTATTGCCTGAGCGGGATCGCGTGTTTGGACGCAAAGGTGCCCAGATGCAAATTTTTCTGCAACGCCGCAGATGGGTAGCTTTGCGTCCAAACACTAACTGAAAATATAAAAGCCTAGGTTTTTTGCATAGGGCGGCGGGTTGTAGTATTCGCCGTAAATGTAATTCCCCTGGATCTGCCTGACCACCACCCTGCGTTTAACCAATGCCCGTTTGATATCATCCAGGTTAAATTCAATATCCAGAAAATCATTGACATGGATGCGGTGGGATTTTGATATTCTGAACCCAATGGCGGATAACGACACCTGCTCTACACGGATTTTTCCAAATTCTCCGGTTTTAAGGCGTTTGAACTGGCCGTGGAGGAATACGGATTTTCCAAAATTTTTAATATGTTCTTTCTGGATTTGTTCCGTAGATGTCCCTTTTACGTTTTCTGCATCTTTATTGGCAAATTCCTTTTCCACCAGCCCTTGGATGTTCTCCTGCATATCTGCCACTTCACTTTCCTGGTCCGGCTGCCGCGTCTTGGACAGGGCCTGGGCTACAAGCTTTTTGAGCTGACCGGCATCTTCACCTGCCATGGTGTGGGTTTGGATGGTAATAGATGGAAACATTTGTTTATCATCCATCAGGGTTATATTCAGTACTTTTTTTATCCTTTCCTGGGCTTTCTGGGCACCTTCGGAATAGGTCAAGGGCAAAAGAGCAATAAAGCTGTTGTCTGCGTACCTGAAAATCTGATCTTCACGGCGTTTGGTTTTGTCCAAAATGGCGGCTAACTTTTTGACGATCTCATCACCTTTCTCCTGTCCAAGCTTCTCATACTGCCTTGCCAGGCCGTCTACCACAAGAATAAGAATGGAAAAGACCCGGCCAAACCGGGCCTGGAAATCATCTGATCCGGCAACTGTACGTTCAAAGCTGAACCTGTTTTTTAACCCGGTCAGACTGTCCAATGTGGCCATGTTGGTCAGCGCCTGGTGATAGTATGACCGTTCAATAGCAATGCCCGCATATTCGGCAATGGAGGATAGCAGACTAAGGTCATGTTCACTGAATGTTTCTTCATTGACCCGGTTGACCAGCTCAATGACACCAAAAATTTTGTTATCGGTTTTCAAGGGCGTGGCAATGATGGAACGGGTATTGAACCGGGTGTATTTGTCCACCCTGCTGCTGAATCTTTTGTCTGTTGTTACATCATCAACCACCAGGGGCTTACCTGTTTTCATGACATACCCGGCAATGCCTTCTCCCTTGGGTAGTCTTACGCCCTGCAGACGCTTTTTATTGGTCCCCACCACTACTGAAAAAACCATGTCACCGGTTTTGGGGTCCTTAAGCAGAATGGACCAGTGGCAGGGTTGAAAAATACAACCCACCTGGTACATGACAATATCCAGCACTTCCTTGACGGTTTTGGCTTTGGATAAGGCTTTGCCCATCTCAAAACCAATGTCCGGAGGCAAAAGATCACCCTGGCTTAAATGTGTATCCAGTGTCCGGCCTGTGGGATCCCCCTGGTAATAATATTTTGTATTGGCCCGGGAGAGTTTGATATTGGCCCAAAGCAAGTTTTCCTTCAGCTGATCTATGGATGGAAAAACAAATTTATAAAAGGCTGAGATCTCTTCGATCTCTTTGTTCATTTCAAGAATGCAGGTGATAATATCGATTTTTTCCGAGTTGATACAGGCTTCCACCTCCGGGGCAAGGATGGGGGGACGGATGAAATCAAAAGATCCTATACCCTGGGTCCAACATAGGAAATCTGCCATACTGACAATGGCGATCAATTGTTTTTCATCTTTGGTCAGGCCGTAATTTTCAAAGGACTGATGGTGGTATTTCACGGCCAATGTCAGGCTTTCGGGAAGCTGCCACCGGGTGCAGAAAAAGGCCCCGATATCATCATGGCCCAAACCGATTTCCGATCGTTCCTTTTCAATGACAAGGTCAGTGGATTCCGACAAATTTTTAATAAATTCGCCATAGTTTCGGTGTCCCTGGAGATCTAAAAAGATTTTCCCCACATCGTGGAGCAAACCGGCCGTATAGGCTTCTTCAGGATTCGGGTATTCGATTCTTTTGGCTATTTTCATGCTCAATACCGCCACCGCAAGGGTGTGGCGCCAGAACATCAACCGGTCAAATTCTTTTGTAAAGGCGGTTTTAAATATTTTTTCAAAGATAGCTATGCCCAAAGTCAGCTTTTTGATTTCATCAAGACCGAGGATGACAACTGCGTCTGACAGGGATGTCACTTTTCTGCTTAAACCGTAAAATGCTGAATTGACAAGTTCCAGCACCCGAATGGAAATACCGGGGTCTGTCTCCACGATTTTTGCCACCTCTTCCAAGGATGCTGTATCATCTTTTGATACTTCAAGCAGTTTGGCTGCGACCTGGGGAAAACTTGGCAGGGTATCCCGGTCAAGGGTTAAGACGGCCTGGATATCCGATTCGGATGGAAGGTTTAGCTTATCAGTCATTTTGCATGGCACCCATAATAAAATATCTTAGAAAAAAATGTCCTGATCACAAATTCAATGCAAACCCGGGTGGATTTCGCCTGTAAAGTTAGTGCCTGACCTGGTTAAAAACCTGAAACCAATGCCTGTGTCAGGGCTGGATATAATCATCAATTTCCGGGTATCTAGTCCTGAACAGTTTAAATTCATTCAGTGTTCGTTCATCAGATGGATCAAGGGCAAATAACCGGCTTAGAATTTCTGCCGCATCAATAATCTTATTGCGTTTGTCTCCTGGTTCTGTTTCGAGGAGACGCAGTCGTCCCAGCAGAGCGAATTTGTCTTCAGAGACAGACAGCACTTGATCATAATACTCTCTTGCCTGGGAGAACTGTCCCATCTGCAGGCAGGCATCTGCAATGCGGGTTTGAGCGATGGCAGGGTTCATTCCTGCTGTCATGGCTTTTTCCCACAGGTGTTTTGCTTTCTCGTATTCTTTATTGCCCCGGGCGCAATCTGCCAGTCCGTCCATGGCATAGACATTCCGGGGATCAATCTCCAGAATTTGTTCGAACAGCGCTTTTGCGTTGGAAAAATTTTCTTGCCTGCGAAAAAAGTTGGCCAATGCACCAATGGCCCTGGGGTTTTTGGGCTGTTTCGCGACAAGCTTTTCAAGAAGCGGCCCGGCCAGGTCGAATGCCCTGAGACGGACATAAAGATTACCAAGACCGGACAGGGCAAAGGGATCATCAGGATTTAGATTGATGGATTTTTCATATATTTGTCTGGCAGCGGTAAAGTTCCCTTTTTTAGCCAAAGCATCCGCCAGCCGGGTCATCACCAGGTAGTTTTCAGGATAAGCGTCCAGGGCCTGGGTCCAGATATCGATTGCTCTGTCCAGGTTATTGGTGCCCCTGTATGCGTCGCCAAGACCGGACATGGCAAACGGATTCAGCGGGTCTGCCTCAAGGCATCTTTGATAATATTTTGCAGCCGTCCTAAATTGTTTTTGCATTCGTTTGGCATCACCTAATGCAACCAGGACATAAGGATTTTTAGGTGATATTTCCAGGGCGTCCAGCAATAATGATTCCGCCGGCGCGGGCTTTCGGATACGAATGAGGGCACGGGCTCTTTTGCATAGATTCAACGCTTTGATTGCATCATTTTCTTCAAGTTCTTGGTTTTTTTCTTTAACATTTTTTCGCATTAGCTGTATGCCTAAGTCACGTAGAAATAGTAAGTTCAAGTGTGCTGTTCAGTTTTGTGAATTCGGTTAATCTAATATCTAATCGTGCGAAAGAATTTTTGTCAATGGGAAAAATTTTAAATTGTCGTGTCATCAGCATTCCGGATACGTTGAAGGGATGAATTAGAAATAAGAATGCTCAGGGTTGGGACGTATTTGTGGTACCGGACAATGAAAAGAGATTGGCCCTTTTTTGAAAATCTGGTAAAAGTTTGGCATGTATGATGTCATTATTACAGGTGCCGGGCCGGCAGGAACGGCTGCCGGATATCTTTTAGGGCGAGCCGGGTTTTCTGTTCTTTTGCTGGATAGAAAAACCTTTCCCAGGAAAAAAGCCTGCGCCGGCGGGATTACACCTAAGGCCATGGCCCTGTTTCCCTTTGATATTTCCTGTTTTGTCCGCCGTACCTGCCGGGAGGTGAAAATTACCCGTCCCGGCAACGCTTCTTTTATTGTCAAAGCCAAGGCCCCCTTGTGTTACATTACCAAAAGAACGGATTTGGACGCCTATTCCCTGGAAAAAGCGTTACAGGCTGGGTGCCGGTTTAGCAAAATAGACAGAATTATCCATCTTGAGCAGGATGATCATGGTATCAATCTGACCTTTTCCTGTGATGGCAAAACCGATTGTGTCAGGGCAGGCCACCTGATCGGAGCCGATGGTGCCAATTCAAAGATTCGAAGGCTTGTTGGCGGTCAATGGTCTTCTATTATTAAACTGCCTGCCCTGGAAGCGGATGTGCCTGTAAAAAATGCCGGGCGTTATCCCATGGAATTTGATTTTTCCAGGGATATTCAGGGGTATTACTGGATATTCCCCCGCAAAACCCGGGTGAATATCGGCATTTTCAGTGCCCTCCCCAATGGAACCATGAACCGGACTTTATTGAAAAATTATGCCGGGGAACGGTTTAAAACAGATGCCTTGACGGATGTTAAGGGATATCCCATTGCCACAAGCTATGGCAGAGCGTATTTAGGAACAGGCCGTGTGCTTCTGGCAGGGGACGCTGCCGGTCTGGCCGAGCCTTTGTTGGGGGAGGGGATCTATTCTGCATTAAAATCCGGTATCCTTTCAGCCCGGGCCATTGAGCATGCCGATGGCCGGAAGGCCTCTGCCCGTTCAGCAGATGCGCTTGGCTGGTACAGGCAAGCTCTTGGAGGATTGCAATTGGATTTGCGGCTTTATCGGTACTGCGCTTCTATTTTATATAGATTCCAAAAATGGTCGCTTGCTGCAGGCTCCTGCAGTATTCTACAAAATTGTTTTTCCAGGGGGTATTCCAAAGGAAAGGCCCTGCACGAAATTTTAAGGCCCTTTTGATCCCTTCTAAATATCGAACTCCGTTTTTTAATTGTTGTTTTTATGCATGAAAATACAAAAAAGTATAAATTCTCACGCCCGAATTTTGTCAATACGCATGAAATAACATTAATGTAATCTATTATATCCCAAAAATGTTATTTCCTTTGAGTGCGTTTCAGGATAATTAAAATAAAAATTTCGAAACAAATCTCTTTAATTTCAGATAGATATATTAAAGTTTTTAAAAAAACATTTTTTGGCATCCCTCTTGCTCTCTTTAGAAAGCCATAAAGCGTGAGTTGTTTTAAAGCACATTTAACAAAGGGAGTTAAAATGAAAAACGTTGTGGCAGTAATTAAACCGTTTAAAGTGGATGAGGTTAAAGATGCTTTAGCCAAAATCAGCATTAACGGTATGACGATTTCGGAAGTCAAAGGCTTTGGCCGTCAGAAAGGGCACAAAGAAGTGTACCGCGGCGCAGAATATCAGACAGATTTTGTACCCAAAGTTGAATTGAAAATTTGCGTTGCCGATGACCAGGCCCAGGCCGTGGTGGATACAATAGTAGAAACAGCGAAAACAGGAAAAATCGGTGACGGTAAAATATTTGTTCTTCCTGTGGAAAATGTTGTTCGTATTCGTACAGGTGAAACCGGAACAGAAGCTCTATAAAATTTAAATTATTAATATTAACAAGGAGATTAAAACAAAATGAAGTATGTACTGATGATTCTAACTTCGCTGGCTTGTACCATAACCGCAGCATGGGCCGGGACTGACGAAGCCCCGACAGTGCTTTCCAACGCCGAGGCCATTAAATTGGTCCAGACTCATGCCGACTACGTCTGGACCCTTGTTGCTGCAGCACTTGTTTTCTTTATGCAGGCCGGGTTCGCCATGGTGGAAGCCGGGTTTACCCGTGCCAAAAATGCTGTAAACATTATGATGAAAAACCTCATGGACTTTTCCATGGGCTCACTTTTTTACTGGGCCATTGGGTTTGGCTTGATGTTCGGTACCTCTAAAACGGGTTTTTTTGGTACAACCGGTTTTTTTCTGAGCGACTTTAAAGTGGGTGGAGATCCTTGGGTTCTGGCTTTCTGGATGTTCCAGGTTGTGTTTGCCGCAACTGCTGCCACTATTGTTTCCGGTGCCATGGCTGAACGTACTAAATTTACAGGTTATCTTGTGTACAGTGCTGTTCTGTCCGCATTGATTTATCCTGTCTTTGGTTCCTGGGCCTGGGGATCGCTGTTTAACGGTTCCGGCTGGCTTGAAGGTCTTGGGTTCATCGATTTTGCAGGCTCCACAGTTGTTCACTCTGTGGGTGGATGGGCTGCATTGGCAGGTGCCATCGTTTTAGGTCCCCGTCTTGGAAAGTTCACCAAAGACGGTGGTATTAAACCGATTCTGGGTCACAATATCCCCTTGGCAGCCCTTGGCGTGTTTATCCTGTGGATCGGCTGGTTTGGTTTCAATCCGGGATCAACAACCGCTGCAAATACCGACATCGCAATGATTTTTGTAAATACAAACCTGGCTGCTGCAACAGGCTGTGTTCTGGCTATGATCGTTTCCTGGGTTAAATTTGGAAAACCTGAAGTGGGCATGAGTTTAAACGGAGCCCTGGCAGGCCTGGTGGGTATTACCGCCGGTTGTGCCAATGTTACCCCTGGTTCCGCGATTATGATCGGCGCCGTGGCTGGTATTCTGGTTGTCTTCTCCGTAATGTTTTTTGATAAAATCAGAGTTGATGATCCCGTTGGTGCAATTTCCGTACACGGGGTTTGCGGTGCATGGGGCACCCTTGCTGCAGGTATCTTTAATATCGGCGGTACAAGCGTTAAAATTTTGTCCGTACAGTGCATCGGTATTGCTTCCTGCTTTGCATGGACATTTTGCACGGCTTTTATCCTGTTTAAAGTTATTGACTCGACTATGGGCTTACGGGTATCTCCGGAAGAAGAAATCGAAGGGCTGGACTCCACAGAACATGGCGGCAATGCATATCCTGACTTTACAGGCAACTATTAATTGATTATGCCTCAGGCTGCTGTTGAGACAAGCTTTTGACGGCGGTCTGGCATTCTCCTCCTATGCAGAATAATTTGTTAAGCAAAGTTACCACAATAACCTGCATATTTGCTTCGTGTCCTCCTTACACGCGAAAGGCCCAAAGCACCTGCCGCCGCCTCCCCTCCAAGGCGGCAGGTTTTTTTATAGTCCCCCCATAAAGTGTCCGGCACTTTTCTATTCTCATGAATATATTTACCAGACAGATTATCGACGTGATTAAAGCCATACCCAAAGGCCGGGTGACATCCTATGGCAGGGTGGCAGCCCTTGCCGGCAATCCCAGGGGGGGGGCGGCAGGTTTCAAGGATTCTTCATACCATGTCCCAAAAGCATGATCTGCCCTGGCATCGTGTGGTAAATGCATCCGGAAAGATCCGTTTACCCCGGGGCAGGGGGTATGAACTGCAAAAAGCGCTGCTGGAATCCGAAGGGGTTTTCATGTCACGCCAAGGCTGTATTGATCTGGATACCTATTTATGGATACCCTAAAGATTGTATTCCTTGTATGGGATGTGGCGTTTTTTTGACCGGCTAACCGGTATGATGGGTTGGATTGGGGTATCTGGTGTGCTGGCCGCCATTTATATGGGCATGATGCGTAAAGCCTAATTTTTTGCAAGAATCCACCCCAATTCCGTAATACGGAGATCAGGCCAGAGGCGTTGCTGATGCCGATGTGCACCCGGGCATCATAAAGCTCGGTTTAATGATATGATGCGCAGCCAGGCACTCCAGTACATCCATGGCATTGCCGGTTATAAAAGAAAACATGCGGATTCTGTTTTCAATAAGCCGGGTCGCATAGGTTTCCGAAATTGCCCCGCAAACCAGGGCCGTGACTTTTTCCCGGTTTAATAGAGATACCAGGGCCGCGATATCATCCGGCTTGAAAGATTCATATTTTTTACTATGAATGCTTTGGTTTTCAATATCTGCAATTAAAAGCGTTTGTGCTGCGTCAAACACAGGAGAGACCCGGTTTCCCCAAGTGGTAATCGCAATTTTCATGATCTCCTCCTCTCAAGAATTTTTTTGCAAGTATTAAAAATGCAAAGGCTGTGCCTATATAGGCTCCCGGGGAACAAGAGCAGCAAACCACTGCCGGGCCGGTATATTTTTTAACCGGCAGATTCTATGGATGCCTCCATTGTTGCAAAAAAGAGACTTGTAACCGGTTTTCGGTTGCAAGGATAATCTCTTTTATAATTGGATGCCCAGTTTTTTAATCCGCCTGAACAGGGTGCTTTTGTGTATCCCCAGATCCCGGGCTGCGGCATTCCGGTTATTATTGTTTCGTTTTAACGCATCCGTAATCATCTGGATTTGTGCTGCAACCACCGGATTTTTATTTTCACCGGCTTGCTGTCCTGATTTGTTTGCAAGGGACGGCGGCAAATGCGCCATGGTAATGAACTCTTTGGCGCACAGGACAAAGGCATGTTCAATAATATTTTCAAGCTCCCTGATATTTCCGGGGAAATCATGGGCCATGAATGCGGCAAGCACCTCAGGGGAAAGCCCCTGGATCATTTTGTTCCGGCGCAGGTTCAACCGGGAGATAAACTGGTCCACCAGATAGGGAATATCCTCCATTCTATGGCGCAGGGGCGGCAGGGATATTTTAATAACATTGATGCGGTAATAAAGATCCTGACGAAATTCTTTGTTTTCCACCATGGTTGTCAGATTTTTATTGGTGGCGGCAATAATCCTGACATTTGACTGCTCTTTAGTTATACCCCCAAGGGGCGTATATTCACGTTCCTGAAGTACCCGGAGCAGCCTGACCTGAAAGGCCGGGCTTGTGTCTGCGATTTCATCAAGAAATATCGTGCCGTTGTCTGCCAGGGCAAAATGGCCGGGCTTATCTTTTACCGCATGGGTAAACGCGCCTTTTTTGTATCCAAAGAGTTCTGATTCCAGCAAGGTGTCCGGCAGGGCCCCGCAGTTAATAGCCACAAAAGGCGCATCTTTTCTGTGGCTGGTGTTGTGAATGGCTTTTGCCATTAACTCTTTTCCCGTACCGGTTTCTCCTTCTATCAGGACGGATGAGTCGCTTTCAGCAATTTGGGGAAGGATATTGAAAATATTTTTCATGGCACTGGAGTGGCTCACCATGTCGCCAACCCGCACCCCTCCGGTCAACTCCTTTCTCAGGGCTTCCACCACAGAGTGATCCCTGAAGGTTTCCACCCCGCCCAGAACCTCACCATCTTTATCAATAAGCAAAGAGGTTGATGCAGTGATTGGAATTTTTTTTTGCTGGTTGTTAATGATATATGCGGAACTTGATACAAACGGTTTGCCCTGATCCATTGTTTTTTTCAGGGCACAGCCTTGTTCACACATGTTGGAGCGGAAAACATCCCAGCAGTGGCAACCAATGGCATCCTGCCGGCGGATGCCGGTTATCTCCTCTGCGGCCCTGTTAAAAGAGGTGATTTTCCAGTTGTAGTCAATGGTAAAGACCCCGTCTGAAATTGAATCCAGGATGATTTTTGTGGTGTCAATGTTTAACGGGGTATTTGTATCATTTTGGGACATGCGGGAGCATCCTTTTTTATTTGAGCCTAATATAAATCATATCAAGCGCTTTTTTGCAAACGTTGTATATAAATTTGTTCGGGCAAAATCGCATAAATGCCACTGAGTAATGATCCATGGCCCTGCCTTTATTAAATATAATTTTAAAGATGTTTGCAATTATGCAACCTTGTTATTTGTGAATTATGCTATAATAGATTTCAAATCTGCAACTCTCCTTAATT
This sequence comes from Desulfobacter curvatus DSM 3379, assembly GCF_000373985.1. GTDB lineage: Bacteria > Desulfobacterota > Desulfobacteria > Desulfobacterales > Desulfobacteraceae > Desulfobacter > Desulfobacter curvatus. The sequence continues at coordinate 22,608 of NZ_KB893094.1, forward strand.
AGGCAATGGCCCTGATAATTGTTTTTATTTTAGAAATAATATTGAAAATCTATCTTTTTAACTAAAGTATATTCAAAATATGTCCGAACAATAGTCTAAAGGTTTAATAGAAAAAGAAAAGAAATTCTGCCTTTCTAACCCCGGCAGCCTATAAAGACAGGAGACAAAAAAATGAGCATGACCGCAACATCAATTCCAGCACAGGAAACCACCCAGGAAAGAGCACACTTGATTTCTGTAGATAAGCTTCAAAGCGCACAGAAAAATATTGAAAATACCGAGACCAAGGAAAAGAAAGACTCTTTGAATCAGACCAGCGGGCAGAAAATGAGCACCGAAGAGGTCAAAGAGGTGGTAGAATCTTTTCAGGAGATGTCCGAGACCATTCAAACCAAATTAAGCTTTTCGGTTGATGAAGAGAACAATGAAATTGTTGTTAAAATTTTCGATAAGGAATCCGAAGAGTTGATTCGCCAGTTTCCATCCGACGAGATGCTCTCTTTACAGGATAAAATGAGTGACCTTGCCGGATTTTTGTTCGATCAGAAGGTTTGACGTACTTAAATAATTTTATATCCGATACATTATAACAGCAGCTGTGTTTTAGATCTTGCCTTTCCTGTCGTTTAACCCGGTATTAAAGTTAACGCTTTATACCGGGTTTTTTTGTTTTTTCTAAAAGTTGATGCATAAATCGTTTTACCGTGTCAGCTGGCGGTATTTGATCCTTGTAGGCTGATTTTCCTTGATACCTAACCGTTTTCTGCGATCCTTTTCATAATCAGAATAGGAGCCTTCAAAGAACAGGGTCTGGCTGTCGCCTTCAAAAGCCAGGATATGGGTGGCAAGGCGGTCCAGGAACCACCGGTCATGGCTGATGATCACAGCACATCCTGCAAAGTTTTCAAGGGCTTCCTCCAATGCCCGCATGGTATTGACATCCAGGTCATTGGTGGGTTCGTCCAATAGCAGCAGATTGGCCTGTTTTTGCAACATCGTGGCCATATGTACCCGGTTGCGCTCACCGCCTGAAATATCTTTAACCTTTTTCTGTTGGTCAGAGCCTGAGAAATTGAATTTGCCCACATAGGCCCGGGCATTGATTTCCCTGTCCCCCAACAAAAGCGTATCGCTGCCGCCTGAGATCACTTCATAAATGGTTTTTTCAGGGTCCAAGGTGTCCCGTTCCTGATCCACATAAGCAGCGCGCACACTGTCGCCGATTTCAATAGTGCCGGAATCGGGTTTTTCCTTTCCGGTAATCATTTTAAACAAAGTGGTCTTGCCGGCACCGTTGGGGCCCACCACGCCCACAATGGCACCCGGCGGAAGGACAAAGTTCATATCTTCCACCAGAAGCTTGTCTTCAAAGGCTTTGGAAACATTTTGCGCCACAATGACCTTGGAACCCAACCGTGGTCCCGGCGGAATAAAAATTTCCATTTTCTGTTCCTGCTGTTTGCTGTCCTTGTTGAGCAATTCTTCGTAGGCCGTAATTCTGGCCTTGGATTTGGAGCGTCTGCCCTTGGGAGACATCTTGATCCACTCAAGCTCTCTGGCCAATGTCTGGCGGCGCTTGCTCTCGCTCTTCTCTTCCTTTGCCAGGCGCTGCTGTTTTTGTTCCAGCCAGGAGGAGTAGTTGCCTTTCCAGGGGATGCCTTCGCCCCTGTCCAGTTCCAGAATCCAGCCTGCCACATTGTCCAGGAAATAGCGGTCATGGGTGACGGCAATGACCGTGCCTTCAAACCGGCTTAAATGCTGTTCCAGCCAGCCCACGGATTCGGCGTCAAGATGGTTGGTCGGTTCGTCCAGAAGCAAAATGTCGGGTTTCTGCAGCAACAGACGGCACAAAGCCACCCGGCGCTTTTCACCACCGGAGATCACGCTGACAGGGGTATCTTCAGGCGGACAGCGAAGGGCGTCCATGGCCATTTTAAGGCGGGAATCCAGATCCCAGGCATCAATATGGTCAAGCTTTTCCTGCAGCTTTCCCTGTTTTTCCAACAGGGCGTCCATCTCATCATCGGACATGGGTTCTGCAAAGGCTTCGGAGATTTTTTCATATTCGTTTAAAAGGTCTACGGTCTCCTGAACCCCTTCTTCCACGACTTCCCGTACGGTTTTATCCGAGTCCACCAGGGGTTCCTGTTCAAGAAAACCCACGGTAAATCCCTTGGATAAGATGGTTTCGCCGACAAATTCGGTGTCCACGCCTGCCATGATTTTTAACAATGTTGATTTACCTGAACCGTTAAGCCCCAAAACACCAATTTTTGCCCCGTAAAAATAGGACAGTGAAATATCCTTGAGCACCTGGCGGGTGCCATGGAATTTGCTCACGTTGATCATTGAATAAATTACTTTTTTTGTATCTTCGGACATATAACCTCCTGCATCCTATTTTTTTTCACATACGGCAATACATTCGATTTCCACCAGGGCATCCTTGGGGAGACGCGCCACCTGAAAAGCGGATCTGGCTGGTTTGTGACCGTCAAAGGCGGCTTCGTAAACCTGGTTCATCCCAGCAAAATCATCCATGGACGCCAGAAAGACTGTGGTTTTTACAATGGTTTTCAAGCTTGCATTGCACTCCTTGAGCACGGCCTCAAGATTGGACATGACCTGACGGGTCTGCTCTTCAATGGTGGTACCCACAATTTCGCCTGAGGCGGGATCCAGGGGGATCTGGCCGGCACAGTATACCGTATCATTGTGGATCACGGCATGGGAATAGGGCCCCACGGCTGCCGGGGCATTTTTTGATATAACAGGTATCATGTATGGTATCTCCTTGTTTTAAAATTCTGTGACCACAGGCGCTTTGAGTATCATGTCAATGGCTTCGGCCGCTGTTTTGGCAAAAACAGGAAAATCCTGATTCAGATGGGTCATCTGACGCAGATTTTCTGCGGTTCTCAGGACCAATCTGGCAAAATCGCCTTCTGCAAAATCCGACTTGCGCATCAGCTCATCCCAGGGGGTGTCATGGGCCCAGGCATAGACCATGGTTGCCGGCTGGATAAACAGGTTGGGCGCGGGAAATCCTAACTGCAGCATTTTTATGGCAAAGGGCTTCAGTCCCAGGCGCAATTCAAGGAACGCATCCTTAAGCCGTTTGGAAAGGGCGGTGTTGAATAACATATCATCCTTAAACTCCTTTTCATTGACAAATGCAGCCATCATAGCCGCTAAAAGCGCCGGATCATGCTCGGGTAAAAGCTTGTCCCGAAGACTCTGGGCCACCAGCAGCGGCGAATCAATGCGCAGTTTTGAGGCCCATATGCCGTCTTCGGTCAGGGCGCAGGGTTTTGCCCCTTCAGGGGTAACAAAGCCTTCCTGGATCAAAAAGTCCATGTGCTCGGTAAAATCCAGCCATAAATATTCCATATCTTTGCCGAATTTTTTTCTTGCTTTTCTGCCGCTTTTCCCGGCTTTTGCGCCAATGGCAATGAGATAGGAGGCAAAGGATTTTTCCAACAGGGTGCGCACTTGTTCCGGGGTGTTGGACAGCAGAAGATTGAGCACCATGGAGAAATCAATTTTGATCTGGGAATCCACATTTAGGGGCGGGGCGTTCACCAGCTTGGCTACAAGGGAGACATCCATATATTTGCCGGGAAGCAGTGTGGCAAATCCGATGTTGTCCATGCCGCGTCTTCCTGCCCGGCCGGCCATCTGCTGGAATTCACTGGGGTTCAATGACAGAAAGTCCCGGCCATTGAACCGGTCGGAATTGAGAATAACGACGGACCGGGCCGGAAAATTTACACCGGCTGCTACCGTGGAGGTGGCAAACATGGCATCTAAAAGCCCTTCGGCCATTAAAGTCTCCACCACCACCTTCCAGGCGGGCAGATGCCCTGAATGGTGGGCCGCCGTTGCCGTTTCCTCCAGGTAGGTCCGCTGGGGATGGGCGGATAAATGGGGGTTGTCTGCCGTGAGCTCCACGAGCCGGTCCATCAGTGCCTGCTTTTTTTCAGGCGCATGTTTCAGCAGACTGCCATCGCATAGTTTTATTGCCCGGTCGCATTCTGCCCGGGATTTTAAAAAAAAGATGGCGGGAAGCAGATCATAGTGGGAAAGCACCCTGAGAATATCCGAGAATTTGGGCAGTTTGCCTGGCGGGGCAAGCATCATGCGTTTACCAGACTGGTTGAATTTATATACCTTTTTATATAGGCGGGTCCGCTTGCCGTCCGTCCCTGTTTTTTCAAGCAAAGGGTAGAGAGTACCCGACGGATGAAAAAATAAAGGAAATAGAGGAACCGGTCGTTTGGTATTCTCAACCACTTTGCATGCCTTGTCCCGGATGGTAGACAGCCAACCTGCAATCTGGTCCGGGTTGCCGATGGTTGCGGACAGTAAAAGCAGGGGGATGCGCACGGGCAGGTAGATCATGATCTCCTCCCAGACCACGCCGCGCTCGGCATCACCGAGAAAGTGGGCTTCATCCAGAATGATCAAATCGCATTTGAGATTTTGGCCCGTGTACATGGCATCATAGAGCTGGTTCCGTAAAATTTCCGTGGTGCCGATGATGATGTCGGCATCGGTATTTTCCTTGATGTCACCGGTGAGGATGCCCACATTTTCCTTGCCGAAAATTTTCGAAAATCCCGCATGGATTGAGTTGGTCAATGCTTTTAAAGGTGTGGCGTACCATACTTTTCCGTTGTTTTCCAATATCCTTTTGGCGGCCTGCTCTGCAATCCAGGTTTTTCCGGCACCTGTGGGGGCTGTAACAAGGCAGTCCGATGTGCTGATGGCCTCAATGGCTTCAAGCTGAAACGGATCTGGTTTGAAAGGCTGTTTTTCGGGAACACCTATCCGACTGAATATTTTTTTCAATGACTTGTCTGCCCCGGCAGTGAGCTCAGGGTAATTAATGGGACGTGACGGTCTGGATTCGGATTCTTTCTTTCCGGAACGATAATATCTTTTTTTCATGTATCGTTTAAATCACAAATTAACTGAATACGCAATACGGTTCCTATAGTGCAGGTTGCAACGGCCCTACATTTAACAGTTATTTAATGTTTGAAAATATTTTATATTTTTTTAGTACCTTTCGAGCCGAGTCCATACCGAACAAGTTGGTGTCGAAATCATGGACCGGGATAAACTTGAAGCCGGCGACATCATCCATAGGTGTAATCAAAGAGAAGTCCTTGACCTTGCAGGTAAATGCCATATCGGTAATGGGGTACACCACACACTTGTAAGGATAGCTGTTGGCAACGGAACAGAAAAACTCAAGGTCATAAATGTCCAGGTTCAGTTCTTCTTTTACTTCCCTGACCAGGCCATGGTTGATACTTTCGCCGGGCTCCGTAAATCCGCCCGGCAGGTCAAGGGTACCTTTGCCGGGTTCTTTTGCTCGCACGGTGACCAGAATCCTGTTCTGATCATCAAGGATGATGGCCATGGCTGCCGCCGCACAATTAAGAAAAAATTTGAATCCGCATTCCCGGCATTTAAACGATTTTACACTGTCGGCATCAAGGCGGTTGCTGCCGCAGGACGGGCAGAACTTAAACCGGTGTTGATTGGGATTGGCATCGGGCATGGCAAGGATCCTATCAGCAGGTTAAATGAAAGCAGCCGCTCACCGCTTTGTCCGGTGTCTGGGCCATTGTTGTGTTGAACAGGATTACGGCCGCTTCCGTTGCCAGGGCCTTTAGTTCAATACCCATGGAGGACAACTCCTTTGCAAGACCCGGTGCCATTTTCATTCGATCATTCACGCCGGTGCCTACAATGATTAAATTTGGTTTCAGGGGTAGAACTGATTTTAAATCAGCCGGCTCAAGCACGTGACCTTCTTTTCTGCGCCAGTTCGGCAGGATAGTTAAGTCCGGGAGAATAATCAGGTCTGTGCTGTATTTATCTGCACCAATAACCATTTGACCAAAAGAAAATGATGTGATCATCGTTGGCCTCCTTTATCGGCCGTTCTGGATTATCGAGCCAGTCGATCAAAGCCTGGAATTTCCATACGTCGTTCCACATAGTTTAGAATCGCACTGGCAAGGGTGACAAGGATCAGGTAGTAAATGCCCACCACCAGGAAGGTCTCGACGTTTCTAAAGGAAGCCTTGGCAATGCCCCGGCCAATGCCGGTGATTTCATTGATGGTAATGATGGAGGCAAGGGATGAGTATTTAATCAGGTAAATAACCTCATTGCAGCATCCGGTAAAACAATGTCTGAATGCCTGGGGCAGGACAATGCTTTTCACCGAGGTAAATGGGGTCATGCCTAAAGCCTGGGCTGCTTTAAGCTGTCCTGTCTTGATGGAAAGCAGGCCTCCCCGAATGTATTCGGAGTGATAAGCCCCGGAGCAAAGGGAAAATCCGACAATGGCACAGGTCATAGCGGACATAACAATGCGTACGCCCAAAAAATTTGTGTAGGGCAGGGCAAAGTACCAGAAATAGAGCTGGACCACCAGTGGTGTGCCCCGGAACACGGCCACATAAAAATTGCATAGTTTTTTCACAGGCCCAGGCCCGTAAACCCTTAGGGTCCCGGTTACCACACCGATCAAAAAGCCGAACAGGGCCGAAGGCACAATAAGTTTGATACTGACAAAAAATCCGGTGTTCAGGCCGGGAATGACTTGATTTATGATGAAAGGGAAAAAGTCGTTCACGCCTCAGCTCCGGTCAGCTCTGAAATTTTGGTGCAAAAATCCCGGGTCCTTGATCCGCTGTTTTCAGCTAAAAGGGCAGATGGCGCCCCCTGTTCGGCAATCCGTCCGTTTTCCATGAACACGAATTCATGGGCAAGGCTAGCGGAAAAACTGATCTGGTGGGTGGCCATGAGCATGGTCATCCCCGCCTTTGCCAAGTCCCGGATCACCATCAGTACCTCGCTGATCAGTTCCGGGTCCAGGGCTGATGTGGGCTCATCCAAAAGCAGGACCTCCGGGTCCATGGCCAGGGCCCTTGCAATGGAGACCCGCTGCTTCTGGCCCCCGGATAATTGGGCCGGATACAGGTCCATTTTGTCTGCAAGCCCCACCCGGGCAAGCTCCTCACATGCCCTGTCGTGGGCCTGTTTTTTAGATTGTTTCTTTACTTTTTTCAGCGCAATGGCCACGTTCTGGCGGGCAGATAAATGGTCAAACAGGTTAAAGTCCTGAAAGATCATGCCCACCTTTTGGCGTAACAGGTACAGATCGGTTTTCTTTTTAAAATTCACCGGGGTGCCGTCTAAAAGCAGTTGGCCGTCTTCGGGAATATGCAAAAGATTTAAACATTGCAGCAATGTTGATTTCCCGGACCCCGACGGACCGATGAGCACCTTTAAATCCCCTTTGGCAAGGGTTAAATCCACATGGTTCAAAACGGTGTTGCCGCCAAGTTCCTTTACAATCCCCCGGGCTTCGAGAACTACCGGTCCGGTGTCATTGGGTCGTGTCATTTCTATGTTGCGCCTTTCAAACGTCATTGGGTATATCCCTGGATTCGTACCTTTCGCTCCAGTCGCTTAAGTCCTTTGACCCCGGCCCAGGTCAGTATGAAAAATATCAGTCCGGCGAACAGGGTAAAGGGCAGAGGTTTATGGGTGATGGCCGCCACGGACCGGGTCCTGGACATCAGTTCCGCCACCCCGATTACATAGGCAAGCGCCGAATCCTTTAAAACGATGGAGTATTCATTGGACCAGGCCGGAATGGAAAACCGCAGCGCCTGGGGTAAAATAATAGCGGTTATGGCTGAAATGTCACTCATGCCGAGGGAGCGTGCCGCTTTAAGCTGCCCCTGGGGTAAGGATAGAATTGCACCTTTAAAAATCTGGGTCTGATACGCCCCGGTGGTCATGCCCAAAACCAGGATGGCTGCAAAAAAGGCATCACCAAGGGGCAGAAAATCCAACGCCGGCATCTGGTCAAGCCAGGATAGAAGCCCAAAGTAAAACAGGTAAAACAGAACAAGAACAGGTACGCCCCTGAAAAACCAGACATACAATGCCACACAGCGCCGGGCAAAGGGATGGCCATACACCCGGATCACGGAAAATGGGATGCCGATCAAAAGTCCTAATCCCATAGCTCCGATAACGAGAACCACCGTAATCCACAGACCCGAAAATAGATAGGGCAGGGAGTCAGTTATGGACGTTAAAAAAGTGAGCAAGTCATGCATGGTAAATCCAGGGTGGGGAAATGGAACCGGGCAGAAAAACCCGGTTCACAATGTCGCATATTTTTTTTATAAGAAAGTTCCAATAAGTTGTTGAATTACTTTCTTACTTTGTTGTGGGCTACACCTCGGTGCTGATATGTCAGGTCGGCCCATGGTCGTTAGTGGATATCGTATTTCTCTTTAAGCACCTGCCACTGGGGATCAGCCATCAGCTTTTTTAACCCCTGGTTGAGCAGGGTTAAAAGTTTGTCATCGCCCTTGCGTACGGCATATCCATATTTTTCAGTGGGCCCGTCAAAGGTACCGGCCGTTTTGTAGACGCCGTCTTTATTGAGTTCGTTGGCAATGGATGAGTCCATGGAAGAAGCGTCAATACGGCCGATTTTAAGGTCTTCCATACTCAGATCCGTTGAATCATACTCCACAATTTCAAAGTTGTATTTTCCTGTGGATAACAGATCCTTAAGAAGTTTGGTACTGGTGGTGCCGCGTTGGGTACCAATTTTTTTGCCCGTGGTGACCAGGGAAGTAAAATCATCCGTTTGGTCCTTCAACACCAAAAGCACCTGGCTGATTTCATAGTAGGGCAGGGTGAAGTTGACAATTTTTTTCCTGGATTCGGTGATACTCATGCCGGAGGCAACAAAATCAATTTTTTTGGCATTCAGCGCGGGGATAATGCCGTCCCAGTCCATGGGTTGGTGTTTGACTTCAAACCCCATCTCTTTGGCAATCCAATTCGCACATTCCACGTCAAAGCCTGCGGGGTTGCCGGCTTTGTCCACATATCCAAAGGGCGGGAAACCAAAATCAATGCCGTTAATGTAAACTTCTTTTGCGCCGGCAGGTGTCAGGCACAGGCATGCAAATGCCGTTAACATACTCATCAGCAACGCTATTTTTTTTATCATCATTTTTTTCCTTTTAATAACGGCCATGGGCCGGCCTGGTCTATCAACACCCAGGCTCGACCCACAACAAAATATGAAAGTAACTTAGCAACTTATTGGTACTTTCATATATAAAATTTAGGAACCAGGCTCTTCCTGATACCGGTTAATTTGAAGCATAATAAATTAACAAAACTTCAGTCCGGGCACAAGAAGAATAAATACAAGCCAGTGCTGACGCATAAATAATAAAAGGTCGGCCGAAGTTGTTCCGCCCACTCCTTTTTGGGAAAATTCCGCCTTTCCTTCTTTCAGAAGGCATCGGAAAGGTAGTTCTTCCTACACAAACCATGGCCTGTACCGAAGATTTTCATTCCGTCCGGGCATAGTT
>NZ_KB893095.1 GCF_000373985.1 Desulfobacter curvatus DSM 3379
TGAGCCAGTTCCTTCTGACTTAAATTCGAAAATGTCTTTACCGTCTCGCGAATCTGTTCAAGTTCTGCGTTTTTAATCTGCCGACCACACTGGCTTATCACAGCGTTTTCTCCTCAAATGTAANGTTTCGATTNGTGGGTGAACTCACACACATCCACGTTACATTATCAAAAGACCTGCAGAGTGTCTATTATAATTTTGCGACAAAATAATTTTAGATGTCGCTCCGCCCCCCTGATATCATTGATAATAAATTTTGATGCGTCAGCGCTGATTTTGGGGGGAGGGGGGAACTAAAAGGGAAAATATGGCCATGACCCGAGGAATAAATCGAAATGACATTACTGATCCGGGCCCGGACAGGCCCCATTACAGGCGGCTGTATTATCCCATCACAGAAACAGACATATTATGGCGGTAGAATGGGTGCTTTCAACTTCTCCTTGAGAACTAGTTCCTCCTAAAACATTCTTCACTGCCTTGATTACACCCCCTTTAGCTGGTAAAACAGATGCATATGTATTTTATTAAAGGGAGTGATTTATGTCCGAAAGAGATTTGAGCAACTGGGAGCGCAGTCTTGTACCCCCGGATAAGGTTTTAAACCATATCCGGCCGGGAATGACCGTTTTCATCGGCACAGGGCCAGCTACGCCAAGAAGGCTGATCCGTACATTGCTTGATGTGGACAAACATAATATCAGGGACCTTGAGCTGATGCAGCTGGCTGTGCTGGGGGAGACCATTTTGTCCATTGACCGCCTTAATGCCCCCAACTACCGGTTAAAAACATTTTTTTCAGGGGGATATGTAGCCTGGGATACCATTTCCAGCGCCCAGGTGGATCTTATCCCGGCCTACTCCTCGGAGATTCCGAAAATTATCAGGTCCGGCAGAATCAATGTGGATGTGGCCTTTATCCAGATCACCCCGCCCAATGATGCCGGGTATTGCAGCCTGGGCCTTGCCGTGGATGTGGCAAGGGAAGTGATGTACAAGGCAAGCCTTGTGGTGGGTGAGATAAATGAGGCAATGCCCTTTACCTATGGGGATACCTTTGTTTCCATAGAAGAATTTGATCTTCTGGTGCGCTCGGATCGGGAGCCGATCACCTATACGCCTGAACCGGCCAACGATATTATGAAAAAAGTCGCTGCCAATGTGGCCAATGAAATTCGGGACGGCGACTGCATCAACTATTCCCTTGGCCCCTTGTTCGAGGCGCTGGTGCCCTTTTTGTCGGATAAAAAAGACCTTGGCATTCATTCCCTTTATTTTACGGATGCCGCCGCAGAACTAGTTAATTCCGGGGCTGTCACCAATAATCGAAAATCTCCGTTCCGGGGAAAATCTTTGGCATCCTATGCCCTTGGCACCAAGGAGCTGATGAAATGGCTGAACAAAAATCCTCTGGTGGAATTCCAGGGTATTGACTGGGTGTGCAATCCCCAACTCATTGCCAGCAACCCCCAGTTTGTTGCCATATATGAAGGCCGCAAGGCCGATCTTCAGGGCCGGGTTGCCTTTCCCTTAAGAGGCGCCGTGATTTCAGGTCCCGGCGAAGGTATTGATTTTTACAAGGCAGCAGAAGCCTCCAAGGATGGCAACACCATCATCGGTATGCCCAGCCGCAATGAGAACGGCGAATCCAATATCCTGTTCAGTATAGAAAAATATGTCAACCAGTTGCGGTTGCGCGAATCCATTCATGTACTGGCCACGGAATACGGGGTGGCCTTGCTCAAATGGCGTCCCTTGCGGGAACGGGCCCAGGCCATCATTGATGTGGCCCATCCCGACGACCGGGAGGATTTGATTAAAATGGCCCGGGAAAAAAATATCCTCTATTCCAACCAGATTTTTGTCAGCCGTTCCGCCCATCTGTATCCGGCCTATGTTGCCCATACCAAAACCTTCAAGGGAGAAAAAACCATTCGGTTCCGGGCCATGAAGCCTTCGTATGAAGAATCCATGCGCCGTTTTTTCTACCGTTGCTCCACTGAAACGGTATTTTACCGCTTCTTTTATTCGGTAAAGACCATGGGGCACGATAAAATGCAGGCCTATGTTAATGTAGACTATTCCAAAGAGTTTTCCGTGGTGGGCTTTGGTGGAAAAAAAGGCGATAACCGGATCGTTGCCGAGGCACGACTGGTTGAAAGTGATGCCGGCAAAGCCGGAGAAGTGGCTTTTCTGGTAGACGAAAATTACCAGGGATCGGGGGTGGGATCCTATTTGATGTCATTGTTGGTCGAGGAGGGGAAAAAACGCATGCTTGAAGAACTCTATGCTGAGGTGCTGCCCGACAACCAGCCCATGATCAAGGTATTTGAGAAATCAGGCCTGCCTTTGGAATCAAAACTTGACGGCGGGGTCTACCATATTTCCCTGTCTTTGAACGGTTGAGCCTAACACTCCGATTTGCCGGACTGTTCCAATATTTATTCATAAAAATTTTAGGTTTTTACGATTGCGGCCGATACCTTTAAACAGGAAAAGAAAAATTCGTAAAAACCGTTACGTCGGGAGAGTAATAATGAACAGCGTGTCTCAAGCCAATGCCAACGGCCTGCATAACCGGGCCGCATTGTCAAACAACAGTAGTGCTTCAAGTTCAAGCGAACTTTCTGTCGCTTCTTATTCAAGCCTTGATGCGGGACTGACCATCCAAACCCGGGAAGGGGATATGGTTACCCTGTCCACCAGTCAGTATTCCGAACTAGAAGCCTATGAATACAGCAGCCGGGGTGTCGTTAGCAATAAAGACGGCTATGCCGCCGCCTCGTACAATATCCGGGAGATTACCTTAACCACGGGAGAAACGTTTTCGTTTACGGTGGAAGGAGACTTGAACGAAGAGGAGCTTGAGGATATTGAATCCATTATAACCGGTGTGGACAACATTATCGGCGAGATGATGGAAGGGGATCTGCAGGATGCTGTTTCCCAGGCCATGCGCATGGGGTATTACGACTCAATATATTCCTATGAAGCCGATATTACGGTGAAATCCGGATACGCCCTCTACAGCGAAGAGCAGGCCGCCACCACAGGTGCACTGGGACAAGACCTGGCCGCAGCGTATCTTGAGGATGCCGGTGAAACGGGAACCGATATAGATGATGCCGGGGCCACAAGCGCGGCCGGTAATCTGGAAATTCCTTTGATGGATCAGTTGTCCGAACTTCTGGAAAAGCAGCGGGAAGACGCCTTGGCCCGGGCGCGTGAACCCTTAAGCAGCCTCTTTGATCATTATCTGGAAAATCAGAAAGCCAATGACGCAAGTGAGCCCCAGGCCAATGAGGAAGATGCCTTGGCGGATGAGAGCCAGGCGAATGAGGGACAAGCGGACAAATCTAAGCCCTCCTTTTCTGATCTGCTTGAAATGGCAGCCCAGGCCGTTGACCGGACCATTGCGGATATGGTGAAAAACGCCTTTGATAATTCTTTGAAATCCTTAATTTAAAGGCGGGAACGATAACTATTCTATTTTATGTAGCAATTGAAATTGGTCATATGCTTCCGAAATCTTTCCCGCTTCCCCCATCGACTTTTTTTGATCTTCGAGCACGAAAAGTATAACCCAGAAAATCAAAGCTTGTCGGAGAATAATCTTTCTGCCGGTCTGTATCCTTGCAATAGACGATTTTCGTCTTTTCTGCGTCTTTCCACAGACGCAAGCCTTTCACAGCAGTTTTTTAATTTTTCCATTCAATGCTTCCTCCTTTACATTTGGCAAGTCAACGCAACAACATTATCCGGGCATGGAAACAGGTTTGTCCGAATAAAGGTGCGCCCGGCGTAGACGGTATGAAAACCGATCAACTCGGGCGGTATCCGTTTACTTGGAATCTTTCGATATGAACCGGTTCAAGGTTGACGGCCTCGCTGACTCTCAAGCCCGCGCTGTAAACTGCCAGCAAAAGGGTCCGGTGTTTGAGATTGGTGCAGGAAAAAATGATTTTTTTTTACCTCCTTTTCGCTTAGCGCAATACTGATCTGTTTTTGTCTGGGACGCGGAGGTATGGACACCGTTGCATGTCTAACTTCCCATTCCCGGAACTAATGACTAAGATTAAACTAATTTTGATCATTTGATCGAAATTTTTCTTGACACGATCCTTATACGGATTTATATTTTGATCAAATGATCATAACGAGGAGAAACCATGCCAAGACCCAAGCGACCGAGATGTATTGCATCCGAACCGGCCATTAAGGGGTTCAAGCCCAGAGGAGTAGTGGAGACCGGAGAAGTCATCCTCTCCCTGGAAGAATTTGAAGCCCTCAGACTCATAGATTATGAGGGCATGGACCAATCTGGGGCCGCGCAGGTTATGGATGTTTCCCGACAAACCGTTGGAAGGGTTCTGAAAACCGCCCGCTATAAAATCGCTGAATCGCTGGTAACAGCCAAACGGCTGACAGTCCAGGGCGGTTGCTATGAGATGCGGGGACGTGGAAAAGGCAGAGGGTGGCGGCATGGATGTAGAAAACCGTAAGGACGTTAGAGGAGGTGATACTATGAATAAACAACAAAATAATACCGGTGGCCGGTGCAACGGCCAGGGCGGTAAAGGAAACCGGACAGGCCAGGGCAGATGCCAGGGTGGTGCTGGAAGATGCCGGACCGGATCGGGCCAGGGAAGAGGCCAGGGCCAAAAAGGCCGGGGCCAGGGCAGACAGGCCTGGTAATTATAAACCTACCAAGCGGCCGGAGTAATTCGGCCGCTTGGGCAGCACTTTAATAACGGAGATTATAATCATGGACAGCGAACACATTCTCAGCGAAAGCCTTGAAGACTACCTTGAAGCCATACTGGAACTTCAGACCATGAATACGGTTGCCCGGTCAAAAGATATTGCCGCAAAATTGAATATCAAATGTGGGTCTGTTACCGGAACCCTTAAAAAATTGGCAGATCGGAAACTGATCAATTATGAACCTTACGGCTATATCACGCTGACCCCCAAAGGCGATAAAATTGCAAAAGAGGTTACAACCCGTCATAATGTGTTCAAGCATTTTTTATTCAAGCATGTGGAGCTTGATGAGGCCATTGCGGAACAAACCGCATGCCGTATGGAACACGCCATGAATCATAAACATTTTATGAAATTCAAGGCATTTGTTAGAAAACTGGATGCTTGATCGTCAATTATTATCCTTTAACAACGCCTATGGGGTGCAGTTTATGTACGGGCCTGATCAGGTCCGGTTCAGATTCAATCACCGCTTCAATGTTTTTATAGGCCTGGGGGGCCTCCCCAAGGTCATACATTCCTTTGGTTTTTCTTTTCCAGACCTTGTTTCACCGGAGATCCGGGTTGTTTCCCGTGAAACAAATTTCTCCGATCCCTGGGATTTTGAATAGGTCTACTCGGTGTTGCATGATAGTGGTGTTGTTATCGCAACTTGGGGGGGGCTTTATCTGGTCATCCTCCTGTGGACCTCCCATCAAGAATTTTCCGAACTTCTTCAGAAAGGGTTTGAGCAGAAAAAGGCTTGCCGACGAATTGGATATCTTCATCAAGTATCCCGTGGTGTCTGATCATGTCCTTCGAGTAGCCGGACATAAACAGCACTTTGAGGCCCGGGCGCTTTTTAATAAGCGCTTGGGCCAGTTCCGGTCCGCTCATGTCAGGCATGACCACGTCGGTTAAAAGCAGGTCAATGGATCTTGTGTATTCATTACAAACGGCTAATCCCTCATGGGGATTCATCGCGACCAGGACGGAATAGCCCAGGGATTTTAGAATGGCTAAAGCAATTTTAAGCACTCCGGGATCATCTTCAACCACAAGGATTGTTTCGTCCCCCTTGAATTTATTTTTTTCAGAAGCAGCGGCTTCCTGGTCCGGACTGTGGAGATGCATGTGGCGGGGAAGGTAAATTTTAAATGTCGATCCAATGTCTAATTCGCTGTATACTTCAATAGCGCCCTTGTTCTGCTGGACAATACCGTATACAGTGGCAAGCCCTAAGCCTGTCCCCTTGCCTTCGGCTTTTGTTGTGAAAAAGGGTTCCTTTGGTGAATATATCAACCTGTGGCTTGGCAGAATTAGTGTCTGACCGAGGGAAGAGAATATTTAATCTACGAAATCAGGAACAGGCTTAACTGGGGCCAGTAGGTGATGATAAGTACCGACAGCAGCAGCACCAGCATGAACGGGATTGTGGCCCGGTAAATTTCATCAATGGGTTTGTTGAACCGGTAACCTGCAATGAACAAGTTCATGCCCACGGGCGGGGTGAAATATCCGATCTGCATGTTTGCCAGGAAGATAATTCCTAAATGGACGGGATGTATCCCGTATTCCAGAGCCACGGGCAGTATGAGCGGCACCATGATGATGATGGCTGAAAAAATATCCAGCATGGCACCCAGAATCAGCAGGAAGATATTGAGCAGGATGAGAAACATCAGTTTGTCGGCGACAAAGGTTTCGCAGAATTTGAACAACTTCATGGGTGCTTCGGTATCAATGAGATAGTTGGTCAAGGCCAAAGATACCCCTAAAATAAGCAGGATTCCACCCACCATGACCATGGATTCCCGAATGATGCGGGGCAGTTTTCTTAATGGGATTTCCCGGTAGATCAATACTTCCACCACCAACACATACAAGGCTGTTACCGCAGCTGCCTCGGATACGGCAAAATATCCGGAATAGATTCCGAAAAATACGAACAGGGGAAGGGGCACTTCCCAGCCCGCTGCTTTAAGGGCTGAAAGGCAGTTTTTAACTGAAAACCGGGTTAAGGGCATCTGATTTCCCCGGTTGGCCCAGACGCTCCAAGCCGACAGCATCACAATCATAAGAAGTGCCGGGAACAGACCGGCCAGGAAGAGGTTTTCAATGGAAACCTTCTCGCCGTCGCTCATTTGCTGGGCAATGATGCCGTAAAGGATCAAGGGCAAAGACGGGGGCAACAGCAGTCCAAGGCTGCCCGAGGTCGTCACAAGCCCCAGGCTGAACCGGTTCGTGTATCCGGCCTGGGTCAGGGCCGGGTATAACAGTGCCCCCATGGCTACAATGGTTACCCCGGACGCTCCGGTAAATGCCGTGAACAGCGCGCACACCACAAAGGCTACAATGGCGAGCCCGCCGGGCATCCATCCCAGAAATGCCCGGGTCAGGGTCACAAGCCGCTGGGAGGTATTACTCTCTCCAAGGATATATCCGGCAAAGGTAAACAAAGGCAGGGCCAGCAGGATAGGGGTATCTGCAATCCGGTACAATTCAATGGCCATGACCGACAGGTCAATTTCAGACAGGTGAAATCCGTACATGGCCGCAGCAATGATCACCGTGAACAAAGGTGCGCCCATCAGGGCAAAAACAATGAGCAGGCCGATAATTGTAAATGTCATGTTATGAATGTTTCAGGGACCGGGGGATGAATATTCTGATCAGATTTCCCAGGAAAAACAGGGCATATCTGATGGTGATGATGCCGAATGCAAAAGGAATTATAAGTTCACAGAGCCATATGGGCACCGAAAAAAATGCCAACATTCCGTCAGCTTTTTCCATGAGGACAAACCGTGCACTGTGCCAAGTCATCAGCGCACAGATAATCGTTGTGAACAGGTAAATCAAAAGGCCTGCAACCCGTTGAAGGCCCGTGGGCAGATATTTGGAGACAATGTCAATGCTGATGTGGTTATCGGTTCTTGAGGCCACCATGGCGCCGATGAGCCCCAGCCAGAGCACCAGCACACGAATCAGGGGATCAGCCCAGACAATACCTGCCTCAAAACCGTTTCTCAGAACGATCTGGAACACCGCAAGGCCGATCATGAGCAAAAGCAGGCTCACCAGCAGGGCATCTTCGATTTTATGGAGAATGGAAATCATACGGGACATATCAGATGAGCCCTGTTTTTTTTACTGGTTTTTACGGTACTGCGCAAGCAACGCATCTATTTTGTCTGCCGGCGCTTTGGGCAGATCTTTGGCTGTGATCATTTCTTGGGATGCTTTGGCTGCGGTTGCCATCCAATCATTCATCTGCTCCTGGGACGGAGTGATAAATTTAATCCCCTGTTTTTTTAAGGCTTCAATGGCTTTTACATTGTCCTGCCGGTTCAAGCGGTCTAACTCTTGAAGTGCCCGGGTCATAATGTCCGAAACGATTTTCCGGTCGTCCGGTGGTATTTTATTAAATGTTTTTTTGTCTATGGCAAAAACGGCATAAATATAGAGCAATGGAATATTGGTGATGTACTTTATTTCCGTGTGCCATTGGAGCACAACAGCACCCACCGGGGAAGTGCCCACGGTGTCAATGAGTCCGGACTGCAGTCCCGTGCGTACATCCGCCAAGGGCAGGGCAATGGGGGAAACCCCGAAACTGCTCACGGAATCCACAGTGGATTTATCATTGTCCGGCACCCATATTTTGCGGTCTTTAAGGTCGTCGATGGATGTAATGGGCGATTTGGACATGATATATGCAAACCCGCCGCCTATGGGGGTAAAGCAGACAAACCCCGCATCATCAAGGCCTTCGATGATGTAGTCATCCATGTGCCGGCGCACATAATCCACCTCTTCCTGGGATTTGAATTTCATGGGCTGGGAATAGATCTGATTGCCCTGGAAAAACGAGGAGAGACTGCCGGCCATGAGTGCGCCGCCCTGGAGCTGGTTGATACGAATTTTGCGCAATACCGCCTTGTCATTTCCCATAACCCCGCCGGGATAGAATTTGAATTTTACGCGATTATCCGTGGCCTGGGCAACCTGGTTGGCGCCTTTGCGCATTTGTTCCATCCACGAGGAACCTTCCGGTGAAATGGTGGCAATTTTTATGGTTACAGCGTGTGCGGAACCATAAAGAACCGTGATCGTCAGCATACAGGAAAATAATTGCACAATAGATTTTTTAAACATGGGTGAAATTCTCTTTGAGTTTAAAAATAGTCGTCAGCCTCATCCAGAAGTTTTCTTGCTTGCTGTTGGGCACAGGTGTTGACCAGGGTATAGCCGTCTATGTTTGGGTCTGTCTTTATCACCTCGTTAAGCAGTTGGTCAAAAAGCGGCCGGTCAAACATCATTTTGGCGTACAATTTTGCATAAACAACTTTTGCCATCAGATTTTTTCCCCCGGAAATGGAAACGGCTTTTTCAAAAAAGTGTTTTCCCTGTTCCGGCTTTCCGCCTAAGGCCGGTGGCAGAAAGGTCGCCAGGGTGCCCAGATACAGATAGGCAGCCCCGTCCTTGTAGGTTTCATCCAATTCAATGATTCGGTTCATGATGGCTTCGATCCGGGCGATGTCGGCCAGGGCATTGAAGTCATCCTTGTGCGCCATGATCCAGGAGCCCCAGGCATTTCCCAGGGTAAACAGATATGGCAGGTCGTCTGTTTCCATGGCATTTACAACAGTGCTGAACTGCTCAAAGGGCTTCTGCTTTAAATCACAGGCATTTCTTTGGGCAAAGCAGACACTTTTCAGGGCATAATTCATGGCTTTGTCTGCCAATTTTCTTTTTCGTTCTCTGTCCGTGACAAACACATCTGAATAGGCGGTATAAAGCTGAGCGCCTGAAGAGAGCATGTCAGGGGAATCCGGGTCTTGGTCAATGAGGCTGTCAACCATGATCAGGTAGGCCGGCGCGCCGGACTCCACCATGGCCAGGTCGTTATTGTTCAGGATACTTCTGGACAAAGAGGTCATCATGTTGGATTTTACCCCGCAGCCGTGGGTAAAAAGCATTAGTCCCAGGGGCAATATGCAGAAAACAATAAATTGGCATGCTCTTTTAGTTAAGTGAAACGGCATAAGCGTTTATCCTTTGTTGCCCCCTGTTCATCTTGAATTTAACTGTAAAAGGTTTTTATTAGAAATAAATTAAATTTTATAATTCACGCACAAAACGTAGCTTTTTTAAAGGAAAAAATCAACCGGGCAGAGTGCATGATTTAAGTCATTAAAAATTCGAAAAGTATGGATATAATTACTTTAAATCATGATATAGTGGACTAAACTTATCGGGTTCCAAATAAAGATTGGAAATGATGCCTTTCAAAATGAGATCTGCCATGTTGCCGAAAAAAAAACAATCCCAGGTATGGGCCGCAGTCCTGTTTTTTGCGTTAACCCTTTGTGCTGCAGCGAATGCTGCCGAACCGGTGGTGCATATCATTCCCGTTTCGGGGACTGTTGAGCCGGGCATGGCCGCATACCTCAAACGGGTGGTGTCCTCCCTTGAAAAGGATGACTCCGCCATTTTGGTCTTTGCCATGGATACCTTTGGGGGACGGGTGGATGCAGCTTTTGATATTGTGGAAACCATTTGCACCGTACCAAAAGAAAGAACTATTGCCTATGTGGAGAAAAGAGCCATTTCCGCAGGTGCGTTGATTGCGCTTTCGGCCGGTACCCTGATCATGAAGGAAAATACCCTGATCGGTGACTGTGCGCCCATTATCCAGACCAGTGAAGGGCACAAGGAAGCAGGTGAGAAAACCCAGACCGTCCTCCGGGCCCAGTTTCGCACCCTGGCCAAACGAAACAACTATTCCCAAGTCCTGGCCGAATCCATGGTGTCCAAATCCATGGAAGTTTATAAGGTTACCCGGGGAGAGCATTCTGAGTACATGGATAAAACGACCTGGCAAGAGCTTTCCGAACAAGAAAAGAAAAAAATTACCAGCAAGTCAACAATTGTCAGCGAAGGCGAGCTCTTGACCATGGATGACAAAGAGGCTGCCGATCTTGGGTTTTCCCGTCGGAGCGTTGCAACCCTTGACCAGGCACTTGACGTGTTGGGGTACGGGGCGTCTGAAAAAATAGAGGTTTCGGAAAATTGGTCGGAAACTTTTGTCCGGTGGATCCAGCCGTTCCTGCCGATTCTCATGATTATAGGCATTGGTGCCGTGTATGTGGAAGTCAAGGCCCCGGGATTCGGCATCCCCGGCATTGTGGGTATTATTTGCCTGGGCTTTGTGTTTTTCAACCAGTATCTGGTGGGGCTTGCCGATTATACGGAAATCCTGGTATTCATCATCGGTTTCCTGCTGCTGGGCATGGAGATGTTTGTCCTGCCGGGATTCGGCATTGCCGGGATCAGTGCCATCCTTGTACTGGCCGCAGGCCTTGTGCTCTCTTTCCAGAATTTTGTGCTGCCCGACCCAAGCCTGCCCTGGCAGGGAGAACTCATGATAAAGAATCTGGGATTGGTCATGGGCACCGCCCTTGGGGCGCTGCTGGTTTCAATGTCTGTGGTGCGTTTTGCGCTGCCCAAGCTGTCAAAGGTGATCAAGGGGCCGTATCTGGAGGCCACACTTCAGGACTCCCGTGCCGAATCCAGCGAAGCCTCAGGTATTTGTGCAGATGATGAAGGCATTGCTTTGACAACGTTGCGGCCTTCGGGCAAGGTCCGTATCAAGGACAGGAAAGTTGATGCCGTTACCCAGGGGGATTTTATTGATCCCGGCACACCTGTCCGGGTGGCCAAGGTAACAGCAGGCCATGTAATTGTTGAAACCATTATGGAGAAGATGGAAAAATGAATGTCTGGATACTGCCTATAATTTTCCAGATTTTGGGAATTTTTACCGTTGTTGCCGAAATATTTCTGCCGTCCATGGGACTTTTATCCATCACTGCGCTGGGATTTATCGGATACTCCCTGTTCCTTGTGTTCAATACCTTTCCCATTTCAGCGTTTTATGCGGTATTGGGGGCGGATTTGATTCTGCTTCCTATGGTATTTATTCTGGGGTTTAAAATGCTGGCAGCGTCTCCGTTATCTCTTAAAAAAAATTTATCTGCATCCCAGGGGGTGGTTTCCCAGTCCCCGGATCTTAAAAATTACCTGGACTGCACTGGGCACAGTATCACAACACTTCGTCCGTCCGGAACAGCTTTGATTGACGGGGTCCGTCTGGATGTGGTCACGGACGGAGAATTTATCGAGGCAGATACGCCTTTAAAGGTCTGCAAGGTCACAGGTAACCAGGTGATCGTCTGCCGCCGGGAAAATATATAATAACAGCCATGGGCTGACTCAGCCCATCAACACCCATCGAATGTTAAAAGATCTGTGTCGGTTACACAGACGTTCTTATAAAAATAATTTTAAAAAAAGGTGACTTACATGCAGATTATGTCCATTCTTCTTATCATTGCCGGCATCCTCGGCCTGGTGATTGTTTACTTTGCATTTTCTTACATTGGTTTGTGGATTCAGGCTTTGGTGTCAGGCGCCCGGGTGGGGTTGTTCAACATTATTTTCATGCGGTTCAGGAAAGTGCCGCCTAAACTGGTCGTGGAATCCAAGATCATGGCCGTGAAAGCGGGGATTGATATTGCTACGGACAGTCTTGAATCCCATTACCTGGCTGGCGGGAATGTCTCCCGGGTGATCCAGGCGTTGATTGC
The DNA here is from genome assembly GCF_000373985.1 of Desulfobacter curvatus DSM 3379. GTDB lineage: Bacteria > Desulfobacterota > Desulfobacteria > Desulfobacterales > Desulfobacteraceae > Desulfobacter > Desulfobacter curvatus. The sequence continues at coordinate 12,396 of NZ_KB893095.1, forward strand.
TGCGGACAAAGCCAATATTGATCTTCCGTTTAACCGAGCCGCTGCCATTGATCTTGCCGGCCGGGATGTACTGGAAGCCGTACAGATGTCGGTTAACCCTAAAGTTATTGAAACCCCCATTGTGGCCGCCATGGCCAAGGACGGTATTCAGCTTAAAGCCATTTCCAGGGTCACGGTGCGGGCCAATATTGACCGCCTGGTGGGCGGGGCCGGTGAAGAGACCATTCTGGCACGTGTGGGCGAGGGCATTGTTACAACGATTGGTTCGGCCGTTACTCATAAACAGGTTCTGGAAAATCCGGACACCATCTCCAAAACCGTTTTAAGTAAGGGGCTGGATGCAGGCACGGCCTACGAAATTCTTTCCATTGATATCGCGGATGTGGATGTGGGTAAAAACATCGGTGCTGAACTGGAAACCGACCGGGCCGAGGCCGATAAGAAGATTGCCCAGGCCAAGGCAGAGGAAAAACGGGCCATGGCCTATGCCCAGGAACAGGAGATGAAGGCCCGGGTCCAGGAAATGCGGGCCAAGGTGGTGGAAGCCGAAGCCCAGGTGCCCCTGGCCATGGCCGAGGCGTTTAGAAGCGGCAATCTTGGGATTATGGACTACTATAAAATGCAGAATATCAGCGCCGACACCCGGATGAGGGACACCATTGCATCCCCTGATCAGTGCGATCAGACTGATGAGTCTTTGAAATAACAGCCATGGGCTGAGTTGGTTTTTCACCGTTCAGCCCACCACAAACAGTGAAAGATCTGTGTCGAATACACGGATTTTCATGCAAAAATATCGAAACCAAGATCAGGAAATATTATGGACTTTAGTGATTTTATTACGTTGATCTTATTTTTTGTTTTTATCTTTGCACCTTTTTTAAAAAGAAAAAAGAAAGTGCAAACACCAGACAAATCAAAGCCGAGCGGCTTTTCCGTTCTGGGAAAAATAAGAGAGGCCCTTAAAGATGCGGCCATGGAAATGCAAGCCCAGGCCGAGCAGGCCCGGAAAAAAGAGGCATCCGGACAAAGTAAGCAACCTCATGAGAGATCCTTTGAGCAGCCCGGGAAAGACCCTGTGAATCAAACGTTCTGGGATGAAATTGATGACAGGGAAGATGTGGATTTTTATCCCGGGAACGCAGATGTCCACGTCTTGGAGCAGATTGAGCCTGTTGATGAAAAACCTCTTTGTGTTCCAACAGGAAGAGGACTTCACAGAAAAGCCGCCAATAGACCGGAAACAAGAGAGTCAAAATCCATTGGGCAGGGTACCATGCAAAGGCACTGCAATAGATCCGGTTCAAGACGGCTACCTGCCCGGGCCCGGGGACTTCGAAAGGCTGTGATCTGGTCGGAGATCCTTAGAAAACCGGTTGCGTTGAGGAATTCGGATTCGCTCTGACGGTATTGACATGGGTTAATTGTTCTGTCTTACAGCCAACCTTGAATAGAACCGTTTTGGCAAGGCCTGAAAAAGGTTGTCCCTGGAAGAGGATGGGAATTGATGCTTTCAAAACAGAGCCGGCGCAACGCGCTTGATTTGGCATGGCAGGAGTTTATTACTTGTGGCGATGTACGCAAAGGTAAAGTTCGCCCGGAGATACTTGCTTCCTGGCAGCGTTGTTGTAAAGCCGGCGTAGATTACACAGACGGGACCCGCTGCGATATACTCAGTCCCGAACAATTCGAACGGCCCTGGAAAAACCACTACACGTTGATCAAAACCGCAAAGCCTTTTATGAACAAGTTATACGAGTTTGTGGCCGGGTCCGGTCTGGTTGTTTTTCTTTCGGATGAATGCGGTTTGATTCTGGAAAGTATTGGCGACGGGGACGTCGCGGATAACGCGTCAAAGGTCAATCTGGTGAAGGGCACGGGGTGGAAAGAAGAGACCGTGGGCACCAACGGCATCGGCACTTCTCTTAAAATCAAAAAACCCATTCAGGTGTCAGGTAAGGAGCATTATTGTATCAAGCTCCATACCTGGACCTGTTCAGCCGCCCCTATCTTTGATCCTGACCACAGGATTGTCGGCGCGCTTCAGATATCAGGGCCTTCCCATGCCGTGCATCTTCATACCCTGGGCATGATTGTGGCCGCGGTTGAGGCCATTGAAAGCCAGCTGAGGATACAGGAAAACACCCGGGAGCTGACCCTGTTGAATCAGAGGCTCAACGGCATTTTTCAGACCATGTCGGATGGTGCCGTGATTACAGATAAAAATGGGCTTATCTGCCAGATCAATCCTGCTGCTGAAGCCATTCTCGGCAGTAAAATCAAGGGGGGCTCTTTGAAACGTATTTTCAAACATCGGTCCCCGTTTCTTGACGCGGTGGAACAGGGAAAAACCATTACCGACAGGGAATTTATGGTGGATGCCGTCCACTGCTTGGTTACGACCAGCCCCCTTTGGGACGGTAACCAGACGCCCAATGGTGCCGTCATCTTTTTCAATCCCATCACTAAAGTTAAGAAGCTGATCAATCGGTTCAGCAGCGCCCAGGCAAGTTTTCGTTTTTCGGACATCATAGGACGCAGCCCGGTGCTTAAAGCGACCATTGATGAGGCCAGGCATGCAGCCTCCGGCACGTCTAATATTTTAATTCTTGGGGAGAGCGGCACGGGAAAGGAGCTGTTTGCCCAGTCGATTCATAACTACAGTCCAAGACAGCCAGGCCCCTTTATCGCCTTGAACTGTGCAGCCCTGCCCAGGGAATTGATTTCAAGTGAACTGTTCGGGTATGCAGACGGTGCATTTACCGGTGCCAGGAAGGGCGGCCGGCCCGGAAAGTTTGAAATGGCGGCCGGCGGAACCCTTTTCCTGGATGAAATCGGGGATATGCCGCTGGACCAGCAGGCGATCCTTTTGCGGGTTCTCCAGGAAAAAAAGATTACCCGGATTGGTGGTGACCACATCATCCCCGTGGATGTCAGGGTGGTTTGTGCCACTCACAAGGATCTTAAGCAGGAGGTGGAAAAAGGTAATTTCAGGTCGGATCTCTACTATCGCATCAATGTGATCCGGATCCGGGTGCCGTCTCTACGGCAGCGGCCCGACGACATTTATCCTTTGTTCACTGACCTGGTCAATAAAATCTGTGCAAGGCAGGGTAGTTACGTACCACATATTATGCCGGCTGTTTTTGATTATCTTGTGGCATATGACTGGCCGGGAAATGTCAGGGAGCTTGAAAACGTGGCAGAGAAGATGATCAGTGCTGACCGGAGCGGCTGTATAGAACCGGATCATCTACCCCGGGAGATATTTGAAAGAAGACCTTCCCCTGCACCGGTTGAACCTGTAAGGCCCGGTACCAGAAATATGGATCACCTTATGGCGGAAAGGGATATTATGGTGGCGCTTTTAAAACAGCACCAGGGAAATGTCAGTGGCGTGGCCAGGGAAATGAAAGTTTCAAGAAACACCATATATCGGAAACTTAAGTTTTTTGGCATATGTCGGGATCAATCCTTTACATAGTGCCGGAATCTTTTACATAGTACAGGCACGGAAACCCGTGCTTGGACGGCCCGTTAGGGAAGGGCATCTTCTCAATCCGTCCAAATACTAAATTATTGCTGACAGGTGTCACGTAAAACAGTACACTTGTTTATCTTCTGTAGCACAAAACGGCACACTTTCTTTTTATTTTCAAAATAACCCTGCATATCTGAATTAATTCTTTCTTGTTCTGTAGGGTCCTTTGACAGCATGTCCTGCCCGGGGCCAATACTTTTATTTTGATGGCATCATATTTGCTCTTTTTTATGATATTTGTTCTCCGAACACGGGGTTCGGGAAAAGACAGCATTCAGATACTGTTTAAAATGAAAGGAAATATCATGAAAAATCCCGTTGATCAAAGCTACAATTTATATATTGACGGCAAGTGGGTCGATGCCAAAGAGGGAAAGACCTTTACCGTCACCTGTCCGGCCAACGGAGAGGTGCTTGCCACCTGCTCCAATGCGGGTGCCGAAGATGTCGATCTGGCTGTTAAGGCGGCGCAAAAAGCCTTTGAAACCTGGCGCCTGATATCTCCCCAGGAACGGGCGGGGCTTTTGTTGAAAATTGCGGATCTCATTGATGAAAAGGCCGAGCACCTGGCCATGGTGGAAACCCTTGACAACGGCAAGCCCATTAGGGAGACCCGAAACATTGATGTGCCGCTGGCCTCGGATCATTTCCGTTATTTTGCCGGTGCGGTCCGCGCCGAAGAGGGAACCTGCACCATGATTGACGATAAGACCATGAGCATCGTGCTCAGTGAACCCCTCGGTGTTGTCGGTCAGATTATTCCTTGGAACTTTCCCTTTCTCATGGCGGCATGGAAAATTGCTCCGGCACTTGCCGCAGGCAACACCGTGGTCATGAAACCTTCTTCAGATACCAGTTTAAGTCTGCTTGAATTTGCAAAAATTCTGGATACGGTGCTGCCGCCTGGTGTTGTAAACGTAGTCACCGGTGGCGGTTCGTCCACCGGAAATGCCATGCTTAACCATGAAGGGTTTGCAAAATTGGCCTTTACTGGGTCCACTGATGTAGGATACCAGATTGCAGATGCCGCGGCTAAAAAACTGATCCCTGCCACTCTGGAACTTGGCGGAAAATCCGCAAATATTTATTTTCCGGACTGCCCATGGGATAAGGCTGTGGAAGGGGTGCTCCTCGGCATCCTTTTTAATCAGGGGCAGGTCTGCTGTGCCGGGTCCAGGGTCTTTGTCCACGAGGATATTTATGATCAGTTTCTGGCTGAGATCAAGGCGCGGTTTGAATCCGTTAAGGTGGGATTGCCTTGGGAAGAGGATACCATGATGGGTGCCCAGATTAACCCGAGGCAGGCCGAAGAGATTCTGGCGTGTGTGGCAGCCGGTAAGAAAGAGGGCGCCACCTTAGTTACCGGCGGCGAAAAGATCAATGACGGAGCGCTTGCCAAAGGATGCTTTTTGAAACCCACCATCCTGGCGGACGTGGACAATAGTATGACCGTTGCCCAGGAAGAGATTTTTGGCCCTGTGGTCGTTGTGATCAAATTCAAGGACGAACAGGAAGTCATTGACATGGCCAATGATAATATCTACGGCTTAGGCGGTGCGGTATGGACAAAGGATATCAACCGTGCATTGCGGGTGGCACGCGCTGTCAGAACCGGCCGTATGTGGATTAATACTTACAACCAGTTGCCGGCCCATGCGCCTTTTGGCGGATACAAAAAATCAGGCATCGGCCGGGAGACCCACAAAATGATGCTGGCCCATTACAGCCAGAGCAAAAATATTTTTATCAGCATGGATGAAAGCCCCTTTGGGCTCTATTAATATTTTTTGTTCTTTGGTGCAGCCGTCCCTGCTTTTTCGCTTTCCCGGAGATCGAAACGGTTGAGCAGGGATTGGCCGGCACTCTGGTTGGGCCTGCAAAAAATTCGACAAGTATGCTGGGGTCCGGAAGATTCCCTTGCAGGACAGCACGCCTTCCGGTATCTGAAAGATCTGGTATTCATATCTGGTTGGTGATATAGAAAAACGAAGGATATCACAATCAATACGGATGGCATATGTCTGAAAAAAAGAAAATCTTGCTGGTGGAAGATCACCCCATTTTCAGGCTGGGCCTGGCGGAATTGATTAATCAGGAAAGCGACTTAGCCGCATATGGCAGGGCCGGGGATGTTGAGCCGGCCATTGATGACATAAATCATATAAACCCGGACCTGATCATTGTAGATCTTTCTTTAAAACAGTCTGACGGCCTTGATTTGGTCAAATATGTGAAACAGCATCACAGTCATATTCCCGTACTGGTGCTTTCCATGCATGATGAATACCTTTATGCGCCCAGGGCGTTATCTGCCGGAGCCCATGGCTACATCATGAAACAGGAAGCCGTGGAGTCCGTTGTTGAGGCCATCCATCTTCTGCTTGCCGGAAAAATTTATCTCAATGAAAAAGTCAAAGAACATATTCTTTTGTCCATGGCCAATCCGCCGGAGGCACAAGAAAAAAGCCCCTTCGACCGTTTAACTGACCGGGAGCTTCAGGTTTTCAAACTCATCGGCAGGGGCTTTTCGACCAGGGAAATTGCCGAACGTCTGTTTTTAAGTATCAAAACCATTGGTACTTACAGGGAGCGTATTAAGAAAAAACTTAATATTAAACATGCAAGCGAACTGGTCCGCTGCGCAGTGCATTTTGAAAAAACAGGTCAGATTGGTATTGAAGAGTAACTCTCCGGGCTACTTTTTTTTACGACGGCCTTTTTTCTTTTCCCATTCTTCATTTGCCAAAATCATCTCTCTGATATCTTTTGATGTTTCCGTTACCTCAACCGTAAAGGCATATTCGTCCTTGGATACTTCTATTTTTTCTATCGGTTTGCCTAAAAAATCCTGGATTTGTGTTAACAGGTCCTTTTCCTGACTGCTGCAAAATGATATGGCTTTTCCCTTGGATCTGCCACGGCCGGTTCTGCCTACCCTGTGAACATACATCTCTTTTTGCTCGGGAAGGTCGTAATTGACCACATAGTCAACATTGGGGATATCAATGCCCCGGGCTGACACATCCGTGGCAATCAGTATCTTGTCATCGCCTTGTTTAAACCGGGTCAAAACCGCGAGCCGCTCGTCCTGATCTTTTTTCCCATAAATGGTCAATGCGTTTATGTTGGCCCTTTCCAGGGCTTTGGCCACCCGTTCGGCCCGTACGGTGGTCCTGACAAAAACCAGGATTTTGCTGTCAGGATTTTCCCGGATGAATTTGCGCAGAAAAAAGCGTTTGTCGTCCATTTCCACAGAAATCACATAGTGGGATACGTTTTTTGATACCGGATCTTCCGGGGAAATCTGGATGCGCACTGCAGAGGATTTGACCTGGGAATAGGCCAGCTTTTTAATATTTCTGTCTATTGTCGCTGAAAAAAACAGGGTCTGGTGCCGTTGTTTCAACAGTCGTTTGATACACTGGATATCTTCCAAAAATCCTTTGGCCAGCATTTGATCGGCTTCATCAAGGATTAAAATTTTAACCTGCCGGATGTCAATGGCTTTCTGGCTTATCAGGTCAAACATGCGGCCCGGCGTCGCAATCAGAATATCAACCCCTTTTATGAGTGTCTGAATCTGTTTATCCTGTTCCACCCCGCCGAAGACCGCAAAGGATTTAACCTTTGTTTGTCGGCATAACGCCATAAACACGTCTTGTATCTGAACCGCCAGTTCCCTGGTGGGCACCATGATAATACTCTGGATGCCTGAATTTTTTTTCGTTTTTTTCAGGTTCAGGACGGCATTTATCACAGGTACAGCAAATGCGACGGTTTTTCCGGTTCCTGTTTGTGCAACGGCCAAAACGTCTTCCCCTTTTAAAATAGAGGGAATTGCTTTGTACTGAATATCTGTGGGTCTGATCAGCCCCTGGGTTTTTAGATTCTGTTTCAGGGTGCTGTTTATTGCATAGGTGTCAAATTTCATTTGGTTTTGCCTGTCTTGGGGTTTATTTTTTGGAAACGCCCACTTCATCGAAAGTCTTAATATCCGCAAGAATGCGCGTGGCAAGATCCATAAGTTCCATGCACACAGCCGCGCCGGTCCCCTCCCCAAGGCGGAATTTCAAGTCGATCAAAGGCTCCAGGCCCATGCGGTCCTGCATGTATTTATGACCGACTTCCACAGACTTGTGGGAGGCAAATAGATAGTTTTTTGCCGCCGGAGCCAGTTCACAGGCAATCAGGGCGCCTGCCGTGGAGATCAGGCCGTCGCAGACCACCGGAATGCCTTTGGCGGCGGCACCAATCACCAGACCTGCCAACCCACCGATTTCAAGCCCTCCGACCTTGGCCAGCACATCCAGGGGATCCTTGGGATCAGGCCTGTTTACGTCCAGTCCCTTTTGGATCACAGCAATTTTTTTGGCAAGGCCTTTATCGTCAACCCCCGATCCCCGGCCGGTCAGACTGTCCACGGATAATCCTGAAAATGCCGCAATAATAGCGGTGGATGGGGTTGTGTTTCCAATACCCATATCCCCTGTGCCCAAAAGATCCACAGGGGTCTGGGCGTGCAGTTCATTGACGATTTCAATGCCTGCCTCAATGGATTTCACTGCCTCTTCCCGGGTCATGGCAGGCCCCTTGGTAAAATTGTCGGTGCCGTGCTTCACTTTTTTATGAAAAATGGGAAGCTTTGGGTCAAAATCGTAATTCACACCGATATCCGCGGCTTTCACCCGGGCCCCGGCATGTTTGCCCATAACGTTGACGGATGCCCCGCCCCCAACGAAATTGAACACCATCTGGGGAGTGACTTCTGCGGGGAAAGCGCTGACCCCTTCTTCGACCACACCGTGGTCGCCGGCGCAGGTGATGATCTGTTTGTTGGTTAAATGGACGTCAATGGTTCCTTTGATTGCTGCCAGACGCGCCCCGATATCTTCCATGATTCCCAGGCTTCCCGGGGGTTTTGCCTGGTCCAGAAGGCGTTGTTTGGCCTTTGCAAACGCGTTGTGGTTAAGTTCGGGGCTAATGTTCGAAATGGTCTGTTCAAGCAGGGACATCGTTTTTCCTCATTGATTTGTCCTGCAGCCATTCACGATGTTCAGGCATGCAGGAATATTTTCCTGCAAAACCCTTTACCATCGTGTTCTGCATGACAAAAATCTTAAAGCACGTCTTCTGACTCAGGGGGTTGGGCTCTTTTTTCCCTGAACCTTCCCGGAAAAGTTTTCCAGTGGCATGACAGGGTGTATGCGCCCCATTACAGCGGTGGGACCGTCACGGATTTTCACCGTGTTCCGTTTGCTAAAGATTTGCCAATATTGTATTGACGGGTAAGGTAAACCTGTTTGATATCAAGGTCAATCCTTTTTCGTGTTCATTTCCGATAACTTTTTATCGATAGATCTGCCGGGGTGTGCTACCATTATTATCCGTTGTAGTTCGTATTAAGATTGTAAAAATTACCGAAAAAGGTTCAACACATTATGGAATTAAGACCATTAGGCATCGCAAAAGAAATTATTGAGGAGACCGGGCTCAACGTTACATATAATTATGATGATCTGGTTTTTATTGAGCATAACCCCTTTTTGATCCAGTTTGATGATGACAATTCAAAAAATTTAAATCTGTTTTTCAATGTTGATTGTGAAGATCAAACAGTCGTAAAACTGGAAGCGCAACTAAAGAAAGCCGCATTGCAGAGGGAATTTACCATTACCACAAGCGGAAAGTTTCAGATGAAACAAAAAGAGAACACAGAAGAAATAGATATAGAATTTATCGAGTAGCCGTCACATGTCAATGTGTTCAGGCCGCTTTTTGCGGCCTGAAATATGCTCCCTGAGTCGCAGCGAAGAAGACGGATAAAAAGGCTTACAAAATAAAGGTGTTATTTTTTTTTTACGGACCTTAAACCACTGTGCCAATAGGAAAAATCTAGTGTGCAGGAATCTGACAATATAGCCGACCAGTAAAGCCGCCACCACAGTGCCTTCCCTGATACCCTCCAGTGCACCCAAGAAATACAGAGAGCTTGCGATGCCGATAACAACCAGAGAGGAGTCTGTGCCGATTTTTGTTTTTCCGAATTCCACGCCAAAGGTCTGTGTCAATGCCATGGCCAGGCCCTCTCCGGGCAGATAGGTGAGTGCCGCCTTGACTTCAAAAAACACACCAATGCCAAGGACCACACAGCTTAAAAGGCATAGAGCCGCCTGTTCAAAATAGGTGGCGGGTATTATCCAGTCGGAATATTTCATGATTAGGTCAATGAAAAAACCAAAAAGGAAAACCACAGGGAATTGAACCAGCTGGAAAATCCTGTATCTTTTGCGAAGCAAAAGCATCTGAAGAAAAATGAGCAGCACATTGAGAATGATGGTGGTCTGACCCAGGGTAAGGGGAAACGTTAAGCTGAAAACATAGGGCACACAGGAAATGGGCGAGACGCCAAGATCTGCTTTTACCGAAAAAACAACGCCCGCGGCCATGATAAACAAGCCGACGATAAACATTACACTCTGATTTAATATGTTTTGTTTCATACTCCAATACCTGACCTTGCTCTTTCGGTAATACATAAAAGTTGTATAATACAAATTAAAAATGACAGATACAATAATATGAAAAAGGTCGAATCATGAAAACATTTCAGCATCTCACCAATCCCGTGCTTTATTCAGGTCCCGGAGAAATCCAACGGCTTGCCGAACTGGTTGATCCTGCCATACCGGTCTTTTTTATCAGCGGTGCTCATTTTGTAAATACCGCTGCCTGGCAAACGCTTGAATCCCAATTGCGCCTGGCCGGATGCAAGTTCCAAAGACAGACCGTTCATGGGGAACCCGGCCCGGATATTGTTGATGATTTGACGGAACAGGCGGACAGGTTTAAGGCGGGTTGTGTGGTGGGCATTGGCGGGGGATCGGTGCTGGATGCCGGCAAAGCGGTTGCGGCCATGCTTTGCCAGGAAGGTTCCGTTCAAGACTATCTGGAGGGTGTGGGCACAAAAGAACCCAAAGGAAAAACCGTTCCGTTCATTGCGTTGCCCACAACAGCGGGCACCGGCAGTGAAGCCACAAAAAATGCAGTGCTCAGCCGCCCCGGGCCGGCTGGATTCAAAAAATCTTTCCGCCACGATGCCTTTATTCCCTCAATCGCCATCATTGACCCGGAACTGGCAATGGAATGCCCGCCTGAAACCACCCTTGCCTGTGCCCTGGATGCGTTCAGCCAGCTTCTGGAATCCTGTGTTTCCACAGCAGCCACGCCACTGACCCAGGCGTTGAGCAGACAGGGGCTTCGTTTGTTTGCCCGGGGATCACGGCTCTTTTCGGACAACCTGTACCAAAGTCCTGTGGAATTGTCTTTACGATGGGATCTGGCCATGGCCGCATACCTGTCCGGGGTTACCCTTGCCAATGCAGGTCTTGGTACGGTTCACGGCATTGCAGGCCCCCTTGGCGCATTTACCAGTGTCCCCCATGGCGTGGCATGCGGCAGCCTTCTGCCCCGGATTTTCACCATTCTGACCCAAGAAATGCAGGTGGAGGCCCTGGATGAAGTGGGAGCCTGGCTTTCCAGGGGGATTGACGCAATTCCCCAGCCCGATGATTTTACGGTTGCCCTGGACTATATGAATTCCTGGGTTGAACAATTGCCTAAACTGCGTGAATACGGGCTGACGGAACAGTACCTTGATTCCGTGGTCATTGCCTCAGGCAATAAAAATTTCCCCATTCAATTGTCGGCACAACAGATGCGGGATATTTTATCGGCATGTATATAGTGTCCGTCCGGAAATAGCCTTGACCCGGCTTCCCTGCTAATATAAGGTTCTTCATTTTAATCTAAAGCAGGCCTTTCTATATGGACGTCACAGATCGGGATAAGGGTATTGCCCCCAAGGCTTTTTTAAGCCTGCTTTTTAGCTTGGCGCTGCCCATTTCCCTGCAATGTCTTCTCACCAGTTCCATGGTCGTGATAGACATTCTCATGATCGGCCAGCTTCATGATGCGGCCGTGGCCGCCGTGGGCATTGCCAATCAGTTTGTTTTTATCTTTTTTGTTATCCAGTTCGGTGTGCACTCGGGCATCGCCATATTCACGGCCCAGTACTGGGGCAAAGCGGATCTGTCACGGATACACCAGTTGTCCGGTCTTGGTATCCTGGCAGGGTTTGCCATAGGTTCCGTGTTTGCCGGTGCTGCGCTGTTTTTTCCCGCAGCCGTGATTTCACTGTTTTCCAGTGATGCCGAAGTGGTTCGTCTTGGGGCCGGATATCTTCGTATTGTGGGCTTTACCTTTGTTCCTTTTTGCGTCACCTTCTCCTTTATGACCAATATGCGGAGTATTGGGTTTGCTGGCGTTCCTTTGCTCTCTTCATTTGTGGCCGTGGTGGTAAATATTGTGCTCAACTACTGCCTGATTTTCGGCAACCTTGGCTTTCCCGCCATGGGTGTCACAGGTGCGGCCATTGCCACCTGCACGGCAAAATTGCTTGAAACCGGCCTGTTAACGGCGATCATCTACCTGAAGCCTTACCCCCTTGCCGCGCCGGTAAAAAAAATGCTTTCCTTCGATTTTGCCTTTGTCAAACGGGTGACCGCCACTTGCTGGCCTGTGTTCCTCAATGAATTTTTTTGGGTCACAGGCGTGAGTATGTACAAGCTGGTTTACGCCCGCATGGGGACCCAGCCCATTGCTGCAGTCAATATCGTGGCCACCTTTGAGGAGTTTTTATTTGTTCCCTTTTTCGGCATTTTCCATGCCGGTTCCATTCTCATCGGCAACAGCATCGGCGCAAAAAGATACAAGCGGGCGTTTGCCTATGGTAAATTCATGCTTTTGGCCCAGCTCCCCATGGCCCTTGGCGCAGGGCTTGTGCTCATTTTGTGTAGGCATTTTATCCTGGGATTTTACAATATTTCCCCGGCAGCCTACGATAATGCCTACTATCTGATGCTGACAACCGGTCTTATCTTCTGGGCAAAGACCACCAATTTCACAACGGTGGTGTCGGTGTTCCGGGGCGGCGGAGACACAAAGTTCGGGTTTCTCATGGACTTGAGCGCGGTGTGGTGCATTGGTGTGCCCATGGCTTTTATCGGTGCGTTTGTTTTTCACTGGCCCGTGTACGGTGTCATGGCCTTGATTGCCCTGGAAGAATTATTTAAGTTGATTATCGGATTGCCCCGTTTTTTTTCAAAAAAATGGATTAAGAATCTTGTGTCGGATCCGGAAAAATCACCTGAACATCATCCTTGAGTGACCCGCCGTCAGGCACTGTTACCGAATGCCGGAAAAGGAGAATGGATTGAAATATATAGGCGCCCACGTGAGTGCTGCAGGCGGCGTTGAAAACGCGCCGGTCAATGCCCAAAAAATTGGTGCATCCTGTTTTGCATTGTTCACAAAAAATCAGCGGCAGTGGCAGGCCAAGCCCTTATCAGACAAAAATATCAATGAGTTTAAAGCAAACTGCAGCGCTCTGGGTTTCGGGCCCGGGCAGATTCTTGCCCACGACTCCTATCTGATCAACCTGGGCCATCCTGAACAAGCCGCCTTGGAGAAATCCAGACTTGCGTTCATGGATGAAATGCAGCGATGTCATCAGCTCGGCATTGCCATGCTTAATTTCCATCCGGGTTCCACTTTAAAGAAAATCAGCGAGGATGACTGCCTGGCAACCATTGCACAATCCATTAACCTTGCCCTTCAACAGGTGCCGGATGTCATTGCGGTCATTGAAAACACTGCAGGTCAGGGAAGCAATGTGGGATTTGCCTTTGAACAGATAAAAACCATTATTGAGCAGGTGGACGATCAATCCCGCGTCGGGGTATGTATTGATACCTGCCATGCCTTTGCTGCCGGTTACGACTTTGTATCCCGGGATGGTTATGAAAAAACCTGGGACCTGTTTGATGCAATTATCGGCTTTGAAAAATTAAAGGGCATGCACTTAAACGATGCCAAAAAACAGATTAATTCCAGGGTGGACCGGCATGAAAGCATCGGAAAGGGCGAACTCGGCCTGACCGCTTTCCGGAAAATCATGGCAGACAAACGCCTGGACAATATTCCCATGATTCTGGAAACACCAGACAATGGCATATGGGACAAGGAAATTTCCCTGCTGAAATCGTTGATTAATCCCCAGGCCCGGTGAAGGAGGTTTCATGAGAATCTGGGATCTTCATCCGGGATACTTGAACCGCCAGAGTCTTTTAGGTGAGCACCGGGAACTTCACGGCATGGTCTCTATTATCGTCAACCATAAAAAAGGCTATTCACGGCACCCGGAAACCCTGCGCTGGACGGGTTTCGGCTGGGCACTGAACAAACGCCACCAGTTGTTGGCCGCAGAGATGAAGTTGCGGGGGTACAATGACAAATCGCCTGTGCGCACCAGGAAAAACAAGGGTCTATGGCCTGACTCATTTATCGACGAACCCTATGTCCAGATCCGGCTGCTTAGGGAAAAATATCAGGATAAAATCCCGGGGCGCATTCCTTTACCCCAAAATGCCCAGCAGATGTGGCGTCAGCACAAATACGCCGTCATGGCCAGGAATGTGCCCCTGTACAAAAAAATCGGTGCAGACGTGGCCCGCATGGGCCCCCAAGATGATTTCAGTGACCTGGCCCGCCTTCTGGTGGAAACCTTGAGAACCCCGCCATCCCAGGGCGGAATAAAAAACACGCTCCAGCATATGTGGGGGTATGTGTCGGACAGATATGAAGGATCACGGGAAACGGTGAGTGGCAGGTCTCTGGCGGATCTGCTGGATCTAATCCAGAACTTGGCGCTCAGGCACCGGCAGCCATATCTCATAGAATCCGTTGCACTAAGCGAACTTGCCGTGTGGATCCCCGGCATTGTTCCTTTTGGTTTCGTTTAAGACCACATTGGCGACCACCCCATTACCCAAAAGAATCAGTAAAGCAGTACCGATGAGTTCACCGAAAAACGGATTCATGATGGGTTTTCTCCTTGTTTTATTCAGATGTTGATGGTTTGATTTCTTAATTTTTGGCCCATGACCTTGCCCGGTCCACAGCTTTTTTCCAGCCCCGCAGGCATTCATCCACCTTTTCCTGGCTTTGGTTCAAATGAAAGCAACGGTCTTCCTGCCAGAAAGATTTAATCTGGTCCATGTCCGCCCATACGCCAACAGCAAGACCGGCAAGGTAAGCCGCCCCCATGGCAGTGGTTTCCACATTCTTAGGGCGGCACAAGGAGACGCCCAGGATGTCCGCCTGGAATTGGCATAGATAATTGTTCGCACTGGCCCCGCCGTCCACTTTAACGGTTTTTAATTTAATATCCGAATCTTTAACCATGGCACCGATCAAATCATTGGCCTGGTAGGCAAGGGATTGAATCCCGGCCCGGATAATATGATTTTTTGTTGTTCCCCGGGTAATGCCCAACATGGCTCCCCTGGCATAGGGATCCCAATAGGGAGCGCCCAGGCCGACAAAGGCAGGAACAATGTAAAGCCCTTCGGATGAGGGAACGGCAGTGGCCATCTCTTCGGTTTGAGCCACATCGCTGAAAAAATCCAGGTCGTCCCGCATCCACTGCATCAGTGCACCGGCAATAAATACCGAACCTTCCAAGGCATAAGTGACTTTATCGCCGATCTGCCAAGCGATGGTTGTGAGCAGTCCCGAGGGCGATGCAATGGCTTGCCCCCCGGTATTCATCAACATAAAGCAACCGGTCCCGTAGGTGATCTTTGTCATTCCTTTTTCATAAGCGGCCTGTCCGAACAGAGCGGCCTGCTGGTCGCCTGCGACACCGGCAATCGGTATTTCATGCCCGAACAGTTTTTTGTCGGTTTTGCCGAATATGCCGCAGGACGGATTGACATTTGGAAGAATCTCTTCAGGAATATCCAATTTTTCCATCAGGACCAGATCGTACTTGAGATCATGAATGTTGAAAATCATGGTCCGGCTCGCATTGCTCACATCGGTGGCATGGACGGCGCCCGCCGTCAACTTCCAGATCAGCCATGCGTCTACGGTTCCCACCTTCAGTTTTCCTTTATTGACTAGTTCCCTGGCTTCTATGCTGTGTCGCAAAATCCAGCGGATTTTGGACCCGCTGAAATAGGCGTCGGTCACCAGGCCGGTTTTTTCTTTGATGACGTTATCAAATCCTTCTGCCTTTAATTGGTCACAGTAATCTGCGGTCCGGCGGCATTGCCAGACAATGGCTTTGCCCACAGGCGTTCCTGTTTCTTTGTTCCAGGCAATGATGGTCTCCCTCTGGTTGGCAATACCGATGGCAGCCACATCACCCAGGTTGAGCTTTGCTTGTTTAAGGACGGCATCCATTGTATTTTTCTGGGATCTCCATATGTCTTCAGCGTCCTGCTCCACCCAACCGTCTTTCGGGTACTGGCAGGAGAACGTTTCACTTGCAACAGCAATGGCGTCACCCTTTTCATTATAAAGTATGGTACGGGAACTCGTTGTGCCCTGATCCAGGGCCATTATAAAGTGGGACATGAGAACCTCCTGAAAATTTCTGATTGTGATGTAATTTTTATGTCAGCAGATACTCTTTGGCCAAACCAACATATGCGTTCTCCTGGTCCATCTGCCATTTACGATCATACCCCAGTTCCTCCGCCATGATCCGGGCCACTTCCGGCGCTGCATCGATACTGGCCCGGGCATCCAGAAAAAGGGCACGGCTCCGCCGGGCTAAAAAATCCTCCACGGTTCTGGCCATCTCTTCCCTGACCGCCCAGATCACTTCCGCTCTAATATAAGAGAGCTTTTTATGGAGCTTTTCACCCATGGCCGGATCTGCGTTGACGATTTTTTTGATATAAATGGCATCGGACCCATAGTAGCTTAAGGGATCGTGTTCATCGAAATGCTTTAACCATCCATGGATTCTGAGATCTTTAGTGATACAGGGTTGGTCTTTCAGGCCGGCCACCAGGGCTGCCTGGTTGACGGTATCTTCGCCCATTTTGCGATAAGTGGTCCATTTGCCGCCGGTGATGGTCACAAGACCCGATTCCGAAACGACTAAATAGTGATCCCGGGAGATGGCTGCCGTGCTTTTTCCCTCTCCGGCTTTAACCAGGGGGCGAAGTCCGGCAAAAACGCTTTGAATATCATCCCTGGTGGGATCTTTGGTTAAATAGATGGCCGCATGATCAAGGATGAACTTGATTTCCTCCTCCAATGCCCGGGGTTCCAGGCTCACATCCGGTACTTCCGTATCCGTGGTGCCCACTACTACCTTGTCATGCCATGGTACGGCAAACAAAACCCTTCCGTCAGTGGTTTGGGGCACCATGATGGCTGAATCTCCGGGCAGAAATTCTTTATCCAGGACCACATGAACCCCTTGGCTAGGCGTAATGATGGGTTCAGCGCCCGGATTTTCCATTTTAAGAACCTCGTCGGTGAAAACACCGGTCGCGTTGACCACCACCCGGCTGTGAATTTCATACTCATCACCGGTTTCCATATTTTTTGCGGTTACCCCGTCAATCATTTCACCGGCCCAGGTAAACCCGGTCACTTTCATGTAATTGAGAGGCACCCCCCCATGTTCAACCATAGTCTGGGCCAGGTTAACGGCCAGGCGGGAATCGTCAAATTGACCGTCAAAATAGACCACGCCCCCTCGCAGCCCTTTGGGTTCCAGGGTGGGAATCCGCTTTAATGTTTCTTCTTTGGAAAGGTGTTTGGAAGATCCGAGTCCGAGTCTGCCTGCCAACAGATCGTAAACTTTCATACCGGCACCGTAAAAAGGGCCGTTCCACCACTCATAGTTGGGTACGATAAATGCCTGATGACTGACCAGATGCGGGGCATTGCGAATTAAGAGACCACGCTCATGGAGGGCCTCAAGGACCAGGGAAATATTGCCCTGGCGCAAGTACCTTACCCCGCCGTGCACCAATTTTGTCGACCGGCTGGATGTCCCTTTGGAAAAATCGTGTTGTTCCAACAGAAGCGTTTTATACCCCCTTGATGCGGCATCCAGTCCCACACCCAATCCGGTTGCCCCGCCACCGATAACAACAAAATCCCAATAACCGTCATATCCTGCTACTTTTTTGATCATTTCTTCACGATTCATAGACGACTCCTGTTCTTCAAAATTAAAGCCGGGCTTTGCATTGTGTATGTTGTTTTTTAGTCGGTTTTGAACTGAGTTGCACTATTAATTTGGTCTCGGGAAAGTGGATAAGTTAGGGCCAGACCAATTATTAAATCGGGCCGCTACACTAAATACGAGTTAACATCTTGCAATACTTTTGAGCACACAATAAAGCCGGTCCTCGATATTTGTCACAGTCAGACTGCACAACCTGCTGGTGAGCCATAGAACTCTATCTCTTAGATTTTTTATTACCTGAATCCCGATATTTGGATGTTTATGTTTATAAATTAAGAGATTCAAATTAAGTTAAAGGTACCACGAACAACCTGGGTGTTTCAATTCCAACGCGTTACCGATGGTGCCCTGCTTCAGAAAATGCTAAAGATTATAGTTAAAAAATATTACATATTGAGAGGTTATCCCATATCCAGGTCCCCCTCTACCCAACATTGCTTCTGGTAGTTCTGACATTTTCAGAATCAGGCACGGCCCGATTTTATACCATTAGTCAATTCCCCAGGAAAATTCGAATCGGTAGGAATTGAAAAATGGGCGATACACGTAAAATTGATCGCCAGTTTGATGATTTAAAAAGTGTGGAAGTACAGAAAGTCTTGGGTTTGTTTCTGATCCCACAATCAAACCTGAAAAGATAGTAGTCCACTTTTAAAAATCAAAAAATTGATGGGAACATTCTTGCTTATTTATTTTTTTCCAAATTTTCTTTTCACTTCGTAGGCATAAGCAACTTCGGAGCCTGCACCGCGTTTTATGTCTTCTATATCGACGAGTGCTGTTGCCACTTTAATTGCACATTTAGCTGTGATCGTTGATATAGCAGCAAGTTGGCCAAGCAATTCTTGGCCTATTAAGGTAAGTGATCCCAAGGCAACTGCACTCCCCAATAATGATTTCAGATCGACCGCCGAATACAATCCGCCAAGGACTGTTTTAATTCCATGTTTTTTTATTGCCCATTCGTACTTCTCTAAACGTTCGTCGATTTCATCAATAATAAATGGTGTTGGTTTCCCGACCATTTCCTTATCCAGCCAGTGAACGAACCCCCGATATTTTTTACGTGCATCTTTGTCTTTCCTAAATTCTATCACTTGTTCCCATTCAAGTGAATTTTCATCAACTATCTGCAACTCATTAAGGCTTGCAATTATAATATCTCTATCTCCAGGCTTATACTCATTTTCCACCTTCACTTTAGAATTGAATATGGGAGTCGCATGTCAATGTCATAAAGTTAAGAATCTTCAATAAGACCTTGATTTAATTGATTTTTATGATATAATCGTGCTCATTAATGGAACACCAAACATTACACAAATAAGGAGAAAAAATGTCAAAAAAAATAAAAGAAAAAACAATGGTTGGCATGGAACCTGCTTTTCAAAACATGTACCGAGTTGGTCGAATTTCTTAAAAAAATCCTATATTCTCAAGATTTTGTTTGTCGGCACAAAAGATCTCCAAAAGACTTTATACGCAATCGATTGCTTAACTTTCAAATGCTTTTTCTCTACTTCATAAACTTGCCAAAAGGATCATATCAAGATGAGTTAGATCATTTTTTTAAGGCTTTGTTTAAATTAGATGTCGCTGTTGCAGTGGTCTCCAAAATGGCATTATGTCTTGCACGTAGGAAGCTTGAATATTCTGCTTTTGTTGAATTTAATCAGCACCTGACCGAATTTTTCTATAAACATTTCAAAAGTATCAAAACATGGCACGGATTCAATCTCTTAGGAATAGATGGTTCGACTCTCAAGCTATTTAAATATAAAGAAATAAGAGAGCATTTCGGTGTGATGAAGCCCAATAATAGTTCCGAAGTTCCAATGGCACGTGTATCTCAGATGTTCGATGTTCTAAATAAACTAACCATTGATGCCATTATTAGCCCCTACCATGTCGGAGAAA
>NZ_KB893096.1 GCF_000373985.1 Desulfobacter curvatus DSM 3379
GGATGTCCGCAACCCGCGCAGCGAATTTATGCTGAAAGAATTCGAAGACATTGTATTGGGACAAATGCAGTTGCCGGACGGAAATAACTATGGCTTTGTATCCGAGCTAAATGATCTTCAAAAAGATATTCTTTTCATTCTGGACGTTCCACTTCATTACTATGATTACCAATACTTGGGCAACTCAAGCTGAATTAATGGTGGAGCAATCAATGACAATGAAGGGTGAAAAACGAAAAACGCACATTTTCAAAGAGCGAAATCCAAGATTCAAAGCTCTCAGTTTATTGACTTGGACGTGACCTTCCGACATGCTTCTCTCTAATGAGAATGCTTGTGCTTTCATATCAACTCCGTTATATCTTTTTTTATTGGTACATAAAAATTCAAGATAAGTTCAAATGGACTGCAAGCATTCTTTTTTAACTACTTTAAATTTCATCCAAATTTTAAGATTCTACGCATTTAGGCTACACTCATTTTGATTTTACTGAATATTTTTACTGAGCGCAAAAGAAGGCTCTATATTTGACATTATTTTTCATTCATGCTCAATAAAGTCAATGTGTTATAGTTTTTCCAGCAAATATACCATACGAAGACTGTCATTTCTAAACCCAGAGTTTACAGGGTTGAAGAAAAAACTTGATAGTCGAGTAAAAACAGTCTTGCTCTGCACGTTCGCATTTTTTCTGCTTACTTCGGCAGTAACTGCTCAAATCCCCCCACCCCACCCCACAATCCGCTCGACCCCGGCGCCAAGCGACAGCGAACCGGCCCATGTCAACCCCCCGTCGTTACTTTGGCCGCTGAACAAAGGGCGCAAGGTGCGCTATGCGGTGCGCCTGTCGCAAAACAGGGATTTCACGGGAAAGGTGTTCGAAGCAACGAAGTTACGCTGGGGCATCTACAATCCGCACCGTAAACTGGAATCTGGAACATGGTACTGGCAGTACGCGGTGACCCCGAAGCCTGATAAAGAGCCAAAGTGGTCGGAGGTCTTGCAGTTTTCGGTGAGTGATGAACTCCGTCAGTTTGTAACGCCGCCTTCCTCCGACATGCTGGCTGCTGCGCATAAGTCACGACCACGGATCCCGGCAAAACCCGCACCCACCGATAAAAAGAAGATGAGACACCTGCTTAAGCAAGCGGACCGGCTGCTCGAAAAACCGATCCTGTCCATCGACAAGGCCGCTCCAAAGGAACATGGAAAGAATAAATCAGAACAGGGGGTTTTTGCCAGGATAGCCAGCAAAGCATTTACCAACACCATGTGCAATCGAGTCAAGAAACTGGTGTGGGTCTACCGGATCACCGGCGATGAACGGTATGGCCGTAAGGCTTTGGAATACGGTCTGTTCGTGGCAGGTTTGGATCTGGACGGCGTTACTGCATTTAAGTTTATCGATTTTGCGGACGGTTACTGCATACAGGTTCTCGCGCGGGTGTATGACGGCTGTCTGGATCTAATGACACAGCATCAGAAATGGCAGCTGCGCCACGCACTACGGGGACGCACCTCCCGTTTTTTCCAGAAAATAATGAACAATCTTGAAGCCAAGGTTTTCAGCAATCATATCTGGCAGCGTATCCTGGCACAGGCCACAGAGGGAGCACTGACGCTGATCGGCGACGTATCTGAAGCGGAAAAGTGGCTGGCCTACGTATACGAACTGTGGATTGCCAAATTTCCAAATTTGTCGCGAACGGACGGCGCCTGGGCCAACGGCATTAACTATTTTCGTTCAAACTATGGGCCAATGCTGGATATACCGCCCCTGTTTGGTCAACTGACCGGAGTGGATTTTTTTAACCACCCCTGGTACCGCAATGCGCCGTACTACCTGATGTACTGTTGGCCACCCGATTCGGTGTCAGATGGCTTTGGCGACGGCTCGGAGCGTAACTGGCTGCCTACCAAAAACCATCAGGGCACCTTTGCGCTGGAGTTGGGAAAACATTTCAAGGACCCCTATGCATTGTGGTATGCGAAAAAGATTATCGGCAAACTGGATAGTCCTCCGATTGCGCCAAAACCACCTGCCGATCTGCCGATGTCGCGGGCTTTCATGGATGCAGGAATTGTTGCGATGCATACCAACCTGATTGATGCTGCCGGCAATCTGATGATTGTTTTCCGCTCATCTCCGTACGGTGCCTACGGTCATATGCACAGAGACCAGAACAGTTTTAACATCAATTTCGGCGGCGAACGGATCTTTACAGGCTCCGGTTATTACATCAGTTATGGTGACGAGCATTTCAAGGGATGGTACACCCATACCCGGGGGCACAATTCGATCCTGATCGACGGCAAAGGGCAGATGCGAGGATCCAAGGGCTTTGGCCGGATCATTGATTATAACCATACCACCGCATCCACCTACTGCGTGGGCGACGCTTCCCAAGCTTACGGGGATGACGTCGGCTTGCATACCTTCCGCCGTCATTTGCTGTTTTTACGTCCGAGTGTCCTACTGGTTTACGACGAGCTGGAGGCAGGGCATAAGGCTCACTGGGAATGGATGCTGCACAGCCCGAACAAATTGAAAATTGCCAACAACGTGCTGATGGGCGGTAACAGGAAAGCAAAAACGCGGGTGGATTTCTTCGCTTCGACTCAGCTGGAGATGAGCAGTCATGCCCGATTTGATCCGCCGGCAGTCAACTGGCGCAAGCACAAAAACGGCGGCAAAATTATAGAATATCCTGATCAGTGGCATTTTGCCGCCGTGCCTACTATGCCACAGAAAAAGCTGCGTATTCTGGCCGTCATTCAGGTACAGCCTGCGAATGTTCCTACGCCCATTGACACTCCGCTAATGCTGGGAGATATCCTCTCTTTGGCCGGGGCCGGAAAGCAAGTTCAGGTGGAATTGAGTACCCACCGTCCCGCGCAGATTAAACTGCGATAATTATTTATTTCTAAGAATGGTTTAATATGTCAAAATACAATTCAAAAATTATCTTTATAATCTCTGCTGGTCACTCAGGTTCAACACTGCTGGATTTAATGATTGGTACTCTGCCGAATACCATATCAACTGGTGAGTTGGTATGGTTACCATGGCAAGTATGGCGAGATGGGAAGATGTGTAATGCAAGCCCCAAACAGGATATCTGCACCTGTCTCAAAATTTTTAGAGAGTGTCCGGTCTGGAGTAAAATATTACAATGTATATCTGATACAACAAGTCAAAATGTCATTAGCCACCCATTAGATTTTAACTTGTCTTTTTTGAGCAATAAGAAATACACTGAAAAAACATCTTTTAGATTGAAAGTGTTAAGAAAAATATTCGAATATTCAATTATTAACAACCAAGGATTATTTTTGAATAGTATTTTGAAAAATCAAAAGGGGATAATACAAAATAATCTCATATTATATGATAGCATAGTAAAAACAATGAAAGTATCGTCAGTTGTTGATTCTTCTAAAGATATATTACGTGCTTATGCGATCTGGAAGGAAAGACCATCCGATATAAAGGTAATTTTGCTTTATAAGGATGCAAAAAGTTATGCTGCAAGCGGAAAACATTGGGGTGCTGATGAACCCACTGAAAAGCATTTGAAAAAGTGGTTAAATATTTATAAAAATCGCTTTGTTCCAATTTTAAAAACAATGAAGACAGAAGTATTAACAGTTAAATATAATAATCTTGTCGAACAACCTACTAAAACAAGACAACGCTTAGCACAATTTATTGGCTCTATTTGTACAAACGGAGACTGGCAAATCAACACACGCAACATGCATTTAGTTGCTGGTAATCCAATGCGGTTTCAAGGGATTGTCAATATTAAATACGATGACAGATGGAAAAGAGAACTTACAACAGATGAACAAAAGTTAGCAGAAGATTATGAAAATCAGATGGAGCGGCTGATTTTGTCGATGTAACGGAACTCATTGTTATGATGAATTTACTTACTTCATGAAAGGTTAATATTTCGGATGATTAATGTAGGGTTGGAACTATAGGCTCTTTCAGCCAATCGTCTATATAATAAAAGCACCAAACAACAAAATCTTCTACTAACATAGCTCACCTCCAAATGACCGCTGATCCTTGCCATATCGATTTTAATCATAGTGAGCTGTGAAGCTATATCTAAATCATAAAAAGTTGAGCATGACGTTATAAGATTTTATCATTTACTAACAAAAAGAGATTCTATTTTCTATGCAAAATAAAACTTTACTTATTACTGGCGGCACTGGTTCATTCGGTAATGCTGTGTTACGACGATTTTTAAAATTAGATTTTTTTTCAGAAATCCGAATTTTTTCCAGGGACGAAAAAAAGCAGGACGACATGCGGCAATTTTATCGCAACGATAAAATCAAATATTATATCGGTGATGTACGCAGCAACCGGAGCATTGATTATGCGATGAAAGGCGTGGATTACGTCTTCAACGCAGCAGCTCTCAAGCAGGTACCTTCCTGTGAGTTTTTCCCCATGGAATCGGTACGTACCAATGTCATGGGATTGGAAAACGTAATTGATGCCGTTCTGAAAAACGGCGTAAAAAAAATGATCAGCCTGAGCACGGACAAAGCCGTCTATCCCATCAATGCCATGGGAATGTCCAAAGCCATGGGGGAAAAGGTGATGGTGGCCAAGGCCAGACACCTCAACGGCACCGGCACCATGCTTTGCGGCACCCGCTACGGAAATGTCATGGCATCTCGGGGTAGTGTCATTCCGCTTTTTGTCCAGCAGATCAAGGAAAAAAAGCCGATCACCATAACCGATCCCAATATGACCCGTTTCATGATGACATTGGAAGAGGCGGTGGAACTGGTTCTATTCGCGTTTGAGAACGGCCATCCCGGAGATATTTTTGTCCAGAAGGCACCGGCAGCCACAATAGCTGATTTGGCACAAGCACTGCTTGAACTTTATGATGCCAAAAACGAAATCCGAATTATCGGTACCCGGCATGGAGAGAAATTGTATGAATCACTTGTCAGCCGTGAAGAGATGGCCAAAGCAGATGAGCTTGAAAATTACTACCGTATACCGGCAGACACTCGGGACCTGAATTATGGAAAGTTCTTTACAGAAGGGAATGAGGTTATGTCACAAGTGGAGGAATATACATCCCACAATACCCACTGTCTTGATATCGAAGGGGTTAAGCAGTTATTGTTAAAGTTGCCCTTTATCAGACGTGATGTGCTGGGTGAGGAACAAGAGCCTGTTCATGAACCCTAATTTTTTTTCGATGCTTGGATCTGCAATGCGATATCAAGATTGAGAGGATGCAATGATTAAAATCGGTATTACCGGGCAAAATGGTTTTGTGGGGTCCCATTTAGCCAATACATTGTCCCTGGAGCCGGAAAAGTATCAACAGATATCTTTTAAACGGGAGTTCTTTGGGGATAACGTCAGGCTGGAACAGTTCGTCACCCAGTGCGATGTAATTGTACATTTGGCGTCGTTAAACAGGCATAACGATCCTCAAACGATCTACAGCACCAATGTGGATCTGGTCAATCGCCTGATTCAGGCAATGGAAACAACCGACGCCAGACCCCATGTGTTGTTTGCCTCTTCCATACAGGAAGATAGAGACAATCCTTACGGCAATTCTAAAAAACAGGGAAGAATGCTATTATATCAATGGGCAGACAGGCATCAATCTCGATTCACCGGGTTGATCATTACCAATGTTTTCGGCCCATTCGGCCATCCTTACTATAATTCGGTGGTGGCAACCTTTTGTCATCAGTTGACCCATAATGAAGTGCCAAAGATTGATGTGGATGGCGAACTCAAGCTGATTTATGTATCAGAGTTGGTGCAAGCCATTATCGATCATATTGAGGATCGCCAGACACCGGCAATCACCCATTGTCATCTTCCCCATACGACAACCATTAAAGTCTCGCACCTGCTTGACAAGCTGGAAAAATTTAAGCTGCTTTATTTCGATAAACAAATCATCCCGAAAATCGAGGATCGTTTTGGGCAAAACTTATTCAACACATTTGTTTGTTATATAGATCATGGCACTTTCTATCCGGGAAAGTTAACGCCCCATACCGATTCGCGCGGGAGCTTTGTAGAGGTGTTGAAGCTGGATGGCAACGGTGGGCAGGTATCCTTTTCCACAACCGTACCCGGAGTGACGCGAGGGGATCATTTTCATACCCGTAAATTTGAACGATTCGCCGTAATCAGTGGTAAGGCAAGAATCGAAATCCGCAGGATCGGCACCAATGAAAAACACACTTTTGAATTGGATGGCCGTTCCCCCGCATTTGTAGATATGCCCATATGGTATACGCACAATATTACTAATATCGGGAATGATGATCTATACACCTTGTTCTGGATCAATGAATTTTATAACCCTGAAGATGGGGACACCTATTTTGAAAAGGTTTGATTACAAAATATGTCAAGTTGCCATTCAACAAAAATTAAGGAATAAAGAGTGAATCATATCCTCCCGTTACCGGATCGTAAACTCAAAGTGATGACCGTCATCGGTACCAGACCGGAAATTATCCGCTTGTCACGGGTCATGGCAACGTTGGATGAGCATATGAATCATGTTATCGTTCACACCGGTCAAAACTATGATTATGAATTGAATCAGATTTTTTTCGACGATCTCGGTATCCGTAAACCCGATTATTTTCTGAATAGTGCCGAACCAGGCAATAGCGCCTGTCAAACAGTTGGAGCCGTGATTGCCAAAGTTGACGACGTGTTGGCTCAGGTGGAACCGGATGCGCTTCTCGTGTTGGGAGATACCAATTCGTGCCTGGCAGCCTATCCGGCGAAGCGTCGTAAGGTTCCCGTCTTTCATATGGAAGCCGGGAATCGTTGTTTTGATCAGCGGGTGCCCGAAGAGATCAATCGAAAAATCATCGACCATATCAGTGATATCAATCTGTCTTATAGTGATATTGCACGGGAATACCTGTTGCGGGAAGGATTTCCCCCGGAGCGGGTAATTAAAACCGGGAGCCCCATGTTTGAAGTTCTGAATTTTTATAGAGATAAAATAGATGCGTCTGATGTGCTGGAAAGGTTAAATTTGCATGAAGCGGCCTATTTTGTCGTCAGTGCTCACAGGGAAGAAAACATAGATGATCCGGCGCAGTTTGCAGATTTGATGCGCTGTCTTGACACCATTGCCGAAGTATATGGGGTGCGGATTATTGTTTCTACTCATCCTCGCACCCGAAAACGCATGGAAACCAATGAAATAGCGGTCAACTCTCTGGTGGAGTTTATGAAACCATTGGGGTTTTTCGATTATGTGCATCTACAAACCAGAGCACGGGCCACACTTTCTGACTCAGGGACTATCAGTGAGGAAAGTTCTATTTTGAATTTTCCCGCACTCAATATCCGAAATGCCCATGAGCGCCCCGAGGCAATGGAGGAAGCAGCAGTGATGCTCACCGGTCTAAAGCCGGAGCGTATACTCCAGGGATTAAATATCCTTGATTCTCAAAGTAGAAGTAAGATTGATAAACAGCATCGAATTGTGAATGACTATCAGATGCCAAATGTTTCGGAGAAGGTGCTTCGGATTATATTGAGCTATTCCGATTATGTGAATCGATATGTTTGGCATAAATAACGACCATGGGCCGACCTGGCATATCACCTGCCAGGCTTCGACCCACAACAAAAAATGAAAGAAACTCAACAACTTCATCAAGTTCTTTCAAAAGGATAACTGCTATGAAAGTAAAGCTGATTTCCGGTGATGTGCATGAAAGAGGCATTCTTTCATTTGTCAATGACTTTGATTTTAAGGGGTGGATCGATTTTACACGATCCGCGCACATCAGCCGAGGGAAATAAGAGGATGGATTGGGCATCAACGAGATCACAAGTGGTTTGTTCCTCTTATGGGATCGATGGTTATTGCTGTCGTTGCTCCGAATGATTGGGAGAATCCTTCAGGGAAGTTGCCTGTACAGCGCTTTACTTTGTCTAAATATAAACCTTCAGAGCTTCATGTCCCGCCCGGGCATGCAACAGCATCAATAATGATGACTCAAGATGCTCTGTTGGGTGTGTTTTCATCCGGTAAGATTGAAGATGTCCCAAATGATGATTGGCGATTCGATAAGGATATGTGGAAAATATGATTCGGGAAAAGAAAATTATTCTTGTTACTTATGGTAATTTTCCTTATGGCGGGGCAAGCGCAAATTTGTTGCGGTATTTTAGCATTGGTTTAATGAAGTTGGGTAATAATATTGAAGTAATAATGCCGACCGGAAATTGTTACGGCAGGGATATTGATCATAATAAGCACAAACAGGGTGTTGTCGATGGTGTCAAGTACAAGCATTTAGGATTTGTCAATCATCCCCGGAAAGCCATTGGAAAAATTATAGAGAATTTTTGGGGTATAACACTACCTTTTTTATATTTGTTATCTGAACGAATCAAGAAGGAAGTGGATATTGTAGTATGCTATAATGCTACGTGGTTTAGGTTTTTGATGCTGTTGATCATTAAAAAGATTATGAGAAAAAAACTTGTAGTGATCCTGCCGGAGTTTTATGAAAAACCGGTTGCAAAATTTTTCTCCATTGCTTCATTGAAATGGTTCAGTTTCTATTTCAGTATGAAATATTTGATCAGGTATGCTGATGGTTTTATTGTGTTATCTTATTATTTGAAAAATTTTGTCGAAAATAAGTTGGGGGAAAAAAAACCGGTTATCGTCATGCCTAACTTGATAGATCCTGAGAGATTTAAAAAAAGTAATATAAAGCCATTTTTAAGGGATAAGATAACGATTGGCTATATCGGTACCCCAACCAGAAAAGATGGAGTGGTCGATTTGATCAAAAGTTTTAGTTTGTTGAACAAGAAATACCCTGATACCCATTTGTTAATAATTGGCGATGTGACCAACGGTACAATATTGCCCCAGTTAAGGAAACTTGCAAATGAGCTTGCCGTTTCTGATTGCATTACCTTTACTGGACTTATCTCGCATGAAAACGTGCCGGAACTGCTCTATTCTTCTCAGATATTGGCACTGACCCGACCAAGGGGAGTCTTTGCGGAAGCTGGTTTCCCGACCAAACTGGGAGAGTATTTTGCATGTCAAAAACCTGTTGTCATAACGGATGTGGGCGATATACCAAGATATTTTACTAATGAGGTGCACCTCATATTGGTAGAAGCGGAAAATGTTGACAGTATTACAAATGGGTTTGAAAAATTGCTTTTAGAGCCAAATTTAAGGGAGGAAATATCAAAAAATTCATATGCATGGATGAATAATCATTTGAATTTTAATCACGCGGTAAAGAAAATTGATCATTTTATGAATCGTGTATTAGAATTGTAATTATAGAATTATACTGCAATGTCATGACACCATCCCAAAGATTAATTCTTAATACTATTGCCACATATACACGCTCCATTCTTGCTTTAGGCTTTGCTTTATTTAGCAGTCGGTGGGTATTGAATGCATTGGGAAAAACAGATTTTGGTCTGTTCAGTGTAGTCGGTTCCATAATTATTTTTATTACCTTTTTGAACGGAGTTATGGCTGGCAGTGTATCCCGCTATTTTGCCTATTCGATTGGACAGGGAGATTCGGCAGAGGTCAAGCGATGGTTCAATGCCGCGTTGAGTATCCATCTCTGCTTTGCCATAGTCCTAATCCTGTTCGGTTGGCCTATTGGGGAATATACCATCAAGCACATGCTGACGGTCCCTGACGGCAGAATACAGGCTTGTACTGTGGTTTTTCGGGTATCTTTGATCTCAGCCTTTGTCAATATGTTATCCGTCCCATTCATCGCTATGTTTAGGGCCAACCAGCGTATCTCGGAAATGGCTGTTTGGGGGATGCTTCAAACCGGTTTGACCTTTGCTTTAGCCTATCTTCTGACACATCTTTCCGGGGATCTACTGCTTGTATATGCCGTTGGGATGGTTGTGATCATTGTGTTCATTCAGCTTGTTCAGGTTTTGCGAGCTTTTAAGATTTTCAATGAGTGCCGTATTGAACTAAGCCAATGGTTTGATAAATCCCGTTTTAAAAAAATTGCCTCTTTTGCCATCTGGAACTTGATTGGCGGGCTTGGAGCTACATTACGTGACCAGGGTTCCGCTATTTTGCTTAATTTGTATTTTGGCCCCAATGTGAATGCCGCATATGGCATCGGAAAACAAGTTTCTGCCCAGACGAATCAACTCGCCACCGCCATGATGGGGGCCTTTTCTCCCGAGATTACAAGTAGCGAGGGTCGGGGTGATCGGGAACGTATGATCTCGTTATCGTTGCGGGCCAGTAAATTTGGAACGCTGCTTGTATTTTTCTTTGCCATTCCTTTAATGATTGAAATGGACTATGTGCTCAAGTTATGGCTT
Organism: Desulfobacter curvatus DSM 3379; assembly: GCF_000373985.1. Classification (GTDB taxonomy): domain Bacteria; phylum Desulfobacterota; class Desulfobacteria; order Desulfobacterales; family Desulfobacteraceae; genus Desulfobacter; species Desulfobacter curvatus. Next base: position 10,389 of record NZ_KB893096.1, read on the forward strand.
CGGATTCCTCCATCTTACACGGCTATTTTCTGTCGCCTTATCATTGCATCTTTCATAATTGATCGGCTAAGCAGCGGCTATATGCTGGCAGTCAACGCCCATGGTAGAATCGCAGCATATCAGGCGACGTTAGGCACGACTTTATTACTGACTCTTCCTTTGGCATGGCTTTTTCTAAAGATGGGTCATTCCCCTGCAAGTGTGTGTGTGGCCTTTGTGATCACCATGACTATATGCAGTCTGGGGAGGGTCTTTTGGGGAAAATATCTCTTGGGCATTCCGATTCGTCGGTGGATCAGAGGGGTATTATGGCCAAGTGTCATTGTCAGTACACTATCCGCTCTGGCTGGGTGTGCCCCGTATCTCTTTATGCATAGTTCTTTTATAAGACTTTTGAGTGTAGTCGGCATGACAATTTTCATCGCTATCGTTGCCTGCTGGTTTATTGCCTTGGATCAGAACGAGCGGATGTTTGTTGTCCGGAACTTCAAACGATTACAAGGCAAATTTTACCCTTCAGTTGCAAGGCTAAGAGCATTTAACGATTTAAAGTGATTTAGCCATGACATCGACGCCGATTCAATTTACCATACCAAGCGAAAGCGTGGAAGCCTGTACGGGTTGCGGGGCCTGTGCGGCTATCTGTCCGGAGAATAGCCTGAGCATGGAACCCAATGCTGAGGGATTTTTTTATCCCATAATGGATGAATCCTTATGTAACCAGTGCGGTCTTTGTGCGCAGATCTGCCCGGTGGGTATCAAAAAAAAAACACCCGAAGGTGCAAATATCGGTCCTTTGGTTGTTTATGCTGCTTGGAACCTGGATGAAACAATCCGTTGCCTAAGCTCATCAGGGGGGCTCTTCACCGCACTTGCGGAACATATCCTTGCTCAGGGCGGTAGTGTTGTTGGTGCTGCCTTTGATGATGAACTTGTCGTTCGACACATCATTATTGAAACCAAAGAAGAACTGGCAGGTCTGCGGGGCTCAAAGTATGTCCAAAGTGAATTATCGCCGAATTTATTTTCAAAAATCAAAAATTGCCTACAACAGGGTAAATCGGTTCTATTTTCTGGAACCCCCTGTCAGGTTGCAGGAATACGACAATATCTACGAAAACCGTATAAAGGACTGCTTTGTTGCGATATTATCTGTCATGGCGTGCCATCGCCGCTTTTTCTGCAGCACTATATTCAGTATAACAATGATAATGGCGATGAAATAAAAGGATTGTCATTCAGGGATAAATCCAAAGGCTGGAAAGCCTTTGGCATGCGGCAGGATTTGAAAAGTAGTAAAAGCATATATAAAGATTTGCACTCTGATCCATATTTACGAGGTTTTTTGCAGAATTGTTCACTTAGAGAATCTTGTTATGCGTGTCGGTTTGCAAATATCAAGCGCGAGGGGGATATAACTCTCGCAGATTTTTGGTGTGTCGATAAAAAGTATCCTGAATATGACAAAGACGACAAAGGCACTTCCCTTATCTTGGTCAACACGGAAAAGGGGAAGGATTTGATAGAGGCTGTATGGTCTACTTTATTCATAGGCGCTGCGGATCTCGATACTGCAATCGTCGGCAATGCATGTCTTGTACGGCCATGTTTGCGGCCGGCAGAGAGGGACACATTTTATGAAGATCTAAAGAGCTTTCATTTTTCAAAAATGATTCTTAAATATCGACTCCATAGGCCATCAAGACTGAAAGTTTTTGCAAGAAGGGGCAAGAGGCTGATAAAGATGGGTCTTGGGAAAATATTTTTTTGAGTTTAGTGGTGAGGAAAACATGAAAGTCGGGATAGCTACATTTCAATGGAGTGATAATTACGGGGCGGTATTACAAGTATATGCCTTACAGTCTTATCTTGAAAAAAAAGGGCACCTTGTTCAGATAATTGATTTTAGACCCAAGCCTTCCGTGTCTGTTATGAAAAAAATTTTGGCCAAGACTCCACAAGGGTGTATTCGAAAATGGGAAGCATATTATAAAGAAGTTCTGTTTGAAAATTTTCGGAACAAATGCCTGAAACGAACTTCTAAAACATTTAGTTTTGTACAGGAACTGAAGTCGCTCGCAGATAAATATGATTTGATGATTACCGGCAGTGATCAAGTGTGGAATCCACGGTGGATTTCACAATATGAAGGTTTGAAAGAACTCTATTTTTTATCATTTGCTGGCAAGAATACAAAAAGAATTTCATATGCTGCCAGTTTCGGACATGCTGAAACGTCGACTATGGAAAAAAGATGGCAGAAAATAATCGGGGAAAACCTGGAAAAATTTGACGCTATCAGTGTACGTGAAGCATCCGGGGTCGGAATCGTCAGGGGGCTTTCCGGCCGCACCGATGCGGCCCATGTTGTTGATCCAACTTTGCTTTTGAGTCGAGATGATTATAATCGTTTAGTTGGTCAGGCAAATTACTCTGAGGCATATGCTTTCAGTTATATTTTACATGGGTTGGATCGAGATGTAGAGAATGTATTACAGGGATTGTCGGACACTCTGGATTTAACAATTCTCAAGTGCAACATAAAAAAGACAGGTATTCACAAGTGCTATACTTTGCCATCGCCTGTCTGTTGGCTCAATCGGATTAAAAATGCGGATTTTATGGTGACCAACTCGTTCCATGGCGTTGTGTTCTGCCTAATTTTTCATACACCTTTCATCGCATTATTGATTGAAGGAGAAATGGGGGCAATGAATGCACGAATTGTTGATTTGCTGAAAGCTGTAGGGTTGGAACACTGGGTGTTTTTTACGAGAGATTCAGTCTCGCAGGGGCTTTTTCAAAAAGAGAGAAATTGGAGAAAAGTTGATCAAAAAATATCTTTGCTTCGTTCAAATTCAATCAGATTTTTGGAACATCAGGGAGTTTAATCATATAATCAATGTTCATTTCTGTTGTCATACCTTTATTTAATAAAGAGGCGTTTATTTTACGTGCCATTCATTCTGTTCTGAATCAGACATACTCTAATTTTGAATTAATTATTGTTAATGATGGTTCGACTGACGATAGTGCTAATTTGGTACAAACGATTGCGGATGCAAGAGTTCGGTTATTTCAGCAAAGCAATGGGGGAGTATCAAAAGCCCGAAATAAAGGGGTAGAATTGGCACAAGCCGATTGGGTGGCTTTTTTAGATGCAGATGATGAATATTTGCCCCATTTTTTAGAAACAATGGTTTCTTTTATTTTAGAAAATAGAGATCCAAACATTTGCATGGTTGGAGCAAATTACTACTTAGGAGATACCTCCCACGTCTCTCTTGATATTGAAATTGGAAATGGCATTTATAGTTACTTTGATCTTTTTGGAAATCAGAGAAGCCCGAATCACAGTTCAACAACTGTTGTTTGCAAGGATAAATTTATTGAAACCGGCGGCTTTCCTGAAGGCGTGAAACAGTTTGAAGACTGGATAGCTTGGTTCAAGTTAGGATTTGCTGGCCACTTTGGATATATTTCTACTCCGTTAGGTATCTATCATCGGGTGGAATGCTCTGCATCTAGAAGTAAGCGAAACATGAAAGCCTTTTTTGATGATGCAGTTTTATTACCACAGCTTGTTTATCAATATACAAAAAATAATTCATTGGAAGCGGGGAAAAGAGAGAGTGCAATAAACTGTATTAGTGAATTTTCATTCAATATTGCAGTTATTTTAGCACATCATGGCGGTAAAATACTGGCTTTAAAAATGCTTCGATTCGTGAAATTAACTTCATTATTGAAAAATCGTGAATGGAAATGGAAGAAACTCATAGTTCATTTAATAATACCACAGTATTTGAAAACTGTTTATTGGAGGGCCTACGGTAAAATATGAAAGTACTCTGGTTTTCAAATACGCCCGCAAACAGTGATGAGTATTTTAGCAGAGAGCTGAAAGGAACCGGTGGTTGGCTTAAAGCATTAGATCAATCCATGCAAAACAATGTTGAACTACATATCGCCTTTTATCATGATCAAGATATCCAGGAGTTTCAATATAAAAAGACACATTATCATCCGATATTTAAAGAAAAAAAAGGCTTGTTGTCTAAATACTTGGATATGCGATTCTCTAAAGTTGTATTTCGTGAAGATGTTGGAAAATATTTAGATATTATCGATAGAGTCCGACCAGATTTGATCCATGTGCATGGTACGGAAAATCCGTTTGGATATATTCAAGAATATGTGGATTTTCCTGTTTGTATATCGATCCAAGGCAATATAACTGTTTGTTTTCATAGGTTCTTTAGCGGATTGGAAAGAAGATATTTAAAATATTCTTCTAAAATAATTAAAACAATATCTGGAATACAAGAGTTTAAAATCGCATATAATAAGTTTTCAAAAATGCAAATCAGAGAACAGGAAATACTTCAAAAGTGTAAATATATTTTTGGTAGGACTGAATGGGATTATCAAATAACTCGTATATTAGCGCCTAAATCTGAATATTTTTATGTTGGTGAGGTTTTAAGAGAAGGTTTTTATAGCAAAAGTTGGGAGTATAATGCTGATAGACGTTTCGTTGTATTTACAACAAGTGGGAATACTTTTTATAAAGGCTTTGAATCTCTTTGCTTTGCTTTGGAATTATTAATCGATTCAAATAATTTGGATTTGGAATGGCGGGTGGCAGGCGTTTCTGAAAACGATGGTATTGTTCAAGCTGTAAAGAAAAAGCTTGGTTCACACTATCCCAAAAAAGGATTACGTTTGCTTGGAAGGCTTAACGAAGATGAGTTAATTGATCAACTACTTGATGCTTCAATCTATGTCATGCCATCCCATATAGAAAATAGCCCTAATAATTTATGTGAAGCCATGATTTTAGGAATGCCCTGTATAGCAACCTATGTCGGTGGAACGGGCTCTTTGTTGGAGCATGGGAAAGAGGGATTGCTCATTCAAGACGGAGACCCTTGGGCATTGGCTGGTGCTGTTCTTGAACTATTACGTAACCCTGGGAACTCTGTCAAAATGGGTGCATTTGCAAAAAAGAAGGCTATAGCAAGACACAATAAAACAAAAATTATAAATGATTTGCAAAAAGTTTATTCTGAAATTTTGAGCAAGAAAAGAAAATGAAAAAATTTTTTTTCTATACGTATTCGCCATTTCAAAAAATCATAATAGGTCTAAGTTTCCATATAGTGGGTAACGTGCTTAGAGGAATTTATGGTACTGATGTACCCCTAATATTTTTTGGTGGGATAGGATGGGGGTGGATTGCTTATGGTATATTGACTGTGAAAAAAATTTATAAACCTTTTTGGGGATTACATAGTTCTTTTTTTTATTACTATTTTTTAGTTGTATTAATCATGATTTTAAGGGGGTATAATATAGATTATAGTTATCAATGGATAAGTACAGCTGGAATGATTAATTATCATTTTTTATCTCCCTATTATATTTTACCATATTTTTTACCCCTTATTTTGTTTATTGGAATCAGGCAATTTGAATTTAATTCGTTGAGTAAAATAAATCTAATTTTCAATATTTTTTTTATAATTATGTTTTTTACAACAATAAAAGGTACATATATTGATAGCCAATTTTTTGCATCAAAAGGCGGTGGCTATGATGATTTTAAGTCAATGTATGCTTCAGTCTCTTATGTCGGTTCTTTGTTTGTCACTACTAGCTTTTTTCTGTTTTGCAAAAAATATATAAATTCAAAATTATGGTTTTTTAATATAATTTGTTGTTTTCTTGCTCTTTTTAATGTAGCCCTTGCGGGAAGAAGGGGTGCTGTATGTATTCTTACTTTGTATATCATTGTTGCATTGTTGTTGAATTTCAAAGAAGATAGATTGAAAGAAAGAGTTAAGAGTTTAGTACTTGTCTTCAGTGCATTAGCGTTTCTTGGGATTTATTATATGTCAATGGACTCAACTTTTTTATTTCTAAAAAAGCGCGGTTTAGAAAACACACGTGTCGATGTTCACAAGTCTTTAATAGCACAAATGGATATATTTGATTGGTGTTTTGGTCGAGGGTTAAATGGACGATATTATCATAATCTTCATTTGGAAAATAATTATTTAGGTGGATGGCGCTATGGCTGTGAGACTGGTTTCTTAAACCTTGTATTAAAGGGGGGACTTGTTTTAACAGCACTTCATATTTTCACTTTATTAGTTCCCGCTTTAAAAGGGGTACTAAATTCAAAAAATGCTTTTACAAAAGCTTTGGGCGCATATGTTATATTGAGTATCATAGAGTTATACCCCTTTGGATGGCCTAAGTTTGATTTGAAATATTTAATAGTATGGATAGGGGCTGCTTTATGCAGCTTTCCACATATTCGAAAAATGAATGATGTTGAAATAAAGAATCGTTTCTTTTCTTGACGCTATTTTGCATCATTGAGGTTCTTAATTTGATCGTATTATTTAATCAAAAAAATCTAAGGTATTCTTTTCACATGATCGGCAATAAAAAAATCAACATAGAGGTTCTGTTTGTCGCAGCTTTTCTAGAGTCGGATAAAACATCTAACTATACAATGCCTTTTATAGACAGACAGTTTGAATCTTTAAAAAATGAAAATCTTAAAATTACACCTTTTAGTTTGAAAATACACAAAACCAAACTCAATTATTTTCGTTCAATAAAATTGATTACTAATATTGTTAGAAAACATAAGATTTCAATAATTCATGCCCATTATCTATATGTGGCCATTCCTTGTATTTTTTGTAAGGACGCTCGTGTAGTACTCAGTCTAATGGGGACAGATGTTCTTGGCGATGTTGGCAAAGGCTTTAAAATTAAATTGAAAAATGTCTTTAGCAAAGTATTAGCATACTTAATTTTGCCAAAATGCGATGCCATTATTGTTAAATCAAAAGAAATGGAACAAGTGGTGTCCCATAAGAATATCCATGTCATTCCAAATGGGGTTGATTTCACTAAATTTAGGCCAATAAGTAAAATAGAGGCCAGGAAGAGGCTGAATTTAAATACAGAATCTAAGATTATATTATTTGCTGGAGATCCAGAACGTCCAAGAAAAAATTATAAATTGGCACTGCAGGTACACAACTTACTGAGTAAAAAATACAATGATACTCTACTGCTCCCCTTAAAAGATATTCCTCACAATGACGTACCTATTTATTTGAACTCAGCCTCATGTTTACTTGTGACCTCCTTCAATGAGGGTTCTCCTAATATTGTCAAAGAAGCCTTAGCGTGTGACACACCAGTAGTTTCAGTAGATGTCGGAGATATCTCAGAAAGGGTTCAAGGATTAGAACTAAGTGCTGTTTGTGGATTTGATGCTGTTCAACTATCCAAAAAAGTTGCTAATATTTTTGAATCTGAAAAAAGACCGGTTTATAGAGATAAAATTCAATATTTGGATCAAAAATATGTAGCAAAGAAAATAATTGATCTCTATGATGAGTTGTTACGGTAAATAGCCCACAGTAATCTTTTTAACAATGAACCCGAATCAACTCGCCTAAACTCCCCCTTTCCATTTATAAAGAGGGGGGTGAGGGATCAGGTTGATAAAACCCGTAACAAAGGAACAATCATGCACATCAGTATATTCGGTCTTGGATATGTAGGGGCAGTCTCTGCCGCCTGCCTTGCCAAAGAAGGTCATCAGGTCATCGGTGTTGATCCGGTCAAGGTCAAAGTGGATATCGTCAATAGCGGTCGAACCCCCATCATTGAAAAGGATATCGGTGACATCATCGAATCGGTTGTGGCTGAGGGGAAACTCTCGGCCGTGAGCGATGCCAAAGAAGCTATAGAAAAAACTGACCTATCCCTTGTCTGCGTGGGAACGCCCAGTCAGCTGAACGGTAATCTGGATACCAGTTTTGTCCGAAGGGTCTGTGAAAATATCGGCGCGGCGTTAAAGGAAAAGGATGCATTTCATGTGGTCGTCATACGCAGCACCATCCTACCGGGGACGATCAACACCGTTGTGATACCGGTTTTGGAAACAAGCTCCGGCAAGGTGGCGGGAAAGGATTTCGGCGTGTGCAACAACCCGGAATTCTTAAGAGAGGGAACCGCTGTCTATGATTTTTACCATCCCCCAAAGACCGTGATCGGTGAGACCGATGCAAGAAGCGGAGATCTGCTGGCATCAATCTACGAAAAATTGGATGCGCCAATGATCCGTACAAAAATTGAAGTCGCAGAGATGGTGAAATATGTGGATAATGTATGGCATGCCTTGAAGGTGGGGTTTGGTAATGAGATCGGGAATATCTGCAAATCCATTGATGTCGATAGCCATGACGTGATGGATATTTTCTGCAAGGATACAAAGCTCAACATCTCCCCCTATTATCTGAAGCCCGGATTTGCCTTTGGCGGGTCCTGCCTGCCAAAAGATGTCAGGGCACTGACGTACAAGGGAAAATCACTTGATCTAACCTTGCCCATATTGAACGCGATTCTTCCAAGTAATGTGAAACATATTGAGAAGGGTATCCGGATGGTCATGGAAGCGGATCATAAAAAGATCGGTTTTCTTGGGTTCAGCTTCAAGGCCGGGACGGATGATTTAAGAGAAAGTCCCATTGTAGAGATGATCGAGCGGCTTCTCGGCAAGGGATATGAGATTAAAATTTATGACAAAAACGTCAACCTTGCCAGCCTGGTAGGGGCCAACAAGGATTTCATCCTGAATCGAATCCCCCATATCTCCAAATTGATGGTTCAAACCATGGATGAGGTGATGGACCATGCCGAGACCATTATTATTGGAAATCAAGCTACCGAGTTCAGGGACCTTACCCGACATCTCCGGAACGATCAGAAAATCATCGACCTGGTACGCGCCATCGACAATCAGGTCAGTAACGAATCTTATAATGGAATCTGCTGGTAACCATGAAAATTTTGATCATCGTTGAAAATCTTCCCGTCCCCTTTGATCGGCGGGTTTGGCAGGAAGCCACGACACTGCAACGAAACGGACATTCCGTTTCCATTCTCTGCCCGGTCATGAAGGGGTATAACAAGCGATATGAGGTATTGGACGGCATCCACATTTATCGTCACCCCTTACCCATGGAGGGAAGCGGTGCTGCGGGATATCTGGTTGAATACGCTTCCGCTCTTTTCTTTCAGTTCTCTCTTAGCCTGAAAGTGCTTGTCGAGCGTGGCTTTGATGTGATTCACGCCTGTAATCCACCGGATAATATTTTTCTGGTGGGCGGCTTTTTCAAACTCGTTTTAGGTAAAAAATTTCTGTTTGATCATCATGATATCAATCCCGAGCTCTACATTGCCAAATTCGGGAGAAAAGATCTGTTTTACAGGTGCATGCTGCTCTGGGAGAAATTGACCTTTAAAACAGCAGATGTCTCCATTGCCACCAACCATTCATATCGTCGGATTGCCATTGAACGGGGCAAGATGAAGCCTGAAAATGTCCATGTGGTCAGAAGTGGTCCGGATCTTGACAGGGCGAGACGGGTTGCGCCCAACGATCAATGGAAAAACAACAAGACTTTTATGGTGGGATATGTTGGGGTCATGGGAGCCCAGGAAGGGCTCGATTATCTGCTCAATGGAATCAAGTATCTGGTGCATGAATTAAAACGCGTCGACACTCATTTTGTCCTGGTCGGTGGCGGAACAGAGTTGGAATCGTTGAAGATGATGATGAACGACCTGGATATTGAGGATTTTGTCACGTTCACCGGAAGGGTGTCGGATGCGGTGTTGATGGAAATCCTCAGCACGGCAGATGTCTGTGTCAACCCGGATGTCGTCAATGAGATGAACGACAAATCCACCATGAACAAAATCATGGAATATATGGCTCTGGGTAAACCCATTGTTCAGTTCGAGATGACGGAAGGGCGGTTTTCGGCGCAAAAGGCCTCTTTGTATGCAGCGCCCAATGATCATCGATCCTTGATGGATAACATTATCAAAGTTCTGGATGATTCGGACCTGGCACAGCGGATGGGGGATTTCGGCAGGCGGCGGGTGATCAGCGAACTTCAATGGACCCATGAAATACCTAAACTGTTGAATGCATATGATCAGTTGAGTTGATTTTACTGATAATTGAAGCATCTACTAATATTAGGGACTCGGGGCATTCCTGCCCGGCATGGCGGTTTTGAAACTTTTGCAGAGCAGTTCTCTTTTTATCTTAAACGCAGAGGATGGGAAGTCACTGTCTACTGCCAGGAGAAGGGCCGAGGTTGTTTTTTTGAAGACGATTGGAACGGAATTCACAGGGTACATATTTTGGTTGCTCGAGCTTTGGAAGATGCTAAAGGTACTATTGTTTTTGATTGGAAATCAACCTGTCATGCAGCAAGACAACAGGGCGTCATGCTTACGTTAGGCTATAATACGGCCATTTTTTGTGCGTTGTATCGTCTGAAAAGAATAAAAAATATCATAAATATGGACGGCATCGAATGGCAGAGGGATAAATGGTCCTTTTTAGAACGCACCTGGTTGTACTTGAATGAAAAAGCCGGATTATTGTTGGGGGATCACCTGGTGGCGGATCACCCTGAAATTAAGCGTCATCTTGCAGGGTTTATTTCGAAGAAAAAAATAACAATGATTCCTTATACGGCGCCAATGGTCCGCTCTGCCGATGCCGCCTATCTTAATCAGTTCCATCTTGAACCCGGGAAATTCGTCCTCCTTATTGCCCGGCCTGAATCGGAAAACTCGATTCTTAAAATTGTTCGGGCGTATACTGCCCAAAAAAGATACATGCCTCTGGTAGTTCTGGGAAAATACGATTCAAAACACTATGAGTACCAAAAGCAGGTGTTGGATGCCGGCAATGATGAAATTATGTTTGTGGGAGTTATATACGATCAGACTGTTGTTCAGGCGTTGCGTTTTTATGCCCGTTTTTATGTACACGGCCATACCGTGGGTGGAACCAATCCTTCCCTGGTTGAGGCCTTGGGGGCGGGATCTCCCGTATTGGCGCATGACAATCGCTTTAACCGTTGGGTGGCAGGTGAAGGAGCTTTGTTTTTTGGGGACGAACAGACGTGTGACAGGCAGATTACAAAACTCCTTCAGGATGATGATCTGGTTGCAAAGATGAGGGTTGCAAGCAAGAGGCGTTATTTTGAGCAATTTACTGAAGATAAGGTTTACGGGGCCTATGAGCGGTTGCTGGGTGAATACGCGGATTGAAATATAGATTAAACATATCGAACGAGCAGAAGCTTGTCTTACTTCTGTCTGCGCCGTTTTGTTCCGATTGCCGGCCGGAAGAAATCAATAAAATCTTACAAAATGAGAGGCAGATCAATTTAAACGAGGTTTACCGCCTCTCATTGGAATGTGAAGTTGCCGGGTTTGTTTACAGGAATGTCAAACTTATCTCTTTGGATTTAAAAGAGATAACAGATAAGTTAGAGTCGGTCTACCAGGAAACGGCTCTAAACAATATGGGGGCACTTAAGGAAACTCTGGTGCTGCTGAAATCCTTATCAGTTCAAGATATCCCAGCCATACCCTTAAAAGGTGTTTATGCTTCAGATAAATTATTCCGGGATTTCGGGGTGTACCCTTCAAGTGATATTGACCTGCTGGTCCCATTCAGTCTTCTTGAAAAAATAAAAATAATACTTGAATCTGAATGTGGTTACACGCCGGTCGAAGAATTTTCCCAAGAAGATCTTTTGGACAGCCATTACCATCTGATTTTTAAAAAGTGGATGACGCTTGAAGTTCACTGGAACCTTGTGAAGCGGTATTTTTCCATTCCGGAAGAGTTTTGGTGGAAATCTGCCTTTCCTCTTGAGTGGGAGGGGGAACACATAATGGATTTAACCATTGAGAACAATATTCTGTATCAGGTTTTCAGGCTTTTTGACCATTGTTTTCATCCTTTGCGGTTTTTTGTTCTGCTTGGTGCCTTGATCGAAAAGAATTATAATCGGATCAATTGGGCGTGTTTACTTCAGACTGCAGACCGGTTTGGGATGGGGAAATTGGTTATCTTCACCTTAAACATATCAAATGATTTGCTGGGAACTTCCGTGCCCGGTTTGGTATTAGGCCAACGCACCCGTGGATATCCGCTATTAAGACGCCTTGTATTTTCAGGCATCTTTTCCGGGGTTAGCCGGAAGCATCTGAGGATGATGGCCTTTACGCTGATGCTTATTGAAACAAGGTCCATTGTAAGGATTTTTTTGGGCAGGCTTTTTCCTTCAACCGGAGAATTGCGCCTGAGATACAACCTGTCTCCTTCATCGAAATCAATCTGTTTATACTATATATTAAATCCTTTTCTGTTGATTTTAAAATCAAAAGACAGGAGAAAAAATGCTTAGAGAACATAGTTCATTAATACTGGATTTCCAGAAGGTCTTTGATAGTGTAATCACGATCGTATCATTTATTATCGCATATTTTATCAAAAAGGAGATACTGCCGGGTCATTTGGGTGCTTTGTCTACGGCTCCTAACTACTATCTGATTCTTACTCTCATCATCATCTCCTGGTACATGGCTTTCAAATGGATGGATGTGTACATGCCATACAGGGCGAAACCTTTCTGGTACTTTTTTACAGCCATTGTAAAAGGCAGTTTGCTTGGGATGATTTTCGTCAGTGTTGCCATGTATGCCATGCATATTCAGGGGGTGAGCCGTCTTTTGATGGGGATCTTTCTGATTTTAAATATCAGTTTTTTGACTTTGGTAAGATTTATAGTATTTAAAACCTTGGAGCGGCTTCGGACAGACGGGTTCAATACGCGCAGTGTTCTCATTGTCGGCAGTAAGGAGCGGGCAAGGGAAGTTATTCGGGCCATTGAAAAATACAAATCATCAGGGTACCGGGTGGCCGGCTGCTTTGATGTTGAAGATGATCTGGTAGGACAGGCAGTGGAAAACGGGCACAAGGTGATCGGGCTGGTCAGGGATCTGGAAGATTATCTCCGGCATAACATCGTTGACGAACTTATATTTGCCATGCCTTTGAAAATAATTAAAAAGGGGGGTCGGTATCTGGCATTGGCAGAAGGTATGGGCATCAAGGTAAGGATCATACCTGACTGGGAGATTCATTATCTTATGTATCGTCCCAATATCGCGACGATTCACTTTGAGTCTTTTCTAGGTGTATACAACATGACGTTACAAACCACACCCATGAATGAAGGAAAGATTCTGCTTAAAACCATTTTTGACTATCTGTCTGCTTTGTTTTTGACCTTGTTGCTGTTGCCGGTGTTTGCTGCAATTGCCGTTGCCATCAAATTGACATCCGAAGGCCCTGTTTTTTACACCCAGGAACGGTTGGGTATGAATGGTCGGAAATTTAAATTTTATAAATTTCGGACCATGGTGAATAACGCCGATGAAATCCGCAAAGGGCTTGAAGATAAAAATGAGATGGATGGTCCGGTATTCAAGATAAAGGAAGATCCGCGTATCATTCCCGGGATTGGTCATTTTTTACGTAAAACGTCTTTGGATGAACTGCCCCAGCTATTTAATGTGCTCAGAGGAGAGATGTGTCTTGTGGGACCAAGACCGCCTATCCCCAAGGAAGTGGATGAATATTCAGTATGGCACCGGCGACGGCTGTCCATGAAACCGGGAATGACCTGTCTGTGGCAAATTGCGCCTAATCGTAATGACTTAAGTTTTGATGAATGGATGAAGCTGGATTTAAAATATATTGACACTTGGTCCTTGTTTAATGATATTAAAATTTTATTTCTTACGGCCAGGGCAGTGGTTACCCGATCCGGCAGGTAGTTCATACTCGGTTTGTTCATCCATGAAGCTTTATTTTTCTTGTTTTGTCTTTTGGGCCTTTGCCACACTTTTTTGCCACCAATGGTCTTACAAGTAATTATTTTAAGAAAAATATAACAGAGAGGTGAAAGTGATGAAAAAAGATTTTGTCATTATTTTAATTTTGTTTGTCTTTGCAGTTATCGGCGTATATATGTCGTGTACAGGTTCTGAAACAGGTAGAACTGCCGCTAATTCTGCAGAAAGAATCATATTCAGCCAAATAGATTCAACCCCGACGTCGCAGAAATCATGATTGACATTCACTGCCATATTTTGCCCGACCTGGATGACGGGCCATCCAATATGGAGAAAGCTGTCGACATGGCTCTGTTGGCTGTGCGGTCCGGCACCACCCAGATTATTGCCACGCCCCATTTTAAAAATGGGGTGTTCGAGGTGAGTTCCGAGATGGTGATTGATTCTGTTAAGATGTTTACCAGAGTGCTTGAAGAAAAAAAGATTTCCCTTAAAGTGTTGCCGGGTGCGGAGATTCGTATATCACCGGATAGTTGTCTCCTGTTGGATCAGGGCGAATTGCTGCCTTTGGGATGTTCCAGGTATTATCTTTTTGAATTGCCGGATATTTTTATTAAAGAGGGAATCATCACGTTGCTGCGACAATTGCGGCAGCGGGAGGTGATCCCGGTTATTGCGCATCCTGAACGTAACCGGACCATTCAGCGGCATCTGGAAATGATCCCGGAATTTATTTTTGAAAATGCCTTGTTTCAGATTACAGGAAAAAGTATCACAGGTGAAAACGGAAAGCGCAGCTTCAAGATTGCCTGGAATATGGTTAAAGAGGGACAGGTGCATTTTGTGGCATCCGACGGGCATAGTATCCGGCACAGGCCTCCTTGCCTTGACGATGCCGTCAAGGCCGTGAAAAAAGCAGGCGGGAAAAAGGCGGTCAGAACTATTTTTGAAGAGAATCCTGCTAAAATATTGGCAGGTTCGGTCATGTCTGGTGTTAGGGGTAAGCGGGTGATATGAGATGATACGTGATGTGCGATTGGCTTTTACTGCAGTTTTTTTGATCATTTCAGCATGGACAGGGATTACATTGGCCGAAGAGCGGTTTTTGATCAAACCCATGATAGAAACGGATTACCGAATTGATTCTAATTTCTATAATGACAGTACAGATGAACGCGCTGTCAGTACATTGACCATCAGTCCCGGGCTTGAGTTTGGTTTTGAAACGGCAAAAAGCCGGATTAATGCCTTGGGTTTATTTAATTTCAACTATTATGATGATCTGGATGGTGTGCCGGCCGGGACAGAGGATGCGGATGAGAATAATTATGCCGGATACAATTTAAAGCTTTCCGCCAAAACCATGCTGTTCACCCGGATCACAACCGGGCTGGATGGCCGTATGATCAAGACAAGGAATCCCGAGGAACGTGACGAGCTTGACAATTTCATTGATACTGAAAAGTACAAGATTAACCGGTTCCATCCCTGGATTAAGTACCGGATTTCGCCTCGGATTTCTGCTGGCATAGAGGTTAACACCACCGGCATTGATTATACCGATAGTTCTGAGTATGACTCCTTTCTGTTCGAAGGAAAGGGACGGCTTTATTACGAAATCAGTAAATTCACCACGGTGGACCTCGAATATGCCCACGGGGATATGGACTACGACACGGACGCCTTGGATTACGCCTCAAGAAAATATGGGATGAATATTGTTAGTCGGTACAAATATTTTAAACTGGATGCAGGAGGCGGATATCATGAGCGCGATTTTGTCCAGGCCGGAGAAGATAACATGGATACCCCTTACTGGCATATCTCCATTGAGGGCCAAAATCCTCCTAAATTGGACCGGGATGAAAAGCCCAGAAGCTACATGACCTTGAAATTCAATCAGGATTTTAATGATACTGGAAGCAATAATGCGTATTACCGGGCGGACCGGGTAACCCTGATCCTGGGACACCTGTTCATGGAAAAGATAGATGCCAGGTTCAAAGGCTATTACCAGAAAAGTGATTATGAAAACAGCTGGATAGCAGACCGGGAAGATGACACCTTGTTTCTTTCCGTCATGCTTTCCTATTTTTTGAATCGGCGATTTACCCTGGCAATGGAATCAGGTCTGGAATCAAGGGATTCTTCCTATGATGATTATGATTACGATAACAGCTTTGTACTCTTTAAATTAACCTTTAACTATGATTTGGGAAGCAGCTGAATGAAACAAGTATTTATACTAACTTTACTATTCTTTCTGGTGGCGGCAGGCCCAGGTTTTTGCCAGACAGGCACCTATCACATTGGGCCCAGGGATGTCTTAAGCGTTTCCATACATGCCGGTGGTGTGGCCCAGGAAAAGATAGACGTAACCGTATCTGAACATGGAAAAATAAATGTGCCGTTTATCGGGTCGATTAAGGCCGAAGGATTGACCCTGACGGAACTGGAGGATGCGATTCAGACCCCCCTTGCGCAGGACTATTTTGTTAATCCCCAGGTCAATGTACAGGTAAAAGAGTACCATAGCATCAGTTTTTTCATCTCCGGTGCAGTTAAAAAACCGGGGCAGTACGAAATGACATCCGTCACCAATTTTCTTGAACTGGTATCCCGGGCCGAAGGATTACTCAAAGACCGGGGCTCCATCGCCTATGTGCTGCGGGAAATCCATGGTATCAGCACGGAAGAGGATGTCAAAAAAGCCATTAAAAATAATGCCACCATCAAGGTGGACTTAACCCAGTTGCTGGACGAGGGCGATATGTCCCATAATATTACTCTGGTTCCCGGGGATATCGTCTACATTCCAAGGGCCGACAAGTTGAATCAGTCCGTATACAAAATATATGTGGAAGGCGAGGTTAAAAAACCCGGGGTTTATGATTATCAACCCGGCATGACGGCTATGGCGGCCTGCGTCATGGCCGGTGGATTTGACAAATATGCCGCCATATCACGGGTGAAAATCGTACGAAATGAAAACGGTAAACAGGAGGTCATCAAGGTGAATCTGGAAAAGGTACAGGACGGCCGGACCCCTGATATACCCATAAAACCCGGTGACCACATTCATATCCCTGAGACCTGGCTTTAAGGAGCAACCATATGACATCTGAGACCCCAGAACAGATCAACGAAGAAGAGATCCATTTATCCGACTACCTGAATGTGGTGTTAAACCACAAGGGGCTGATTCTGTCCTTTTTACTGATTACAGTGGTGGCAACAGCAATTTTTACTTTCAGTACCAAGCCCGTGTACCAGGCGGCATCTAAACTGGTCATCGGGATGAGCAGAAATGTCTCGCCGCTTTCGGGGCAATCCTATTCCATGGACAGCTTCTATGTTGAAGAGAAAAATTTTAACACCCATTTTAAGCTGATCGCCTCAAAACCCGTACTCAAAATGGTGGCACAAGAGGTGGATTTAAGCCCGGACACAGACCAGCAAGCCGCCAATCCTTTGGTGCGTTATATGTCCAGGGTTAAGGAAAATATTAAGCTGGTCAAAACCGCCGTTAAGGATTTCATAAAGCAATTGTTACCTGAATCAGATCCGGCGTTGGAGGTTGGTCTGTTGGAAGAGTCCATAGACACAGCCTATCGACAGCTTTTGTCCATGATCACGGTCAACCCGGTGGATGAAACCCGGATTATGGAAATTGTAGCAAAAGATACCGATCCCCAGCGGGCCCGGGACATTGCCAATGCCGTGGCCCAAAAATACATTGAATTTGATCTCTCCACCAAGCTGAAATCATCTACGGACAAATTGAATTGGATGACCAACGAGCTTTACGGGGTAAAAAAGAAGCTGGAGGATGCGGAAAAAGAGTTTATTGATTACAAACAGTCCCAGAAGATGTTTTCCATGGAAGGCAGACAGACTCTGATCACCCAGAAGATCGCTTCCTTTAACCGGAACTATCTTGAAATAAAGAACAAAAAGCTGGAGCTTGATACAACGCTTCAGGGATTGCGGGCGGCCATGGGAAACAGTGCCAACATCATGCGGATCAAATCTTTGGTGGATGATCCCATTATTAAAGATTTGTATTCGATCCTGACCTCCCTGGAAATTGAAAAGGGACATTTGTCAAAGGTGTACAAACCTAAGCATCCTAAAATTGTTGAGGTGGTGTCTAAAATCGAAAACACCGGTGCCAAGCTGAGGAGCGAACTGGAAAAAAAGATGGTTGCCATGAAGCGGGAGCGCGATATTCTGGCTAACCAGGAGCGGGAGATTAAAAAGCAGATTGCCGAATTTGAGAACGAGGCTATGCAAACCAGTGAAAAGGAGCTGGCCTACAACATTTACCAGCGCAACGTTAATACCAGCCAGCAACTGTATGATATTTTGTTATCCCAGGTGAAAGAGTCTAATATCCTTCAATCCTCGGATGCGTCCAATTTGACCATTGTGGAAACTGCAGACCTGCCTGAAGAACCGGTTAAGCCCAACAAGAAACGCAATTTTTTGCTCAGTATTGTGCTTGGACTTTTTGGTGGGGTCGGGCTTGCATTCTTCCTTGAATACCTTAACCAGACCATTCGAAATGAGGAGGATGCCGAACGGTTTTTGGGGTATCCTGTGATTGCGGTTGTACCGGATGCAAGTTTGAAAAACGCCTCATACGGAGGGCACAAATAGATGTTGAAGCTGAAAAAAAAGAACAAAGAAGAAAACAACGCCCTGCTGGACCAGTATCCTGCCAAGTCCGGCTATGCCGAATCCTACAGGACTATGCGGACAAACCTTCAGTTTGCCTCCATGGACAGAGACCTGACTGTTATCTGCGTGACCAGTGCCACGGAAAAGGAGGGGAAGACTAATACGGTGGCAAATCTGGCTTATACCATTGCCCAGACCGGCCAGCATGTGCTGATGGTGGATTGTGATTTAAGAAAGCCCGGGTTGACCCATCGGTTTGGCAAAAAAGGCGAGCCCGGTCTGTCCGAATTGGTGTCGGAGCAACTGGGCACGTTGATGGCTGAGGGATCAACTGCAAAGATTAAGCTCAATGATCTGGTTAAGCTGAATAATTTGCAGCGGCGTACCGGGATTCTCTCCATTGCAGATGAAGAAAATTCGGTGGAGTTAAGTTTTTACGACGGCAGTCTCACAGATGTGTACTGGAAAAACCGGCCGGACAATAAAAAGCTTGCCTCTTCTCTGGTGGCGGCCAATCTTTTGACAAAAGAACAGGCCCAGCTGGCCATTGGCCACCAGCGGCGATCGGTGCAGAAGCTGGGGACCATTCTGACCACCATGGGTATGATTACCATGGCAGATCTGAAAAAACATCTGTCCATGCATATTGTGGAGGCGTTTAAAACAGCGGCCTCCATTTATAATGGGCAATTTAAATTTACACCGATGCCCGCCAGCCAGATTGACACTACGATTGAACATGATGTCAATTTTGAAAAAATGTTCCAAGAGTTTTTGGATGAAGGCCACCAGTTTCCCTACCTGGCCGATATGATTGAGTCTGTGGTAACCAAAACAGATGTTGATAATTTATATCTTATGCCGTCAGGAAAAATTCCGCCCAACCCGTCGGAGATGGTAAACTCCGGTAAGATGGCGTTTGCTTTGAATCATCTTTCCAATGTGTATGATTTTGTCATTATTGATACCCCGCCGGTGCTGCCGGCAAGTGATGCCCTGGTGCTGTCTCCGGGGACAGACGGGGTGTTGCTGGTTGTAAAGGCCAACCAGGTAAACAGGAAGTATATCAAGGATGCTGTCAAGCAGCTTGAATCGGTGGGAACAAAAATTCTTGGCGTGGTTTTGAACCGTGTGGATGTGAGCCGGGAACGTTACTATCGGTATTATAGTAAATATTATACGTCATACTATGGAGAAGATGCCGAAGAGTAATCTTTCGGCTAGACAAAAAGTGGGTACTATTTGAAGACTAATACAAGTGATTATAATATCACTATCAGTCTGGATGCTCCGGCCGGGTCCGTTCTAAAAGATGTCTGGCAATACAGGCATCTTTTCTATTTTCTGGCCTGGCGGGACATCCTGGTCCGGTATAAGCAGACCCTGGCCGGGGTGGCCTGGGGCGTGATAAAGCCTTTATCCACAATGGTGGTTTTTACCCTTGTCTTTGGTAAACTTGCTGATTTGCCGTCAGGACAAGCGCCCTATGGTGTTATGGTTCTGGCGGCGCTTTTGCCTTGGCAATTTTTCACCAATATCCTTTCCAATACCGGCAATTCCCTGGTGTCAAATGCCTCGTTGGTTTCAAAGGTCTATTTCCCCCGGGTGATTATTCCCATGGCCACGGTGGTGGTGGCTCTGGCGGATTTCCTTATTGCCTTTGCCCTGCTTGCTGGGATGATGTTGGTCTACGGGGTGTGGCCGGGTATGACCATTCTGCTGCTGCCCGGGTTCATGGCAATCGCCATATTGACTTCCCTGGGTACAGGGCTGTTTGTGGCCGCACTGAATGTGAAGTACCGGGATTTTATGCACCTGACGCCTTTTATTCTCCAATTTGGGCTGTACATGTCCCCTGTAGGGTATTCCAGCAGCATTGTGCCCGAGGGGTGGCGGTTTATTTACAGTCTAAACCCCATGGTGGGGGTGATCGACGGATTCCGGTGGGTGCTTTTGGGAGAAATCGCTTTGGTGTATTGGCCGGGGGTTTTTATGTCTGTGGTATTGTCCATGATGATATTTATTTTCGGGCTTAAATTTTTCATCCGGAATGAGCGGGATTTTGCTGACGTAATATAATCTATGTCCAGCGCTGACGCATCAAAATTTATTGTCAATGATATCAGGGGGGCGGAGCGACATCTAAAATTATTTTGTCGCAAAATTATAATAGACACTCTGCAGGTCTTTTGATAATGTAACGTGGATGTGTGTGAGTTCACCCACCAATNGAAACGTTACATTTGAGGAGAAAACGCTGTGATAAGCCAGTGTGGTCGGCAGATTAAAAACGCAGAACTTGAACAGATTCGCGAGACGGTAAAGACATTTTCGAATTTAAGTCAGAAGGAACTGGCTCAGACAATATGCGAGCATTTGAGCTGGTATACAGCTTCCGGCAGGAATAAAGTAGATGCCTGCCTGAAATTGCTTCAGCGGATGGAGACACAAGGTCTTATACGGTTGCCTGAAAAAG
>NZ_KB893097.1 GCF_000373985.1 Desulfobacter curvatus DSM 3379
AGAGTGTCTATTATAATTTTGCGACAAAATAATTTTAGATGTCGCTCCGCCCCCCTGATATCATTGATAATAAATTTTGATGCGTCAGCGCTGGATATTGACAAAAAAGGTTTACAGTAATAACATATCTGCATATAATAATGAACTTTTTAGGTGTCGAGGTCGAGCAAATTCTATTAAAGAGAAGGACAACACTATGAAACAAGAAGATCTGGATTATTTTAAAGCGTTGTTGACTAAACGACTCAATGAGTTGCTTTCCCATGCCGACACAACCGTTACAGGCATGACCCAGCCCAAGGAAAACTTTGCAGACCCCACGGACCGGGCCTCCCATGAGGCAGACAGAAGTTTTGAGCTGCGCATCCGTGACCGGGAGCACAAATTGATTAAAAAAGTTAAAAAGGCCTTGGAACGGATTGAAAACGGGACCTTCGGTCAGTGCGAAACCTGCGAGGAAGATATTTCAATCGCACGGCTTAAAGCCCGGCCTGTGACAACCCAGTGCATCAGGTGCAAAACCCGTGAAGAAAATATGGAAAAGGCTCTGGGACTTTAATTCCCCTCATAGGCTTTACAGCAGGTTTTGATCGATCTTCACACACATTCCACTGCCTCAGACGGTTCCCTGACGCCCAGACAGATCCTTGATTTGGCGAAAAACACCGGCATTGAGGCAGTTGCCCTGACTGACCACGATACCATTGCCGGAATTCTGGAAATAAAAGATATTCTCCATTCATATCCGGTTGAATTCATCACCGGTGTGGAGATTTCATGTGCACCGCCACCTGAATTTAAATCCCTGGGCAGTATTCATATGCTGGGATATGGCTTTTCAATTTATGACTGTGGTTTGAACGATGCGCTGGCCCGGGCAGCAAAGGCAAGGGCCAACCGAAATCCCAAAATCATTGAAAAACTCAATGAGTTGGGATTTGACATTACCCTGGACGAGGTTGAAAAACGCTTCGGCACCCGCCAGACAGGCCGCCCCCACATTGCCGAACTGCTTGTCGAAAAAGGCTACGTATCTGATTTCCGCAAGGCTTTTGATCTTTATCTAGGAAAAAATAAACCTGCCTATGTTGATAAATTTAAAATCTCCTGCAAAGATGCCATCAGGCTGATTCTTGATGCAGGTGGCCTGCCGGTATTGGCCCATCCGGGAATCATTGATTTTCAACATCCCCATGACCTGGATACTTTTTTAAATATGCTGGTTAATGACGGGCTTGCAGGGATTGAAGTGTATTATTCGGGACATGATTCAGCCCTAAGAAAACATCTGGAAGGCATTGTACACAATAAAGGACTCGTGGCTACCGGGGGCTCTGACTTCCATGGCAGCTTTAACAAAGGTGTAGATCTTGGCAGGGGCAGAGGCGATTTGAATGTACCCATGTCCGTGTTCAAAACATTAAACGACCGATTGCTGGAAATCCAGGCCATTCCCCGTCTGGAACTGTTAGAACAAAATCTTGACTACCAATTTCAATCCCGCTCTTTTTTATCCAATGCCCTGTGTCATCGCTCTTATCTTAATGAAAATCAGAACACTTGTGATGCGGATAATGAACGCCTTGAGTTCTTAGGTGATGCGGTTTTAGGGCTATGCGTGGGGCATCTGCTCATGGAAAGAGATCCTTTGAAAAATGAGGGAGACCTGTCCCGGCTGCGCTCAAATCTTGTCAGTGAAACAGGACTGGCCAACATTGCCCGCAGGATTGATTTGGGCCGCTTTATCAAGTTGGGTAAGGGGGAATCCCTTTCAGGCGGCAGTGACAAAAACTCAATTCTGTCAGATGCCTTTGAGGCTGTGGTTGCAGCCGTCTACTTGGATGCCGGATTTGACAGGGCACAAACCATGGTGAACCGTCTTTTTGACGAGCCCGTGCAGCAGGTTCTGGCCTCATCGGATTTCATTGATTATAAAAGCGGTCTCCAGGAATTTACCCAGGAGCATTTTGGCAAAACCCCATATTACACAGTGGCCCAGGAGAAAGGGCCTGACCATGACAAAACATTTGAGATCTGCTTGAATCTGGATACGGTTTCCACCATGGGTACCGGAAAAACCAAAAAAGCTGCTGAACAGGATGCTGCCAAAAAAGCGCTGGCTATTTTAAACCAGAATCTTAGTTAGGCCGCCATGTCTCCGCCTCTGGTAATTCCTTTTTTCATTCCCCACCAGGGGTGTCCCCATTTATGCGTTTTTTGCAACCAACGCCTGATCGCCAGACAGACTTCACAGACCCAGACTTTTGACAGTGATGCAGAGCGTCTATCTGATGTTATCCATACCTACCTTCAATTTAAAAAAAATCGTTCCCGGGTGGAACTGGCGTTTTTCGGTGGTAACTTCCTTGGATTGGAAACATCCAGAATGCTTGGACTGCTTAACGCGGTACAACCATGGATACGGCAAAAACAAATCCACAGCATTCGCTGTTCCACACGACCGGACACTGTCACCTCCCAGGTTCTGGATCTTGCCCGACCCTTTGGCCTTGAAACCGTAGAGCTTGGCGTACAGTCCATGAATGATCGCGTTCTTGCCCTGGCAGAAAGGGGACACACCAGTGAGGATACCCGAAAAGCCTTGGCCCTGCTTAAGGACAATGGCCTTAAAACCGGGGTGCAGGTGATGATCGGACTGCCCGGGGATAACGGCTTCGGTGTTGTACGGACAGCCCAAGAGCTGGCCGAACTTAAGCCGGATCTTGCCAGAATCTATCCACTTCTGGTGCTGGATGGCTCCAGGCTTGCCCAATGGTACCGATTAGGACGATATGTATCCTTAAGTCTTGACCAGGCTGTGGCTCAGACCAAAAGAGTGGTCACTATTTTCAGGGATGCAGGGGTATCAGTGGCACGTATAGGACTCCAGGCCACACAGATGATGGAGGATGCCGGCCGGATGATTGCTGGTCCATGGCACCCGGCCTTCGGCCATCTGGTTTTCTCCGCTCTTATGTTTGATCAGGCCTGTGACAAGATAGATACGCTTCTAACAGAACGGGGGGAGATTAAAATGCCAGGGGGGGATATTGTACTCCAGGTACACCCCAGGTCTTTGTCTCGACTTCAAGGCGACCGGAAAACCAATCTTGAGCGACTTGCTCAAACTTATCCGGAAGTCTCTTTTATTATTGAACGGGTTGAAACTATAGGCTTAGATCAAATTCATGCATACATCTTAAACGATAGGGATAGATGACATCCTTTGTTTCACATGAAACAAGATGGAGAAGTAATTGAATTCTAATCGAAATAACAACGAGAACAATCCTATCAGATGTTTTATTGCAATTGTTCTTGACGGCCCCACAAAGGGTAAGCTACGCTGGGTTCAAAACGATATCCGCGCCACTGGCGTTCATGCAGGATGGCCTTCTGCCCAAAATTTTCATCTCACCTTAAAATTTCTCGGAAATATATCTGAGCAGACACTGCCCTGCATTAAAACCATGTTATCTGAAACAATTACCGATAAGACTTGTTTTGATATTACATTTAACCGACTTGGCGTTTTTCCAAATGTACGCCATCCTAAAGTCATCTGGATTGGACCTGATAAGACAAGCTCCAAACTGATAACTTTGCAGCGAGATATCGATTTAAAGCTGGATAGATGCCACCAATTTATCAAAGAAAAAAAATTTTCACCACACATCACCTTATCTCGGATAAGTCACCGTGCAAATCTAAGTGTATTTAAAAAAGCGCTTGAAATTAAAACAGGCACCATAAAAATTCCTGTAAATCAGGTTCATCTGATAAAAAGTTGCCTATCTCCTTCAGGGGCTGTCCACTCTACTTTATTCCGAGCCAACTTAAAGCCCTCATGACCTTTGCAATGGAGGGGCAAATTCCAATTCGGGCGACAATCCTTGACGCGCCATCTCTTCAACCTTGAACCCCTTTTTACCGTCCGCAAGTGATAAACTTTGGTAAACGCAACCCAGTTTGGTACCCGCATGGGCTAACCCGATAATCTCAATAATTGGAACGCCGATGCTTCTCTTTGATTTTTCCAAATAGGCAAAGAGTGTTTTCTCCTGCAAAAGGATCTCTTTTTCAGCCTGAGCACTAAATGCGGCAATCTTTTTTTCCAATTCCACAACACAAGCATCATGCCCTTTTTTGGAAGCATTCATTGTTTTCAAAGTAAGCAGAGCACTATTCATTCTCTTATCGTAGGTTGAAATAAGATTTTGGATGTTTTCCAAAACTTTCTTGCTTATATTTTCTTTTTTTTTATCAAGTTCAGTTAACAGTACACCTTTCTTATTTTGGGCTTTATCATGAAACGTTTTAAGTTGGATCATTTTCTTAAATATTTTTTCTGCCTGGGACCGCTGGTAGCACTTTTCGTCCCTGAGGACCTCTAATTTGTTTAGTATAGAATCCATTCTATCCAGAATGGTTTGCGCAAGGCGAACAGCATGGTGTTCACCGCCCGCGACAATAGTGCTTGGCGTTGACCGTTCACTCCCGACGCCTGAAAGAAGAACGCCACCTTTGGCATAAATTTTTGAAGAAATCACTCTACATTTTTGACCTTCAAGTTTTCCACCACACCTAATCTGAGAATCAATGATTTCGTTTTGGATATAAACATTACCAAATGTTTCTATTGTACTGTTATGCAAATACCTGGCATGGACATCACCCTGGGTACGGATGATCGTATCCGAAATACCGACCCTGCTATGGATATCGCCTATGGCAGTTATATTTGCACCCCGAATTTCATCGGCACTGATCCTACCGGCAGTTATCGGATATGCCCCGGTAATTGTCCCGGACACCGACAAATCGGCATAGGATTCAATGGGTCCATAACGATAATCTGCATCCTCCAGGATATGAACCACAGGATGAATAAACATTTTTCGGTCAGCTGAAAGTGTAGGCATTCCGGATTTCCCAGCAAGAATTTTCAACTTATCCTTTGACCATCTGGTATTTTCGCCACAATCAACAATAAAATCATTGTCTGCCACAGCGTTTATAATTTCACCATACAGGTTTTCAGCTTTAACGTTTATGGCTGCATCTGTCTGTTCTGCGAGGACTTCACCTTTTTTTTTCTCTATTGGTTGGCCGTTTTCTCCACTGATATATACAGAAAGATTGCTTTGCCGTTCCAAAAGATTAAAGCAATCCACCCGGGCAATTGGAAATTTTTTAACACCGGCATCAAGAAAACATTGAATAAAAGAGTCAGGATACACCCCATTAACAATGCCATAAGTCATGACAATCTCTTTAACCCGATTTATTGTAATTTCATCCGGTTTGCGCCTTTCTATCCAGGCAGTCATCTGATCTGAACCGACGAATATGCTTATTTCAGATTGTTCTTCACGTTCACCGCCCCTACCCTGCTCGGCTTTTCCAGGCGATCTGCTTTCTTTATAGGACGAGTCATTATCACGTTGGTTAAACTGATTTTGCTCTTTGAGAATCAGATCTTTTTGTTTTGTTGTTAATATCCGAGATTCAACAAGAATATCACCAATAAGTTTTTTATTTCGTGACTTTTTAAATTCCGTTTTTTGTAATTCCAACGCCTGATTGATATCGACCTTGGAGGCAAAGCCTTTTTCAATGGCAATTTTACCGAATTCTTCACCACTTCTTCGAACAATTTGGTACTCCTGAATCAGCTTGAGTAACCCAAGTTGATACGGCGTTGCCATGCCTTCATCACGCAACAAGACCTCGAAATCGGTCCGCTCTTTTTTAAAGGTAAAAAGCTGTACCAGGTATGCATGCTGATCTTTTGAGATGGTGCCGTACTTGAGGGCAAGATCAGCCAATGTCGGAATGCCGTAGGCATGTTCCGCATCGACCCTGTTTATTTCACTTTTCAATTCCAACCCTTGCTGTAACACCTTGTTGATAGTAGTGTTTAATTTCCGTCATTTCCGTTACAAGATCTGCTTTATCCATAATTGACTCAGGCGCGTTGCGTCCGGTAATCACAAGCTCGATATGCTCAGGTTTTATATCAATCAAATGCAACAGGTCTTCTTCTGAAAGTAAGCCGCAGAGACAGGCTATATTTGCCTCCTCAGCGATAACAAGATCATGGTTTCCTGCTTCAATAATACGGCATAACCGGTCATACCCTTGCCGGCACTTGGTTCTCTCTGTATCAGAAGGTTTTCCTTTTACAAATTGCCCGGCACCATATTGTTCAACAACAATATTATCAAATTTTTTAAGCGCTTTTATTTCGGAATACATGCCCTGTTTCATAAACTGAACGATAAAGACTTTTAGTCCCGCGCCGGCCGCTCTAATTGCGAGACCGAGGCTTGCGGTTGTCTTACCCTTACCATTGCCGGTGTAAACCTGAACGTAACCTTTCACGAAACCACCTCCCCTCCTCTTGTGAAGTCATGTAAACGTTTCAATTGTAATTCATTCACAGTTTCATGTGAAACAATCTATCGATTTCTTTTAAATTCATCTAATTATTGATAGCAGACCCATGCAGGATATTCTACTTAAATTCTCTATGTCCCAATGACAAACGGATAAAATAACATCAGAATATTTTTATAAGAACGTCTGTGTAACTAACACAGATCTTTCAACTTTCGTTGTGGGCTGAACCACGGTGAAAAACCTGGTCAGCCCATGGCTGTTATATGAAAGTCACCAGCAAAGAACTGGATTCTTGCTATCTTTGTTATGGGCCAACGCCTGGGTGTAAGATAGACCAAGGACGGCCCATGGCCGTTATATATAGGTAACAGAATGAAAACGCAGGAACAATAGCAGGAAGATATCTATAGAAAGTAAAAAACTGAGCAAGTTGTCGAAACCTTGCTCAGTTTTTTTATTTATATAATAAAACTAAAAATTAATTTTATTATTTATCGCGATTGAATCTTAGCCAACAAATTCAACCTGGCTTGCAGGAGTACGGCAATCCATGATATTACCACGAGCTTTGTGGTCAGCGATTTCAGCAGAGCAACCCACCATACGACCAAGCAGGAACATGATAAATGCGATATCCTGCATTTCCTTGGCACCGATTTTTCCGCTGTTGACGTCTTTCCAGAGCAGGTCCAGAGAGATGGTGGCAATAACGCCGTCAATGTTAACGCAGAATACGTTTTTGGTGGCGCCCACGTCAAACATTGCCTGTACCAGGTAATGATAGAATACCTGGAAGTGGTTGATCTCGTTTCTTTCAGTGAACAGTTTGTCCATGAAAACTTCACGCGGATCGTAGTTGACGGGTTTGCCTTTGAATACAGGATGGTTTACGCACGGTACCTTGAAGTAATTCATGATACCTTCGCGTTTTGCGGTTGTTTTGGTATCCAGGTATTTTTGAGCAGTCGCCTGGGCCAGCTCTTTCATTGTGGCATTGCGTTTGTCGGTATCCGGTTCCAGGTACGGGTCAAAGTCGCCAAAGGCGTCTTTGAGGAACTTGATGGCTTCAAAACCGTTGCCGCCATGGTCACGACCGGTATTGTTCATCCAGCCGGAGTAGCATGTAGCGATGAAGTTACCGCCACTGACGGATTCCTTGGCACCCTTGGCACTGATGGTACCCGGGCCGTTGGACATCAGCAGGTTGAGCAGGCCGTTGATGGCAAACTGTTCTTTCACTTCCGGTTCACGGTTGAACAGCAGTTTAAAGCAGGTTGTTGCAAAGTCGGTATTCAGCAGGGACAGATCGCTGAGTTCTGACAAGGATTTGTAGAAATCGTTGATTTCATACTGAGGTGCGCAGCAACCAACAAGAACGCCGTTGCATGCCAGATATGTACCAAGTTCATGAGCGGTTTCAACGGTCATCTGTCTGTCAACCAGAGGTGTCCAGATAAGGCTTAAGCTCATGGCAGCCAGAAGCAGGCTGAGTTTGTTTACATCACTGTTTGCTTCGGCGTATTTCTGGGCATATTTGGTGAAGATGGTTTCCAAACCTTCTTTGGCCAGCAGGTCACCAAAGAATGCAGCAACTTCTGCTTCTTTAGCAGTGGTTTCACCCTGGGGCATAATCTTCTGTGACAGTTTTTCAGTAACAAGCGCATCGTTCACAGACATATCGCCATAGATATCGACATAAAAGAGATTGATCATATTTTTGGTCATCTCTGTCATGTCTTGATACAGTTTGCAGTTACCGGAAGTTAAAACTGCAGCGCCGAGATAAGCGTTGGGCAGGGCGCCGTTGGCACGGGCGCGGGCGGTAATATCCATATACTGCGTACCCAGAGCCGTGAAATAGTTCAAGATGGCATTGGCCAGCGGCAGATATTTCACATCGGGCTCTACAGAAGATACGGCAAAGAAGTTGGACAGGGCAAAATTCTTTACGACAAGATCAAGAACCGGGACACCGTGTACTTCGGTAACGTCGGTTTTCGGATTCATGCGGCTTGCACCGGACTTGTTGCGCATGGATTCCCTGGTCAGCTGAGCACCTACCTGATTACCAAGTTTTTTGATGGCATCGTTGTAGGGTGCCATGGCTTCAACTGCGTCCATGTGCAGTTTTGCAGGCAGATCAAGACCCTGTTCATTTACAAACCAGGGTTTCAGGCTCAGGTCGCCAAAGGGTTCAAAATCGGTACTTTCACCGATCTCTTTGTAGACGGCGGCCATAGCTGTGGGCGCATCCTGAATGGATTCAATTCTGACACCCTTTTTAGACGCTTTGGGGCTGTCAGGGTTGAACATATCCACGCCAAAATATGAATCAAACCATTTCTCTTTTGCAAGGGCATCATCACCGCCACCAGCGATGGCGCCGGCATGACCAACCGCGCGGCTCAGGTTTGCTTTCCAGCGACCGGTTACGCAAGCTACGATGGGTTTGGTCAGCTTGATGGTGCCGTCGGCAATCCAGTCAAGAGCCAGTTTTTCATAATATCCGCCGGGCTCAATGTAGCAGAAGATCGCTTTGGTGCGCGGATCATTTTCTGCGCAGTAGAGGAATTCGGGGAAGGCAAAATGGATATAAAGGTCTTTACCGGAGCTCAGTACGGTGGATGTACCGAAACCGGCAGTTTTCAGGTACTCAGGGATGGTGGTACTGAAGTTACCGGAGTTACTGAAAACAGCAACTGAACCTTTTACAAGAGATTCACCAGGATTGTTGCCGCCCAGGGCGCCACCAACACGTACCTGATCCCAGGAGTTGCCGATACCCAGGCAGTTTCCGCCAAATACGTCAATTTTGTTTTCCTGTGCGATGGCGCGGATGAACGCAGCATCTTTAACACCAACTTTTTCAGTCAGGATAACGATTTTGGTCAGATCAGGGTTCTGGGCAATCAATTCGGCTGCTGCTGCAGCAACCGCTGTGGGCGGCAGATAGATAACACCTGTATCAAATTTGATACCGGCGTCAACAATCTCTTTAATACTGCCGTATGCAGGGATATCACCAATTTTGGTTTCCAGTTTTCCACCGGATTTTCCGTATTGAACACCAGCAACAATGTTACCGCCGGAGAATTCGTGTGATGTGGGGGTTACGCCTTTACTTTCACCACCCAGAAGGTTCATCACTACGCACCGGGTCTCTTTATTTGCTATTTCTTCTAGATTGTTTACTCCCACATAGTAGGGGAAGGGATTACTTTGGCTCATAGCGTCTCCAATAAAATGATTTATTTTCTGGTTAATTTGCTAAAATGCTTTTGATTTATAATTAAATCGTCAGATTACCTTTGACCTTTGTTTATGGCTCAGCAATTAATTATTTTTTATTTGCTTGAATCCAGTTGTCCAGTTCCATGGTGTAATTCAATACACCAATCATACTACTGTCGAAACCGAACATTTTGTATGGAATTTTCATACTGTCAAGAAGGTCACGGGCATAAATCATTCCCTGCACGACGTTTGGTCCACCACGACCAATTACAACGTGAACATTAGGATTCAGTGCAATGTTTTCTCTCAAGGCATCGAGCATTGCTTTGATGGTAACAAAAATATCGGTGTTGTTTGCTTTACCACCAATAATCTGAACAATGTTGGCATTCTTCAGGAAGTGTCTGTAGCAAATGCTTGCAATTTCTTTCATCTTGGCATACGGCGGGTTGCCGCCAAAGTCAGATGAGAACATTGCTTTGTCGCCCAGAACCTCAGTAGCTGCACTGTTGGCACCACCACCGAACATGAAGGGCAGGATGGTTCCGTTGGGGTTGAGTTCCACAACGTCGCTCTGTCCCTGATAGGTTCTCAGCTGGTTGATTTCAGTTTCAAAATCCGTCAATTCCGTAGCAAATACTTCTTTCGGGAATTTGATGCGGGTATGTGCGGGATCGTCCTGGTCAAAAGCGGCTTTAACGTCGCAGGCCACCGGAAGGGGACGTTTGCCTTTTTTCATACGGATGGGGTTCAGCTCAATCATGGTCAGACCATAATTGTTATACAGATCCCACAGTTTGGGAAGCTGCTGTACCAGCGGGCTGATGAAGGCTTTGGGGCATCCCAGTTTGATCAGGGCATCATTGACATGATAACCTCTAAGACCTTCATTGGGATTAAACGGAATAATCGCTTTTTTGTCGTCGGGCAGTTCTTCAACTTCAACACCACCTTCAACAATCAACAGCATGGTCGGTGTTCTGGTGACTGTAGAAGTTGTAATACTTACATAAAGCTCTGCATCTGAGGCAACAAACTCTTCAAATGTGCAGCCGTTTGCTTTGTGTGTGGTATTGCCCTGTTTATATTCGGCAAAGCAAAGGTCTTTTCTGGCCTGGTTGGCGTCGGCATAGTTGTCGACGATTTTTACCAGACCGGCTTTTCCTTTTTTACCGGCACTGCCCATAAAAGACGGTTTAACAACAACTTTTCCGCCTTTTTTTATCAAGGCTTCAATCTGTTCTTTGGTAGCATTTTCTGTCAGGGTCTCTGCTACGGGGAAATCAACTGTGTCCATCAATTGCTTTCCGTATTTTAATCCAGTTAGTTGCATTTTTCCTCCCTGATAATTGTGTGAATTTAATTAAATAAAACTTCTCAATTCATTCGATATTACCAACAGACTTCAATCTGAACATCCTGTTCTCCTGCGAAAACAAAATGCCTTTTTTAAGCGCCTAACTTAACCCTGCTGCAATGTCGTTTGGTTCGGATATTGCCTTAAGGGTAACGTTAGTTGCTCCTCCTCGTCGCAAGAAGGTTTAAAGTTCCCCCCTAAACTTTTTCCCTAACAAGCCCTCCTTTCTTTTTGGGATAAATTTAAACAGTCGTTTTAAAGATCTCTTAACATTTCTTAACAAGTTTAAGCTTATATCTTAACATCTCTTAACAAGTTTAAGTTTATATAGGATAGGAACTTCCGTTTTGTCAATAGGATAGTATAGCCAAAATTCACCGCCAAACTTTAATATGCTTCCCAAAAAAAGCGAACAGGTGGCAGCCATGGGGGTTTAACCTTATTTAAACATCAATTGTTAGTTCACAAAAACTATCGTTTGGTATTATTGATTTGTTTTTCGCTACGTTTGGCATCTTTATACCGTCGCGAATGGTGCATGGGGTGTTGTCTAAGGCAATAACTTTGACAAAATCAAGATACACAGGCAGATTTGCCAAGGAGATAGGACTACTTAATTCTTTTTCTTCTTCGTACTTGAATGAGAGCTTGCCTTGTGACATATTTATTTGCACCCGTTGGTGGTATCTTTTTTGATGTCGTGGACACTATAGCTGCTCGATCAGCCTAGCGCAATAAAAATTTTTATTTTTTTTCGACGATGTAAATTAAGCCGCGCTAAATGGGATTTTTGGAGATGACGTTGCCGTAAACGTAGCTCTTTAGGCCTTATTAATTGACCTGCGGTGCTGTTGCCACGTTCGCCTTGATGACAAATATCCGGTCCTTTTATTATATGTTGACTAAGACGCTGATTTTAAACTATATAGATCGGCTGTGTATTTTTTTGTAAATGAACAACATAGATTAAAGATATAAAAAGCATGCAGACCATACGCGGGTTCAGAGATATTTTGCCGGAGCAAATTGCTCTGTGGCAACAGGTGGAACAAGAAGCGGCAGCACTGTTTGAATCCTTTGGATACAGGGAAATCCGTATTCCCATCGTGGAAAAAACAGCATTGTTTGCCCGGAGTATAGGGGAAACGACCGATATTGTTGAAAAGGAGATGTATACCTTTGAGGACAGGAAAGGGGACATGCTCACACTGCGGCCCGAGGCCACAGCATCCATTTGCAGGGCGTACATCCAGCATAAAATGTATGCGGCCGAACCGGTGCGTAAATTTTATCTGACAGGCCCAATGTTCCGCCGGGAGCGTCCGCAAAAAGGACGCTATCGCCAGTTTTACCAAATTGACGCAGAGGTTTTCGGGATAGAATCCCCCTATGTTGACAGTGAACTGATTTTTCTTTTGCACACATTGTTGCGCCGCCTCGGGCTTGAAGGCCTCTCAGCCCATATCAACAGCCTTGGCTGCCCTGTCTGCCGTCCTGATTTTCAAAACGCCCTGCTGGATTTTCTAGGTGAACGAAAAGACAATCTGTGCGAGAACTGCAAACGCAGACTGGTTAAAAATCCATTGCGGATACTGGACTGTAAAGTTCAAACATGCAGACAAGCCCTTGAGGGGGCTCCGGCCACAGTGGATCATCTGTGCCCGGAGTGCCGCACCCATTTTGAAATCGTGAAAAACAGCCTTAAAAAACTGGGCGTGGATTTCATGGTTGACGACACCCTGGTTCGGGGACTTGATTACTATACCCGTACGGCCTGGGAGATCCAGACCACAACGCTTGGTGCCCAGTCCGCCGTTGCCGGCGGCGGCCGGTACGACCGTCTTGTGGAAGAGCTTGGCGGACCTTCAACACCGGCTATTGGGTTTGCCATTGGGTTTGACCGTCTGGTGGAAGTTATGGAGCAAATTCACAACAAACCCGACGAAAAAGGCCCGGACCTTTTTATTGTCAGCCTGGGAGCAGAGGCCCAGGCGTATGCATTTGAGTGGTCCTGCCGGCTGAATACCATGGGCATAAGAACAGATACTGATTTTCGCGGAAAAAGCATGAAAGCATTGATGAAGCGGGCAAACAAGCTTAATGCCTCGTTTGTCCTCATTGTCGGGGACAATGAAATTGCCCAAAAAAAACTTGTGCTACGCAATATGGCCACCAAGGAACAGACTGACATCGGCCTGGATAACCTGGTGAATGACTTGGAACAATTAATTGGTGTTTGAACGAAAAGTCACCTATCTGCGCCTTGCATCCGGGCAACGTTTCGTCCAAACAACGGCTTCCGTTCAGATAATAAAATTATTAATATAGTTATGGAGTTTAAGAATAAAAGTGACTGATTTACTTGGAGATATGAAACGCACACACACCTGCATTGAGTTGGGAGAAAGCCACATTGGCCAGGACGTCGTACTCATGGGGTGGGTTCAACACCGCCGGGACCACGGCGGTGTTATTTTTGTGGACCTTCGGGATCGGGAAGGCATTACCCAGGTTGTGTTTGATCCGTCGGTCTCCGAGGCTGTCCATGAAAAAGCCCAGGAAATCAGAAACGAATATGTCCTGGGCATCAAGGGAAAGGTGTCGGCGAGACCGGCTGACATGGTAAACCCCAGGATGACCACCGGTGCCATAGAGGTGCTTGTGGACGAGTTGCGGATTTTTTCCAGGGCCAAAACACCCGCCTTTCAGATTGAAGACCGGGTGGAGGCTTCGGAAACCATCCGGCTCCAGTACCGTTATCTGGATCTAAGGCGCACCCAGCTTAAAAACAATATTCTGGCCCGGCACAAAACCACCATGACGGTTCGAAATTTTCTGGATGCCAACGGGTTTGTGGATATTGAAACCCCATTTCTGACCAAAAGCACACCCGAAGGCGCCAGGGATTATCTGGTTCCTTCCCGGGTCAACCAGGGCGACTTTTACGCCCTGCCCCAGTCCCCCCAGCTCTTCAAACAGCTTTTAATGGTTGCCGGCTTTGACCGGTATTACCAGATTGTTAAATGTTTCAGGGACGAGGACCTGCGGGCGGACCGCCAGCCCGAGTTCACCCAGATTGATATGGAGCTCTCCTTTGTGGATGAATATCAGGTAATGGAGATTACCGAAGAGTTGATCAAAACCATATTCAAAAATGTGCTGGATGTGGACTTTCCCGAACCCTTCCCCAGCATGACCTGGGCCGAAGCCATGGAGCGATTCGGCATAGACCGTCCGGATCTAAGGTTTGGTCTGGAATTAAAAAATGTGTCCGACATTGTGGCCAATGCGGATTTCAAAGTATTTGCCTCTGTGGTTAAGAACGGCGGACTGGTCAAGGCCATCAATGCCAAGGGCTGTGCCGATTTTTCCCGGAAACAGATTGATGAACTCACCGAATTTGCAGCCGTTTACAGAGCCAAGGGCCTGGCCTGGATAAAAATAAAGGAAGACCAGTGGCAGTCCCCCATTGCCAAATTTTTCTCTGATGATGAAAAAGAAGCGTTAAAGCAGCGCCTGGATCTTGAACCCGGTGATATCGTCTTCTTTGTGGCAGATCAGCCCAAGATCACCAATGAAGCCCTGGGCCAGTTAAGAAACGAGTTGGCACGCAGGCTGGGACTTATCGATGACAATGAGTTCAAGTTTACCTGGATCACCCATTTCCCCATGTTTGAATATGATGAAACGGAAAAACGCTACCAGGCGCTTCATCATCCGTTTACCGCACCCATGGAATCGGATTTGGACAAACTGGAGACCAATCCCCTGGAAGTCAACTCCCGGGCCTATGACCTGGTTCTCAACGGTGTTGAGATCGGCGGCGGCAGTATCCGTATCCATGACAGCGAACTGCAGCAACGGGTGCTCAAATGCTTAGGAATCGTTGAAGAAGAAGCAAAGGAGAAGTTCGGGTTCCTCTTGGAGGCCCTGACGTTTGGCGCACCGCCCCACGGGGGTCTGGCTTTTGGTCTGGATCGTCTGGTTATGCTGCTTTGCCGTGAGGATTCCATCCGCAACGTCATTGCCTTTCCCAAAACCCAGAAAGCCACCTGCCTGATGACCCAAGCGCCATCAAAAGCTGCAGTGGCACAGCTGCAGGAGCTGGCCATTAAAACGGTAAAACCAATAGAGTAATTCTCTATTGTTCAAAGTTGGACGCCTTAAATAAAAAACCGCTCTGGAAACGATTTGTTTCCGGAGCGGTTTTATAATGGGCTATGCCCGTTTTCTTTTTACATGGAGAATAGGCGTGTTAAATACTAGGGCAGAGACATCTTTATCATTTTTAACCTTAAGCTCCAATGCATCTTGATCAATTTCAAAATATTTTGATATCACATTAACGATATCCGTCTGAAGATCTGTCAAAGTGGTGTCGTTCACTTCCAGTTTGTCGTAAACTAAAGAAAATTGAAGGCGCTTTTTTGCTTCGTCACTACTTCTTTTCTGGCCTGTGAACCGTCTCAAAAATTCTTGCAGCATTCAACTCTCCTTATCTTAGCCCGAAAGTTTTACTCAATTTGCTCCATACGCTGGTTTTCCGATTCGGTACCTCAATGGGAACATCGTCTCCATTCAGACGTTTGGCAATCCTGCGAAAGGCCTGCCCGGCAGTGGAATCGTTTTGGAGCACCAGGGGCGTACCGATGTTGGAGGAGATGAGGACCTTTTCATCCATGGGCACAAGTCCTACCAGTTCGATGGACAATATATCCAGCACATCTTCATGACTTAGCATTTCACCGCGTTCAACCCGGGCGGGCTCAATACGGTTGACAATGAGTTTGGGCTCCAGGGAGCGGGCGTATAAAAGGCCGATAACCCGGTCCGCATCCCGGACCGCGGAGACATCCGGTGTGCAGATCACAACCGCTTCATTGGCGCCGGCAGTGGAGTTTTCAAACCCTCTTTCAATGCCGGCCGGCGAGTCCATGATTACATAATCAAATTTTTTGCGTAACTCTTTTGTCACCCGTTCAACCCCTGCCGGGGTCAGCACATCTTTATTATCACTTTGGGAAGCCGGAATAAGAAAAAGATTATCAATACGTCTGTCTCGGATGGCTGCCTGGTCAATCTTGCACCTGCCTTGAACGACATCTACAATATTAAAAACAATCCGGTTTTCCAGGCCCATGACAACATCAAGGTTACGCAGTCCGATATCCATATCCACAATGGCGACCCTTTTTCCTTCAAGAGCCAGGGCCGCGCCGATGGAAGAGGTCGCTGTTGTTTTTCCTACGCCGCCCTTTCCAGATGTTACGACAATAATTTTTCCTTCCAAGTTACACCTCAATTTTTATGATTGTTTTTTCTTTAGATCACTTCCGGCCAGGGCATCCGCTTGAACGGATTTTCTTTCATATAATTTTTAACCACAATCCCGCCCTGATCCACACAGGCAAATTCAGGACCTTGGGTTCCCGGCTCCGCGGCTCCAATGGCAGTTACCAGTCCGATCTTTACCAGACTTGGGTTAAATGCCAGGGAAAATATTATGGCCCCATCATTTTCCGGGTATCCGGCATGGACTTTGCCTGCCAGGGTGCCAAGCACAATAACATCACCACCTGCAGTCAACTCAGCACCGGGGTTCACATCCCCCGTAATGACCAGATGTTTTCTGGCATTAATTTTCTGACCGGAACGTACCCGCCCCCTGAGCATCAGCACGTCACTTTTATGATGGTTCCAGCCCTTGGACAAATCCCTTTGACGGCGACGTTCGGTGGGAATGGAGCGTTTTTTGGGGGTAGTCGAAATAGAGCCAAGCTCAAAATTGCTTTCAAGGTGCGACTTTATCCTGGCAACCAGTTCCGCCTGCCCGCTGGCATCACCGGTATCAAGGATCACATCCGCATTTATGGCCAGATGTTTTAGTTTTTTCAACAATCTGTCAATTTCAGCAATGATTTCAGATTCCGGATGGGAGGGGTCTATGGTAATCCACAACCCGCCACCGGCACCTTTGAGCTTTACAGGAGCGGTGTTATCAAAATTTATCATTAAAATCCATATGCAAAGTTGAGATTGATCCGTACCATTTCTGCCCGGCGTAAAAAGCTGTTCAGAATATGGATTTAAGAATGCTCACAAGACTATAAAAAATCAGAAAAATTGTGTCAAGGAATGATGAATTTTCACCGCCATCCAGATATTAAAACCTGGACGGAAGTTTGTGTTGGAACGAGAAATTATTCAAGAATCTCTCTTAACTTATGTGAAAAATCCACAACGGAATAGGGTTTGAGGATATATCCTTTGCAACCTTGTCTTAGCATTTCCTGGGCATTTTCATCAATGGCATACCCTGTGGAAAGCAAAACCTTAATATCAGGGTTAAGTTTCTTCAGTGCCATAAATACATCCAGCCCGTCCATGCCCGGCATGATCATATCCAGAACTACAACATTTATGTCGTTCTTTTTTTCTGCGTAAATTTTCAAAGCGTCCTTACCGGAAGCCGCCGTGAAAACCGTGTAGCCCAAGGCCTTGCATATTGTACGTCCAACGTTGAGAATGCGTTGTTCATCATCCACCAGGAGTACGCATTCATGGCCAAGTTTCAGCTCCTCCTGGGCGGAAGGCATATCGTCCAGGTGATCGTATTCTGCCAGGGGTAGAATAATGGAAAAAGAGGAGCCGACATTTAAAGAACTCCACACATCAATGACGCCGTTGTGATGTTTTACGATTTTTTTAGCAAAAGTAAGACCCAGTCCCTTTTTTTCCGGGAATTGGTTGTGATTGTGGGAATAAAAGGCTTTGAATATTCTTTCCAAGGTGGCGCTGTCCATGCCGATACCGGTATCGGATATGGTAATTTTACAAAAAAAACCGGACTCCACGCCAAAGTCCTCGGCCGTGCCATTCAGAATTGCGGCAGCTTCCGTACGCACAGAGAGTTTGCCGCCTTCGGGCATGGCCTGCAATGCATTGTTGACTATTGCTGTGACCACCTGTTTGATTTTTTCAGGATCACCTCTGATAATTAATGGCTTGGCATCAAGGCTTACATCCAGGATGATCCGCCGCCCTTTCAGGTTAAGGGTTTCCACCACGGACCGCACCAGCCTGTTGACATCCATGCGTGTTAAATACACCTCATCGGCCATGGCAAAGCCGAGCAGCTGGTTGGCAAGATCCGAGCCCTTGTCAACGCTGGACAAAATTTCAATAATGTGGCAGTAAAGCGGGTCTGTGGGATTAACATTATTCAGCATCAGGGAGGCATGTCCCTTGATGGCGGTCAACAGATTGTTGACGTCATGGGCAATACCGTTGGCAAGCGCCTCCACAGCATCTGTTTTTTCAAACTGGGTTGCAGTTGTAATATGTTCCATTCAGTCCGTATCCTGGTGCGTTGTACGTGCCTGTTGTCTATTCTACTATTCCAAAGTGATGATACCTTCAAGGATGGCATATTTGGTTAATCCGGCCACTGAAAAAATATTGAGTTTTTTCATAATATTTCTTCGATGGGTTTCCACGGTCTTAATGCTTACACCCAGTGTTCCGGCAATTTCTCTGGTTTTTTTGCCTTCAGCAATCAATTGGAGAACCTCCCGTTCTTTTCGGGAAATTTTATTGAATTGGGGCTGTGTCTCCCATATGCTGCGATCCTCGCCTTGGTCGTCTGTACACATTCTGGCAATGGAGGGCGTCAGGTAAAAATTTGTACGAAGAACTTCCTGGATGGCATCATAGATCTCATCAAAGGCAGATTCTTTAAGAATATAACCCGAAGCACCCGAATCAAGCATTTTATCAACAATCTTTTTACTTGAATGCATAGACAAAGCGATCACCCTGGTATGAGGCACCTCTTCCCTGATTTTGGCGGTGGCTTCCACACCGTTAAGATCAGGCATGGAAATATCCATCATTACAATATCAGGCTTAAGGGCGATTGCCTTTTCAACGGCCTCTCTACCGTTTTTTGCAATATCCATAACCTGTATACCCCTGTTTTCCAGAAGGCTTCGCAACCCCTCCCGAATGATGGCGTGGTCGTCAGCTATAAGGACTTTTAACTGCATATGGCTCCAAAGTATTTTATCGAAGTTTATATTGAAGATTGATTAAAATCAAATATTAATTAAATTATCTTGACACTGACGGCCATGGGACGACATGGTCTATTAGCACCCAGACTCAGCCCACAACGAAAGTTGAAAGATCTGTGTCGCTTACCCAGACTTTCTTATAAACAGCCATGGGCTGACCTTGGTCTATCTACACCCAGGCCTTGGCCCACAACAAAGATAGAAAGAATCCAGTTGTTTGCTGGAAATTTTCTTATAGAAAAAAGCTGCAGTTAAGCCTGCAGCCTTTTTTGTTTGCCCAAGCCGGCGAATATTGATAAAAAGTGCGGAAGTAACCAGAATGGTAACTAAAAAAAATGAATGTCAACCATACCATTTCCCAAGGCAAAGAATATGATTAAAACGTTTACGGTTGAAGGCCGGCAGGGAACCTCTGCCATCCATGTAGGAGAATCCCTGTCCCGGGTAGGAGAATACCTGCCGCATCAGGTGTCTGTGGTTATTGTCACCGATGAAAATATCCTCAAGCATTACGGTGCATCATTCCCCGCCGGTCATGTGATCACCATCGGCACCGGGGAAAAAATTAAGACCCTTGCTACAGTGGAATATATTCTGAGGGAAATGATAAAAGCCGGGTGCGACAGGTCAAGTTTTTTGCTGGCTATCGGCGGTGGCATTGTCTGTGACATTGCCGGATTTGTTGCGTCCGTTTTCCTGAGGGGTATCCGTTTCGGCTTTGTATCCACCTCTCTTCTTTCCCAGGTAGATGCCAGCGTCGGAGGCAAAAACGGCGTCAATCTGGATGCCTTTAAAAATATGGTCGGGGTGTTCTGCCAGCCAGAGTTTGTCCTATGTGACATCGACATGCTGTCCACCCTGCCGGACAGGGAAATCTCCAACGGCCTGGCCGAGATTGTCAAACATGGACTGATCAACGACCGTCCGCTTCTGGAGTTTGTCGAAAGCAATCGGGAAAAAGCTTTGTCCCTGGACCGGGAAACGGTCTTTCGAATGGTTGCCGATTCAGTAGCCATAAAATCGTGTGTGGTCCAGGCAGATGAACGGGAGGCCGGGGAACGCCGCAAGCTTAACTTCGGCCATACCATCGGACATGCGTTTGAAAAGCTCAACCCCTGCGGCCATGGCCGCGCGGTCGCTGCCGGGATGGTTGCGGCAGCACAATTTTCCCAACAAAAAGGGTTCATTAATCAAGAAGACGTTGACCGAATCAAGGATTTGCTTTTAGGACTTAGGCTACCTGTTGCCTTTGAGTTTCCCTCGGAACAGATCATTGAAGCAGCATCCAGGGACAAAAAAAAACAAGGCAATAATCTCTTTTTTGTTTTCCTTAAACAGATCGGACAGGCCTGGGTGGAAAACATCAGCTATGATGAGCTAAATGGTTTTATCCGTGGCTATTTTGTCTGATATTCGTTATGATATTAAAATTATTTTCAGGCTCTTTTCTCTTTAAGCTGTTTTTTAAAATGGTTTTAACTCCGGTCGAATATATAATATTATGGTGGCGAACACTGCAAATACCTATCAAACCCGCATATAATTGTATAATTTATTAATGAGGGCAAAAAAATATTGACTATTTATCCTAAATAGGATTTATTCCTATTTAGGATAAAGCCAGAAGGATACTTAATTGGATCTATTCTACAAAAAATGCAAGGCAAACAAGCTGAAAATTACGCCCCAACGCGTAGCCATTTACAAGGTGTTAACAGCGTCTGTTTCCCATCCCTGCGCAGAACAGATCCACAAAGAGGTAAAAAAACAGTTTCCCAATATTAGTCTGGATACGGTGAACCGGACCCTTGTTACATTTGCCGGAGCCCAGATGGTTGATGTGGTGGAAGGCCATGGAGACCCCAGACGATTTGATCCCAATCAGGAAATACACCACCATTTTTACTGCATATCATGCCATAAGATTTTTGATTTTCAGGCAGATCCATTGGACAGCCTGACCCTTCCCCCGGAAATAGAAAAAAAATTCTTAATCACGGGAAAAAAAATCTGTCTTACAGGCTATTGTGAACAATGTCGCAACAAAACGGCAGATAAAGACGAGTAACTTTGGTTGTGGCAGAAAAACGCATATAAGCATCAATTTAAGGAATTAAGGAGAGTTTTATTATGGCAAGTTTAAAAGGAACCAGAACAGAAAAGAACCTGCTCACCTCTTTTGCCGGTGAATCCCAGGCAAGAATGCGCTACACTTATTTTGCCAGCCAGGCTAAAAAGGACGGGTATGTCCAGATTTCTACAATTTTT
Organism: Desulfobacter curvatus DSM 3379; assembly: GCF_000373985.1. Lineage (GTDB taxonomy): Bacteria > Desulfobacterota > Desulfobacteria > Desulfobacterales > Desulfobacteraceae > Desulfobacter > Desulfobacter curvatus. The sequence goes on from NZ_KB893097.1 coordinate 21,334, forward strand.
GCAGAAACGGCCGACCAGGAAAAAGAACACGCAAAACGCTTTTTTAAATTTCTTGAAGGTGGAGATGTCGAAATTACCGGCACCTTTCCTGCCGGTGTCATCGGCACCACACTGGAAAACCTGAAAGCGGCTGCGGCCGGAGAACATGAGGAGTGGTCCCATATGTATCCGGAATTTGCCGCCATTGCCAGAGAAGAGGGATTTGATGCCATTGCCATGGTTTTTGACATGGTGTCTGTTGCTGAAAAACAGCATGAAAAAAGATACAATGACTTGGCGGCGAATATTGAGGCAGGAACGGTTTTCAAAAAAGATGCCCCGGTGACCTGGCGATGCCGGAACTGCGGATATCTGCATGAAGGAACCGAAGCGGTTGAGATGTGCCCTGCCTGTGCCCATCCCCAGGCTCATTTTGAAGTTCTTGGTGAAAACTGGTAATCAAAAATTTTAAATCAAAGATACGCTTTGTTCTTCATAGAAAACAAAGCGTATCCTTTTTCAACAGGAATGCTGATTTTTGGCGTCCAAAATTGACAAAATCCGATTATGAACTTATTATTACGATAATTTTAACCTAAAGATAGGAAATAGCTATGGCAGAAAATATTATTCATCTCAATGATGAAGATTTCGACGAACTGTTAAAGACTTCTGACAAGCCGATTATGGTCGATTTCTGGGCCCCCTGGTGCGGTCCCTGCAAAGCCATTGGCCCTACCCTTGAAGCATTGGCCGGCGAATTTGGAGATCAGATCACCATTGCCAAAGTCAACGTGGACGATAATCCCATAAGCCCCAGCAAACACAATGTACAGGCCATTCCAACCCTTATTTTTTTCAAGGGTGGAGAGGTTGTCAATCAGATTACCGGAATGGTGGCAAAGGAAAAACTTGAAGAGGCAATCAAGAGCGTTCTTTAAGGAGATTTCCAATGAGTGAATATGATCTGGTGATCATCGGTGCCGGGCCGGGCGGCCTGACCGCGGGACTGTATGCAGCCCGGGCCCGGATGAATGTTTTGCTGATTGAAAAAGCGGTTCCCGGCGGTCAAATTCTCGTAACGGACTGGATTGAAAATTATCCCGGGTTTCCCGAAGGTATTTCCGGGTTTGATCTGGCCGAAAAAATAAAAGAACAGGCTTTGGCTCTGGGGTTAGAAATTGAAACTGCAGAGGTTCAGGGGCTGGATCTTTCAGGAACGATCAAGGAAGTTATTCTCAAAGAAAAGCGCATTAAAACCAAATCGTTGATCATTGCCTCGGGCGCATCACCCAAAAAATTAGGGGTCGGCGAGGACAAGTTCATGGGCAAAGGAATCTCTTTTTGCGCCACCTGTGACGGGCCTTTTTTCCGGGACAAAGTGGTGGTAGCAGTGGGCGGCGGGGATACTGCGGTCCAGGAATCCATTTTTCTCACCAAGTTTGCTAAAAAAGTATATGTGGTTCATCGAAGAGATGAACTGCGGGCCACAAAGATTCTTCAGGAAAGGGCTTTTGCAAACGACAAAATTGAGTTTTTCTGGGATAGTGTAGTAACCGGAATGGATGGTTTTTTCGGCGTTGAAAAAGTCAATGTAAAAAATTTGAAAACAGGCGATGAAACTGAAATTGAGGCGAACGGCTGCTTTATCTGGATCGGTATTCTGCCCAATACTGAATTCATAAAAGGCGATGTGAAGACTGATGAAAGCGGTTTTATCTTAGTGGACACCAAAATGCAGACGAATGTGCCCGGCGTGTTCGCCATCGGCGATGTCAGAGATACACCTTTACGCCAGATTGCAACGGCTGTGGGAGACGGTGCTATAGCCGCAGTCAGCGCAGAGCACTATGTAGAGAACTCATAAAAATGAAAAAATTTCTCATTGCAGGAATGGTCTTTCTTTTGCTGTCAGGGTGTTCCCTGTTTGAAGAAGACCATCAGATGAATAAAAACGCCCAACAGCTGGCAGCTGAAGGGGCTGCTTCATTTATGAATGAGGATTACGAGGATGCGGTCAAGGCCTATACGGATCTGAAAGACTGGTACCCGTTCAGTAAGTATGCCATTCTGGCGGAATTGAAGATTGCCGATGCTCATTTTCATCTTGAAGAATATCCTGAGGCCATCGCGGCCTATGAAAATTTTGAGAAAATGCATCCTAAAAATGAGGCTGTGCCCTATATCATCAACCAGATCGCCATGTGCTGGTTTAATCAGATAGACACCATAGACAGGGATGCAACGCCTGCAAAAAAGGCCATGGCTGAGTTCGAAAGGCTGATCCGGCTATTCCCGGAAGATGAATACAGCCAGGAAGCGCTGGCGCACATTGATGCGTGTATTGACAATATGGCCAGCCATGAGCTGTATGTTGCCAACTTCTATAATAAAACCAAAAAATACGAGGCAGCACTGAAACGTTACCAGTATATTGTGGAAAACTACGCCGGGACCGATCAAAGTCAGATCGCCCTTGAAAAGATTCCCGAGGTATCTGAACAAATTAAATCAATCGAATCCGACAACAAAGAGAAATAAAAAACCTTTACTTTTATTTTAATCTGTTGTATTTATTTCGGGTTTTAATTTTGATAGAGCGATTTTATTAGGAGTATATAAATATGTCAAAAGAATGTGCAATCTGTGGAAAAAAACCAATGGTTGGTAATAATGTCAGCCATGCCCATAATCTCAATAAAAGGCGCTTCAATCCAAATCTCCAGAGAGTTCGTGCGGTGATTAAGCCTGGTTGCGTCAGAAAAATTGATGTATGCACATCCTGCATCAAAGCGGGGAAAGTCACCAAAGCCTCTTAACTTAGAGTGAGAACAAAAAGTCATCCATCTGCGGCGTTGTATAAAATTTGCCAAATACTAAGATCTTGCATCTGGGCAACTTTTTGTCCAAGTATGGATTCCGTTCGACACTAAGTAAAGATTCGCCATTGGGATTGATGAAGATATAATCCCCTTTTTCTTTACGGGTTAAAGATATTATTAGTAAATTCCGGCATGTGCTAACATGCCGGAATTTTGTTGTTTCAAGAAGCTGAGGCTGTAGTGTCCCTACCCGCGACCGGACTGCGACGCCCCAGGAGAGACAAAACCCGCTTGCCTACAGAATTTTGGAAGCCAATTCCGCCAGTTCAGAACGCTCACCCTTCTCAAGATTGATGTGCGCATAAATATTCTGGCCTTTCATCTTTTCTATAATATACGCAAGTCCATTGGTCTGGGTGTCCAGGTAGGGGTGGTCTATCTGGAAAATATCTCCTGTAAAAATAATTTTTGTGCCCTCGCCTGCCCGGGTGATGATGGTTTTTACCTCATGGGGTGTCAGGTTCTGGGCCTCATCCACGATAAAAAACACCCGTACAATAGATCGGCCCCTTATGTATGAAATCGGCGTGATAACGATCTTTTCCTCTTCTATCAACTCCTTGATATTCTTCCCGTTGGATCCATTTTCATTAAAATGATTCTGTATAACAGAGAGATTGTCATACAAAGGTTGCATATAGGGGTCCAGCTTGGAAGCCACATCTCCGGGAAGAAACCCTAAATCTTTGTTGCTTAACGGGACCACAGGCCGAGCGATGAAAATCTGGCGGTAGAACTGCTTTTTAGCCAGCGCAGCAGCAAGGGCCAGCAGGGTTTTTCCGGTACCGGCCTTGCCGGAAATGGTAACAAGAGAGATATCCGGATTGAGCATGGCATTCAGGGCAAATGTCTGCTCCGAATTCCGCGGTTTGATGCCATAGCATATTCTGGGCTGGATCAGTTTCACAGTCTGGCTAACGCCGTCAAAATAGGCCAGGGCGGATTTGGATCCATTTTTCAATATCACGTTTTCATTGGCAAAAAGGGCAACATCTTCCCCCAGGCTATTGGTGTCGGTTTCATAGGGCTTCTGGTACAGTTTATCCAGGACCTGGGAGCTAATGTTATTTACCACCTTCATCCCGGTGTACATCTCGGAGATATTTTCAACATACTGGGAGTTGTAATTTTCAGTTTTTAAACCGATGGACCTGGCTTTCAGGCGCAAGTTTACGTCCTTGGTTACAAAAATAACATTCTTAAAATCGTTTTCTTTGGCAATGGTATAGGCAATGTTTATGATTCTGACATCCGGGGTGATTTCATTAAAGTTGTTTTTGATTATGGGATCCAAGGCGGTGTCAAGCCGGATGGCAATACTACCCTTTCCGTCATCAATGGGCACCCCGCCGTTGAGCATCGTATCGCTGGACAATGCATCCAGGGTCCTTAAAAAGTCCCGGGCATTGCAATTAATGACATTATTCCCCTTTTTAAATTTATCCAGCTCCTCAATAACCGTAATGGGAATGTAAATATCATTGTCTTTGAATTGATGAATGCATCCGCTGTCATGAAGGATGACGTTGGTATCCAGGATAAAGATTTTTTTCATACAAATCTCCGCATTAAAATAAAAATTCTTAAATCAGGGTGTGGCTGATTCAGGTGTTGATTGAGAGCAAGGAGGTGGGGTACCGGACCTTTCCTTTCCGGTCTTCTGGCGAGGGCTGGTAAATTGAAAACGTTTACCATAATATTCCAGGTTAAAGGTTAATGTTCATGTCGGGCCGCACCGAATAGATTATTGCTCTTCGGGCGGACTGTTAGGGAATTTAAAATTCCGATACGATTAAATGAAGCCCGACTATCTTGAGCATAAATAAAAAAAGCTTTGTTGTATACTCAATTATTCAAAATTTTGGTTAGGAAATGATGAAGAAGCAACAATATTACAATGTTGAGCGCTGTGTCCAAAGCGTCTTTACATTAAAAAGCCGCAGAAGTTATTTCTTCCGAATCCCTAATTAACGAATTAAGTCTCTCCGGTGACGACTCGTTTAACATCGTTAACGGTTTTCACCCGGCGAAGTTCCGTCATGACTTTTTTAAGCTGCCCGGAGCTTTCCACCATGATGGTGAAATAAAAAACGCTGATCCCTTCGTCCGATGTTTCCGAGTGGGCGTTTAGAATATTGATGCCGGCCTTTGAAATGACCGCAGCAATGTCGGCCAGAAGGCCATGGCGATCGTCCGTTTTGATGCAGATGGACGCGGGGTACGATTCTTTAATACCACTGGCCCATTCAACTTCTATGATCCTTTCTCCGCTCATTTTTAAAACATTAAGGCAGTTCTTCCGGTGGATGGCGACGCCCTGCCCCTGGGTGATATATCCGATTATGGGGTCTCCGGGCAGGGGATTGCAGCATCTTGAGAACTTGACCAAAATATCATTGAGTCCTTTTACAATAACCCCAGTGGTAGGTTTGCCGGAAGGCTTGGAACTTGCTTTTTCAATGACGGCATCATCGGTATCCTCTGAATCTTTTTCAAACCCGGGCACAGCCCGGTTCAACACTTGAAGTGCCGTCATTTGTCCGAATCCCACATGGGCGATCAGGTCGTCAACCGTCTTGAAACCCAATGAATCCGCCACCCGGCCGATATCACCTGATTTAATCAGGGCATTGAAATTTTGATTACGCTTTCTGAATGTTTTTTCACACATTTCCCGTCCCAGGGAATAGCTTCGCTCCTTTTCCCTGGCATTGATATAGGCCCTGATTTTCGTCTTTGCTTTGACTGTTTTAACAAAATTAAGCCAGTCCCGGCTGGGGTTATGCCCTTTGGTGGTGATAATTTCGATGGTATCGCCGGTGCGCAGTTCATGGGACAGGGGCACAAGCTTACCGTTGACCCGGGCACCTGTACACTGGGCCCCAACCTCCGTGTGAATCCGGTAAGCAAAGTCAACGGGTGTGGCTTTTTTGGGAAGGGTTTTGATCTCTCCTGCCGGGGTGAACACATAAATTTCTCCGGGATAGAGGTCTATGCGCACATTTTCAAGGAATTCATCCGGGTCTTTGAGATTTTCCTGGTTCTCCACAAGATTGCGGATCCAGGCAAACAGTTCGCCGGTGTTTTCATCAATCTTAGTGCCTTCCTTATATGACCAGTGTGCTGCAATACCGGATTCCGCCACCCGGTCCATCTCATGGGTCCTGATCTGGATTTCCACCCGCTCTCCTTTGGGGCCGATGACCGTAGTGTGGATGGACTGGTACATATTGGGCTTGGGATTGCCGATATAATCCTTTATTTTATAATAGATGGGTTTCCACATGGAGTGAACCGCCCCCATGGCCGCATAGCACTGGGGAATGGTGTCCAGGATGATTCGAAAGGCAATGATGTCGTACACATCATCAAATTCAAGGCCCTGGGACAACATTTTCTGATAAATGGAATAAAAAGATTTAAACCGTCCCTTGATTTGACAGGGCAACTCCATCTCGTCCATTTTATAATGCAGGGCGGTTGAGACCTCATTAATATACGCTTCCTGCTCGTCCTTGGCCTTATCGACCAAGGCCAGAATACGATCATGTTCTTCACGCAGGGTGTAAAAAAAGGCCATCTCTTCCAATTCATGTTTAATCCAAAAGATGCCCAGACGGGCGGCGATCGGTGCATAGATATCCAGGGTCTCCTGGGCGATGGCAGCCTGCTTTTCCGGTTTTTTGTGGTATTTAAGGGTCCGCATATTGTGCAGACGGTCTGCCAACTTGATGAGCACTACCCGGATATCATCTGCCATGGCCAGGATCATTTTACGCAGGGATTCGGCCTGCTGGGCCACCTTGGTGGTCGCATGCAGGGCGGACAGCTTGGTCACGCCCTCCACAATATGCGCTACCCCGGGGCCGAACATATCGGAAATATCTTCTTTGGTGGCAGGGGTATCCTCAATAACGTCATGGAGGAGGGCGGCAGCAATGCTCTCCATGTCCAGCTTCATGCCGGCCAGAATATTAGCAACCTCCAGAGGATGGGACAGATAGGGTTCTCCTGATAGCCGGACCTGGCCTTCATGAACCCGGGCTGAATAAATATAAGCCCGATCAATGAGCGAGACATCCGCATCTGGACTGTATTCATAAATTTTGTCCAATATGTCGGTGATTCGAATCATCTTATCCTATCTGTTATTGCTTTTATCCTAAGCTTTATAACCTATTGAATTATTATCATGTATTATTGTGGATTGAGCCTGGGCATTGATAGACCAGGTCAATCCATAGCTGTTAGTAGGCCTTGGCAAACAGGACCCGTCGGTCACTTTTTGCGCCACAGCAAATACAGGATCCATTTTCGTCAGGGCTGTCAAAGGGAATGCACCGGATGGTTACGGACAAATCCTGTTTTATTTTTTCTTCACACTGACCTGATCCGCACCAGTGGGCCATGACAAACGCGCCGTTGTTATACCCTTTTGCTTTTTTATACAGATCGTAAAATTGTTCTTTTTCATCAATAAATAAGGTGTTGGCTTCCCGGAAGGCTTGGGCGCGCTGGAACAGGGTATTCTGGATGTCATCCAGAATGTCGGCAATGGTATTTATAAAGTCTTGTCTATTAATTGCCTTTTTCTCACCCGTATCCCTGCGGGCCATGAACACGCTGTTATTTTCAATGTCCCTGGGACCCAACTCCACGCGCACCGGAATACCTTTTTTAACCCAGTCCCAGCCCCTGGCGCCGCCGATGTCCCGGCTGTCGATTTCCACTTCCACGGGCAGGCCATGAAAGGTCTGCTGTCTCAGGGCTGTTTTAAGCGCTTCAGCACTTTCCAGAACATCTGAATTGTCAGCTCCTTTCTTGATAATGGGCAGGACCACTATATGGGCCGGGGCAATGCGGGGCGGAAGCACAAGGCCGTTATCATCGGAATGCACCATGATCATGCCGCCGATCATCCGGGTAGATGTTCCCCAGGAGGTGGTCCAGGCATATTCTTCCTGGCCCGATTCACTCTGAAATCTAATGTTGGAACCTTTGGCAAAGTTCTGGCCCAAAAAGTGGGAGGTGCCGGCCTGAAGCGCCCTTTTATCCTGCATCATGGCCTCAATACAGGTGGTGTCATCGGCCCCGGGGAACCGTTCGGACTCACTCTTACTGCCTTTGATAACCGGCATGGCCAGCCGCTCTTCAACAAATTTGGCGTAAAGCTCCAGCATCTGAAGGGTACGTTCCATGGCCTCTTCTTTTGTGGCATGGGCTGTATGCCCTTCCTGCCATAAAAATTCACTGGTCCGCAAAAACATGCGCGTACGCATTTCCCAGCGCACCACATTGGCCCACTGATTTAAAAGAATGGGCAGATCCCGGTAGGATGAGGTCCATTTGGACATGGATTCACCGATAATGGTTTCGGATGTAGGCCGGACAATCAGCGGCTCGGCCAGTTCCCCGGCCGGCACAAGCCCACCGTTTTCGCCCTTTTCCAGCTTATGATGGGTGACAACGGCACACTCCTTGGCAAAGCCTTCAACATGCTCGGCCTCTTTTTCAAGGTAGCTTAGGGGAATAAATAATGGGAAATAGGCGTTTTTTACCCCGGTCTCCTTGAACAGGGCATCCATCTGGCGTTGGATATTCTCCCAGATGGCAAATCCCCAGGGTTTGATCACCATGCATCCGCGGACCGGCGAATTTTCCGACATGTCCGAGGCTTTTACCACCTCCTGATACCACTGGGGATAATCTTCTTCCCTTGTGGGGGTGATGGCAGTCTTAACTTTCTTTCCCATTTATTTCCTCCGCATTTAAGGTCATTGCGTCAATTTCTTTTATCAGCTCATCCACAAGACACGCTTGGTCAATTTTTCGGATGACCTTTCCCTTTTTAAACAAAATTCCCTTGCCGTCACCGCCGGCAATGCCGATGTCCGCTTCTTTGGCTTCTCCGGGCCCATTAACTACGCATCCCATAATAGCGACTTTAATCCGTGCTGAGCGCTCAAGTAAAGCTTTTTCTACCTGTTCGGCAATTTTAAACAAATTTATTTTACACCGCCCGCAGGTGGGACAGGAAATCAGCTCCGGACCCCGTTGGCGCAGGCCCAATGCCCGTAAAATTTCAAATCCGGTGCGAATTTCTTCCACCGGGTCCCGGGTCAGGGAAACCCGTATGGTGTCCCCGATGCCTTCGGACAGCAGCATGCCGATGCCGATGGCGGATTTGGTGATGCCGGCATAAAGGCCACCCGCCTCGGTAACCCCCACATGAAAGGGCACGTCAGTCAATGGCGCAAGCTGCCGGTAGGCATCCACGGTACGCTCCACATCCGACGCCTTCAAGGAGACCTTAATATCATAAAACCCCAGATCTTCTAAAATCCGGATATTGGCAAGGGCACTTTCCACCATACCCCGAGCGGTCACACCGTATTGCTTTTCAATCTCTTTTTCCAAAGAACCGCCGTTTACCCCGATGCGGATGGGAAGCTTGTGGGCCTTGGCACAATCCACCACAGCTTTTATTTTATCGGCCGTGCCGATGTTACCCGGATTGATCCGCAGTCCATCCACGCCGGATTCAGCCGAAGCAATGGCCAGGCGCCAATCAAAGTGGATGTCGGCAATCAAAGGAATATGAATCTTCTCTTTGATTTTTTTTAACGCCTTGGCCGCATCCATATCCGGCACGGCTGCCCGGACAATGTCGCACCCGGCCTTTTCCAGGGACAATATCTGATTTACAGTGGCTTGCACATCCTGGGTCTGGGTGTTGGTCATGGACTGAACCGAAACCTGTGCATCAAACCCCACAGGCTGTGACCCCACCTTTATCTGCCGGGTTTTCCGGCGTTCTTTGAGCAGCGGCATAATTAAATCCTTATTTTAAAAAGCAAATGCCTGCACCGTAAATTTGGGATGCAAGCATATTTTTATAACCAATTAGATTACCATATTGGGATAGTTTTTTTCAAGATGTTGATGCCGGGCTCAGCGCTGACGCATCAAAATTTATTATCAATGATATCAGGGGGGCGGAGCGACATCTAAAATTATTTTGTCGCAAAATTATAATAGACACTCTG
>NZ_KB893098.1 GCF_000373985.1 Desulfobacter curvatus DSM 3379
ATTCCACATTGATCAAAATAATGTCTCAAGATTGGTGCAAATCCAACAGGTTGCGTTTGAACATTTTTTATAACTGGCAGTCGCAATGATAGAGCCCTCCTTAACTTAACTGGAAAGACTCTACTTTTTTGTGAAAAAAATCTAGTTTAATTTCAAGTAGTTACGATTGATTATGGTGAATTATATTAAAAAATTGGGTGTATGCTCTAAAAATTAGACTTTTTCGACCGATTTTATTGATTTTTAAATTTATAAAATTCAAAATGGGAACAAGCGAAATCCAAGCTAAAGACACGCTATTTTTGCTTTTTGAAAGGCCGCGTGAAATTATTGTGCAGTTGATTCAGGACCTTCATGCTCTTTTCATGGCTACAACAGAACCCATTAGGCCCGGACGTAAATTCAAACGGAAACATAAAATCAACAAGCGGGAACACTACATGAATTATAAACCTTGTCGTTAACTTTATGACATTGACTATTTATTCCCTCTCATACAAAACAGTTATAACATACATTGTCTATGTCTTTTAGTGACTCAATAAATGTATCACTATTCTGAAAGAATACTCCATTTATTTTAAAATATGTATTGATAGTGGTTTCATCATATTCTTGAGATAACAAATCTCTATTTGGCTGAACATAGCTATGACATTTATTTTTAGAAAGAGAAGTCGGAATAGCTATATATATTTTTTTTGCGCCACAGGCTTTTACCATGTCACATACAACTTTCAGCGTTATACCTGTAAATATTGCCTCATCTACAAGCATAATGCTCTTTGCCTTAATTAATGGTTCAATAGGGTAAATCTTTTCTCTAATATACCTTTCTCTTGAGACGATATCTGCAATTTGGAATGTCCTTATCTTTTTGTCCGGCTTTATAAGGCCCTCGACATAAGGCTTTTTTATTCCTTTTGCTAATCCCATCGCATAGTACAAACCAGACGTTGGAACCGGCATAACACAATCTATTTCATCAACCACATTATTCGGGACGACATTTTTTAACATCTCCCCGAGTTTAAATCTGTAGTTAGCGACATTTCTACCGTAAATCAGTTCGTTTGCTTTGCTTTTATAAAGTAATTTAAATGCACAAGACTGCTGGTTGTTCATTATTTGCAGGGCATCTTCTAATTCAGATAGTTGACATTCTTTTTTTATTTTTAATTTTATATTATGAGGTCTATCTTTTAAGCATGAATCAATATCTTCGTGTATTAGATTTTTATCCAGTTTATAAATTTTTGCTATTTTTTTTGCCCACTCATATTTAGTTGTGGCCCCTTGGCTTGAAATATGGAGTATGCCTGTTTCTTTTAGATTTTTTTCTATCTCCAATGCGATTTCGTCAATTAATGTGGGGTACCTAATTTGCTTATTATCAAGCCATAGTTCCTTATGGGCTTTTAAGTTTTTAATAACTTTTTTGACAAATGTAATCTTGTCCGCTTCATGATTATATCCAAAAATAATAGGTATTCTTATGATTAATGAGTTTTTATGCTTTTGTACGATATTTTCTGCTATTACTTTAGTCTCTCCATAATAATTCAAAGGATTTCTTTTGGACTCAAGATCACATTCACAACACAATTCTCCATCAAAAACATAATCCGTTGATATGAAGATTAGTTTTATATTCATATCTTTGGATATTTTGCATAGATTTTCTACTAATTCGACATTAATCCTTTTCGCCAATGCTTTATTCTTTGTGCAAGTGTCAGGATCGGCAATAGCAGCAGTATGTATTATTGTTGTTGGCTTTTTAATTTTTAAATATGATTCTAATAGCTCGAAATTTGATAAATCAACATTATCTAAGTACTCTATAGATGATGTGTTTTGTATACCAATACAATTATGGTTTCTTTTAAGTATATGATATAATTTATTTCCTAACAATCCAGATGCGCCTGTTACCAGTATTAATTCATCGTCAATATGCAGGTGTTGTTTAATTATGTCATAATCAGTTGCGTTATTGATGTCCATAACCAGTTGATCGAACATAATTGCATCAATTTTACAATTTTTTAGGATACCATTTAATGGTATTGAATACCAAGTGTTGTAACCGCCCTGCTCTATTGCATACATTAAGTCATTAACCGCATGAGGTAAAAGCTTCATAATCCCGGTATAGCAGTATTCAGAATTTTCTATATGCTTACCGATTGCGGTCACGTTACTAACATCATCAACTAAAACGCCTGTCTCACCATACCTGTTATCTGTTTTTTTAATCGCAAGAACATTTTTATTGTTAAATAACAGTCCCTTTAGATCCTCATCATCAAATACAATATCTCCGTCTATGACAACAACTTCATCTTCAATATCTTTCAAACCTAAATACAAACTATATGTATTGTCATAAGTATCAAAAAATTCATTTTCAATTACTTTTATATCTTCATGTAGGGTATTTTTAACCAGCTCCTTTTTATAACCTAAAATTACAAAAATATTGTTATTCGCAATACCAAAACTATTCAGAATTCTAATTTGCCGTTCAATAATAGTTTCAGTGCTTAATTTTAATAAACACTTTGGGATATTTAGGTCATCTAATATGTAATTTGATTTTCCTGCTGCAAGTATCACGATCTTCATTTCATACCCCTAATGCAAATTAAAAATTTGCTTTGTTTCAACATAATCCTCAATGAAATCGATCTCATGCCATTTGCAATTTGTCACTAAATTATAGAATTTATGGTTATTACACAATTTAGTAAGTGCCGATGTATACCATGTTTTTGAATTTCTATCTTCGAGCAAATTTTTTCTAAAATCTACTATAATTTCTTTGGCGATCTTAAAAATACTAATATATACGTATCCTGTATTTTTATATTGCTTCCCAATAGCTGTTACGACATTATTGTCAGATATCTTAATCCCTGTACTTTCATGCAAATCTTCTGATAATTTACTTAACAATACGTTCTTGTGTGGACAATTTATTATCTGTAAAAGTAATTCTTGTTCAAAGCACAAGTCCCCATCTAAAATAATAACATTTTCATCACAAACACTTTCAAGCGCAAGCCCCAAACTATAAGCATTGTCTTTGACATCAAACAGTTCATTAATTATCATATTAGGGCTATCATCAAGAAGCAGCTCATATTTATATCCCCCAACAACATATATATTTTCTTTACTGATTCCCGCTTCCTGCAGAAGCCTTATCTCTCGGGATAAAACTGTCTCATTGCCGAGTTTTAACAAACATTTCGGCAATCCTTTTGTATACTTTTCTAATCTTTTCCCTCGCCCTGCAGCTAGTATAATGGCCTTCATTTCTGTTCTTTAATATCTTTTTGGTCATCTTTTAACAATTTAAGCTTTGAGACTGGGTGAACCTTCCTTTTGTCAATGGGAGGAAATTTCATATAATCACCAAATTCAAATGTTAAAAATTCCTTGTAGTCCCTAATTCCCTTTAATTTTATTCCCTCAAATTCAAATTCTGCTGAATGTTTAAACCAATCTGAATAATAACCATATGTCTTATTTGGGCATGGCATTAAAACAAAACGGGCACGTTTAAAATTTTTAGAATTAATTTTGTTTATATATCGTTCATAATGTTTTAGAATTGTATTTCTTGGAATCAGGTATAAAAGTTTGTACAAACATCTAATACACAAATTATCTTCTGAAAATTTTCCTATCGCAGACCATAGAATTTTTCTAATACAAAACAGATGAAAGTTATATACTTTTCTGTGCAAATCGTTATCCGGGGCTTTATCTATGGGAAATACATCTATAAAGACTTCTTGACCATAAGGCATATGTTCCTGATTTTTTCTAAGAAATAATGTGTTTTTCCTTCTTATTTTTCCATAACTCCATCTGTACCCTTCGGTGTTTCTATAGTCTTGGAAATAAAATCTTGAGGGGTCAAGTTCAACTTTACATACCTTTCTAAATTTTTCATATTCATCTCTAACCATAGCAACATCTGCGTCATCATCCCATGGAATGAATCCTCCGTGTCGTATTGCACCGAGTAAAGTACCGCCGATAATATTGTATTTAATATCGCATTTGCTGCATATTCTATCCAATTCTACAAGCATCTCTAACTCAATTAGCTGAAGCTTGCGAAGTTGGCGATTGTTTAATTTTGTCATTACGGTTCCGTTTTTTCTCGGGTTTTCGATTGCCCAAATCTGAAAAATTAGCTAAGGTATTTTTTCATGGTAATTTTATACTTTCGGAGTCAGAACCACAGCCAGTGGGAACCCCCCAATAATGGCAATATGAACACAAAGGTATTTGAGAACGTTGTCCTTTTTTATGAAACTTCAGCCATTTTTTTCTTTTTTCACTATTCCATAATTCAACAATTGATTGATTACGAATATTGCCGAGGACACCATATCTTTTGGGATCAAATCGAACGCAGATGGAAAAATCCCCGTCCTTATTAATCGCAGGATGATTTAGAAAATCAAGACAGATACCAATTTCCGGTATTGTAGGAAAACTTCTTCTGTAGTTAAAGCTGCCCATAGGAGAGTGTAATAATCTTCGGGCAATTATAAGGCCTAAATCCTCGTATCTTTTTGAATCAACATCTCCGTTTAATCTGGCCACAACTGTGGGCTTTGACTCTCCTTTTAGATCTAAGAAGCGTTTAAGAATAACGAATTGTTCTTCGGCGTCAGGATCGTTTTCAATAACTGATACAGCAATAGTGTCCAGATTGTCGATAATTTCATCAGATTTTTCAAGCAGCAGTTTTCCGTTAGTGTCAAACTGGGTAATTTGATTTTTGAATAGTCTTATGGCGTCACCAAGATATGGGTATAAAGTCGGTTCTCCATTATTATGCAACTGAACAACAATTCCGGGAGGAATTTGCTTGGCAATGGATTCCAAAAGCTTATAATCCATATCTCCATATTTAATTGTCAAGTCCGGATAATCCCGTTCTATTTTACGTCTTCCACACATCCAGCATTTTTTGTTACATCTGCTGGTAAGTTCAATATTGATTGCTGATAGTCCGGCTAATGAATTCTTTGCCATAATTTATGATTCCTGAGTTGCAGTCGGTTTCATTGCTGAAGCCAACAACATCATTTCTTTAGAAAAACGGATTAGCTTTGACGATTTTTTCAGTGATTCAGGGCAAATTAAAGCAATCAGAGATGTGACTGGCCAACACCAAGGATGGTGCCACAGGAAAGGTAATTGCCTGAATTTTTCACATTCAACATTTGTAAAACCATTGATTTTAAATATGTTTGCCAGCGAAATTTTTGTAAAAGGTTTTCTATGGGTATGATCATCGTAAAACATTTTGTATATTACTTCCCAGTCAGGAACCATTGTGATTACTACCCCCCCTGGTTTCAAAATTCGGTATATTTCTTTAATTAAATTTTCAGGATAATAAAAGTGTTCAAGAACCGATTTTGAAAAAATACAGTCAAAAAACTCATTTTCAAAAGGGATGGGTGCTTTTGCAAGATCTGTCTGTTTAATTATAGCGTCAGAACAAATATCTTTTGCTTTATCTGACTGATCTACACCATGTCCATTGAGTCCACACCGAATGAATCCTCGTAAGAAATCACCTCGTCCACAACCAAGATCAAGAAATTTAGCACCTTTTTTCAGCTTAAATCGGTTAGATATATATATAGCTAATTTATCGGGGTATTCGGTAAACGGTCGATCCTGCTTATTGTATATAACTTCAATATATTTGTTTTCTGAGTCCATTTTTATAATAGTTCCACCAGCTCTATGTAGGTTCCTTCAGGGGCACGGCAAAAAGAGACTTTTGCATAACCGTCCGGAGATACTTCAGGAGCAGAAATAAAATCAACCCCCCTTTTTTTTAAAACTGTATATAGTTCATCAATATTATCAACAGTAAACGCCAGATGGGTTGGCCCTGATTCAATGATTTCTCTTTTTGTTTTAATATTCGAACTGCCAAAATCAAGAAGTTCGATCATTTGGCCATCAGGACTTTTCATTTTCAAGGTTGTTAGTGTCGATTTGTTGAGACCAAGAATTTTATCAATAAAAGAACTGTCTTCCAAGACAAGATTAGGGTCTTTAAAGCCTAAAAGAGTTTCATAAAAATATCTTGACTCTGTGAGATTATTTACCACAATGCCAGTATGACGTATGTTTTTAATCATTAAAACATCCTGTTTAAACGAAATTCATCAGTTATAAGTTCATTATTAAACGAGATGGCGAATATAACATATCTTGCGACTTCTTCAGGGTTTAAAAAATTATCATAATTTTGCCCTGGAATCTGCTGTCCCATTTCAGTTTTAGTGCCGCTCGGGGATATTGAATACGTCCTGATGTTGTATTCTTTTAATTCTTTCTGGATGGATCTTGAAAAACCGAGAAGCGCATGTTTGGAGGAACAATAAAGCGAGGTGTCTGGGAATCCATCATAAGCCGAAGAAGAACCAATATTAACGATTCTTCCCCATTTGTTTTTCATCATATCCAGCGAAAACTCTTTAGTAAAAAGGAAAGGGGCACGTACATGAAGGTTAAAAGTTTTATTATAATCATCAAGGGTTGATTCTGTCAGGGTTTTGACAGGAAAATGACCAGCACAGTTTATCAGGATATCTACAGATTTAAATTTATTTCTAGTTACTTTAATAATATTGTCAACATCATCCAAAATGTTTAAGTCCCCATTTTGATAATGAATTATAATTTCGTTTCCACGGCTTGACAATATATCTTTTTTTAATGTTTCCAACCTTTTTTGATTTCTACCAGTCAAGAGCAAATTGCATCTGTTTTTTGCAAGTTCATGTGCTATTTGGCTTCCTATCCCTCCCGTTGCACCAGTTATCAAACAGGTTTTGTTAATTAGTATTGTATGCATTTTTTTTCTTCCTTTATTTCTTTACATCAAACAGCCTGCTTGCAAAATGTGGATTTCTTGATAAAAGAAATTCTAGGTAATGGAAATCTTCAATAGTATCAACCTCAGCAGTTTGCGGTGTTACAAAAGGAAAAACTTTATTTCCGAGTAGCCTGCCGTTAGCTAATATAAAAGAAGTCTTATATATGTCCACATAACCATTTGGATCATATGTTGGAGGGAATTCCTGCCTAGCCCGGTTAACTTGATCAAGGTTATACAATCCAGAACACAAGGTTTTATAATAACCGTTTTCCACTTCCAGAGTTTTGTATGAAGATTGAGACATTAAATGACTTGATCGTAAAGCATTAGCTTCAGTATGATCGAGAAATGTCGAAATCGCTTGTTCGATAACGGCCGGTTCACGAAATGGTGTGGTTGCCCGTAGGTGGACGACAATTTGGGGTTGATAGTTATCGTGTTCCTTAAGCCATTGTAGCATATGGTTAACCCACTCATAATCCGTATTGTTATCTCCGGATAATTCAGGGGGTCTTAGAAACGGGACTTCAGCACCATAAGCCTGTGAGACTTGGGCATATTGTTCTGAATCCGTGGAGACAAGAATCCGATCAAACTTTGGGATCAACTTGGCCGCAGCAATACTGTATGCAATCAGGGGGTGGTCACCGAGGGGGCGGATATTCTTATCAACTAAAGCTTTAGATCCAGATCGTGCAGGAATGGCGACGATTATACCTGACATATTAATCCTCCTATTTTGCGATACAATTATTAATAGTTGGATTCCCAAGGAATATGGGAGCGCAGTTTTTCAGCAATGGGAATTTCTTTATCGGTGATTTTGATAATACCGTCCCCCAGGGCTTTTTCTATTTTTCTTACCGCCCCCACCAGAGAATGTAGTCCACCTGGCTCAACAGACGCAGCCTGATCGGAGCCATACATGGCACGCCCTAAGGTAATATGCCTCTCAAGAGAACTAATTCCCATTGCTGTTGCTGCATAAGAAACCGCTAATCCTACCTCATGGCCGCTATAACCAACATTACAATTGTATCGGTCTCTTAAGGTTTTTATACAAGTTAAATTAGCATCGGTATCATCCATAGGATAGGTTGAAATACAATGCATTAATTCATAAGGGCAATTGGCTTCACAGAAAATATCAACAGCTTTATCAATTTGTTTTATCTCACTCATTCCCGTGGAAATGAACGTATGTTTACCTTCGGACGCAACCTCACGCAAGAAATCATCATATATAATCATTGCCGATGCAATTTTATTATATTTCAGGTCATATTGGCGGAGAAATTTTTGACTTTCAATATCCCAGGCAGATGCGAACCATATAATTTTCTTTTCCTTGCAATAACGATCAATTTCATCATATTCTTTTTTACCAAATTCCAGCCCTTCCTTCTGTTCGCGGAATGTTGTCCCCCAAGGACTTTCTCTCAAGGCATCAAGTTGTTTTTGGGAGTATACAATATCAATGGTTCTTTTTTGAAATTTCACAGCATCGCATCCGCAAACAGTTGCGACATCGATAAGTTTTTTAGCTATTTCGATATCTCCATTGTGATTTATTCCGATTTCAGCGATTATAAAAACATTTTTTTTACTCATCATTCCCTCATGTTATTTAATATTATTATTTGTATGCATCGTGATTTGGATTTACAATTGCCTGAACCCTCTGAAAGAAACATCATTTTCTAAATATAGAGATTGAGCCGTCTTTAGGTTCCATTTTAATTTTTTCTTAAAATAATCTTTTATCAACACGGTATTGGCATCAAGCAGCGCACGATGAAATTCTTCATCTGTTAAGTTGGTGAAATTAACAGCCAGAAGATCTGAATTGACATGTTTGTTTTCGTAAAAATCACGGCAATCTTTGAGAAGTCCCTTTTCAATGGCATAGTAATATAAAGGACTGCCTGGATATGGCGTTACCGGCCTGATCGTTCGCATTTCAGAACCGTCGTTGTATTTTAGGAGAAAATCAACTCCTTTTTGCAATGTTTCCAGGTTTTCACCGATGTTTCCCCAGATGATATTAAGCCCAGGGGAAATGCCGACGGCGAGTGTGGCTTCAGTTCCCCGGATGATCTGTTTCACAGTCAATGCTTTATTCATATTTTTAAGAATTTGATCATCGACAGCTTCAATGCCGTAATTTATAAAAACGCATCCGGATTTTTTCATTAATCTTAGCAGTGCCGGCTCCGCGTAGTTCAAACGCCCATTACACCACCATTTTATGTTTAGTTTAGCCTTAATAATGGCCTTGCATATAGATTCGGTTCTGCTTTTTGACGACATCAACAATTCATCTGAAAAAATTATATAATTAATACGATATGTTTCCTTAAGAAAAGAGAGTTCTGCAACTATACTTTCGTTGCTTCTTGGCCGGAACCCCTTATCCATTCTATAACAGAAATTACAGGAATATGGACATCCTCTTCCAGATAGAACCGGCAACGAAAAATCTGTTGAAGTTGCCTTGGATTCTTTGACTAAGCGGTAGAATTCAATGGGGAATAATTCGTAGGCCGGTATGGGGATGTTATCAATGTCTTTAATAAGGTTTCGACGAGGATTCACAATGGTTTTATTTCCATCCCGATAGGCGATTCCTTTAACGCTTGATAAGTTTTTGTGCTTATGATGCGCATTTAACAATTCTATGATAGTTTCTTCTCCTTCACCGATAACTATCACATCTGCATTGGTTTTTTCGAAAAAGTATTCCGGTTCTGGAGTTGGTCCATGGCCTCCTATAATATAGAACGGCCGGTTTTTGGAACAATTGATTGCCTTGGAAAGGGACAGTAGTTTTCGGTATTGATAATAACCGCCAATAATACCTAAACCGATTACGTCAAAACGGTTTTTGTTAAGGTATTCGGTCAAATGCTCATCTGGGTAATGGTGGTAATCCTGGCAATAGATTTCTACATCAATATCATTTTGGCGCAGTACTGCGGCGATATAGGCAGTGCCTTGGGGGAAGTAGGTTACCAGAGATCCATTATCATATACTATTAAAAGGACTCTCATAATTATTGATTCCTTGTATCAAAATACACATTATTTAACCATATATTACGATATTTTTTTGTTGCCATAGAATTTAACTCTATGAGTTATTGTCAAATGTTGAGTTTTAAATCAATCGGCATTCCTTTCCTCCACTCCATCTACAAACTTAATCCCTTCAATCACTAACCGTGATTTTTTCATAGTGATGCAGCCTATTCCATCTTTTTTCTGTTGACCGACACAACTTGAACGCCATCAAAAGCACGATTGTTGAAGAGAAACAGCCTCTGACCTTTGCGGTTTTTAACCGAACTGTTGCAAATATGGACTCAATTGGGTTGTAGGTGCGAATATGGTGCCAATATTCTGCCGGGAAATTGTAAAAATTCAGCAACGCTTCCTAATCCTTTACCAAACATTTGACCGCATTGGGGTACTTGGCTTCGTGTGTGTTTATAATGCTGTTAAATGCCTTTTTCGCATCCGTCTTGGTCGGTACCTGCCATATTTCATGCAAATCTGCTTTGGCTTTTAACTGAACTGATTTGGGGAATTTGTTTTTATATATTAGCTGTGTTATGCACTCAGTGCCGCTGCCATTTCGTGGATGGATATGCTTTGAGAACCGCGTTCCAAAGTCAAGGACACCATCACCAATGGCCAACTTCAGGTCTTGTTCTATTCCCTGTCGTTTTAGGCCATAAAAAAAAGATAACCATGACTGCTCATTCTCCCGGTAGCCCCATTCAAGAGCAAGAAGCTCTTTATAATCGTCTTCTGTTGCCCCAATGATTACCAATATGCACTGCCTATCATCCATTCTGAAATTGCAATAGCCCCAATCAGCCCATGTACAGACCTGTTTTTTCCAGGACAGACCTCGCCCCTGCCACTCCTTATATTCGTTTTCCCATACAGTCTTTAAACGGCTCATGGTCGTAGCGGACAGACCTGGTGCCATCTATCCCTGCCAAGGCCCACAACGCTTCAGAAAAATCACTGATAGAAACGCCTTTCAAATAAAGCCAGGGTATTAATACTTCCATTGTTTTTGTTTTTCGAAGGTACGCTGGTAGTATGGATGAACGGAATCTGATTTTATCACCCTCAACGGCTTTACTTTTATCCCTTGCTCTGGGTACCTTTACACGGACTGGCCCTATCCCTGTCTGGATATCACGTTCCGGCAGATAACCGTTGCGTGTTACCCGTTTATGGCCGGAAGGATCAACAAGTTCAGAATATTTTTCTATGAATTCGTTGATTTCGGCCTCCAAAGCTGTCGCCAGCAATTATCTGGCCCCTTCCCTTAGGATTTTAGTAATAGGTCGTCAATAAAACTATCTGGGTTTTTCAGATCCAATACGTTATTTTTAGCCATGGTGTGTGTATCCTTTTGTTTTGTTGAACGAAACCGCTCTCGCGGTGGAAAACCCCAAAGTTATGTATACTCTTAAGTAGTGGGATCAGAAGGGGGATCCCAAATATCAATAATTAAAGGAGTATACCATGATCGCATCCAAAGTAAACCGTTTTAACAAACTCTATGAACGCCATTTAAAAACCCTTAGGGCTCACTCAAAAATAACTTCACATTTTCGAAGAACTTAGCTTGTAATTCCAATCCGAATGTTTTTATCTACCTTTTAGGTCTTCTGCTGCAACCTGCGCCTTAAATTTTGCCGAAAAATGTCTTCTTTTAACCTTCATTCCCATGCGTCCTTTATTATCATTTTCAGGACGTGAATTCCACTTTGGCTCGTGGTCTTAAATTCGGCGGGGCGCACATTTTCGTACAAAGACAATAGAAGGGGTGATAGTGATGCTTTCAAATCTGGACGCTCTAGTTGGTTTTCCTTTCAGATTCCTTCTCGTTACGTCATGCGCTCCCTGTTCATCTACTAACTGTTTGATAAAACCAACCATCCCATAACTGTGGCATCGCATAGGGATTTTCCGGCGCAATTTCCTTGCGATCTTCAACCAGGGTGGATCCGGCGCGGGACGTGACCGATGATACGACTCAAGGTTAAGGCACTTGCCATCGGGCCAATCATCCCAATAACCCGTCCCCCAGTCTTCGATTACATAGAGCCCATTATGCTTGAGGTGATTTTCGAATAAATGCCAAAATGCTTTTTTGCTGTATTCACCGATATGCGAGGCATCATCAATAATGATGTCAAATCCGTCGGGGGCAATTTCACTTGCAACGAAGGAGAGGAATTTGGGGTCTGTCTGGCTTCCTTCGTAAAGATGAACGCGTTCGGTCGGTTTGAAGCCCTTGGGAAGGTTGATGTCGATGCCCACAATAGTTCCCAGGCGAAAATAGTCTCGCCAAAGCAGGAGAGAACCACCTCGATGAACTCCCAGTTCAAGCAGAACCAGTTCCTTTTCGAGCCAAGGCTCAAGAATGTGGTCGTATCGCTCAAGGTAATGATTGGCTATCTTGTCTGAATCGTATTGGTCTAAAAGTAATTCTAATCTTCGCACGTCGTCTCTCCTTCTTCCCAACCATTTATTATCAGGTAAATTTGCATTGATAATAGACAATTTTAATACTTATCGCAGCAACGGATTAAAGGTAAATTTAATTGGAGGTTAAACCTCTTCAGTCGAAAAAGGCAACAATCAATTTTATGGACTATTAGATTTTTTCAAAAAATTGAAGATGATTAGTTCAAAAAGAAAAAGCCTTGTTTTTCTATAACCGGTTTCTGCCAGAAAATTTTATTTTTCTCTACTCCCATACTTAATAGCTGTTCATTTATTGTATTCGCTATTTTTTCATCATTCATGGCAATCACTACTTTATCGAACGATACGAGTTCCTTAATTTTTTCTGGAGGAAAAACGTTCAGACCGTTTTGAACGGCGGGTTCAGGCGAACTATCTATCCATAGAGATATCTTGCAATAATGAGATGCCTGATAATAATACGATTGGCCTACACTTCCCGCACCCCAAAGAATAATAGCACTATTTTTTTCAATATGCCTGTATGGGAACAGATACATCGCACTTGTTTTTAATCCAAGTTGTTTTTTTAGTGAAACTACACTCAACCATTGGATAAAGGCTTCTAGTTGTTCATGTAGTATACCTGTTGGCTCGTTCTTCAAAAAGCAGCTTTCAAGTTGGTTCCGCAATAGGAAAATTTGATGTAACTCATCAGTTCTTCTGCCACGCATTGTTGAATCAGATCGTATCCTATAATGGTAGTAGCATTTATCGGTGACATATACTTTTTTAGCATTAAGAACACATGGATATACGCACGCAACATCTTCATTTATTTGGAGTTGATCATCAACTTTGAATTGATTTTGAATAAGAAGTTCTTTTTCATATAGCTTACTACAGCCGCTTGAAACAATACCATCTAAAAAACTTTCTGATTGAAATTTAAACATATTGGGATAAATAATATCTTTTAAATTCTTACCAGAATAAATGCCTTTGGGAATTCGATTTTTAACTTCAACAGAAACTTGATCTTCCTCTTCTTTTATATATCCACACGCGATAAAATCAGCTTGATGTTGAATCGCTAACTTCATCAACCCTTCATACATATCAAGATCGATCCAATCATCCGGATCAACATATCCAACATGGCTTCCTGAAGCAACTTCCAACCCCTTTTTTTTGGCGCTTACTTGTCCGCCATTTTTTTTGTGTATTACTTTAACTCTGAGATCTGCACTTTGATAAAAATCACATAATTCTCCAGATCTATCTGTTGAGCCGTCATTAACTAGAATAATTTCAAGATTTCGGTATGTTTGCCCCAAAACACTTTCCATACAGCGATGAATGTAAGGTGCTACATTATACACTGGTATTATTATAGAAATTAGTTTGTCCAAATCGCAATCCGTCTTCCTTCCATGAATAAATTTCGAAATGGATACCATACATGCATTTGGCTACAGTAGCTGACTACCTCTTTAGCATATTCTGGCTTTAGTGCAACAAGGATACAAGCCTTTTCCGATTTACAGGGAAGCTCAGAACGATAATAAACGGGAACATTTAGGTCTATTTCCCTTTTTTTATATCCATCGGTCACAAGAAAACCGGTTATATTAATGCCATTATTATTTAATGTTTTGTAAACCATCTTGCCATAACGCCCTGCCCCATAGACGAAGATTTTCTTCCCGTTTAAATATGCATTTTTGATATTCTTAACTACGGGTGCAAAACCTAAATTGTCTGCTAAGGATTTCAGTTTTCTTATTTGTTCAGTATACATCTTATTAGGGTCAAGTCTTTTATACAATTGTTCCACGGGTTCATCAAAGCCGTATGCTTCCATCATTAAAATTGCCACCCTATATTGCTCAATACGTTTTAATAACGGAACCGAAAACTCTCCCTGTGTTTGCACATTAAATGTCTCAAATAAGTATAGCATTTTGATTGCGTGAATTTGATTGTTCGCATTACTATTTCGTATATTGTTAGTCCATGAAGTTGAATGTAAGAATCTGTATACCGACATAATGCTTTCTGAATAATAGATACTGCCTTTCGTTAGAAATTGAAAATACATGGGGTAATCTGGAACCGACGCCTGGAAAAAATAATCCTCTATGTTTTTAAAATGTTCAAACCTGCAAAACATAGACGTAGTATGAGGCAGTGAGTTAAATATAGACAATGCTCTTTCACCTTGATACTCTCCTGTAGTTATATTTTGATGGTTTAATACTCTTTGGCCCGTTGACTCATTCTCACGGTATACATTATGGACAGCTAAAGAACAATTCGGATGATTTTCCATATATTCAAACTGAATTTGCAGTTTTTGATCGTTAATCCAATAATCATCACCTTCACAAAATGCCACATACTTTCCTTTGACTTGTGGGAATATGTATCTATAGTAAATACCAAATACTTCACCTTGAGAGAACTGATTTGTCTCTTGCCCAATCAGCTTTATAATTTCAGGATATTTTTCTACATATTCCTTTACAATTTTGGGTGTGTCATCTGTAGAAGCATCATCGTGTACAATTATTTCAAATGGGAACGTAGTTTTTTGCATTAAAAAACTGTCCAATGCTTTCGCAATATATTTATGATGGTTATACGTAAGACAACAGATAGAAACCATAATCTCGCCTCTCATAAACTACGTCACCTATTAACTTTATATATTTTAAAGAATATTCTTTAGCATTGTTAATTTTCAGGGAAACTGAACAAAAACTATTCATATGGGAGTGTTCAGAATTTTTTTACAGACTTCCGTTTTTTAATTCCAAGTCAAAATAGACAATTCTGACGACTTCAGCATATTATGCTCTTCTTTTAATGCTATTCAATACGTCCCAGTCCTTTTTTATGCGTTGTGTGTCTTCTTCCTGAGCCCATGACCCCTCATGTAAATGCATCATAAATGTATCTTCAGTGATTTGCTGTTTCCCGGTTCTTGGATTAAATCCAGATAATACTTTTTCTGGATAAATAGTTATATCTCCAATTCTTTGATACTTACCATTATTAATATATCCTAAATTATTAAAATATTTTTTTGTAAAATAAGGAGATACTAATTGCTTATTTATAATTCCTTCAAACGAAAACTTAATAGCGTCATATGCTTTATACAGGTCTAAAAATACAGGCATCTTTTTAATGGCCCCAAAACCTGAGCCTAAATTAATTTTTTTTGATATTTCTATACCCATAAACGCTTTTTGATATAATAAATCATCTAAATTTCTAACTACCGTTACATCAGTATCCAGATAAATCCCTCCATGATTATATATAATATCTGGTCTTGCTACATCAGCAACAAAGGCCCATTGCTTATTTTCATATGCTTTTCTCATGAATTCATTCTTGCTTATATCATAATTATCTTCTGACCATTCTATGATGTCATAATCTGGGCAATGCGTTTTCCATGATTCTATGCAACTCAAGTTAAGTCTTGTCTTTTCCCCTCTACCAAACCAGCAATAATGTATTATTTTAGGAATTATCGGAGTATCTGTTATTCTTAATGTATCAGGCAGGTTTTCAGTATAATAACTATTATCACTATTTGATAATATCAAACCATAATAATAGCATTCTTTGTCATTAAAAATTTTGTAATTATTTACCTGAGCTATTATCTCTCTGAAGTATGTTGTTGTGATTATATATTCATAATGTAGATATTTTTCATCGGTTACAAAAGTCTCCATGCTTATAACCCTAATCTTATGATTATGAATTTCAACGTATGTATCATTCAAATCCTTATTATTATCAACAACCGCATCAATATAATTCAGTATCCCCTTACCTTCAAAGGCATCAACAAAATTTCTGAAAGCTTTTCCTGCTCCAAAACAAACGATTTTTTTATCTTTATCAATGATATCTTTGTAGCTTTTATCAACTAATTTCACACCACGCCATCCTTTCTGCAACTGGTTAAATATCCGTCGCTTTTAAAACTTCTGAATTAATAGAAAGAATATTCTCAAATCCATTTGAGTATAGAGTTTTATAAATATCAACTTGATACTTATCACTTACCGCAATTAAAATTAGCACGTCTTTTTTATAATTAGTATATTCTTTAATCTCACAAACCCTTTTCCCGCCAATTTCTTTGGGAGCCCCGCCGTATTTAGTAACGGCATAACCAATTATTTTAGTATCCATATTTTCGCTGATCATTTTGTTTCTCACACGCTCAGCTATTTTAGCAGCTCCATATATAACTATTTGTTGATATTTATTAATTATTGACAAAATGCCATTTTTGTAGGCAAGCATATTTAATTTTAGAGCTAAAGGAGATGACAATGATAAATTGTCATTATCACCTGTATTTGTTGTGGCTTGAAAGAATACGTCACAATCATCCAATATCATACATAACTCTTTTTTTTGCTTAGCATTTAAGAATTCATAGATATCCTTATTCCATTGACGACAAAATTCAACTTCTTTCGCAAGGTCATCTTGCATTTTTAATAAGAAAGCATATCTATATGCTATAGATAATCTATTATAATTCCATTTATATGCCATATATTTTTTTGCTAATAAAATTGTTGCCAACTCTACTCTTTTATTTTTTTCAAATTTAACATCTAAAAATCTTGCTATTTCTTCAAATTCATCACATATACAAAATATTTTAGTACTTGAATGAACAGAAGAATCCACATTATTTATCCTATAGTTCAAGAATGCTTCATTTTTTATATATAGACTGGTTGCACATGCACGAGCTTTGAATACAAATGAAGTATCTTGGTACGACGCTCCAGGTGTTTCATTAAAAAGTAGGTTGTTTTTTTCTAAAAAATCTTTTTTATATATAGATGTCCAGATATACGGCCACAAAAGTATTTCTTTCTCTTCTAATGGATGAATAATCCTCCCATATACTGAATCAGAAAATATTTTTAAATACTTTTTATCTTCAATTTCGTCTGTTCTAAATAAATAACAATCCGATCCCACCGCATCCAGATTTTTTTCATGCGCAATACCATATAGAGCCTCGAACATATCCTTCGAAGCAAAATCATCGCTTTCAACAATGCCAATATACTCTCCTGTTGCCGCAGATAGTCCAACATTCATTGTATGTCCATATCCACTATTTTCTTTGTTAATTAGTTTTATTCGTTTATCCCTTTTAGAGAACATTTTGACAATTTGGGCTGAATTATCCGTAGAACCATCATTAATGCATATGATTTCAATGTCTTCTAAAGTTTGAGTGACAACACTTTGTATACATTCTTTCAAATAGGCTTCTGCATTATATATCGGTATTAAGATTGAAACCTTAACCATTATATATCCTTTCTATTAATCACCTTTTCTCTCAATTTTTTGCCATATATTTTTGCATCGAAAATCGGTATTTGCTACCAGTTCCACGGATAAAGTATGCACTTAGACTTAGGAAGCGGATGCGGGGAATCCTTTCGTCCAAATCTGCGGGGCCCCGGGTGAGTGATCACCCTGCTTTACCCGGAGATAACTTATTAGAACAAGCAATTGGATCTGAGGAAAATCGATAGACATATATTTTTTCCCTGTCAATATTTAAAGAGGTCAGTTGGTTAATCATCTCCACGCTTTTGGTCCGATTCGCTATTATGAAAATTGCATCCGGATACGCCGTAGCTGCATTCGCAGGAGCAATAATCTGTTTTCCCATCCTACTTCCACCCCATTTGCTCCGATCATTGTCACAAAAGCAAACTGTATTGTGGTTTCCATTGCACATCAAATAATAGCACGTACATTCTCCTACCTTCCCACAACCAAAAATCACTATTTGCTTATAGTCCTGCATCAGCGAAAGAAAACTGTAATGCAGTGCCAATTCAGCTCTTGCCGTGTATCTCATTGTTTCTTGGAATAATCTTTCATTTTCCAGTAACATTTCTATTTCAATCCATTTATCAATAGAAAAATCTTGGTCGTTTAGCAATCCGCGCTCATTGTTTTCAATTAACAGCTTGCGAAACAGTTGCACAAGCTTATTACCATAATCATTCTGAGCCAGATAATAGCCTTTTATCGATCTTATACAACACATGGCAATTTCCCAGCTTACGGATCTTAACAGTCTGGTGTTACAAGGGAAACGAGCATTTGCCCAATCCATTATAAACTGGCTTTCCTGTAAATCATATTGAAGTGCTTTGGGGCTATGCATTGAAGACGTTTCATTATCGCGTCTGTAATGGTAAAATGCCGAAGGAATATAAACTCCATTCTTTGCTGTAAAAGCCACTTGATATCTAAAACCCGCATCCTGATATGCTGCGCCGGACGTTTCATTTAGGCGGATATGATTATTTTCAACAAAATCGCGTCGGTAAATACCATTCCACATGAACGTATCGATTGGCACAGTGTGATTAACATAATCTGTACAGCTTACAAAATGATATCCGGAGCTATTAAATATCTTATGCTGCAGAGTAAGCCGCCCGTATTGCGGATCATCAGTAAATACAAAAAAATTCGATTTAACATAATCGTAATTTTTCTCTATTGCAGTTTCATACAACACCTGAAACATACTAGATTCAATATAGTCGTCTGTCTCAACAATACCGAGATATTCCCCTTTTGCCAAATCAAATCCCAAATTCATCTGGTACCCATAACTCTTTTTATCAGAGTTTATAAGCCTTACCCTGCTATCCTTTATTGAGTATTCTTGTAATATTTCAAGCGTGCCGTCTGTCGATCCCGCATCCACACATACGATTTCAATCTCCTTGAGTGTTTGCGAAATCACACTATCCATACATTCACGAATATACGGCGCAACATTAAGAGACGGCATAACAACCGTAACTTTTGGCATAAGCCGGTCACCTCATTTGTTTGATTCGTTTTTTATATTAGTTCTGTTTTCTTCAGCAAATTACATATAGCATTCCAAGCTTCGAGGCTCAATGCCTCAAGGAATTTTTTATCTATGCCTTGCGGCATGGACAATTTGTGATTTCGCTTCAATACATGTTTTTAAAATCAGTTTAGACCAGATGTGTGTTTTGAGGCTTTTTGTACGGTTTTAAAGAGCTTTCCGCGAAGCGGTTTTGTTCAACAAATCCTTTTACCTCAGAAAAATTCGGATTTATTTTTATATCTTGTTAGTGTAAAAAATTTTAAGTATAGGTATACTCAAAACACATACACATGCGAAAAAACAGCATGATTTTGTTTCTACCATCACTGCGAAAAATTAAGGGCATGGAAATAATGCAAAAACAATTTGAAGATAAGCTTATGGAATTATTAAGTTCATTGTTTAGCTCAATGAAAGAATCTCATGCACAGCTACCAACACTATGTAAGAATGAAAGTTTAGGGGAGCTTCAAGACTGTCAGAAGGCTGCAATTGCAATTGGGAATACTATCGAAGAGAAAATCGGCAAAAACAATGATATTGTACCGATTTTAGGGGAGTATTGTGAAAAGCTGTTTGTAATTTCTCAAGCAGAAGCAATAAATACTCATGATCGTGACACATTAAATGGTATTATTGTTAATGTAGAAAAATTATTAAATAAAGTTCAGTATATTTATAATGTTGTTTTTTTTCCATACAAAGCATCAATGTGGGACAGCCTTGAGAGTATATGGAAGGCGTGTAAGAAAGATCCTGCGTGTGTTTGCCATGTTGTTCCTGTTCCGTATTATGAATATGACAGTACTACAAAGGAGTGGGCGTATTGTTATGATGGCGCAGACTTTGATCCTGATGTACAAGTTGTTGATTATAAAAAGTATTCAATTAAAAATGAAATGCCTGATGTCGCATATACACATAATCCTTACGATAAATTTAATAGAGTAACAAGTATTCATCCTGATTACTATTCGGACAATTTAAAAAAATTCGTTAAAAAATTAGTGTATGTTCCTTACTATCTTACCTCTGGATTCTTTTCCGAAGGGCATCTTGAATTACCTGTGTATAAAAATATGGATTTTATGGTAGTTCAATCCAAAACAATAAAAAAATATTTTAAAAATTCAGAGTATTACGACAAAATACTGCCCTTGGGTTCTCCTAAGATTGACAAAGTAATTAACCTTATCAAGGATGGCGTTGCCATCCCGGAGTCGTGGAGACTATCGCTTAAAAATCAAAAAAGTCTCATGCTGAATACTAGCTTGGGTGAGATTTTAAAAAGTGGAAATGAGTACCTATCCAAGATAAAAACAGTATTTGAAATAGTTAAAAAAAGAAATGATATTAATATAATTTGGAGACCGCACCCTTTACTTGAAGCAACAATTAAATCTATGAGACCTGGTTTATGGGAAACTTTATTGGAATTAAAAACTATTTTTATTGAATCAGCAATAGGTGTTATTGATCAAAACCCTGATCTGGCAAAAACAATAGCGATTTCTGATGGATATATTGGTGAAGACAGCTCAGCTTCGTCTGTGAGTAATTTGTTTGCTCTGGCTGGAAAGCCTGTTTATATACTGGACAACTTGGTGACCAGGCGTTTTTCCATTGAAGAAAAAGGTGTTTTAAGTATTATAGATGCATACATAAAAGAAGACGAGATGCTATTCACAGCAAGGTTATATAACGGATTGTTCAAAATGAATTTATCAACAAAAAATGTTGAATTCGTTGGACGCCTCCCAAACCAGCCAAAGTGGAACAACGTATATTCTTATATAACTTCCGTTGAAGACGATTTGTATTTTACACCGCTTCTTGCAACAAAACCTGCTAAATATCAGAGGGATACATCCGAATTTGCTGAGTTGGAATCAGTTGCGTCAAATCAAAGTATGTTCATGCGAAAAGTAGCGTCATTTAAAGGCAAGGTTTTTTATTTGCCAATAAAAGGAGATGCAATTATCGAGTATAATACCAGGAACAAAAGATGGCGTTATCATTCGAAAAGTATTGTAGAACTAAGCAGGACGTTTCTGAATGTAGGATCAAAAACCTGGTCATGTGGTGTTGATGAAAAGGAAAAGATGCTCTGGATCACGGCTGAATATACAAATTGTGTTTTAGCCTTTAAAATGACAAACGGAGCCCATAAAATTTATAGAATCGGCAGGGAGGCAAGTGGATACACCGGTATTTGTGTGTCTGGAAATAATGTCTGGCTATCTGAAGTAAAAACAGGCGCAATTTGTAAATGGAACAGGAAAAATAAAAAATTCAACCGGTTCGAGCTGCCAAAAGATGTAAAGTGCTGGTTGAATTTTGCACAGAATGGAATCATACACGGGGAGCTTGTAGAGACTAAACAATATATTGTCGCAGTTCCCGGGCTTACCGATTCAATGATACGCATTAATAAAAAGACTGGCCATCTTGATACAATTGCAAAAGAGTTTTGGCATGATGCAATTAGCCTTAGAAATGGGTATAGTCCTAAATTTAATGGAACAGCATCTTTTGGAAAATTGTTTGATAAGGACAAAATAATAGCACAGCGAATGAATGATGGTTTGGCGGCGGTTATTGACGTTGAAAATGACATTATAGAGCCGTTTCAAGTAAGACTTTCTGATGAGGAGCTAAAAAAAATAACTGAGGGAGAAAGCGGATTTGAACGAGTTGCAGACAATTTAGGTTTTGCAAAAAGGGAAAGCAGGTTGTTCCCGCTCGAAGATTTTCTTACAGATATAGTAACTGATAATTTTACAGGTGTTGTTGAAGAGCAAATGCGCGCTGTTAAAGATGTCGCGGAAAATCTGGATGGATCATGTGGGCAAAAAGTCCATGAACATATTATGAAAATTCTTAGGGAACCCCAAGGGGTGACAAAGATATGAATGTGGATGACATTATAAAAGATTTCCCTAAAGGCCTGCTAAATTGGTACCCGTTTAAAACAGATAGCTCAATACTTCAAATCATTGATAAGCCGGATAGCTTAACTGATTTACTGAAGACAATGTCTTCGTCTGTGACGGTCATGACTTTAGAGGATGTGGCCGTACTAAATAGTGCTTTTGCTAAAAAATTTGATTATATTGTAACTGTAAATATGATTGAAAGAGCTTTGGAGCCCGCAAAATTATTAGATACACTTGCGTTTGGTTTAGCCAGTGGCGGGCGGCTTCTATTAGGTGCGGATAACAGACTGGGCCTTAAGTATTTTTGTGGCGACCGCGATCCATTTACAAACCAAAGCTTTGATGGCATTGAAAAATACAGAAAAATAAACAAATCAGATTTAATCCGATGTGGTGGACGAAATTACAGCAGATTTGAGCTGGCCCAAATGTTAGATAAGGCTGGTTTGCAAAATAGACATTTTCTATCTGTTTTTCCAAACTTATCAATGCCGCAGATTATTTGCTCAGAAAATTTCCTGCCCAATGAAGACCTCGGAATACGAATTTTTCCAAGGTATCATCATCCGGATTCAGTATTCCTGGAAGAACAGTTTTTGTACACTGACTTGATTAGAAATGGACTTTTTCATCAAATGGCAAACAGCTTTTTAATCGAGTGCACAAAAGGCGAAGGGTTAAACAAAATAGACTATGTTACTGTTTCAATGGATCGCGGAAAAGAACATGCGATGGCAACTGTTATTCAAGGGGAGGATGTTGTAAAAAAACCTTTGTATCCCCAAGGATTGAAAAAACTTGAAAACATAATGCGCAATGCTGATTTACTTGAAAAGCGCGGCCTTAACATAGTTAAAGGCAAAGTATCTGAAAATGCCTACACATCAAAGTATGTTCAAGGTGAGGTCGCTATGAATTACTTAAGGCGTTTGGCGCGAACTGACGCAGATGAGTTTAACGCAAAGTTGGACATGTTTGTTGATGAGATATTAAAATCATCTATTCAAATTGAACCAAAAGATAATTGGAAAAACATTTCAGGTCCGATTTTTAATGAAGGCTTTCTTGATCTTGTGCCTCTAAACAGTTTCTATGTTAATGGAAAATTTATTTTCTTTGATCAGGAGTTTTGTGAGCATGGTTATCCTGCTAAAGCAATAATTTTCAGATCAATTGTGATTATCTTCATGGGTAATTTTGAACAGGAATCTTTGGTTAAAAAATCGCACTTATGGAACAAGTACGGTCTTGAAAAAGATATAGAGGTCTGGAGAAGGTTGGAGATTGAGTTTATACGGGTTTTAAGAAACACAACTGAACTTAGGCAATATATAGATAATTATCAGATTAAAACTGATATCGTAATGATGAATCGACGGCGAGTAAACTATAGCGATGCTGAGTACAGAACCCTGTTTGTTGATTTTTTGAGGGATGCAACAGATAAGAAGCTGATTTTGTTTGGATCAGGGAATTATGCATTGCGTTTTCTGGCTCTGAATAAAGGCCAATATGAAATTCATTGTATAGTGGATAATAACCCAACAAAATGGGGCACCGGAATTGAGGGGATTCCAGTACGAAATCCAAATATTTTAAAAGATCTGTCAACCAGTGACTTTAAAGTTGTAATTTGTGTAAAGCGGTATATGGCTATTGCCAGGCAGCTTTTTGATATGGATATAAACACATATGGTATTTACGATCCAAATGTTGCATATACAAGACCATTTACATATACAAACCTGGAAAAGCCTGTTGAGGAGGGAGTTAAGAAAAAATATAAAATCGGGTATGTAGCAGGCGTATTTGATTTATTCCATGTGGGCCATTTAAATATCCTGAAAAGAGCAAAAGAACAGTGTGAGCATCTTATAGTTGGTGTTGTTTCAGATGAAGGGGTTATAACGTATAAGAAAACCACGCCGTTTATTCCTTTTGATGAACGACTTGAAATTGTTCAATCTTGTCAATATGTTGATCAGGCAGTTCAGATCCCTTTTAAATTCAATGGTACAACCCATGCATATGAGATGTATCGATTTGATTGTCAGTTTTCCGGCAGTGATTATGAGAATGATCCAAGCTGGCTTGCAGCTAAGGCTTTCCTACAAAGAAATGGTTCTGATCTGGTCTTTTTCCCTTATACCAAAAAAACCAGTTCGTCTATGCTGAAAAAGGCCATAAAGCAAGCTTTAAGGCATAGTGACATAATAGAAGGCAGTTAACGTTATGTATGATTACCTTATAGTGGGCACCGGGATTTTTGGTGCTACATTTGCGTATGAAGCTCAAAAAAGAGGTAAATCATGCCTTGTTATTGATAGAAGGGATCATATTGGCGGGAATATATATTGTGAAAACATTGAAGGAATTAATGTTCACAAGTACGGGGCTCATATATTCCATACAAGCAACAAAGATATTTGGGATTATGTGAATCAATTCACTGAGTTTAATCGATTTACAAATATGCCGGTAGCCAATTATCAGGGGCAGATATTCAATTTGCCTTTTAATATGAATACCTTTAATAAACTTTGGGGTGTTGTTACGCCGCAGCAGGCCAAAGACAAAATTGCCGGGCAACGAAAGGCTGCAGGTATTTTAGAGCCGAAAAATCTTGAAGAACAGGCGATATCTTTAGTAGGCACAGACATATATAAAAAATTAATAAAAGGCTATACAGAAAAGCAATGGGGACGAAAATGCTCGGAACTGCCAGCTTTTATCATACAAAGATTACCTGTAAGGTATACATATGATAATAATTATTTTAATGATACGTATCAAGGCATTCCAATAGAGGGTTACAACGCAATCATTGAAAAGATGTTAAAAGGTCTGGAAGTTCGACTGAACACAGATTTCTTTTCAGATCGTAAAAGATTGTCTTCCCTTGCCCGCAAAATTGTCTTTACAGGCATGATTGATGAGTTTTATGAGTTCAGATTCGGACATTTGGAATATAGAAGTTTGAAATTTGAACACGAAATATTAGACATTGAAAATTATCAGGGGAACGCTGTCGTGAATTATACTGACAGCAAAACACCCTTTACGAGAATTATCGAACATAAACATTTTGAATTTGGAAATCAGGAGAAAACCGTCATAACCAGAGAATTCCCAAGTGAATGGGAAACCGGGAATGAGCCATATTATCCAATCAATAATCAAAAAAACAATGATCTGTTTGACAAGTATGGATTTTTAGCTTCAAAAGAAAAAAATGTTATCTTTGGAGGACGTTTGGCAGATTATAAGTATTATGACATGCACCATGTCATTGCTTATGCACTTGAAACCGTTCAAAAAGAATTTAACAAATCGTCATGGAGAGGATCGGTTCAAAAGAGTGGATCAGTTAAAAAAACGCGGCTGGAACGTGTTAGAGAGTATTATGCCCAAAACTATGTCGGAAGTGAACATGATATAGCGTTGTACCAGCGGCATATCAGTCTTAAACGCCATCTGCTGGATATTTTAAATACAGTACAACGCATTTGTGAAAAGAATAATGTCTCTTTTTACCCGCTTTATGGCACCATGCTTGGTGCAGTTCGTCATAAAGGATTTATCCCTTGGGATGTTGATGTAGATATTGCAATGATGCGAAATGATTATGACCGGTTTATGGCAATTATCAAAGAGAGTCTTGAAGCGCCTTATACTTTTGTAGATTTGTCTAAATTTGAAAAAGGCTATCTTGGGAATCATAATCGAATCGTTAACAGCAAAAGTACAGTCATGAGCCTGAACCACGATTGGGGCAAAGGGCTTGATGAAGGTGCTCATATCGATATTATCCCACTTGATGCAACGTATTTATCTGAAAATCTGAATGTGAAGAAAACCAAAAAGATACGACACATTCAGCATTTAATCAGATGCAGGATTTATACTTATGAAGAGGTTAAAAATCATTATTCCTTATCAGAGTACAAAAACTATAGATATGAATCCGAAGGTCAAGATATAGGGATGCTTCATCATCAACTATCTGAAATTGCAAAACAGGGCGATAAAGGCTCTGTTTTAGTGGGGAATTTTGTTACGAATAAGATGCAGGATGTTTTTGATTCGTTCAGAAAATCGGATTTGAAAAATAGTATTGAAATGCCGTTTGAGAATATGAAGCTCCAGGTCCCGGCCGATTATGATCAGATTCTTCGGGCAAAATATGGTAGCAGATACATGGAATATCCGCCGATTTGTAAACGTGTGGCATCAAATCAATATTTTTATGATATGAGTAAACCTTATGCGTTTTATCAAAAGAAATTTTTTGATTTGTTTAAAAATTTAAATGGCGCCAGGATTGTTTTGTTTGGTTCAGGCCACATGGCACTTGATTACTTGATCGAAAATGGTAGCCGGTATCGTCCGGTCTGCATTGTGGATAACGATAAACGCAAATGGGGACTTAAATTATATGAACTTGAGTATCTGGATGAACAACGAGCTAATACCCAAAAAAGATGTATTCAGGATAGATGCAGTAAAACCCTCTCGTTAAAGATTGAATCTCCTGAGTATTTAAAACAGAATGCAGCAGATGAGATAAGGGTCATCATCACCAGTTCTTTTTTTCGAGAAATCGGAAAACAACTGGAGGAAATCAGTATAGATTATTATATCTATGTGGATGACAAAGAAAATTTAGCAGAAAGTTAGACGCAGTGACAGAACCAAACCTTCCAAAAATCTGGGCACACCGCGGCGCAAGTGCCCACGCCCCTGAA
This sequence comes from Desulfobacter curvatus DSM 3379, assembly GCF_000373985.1. Taxonomy (GTDB): domain Bacteria; phylum Desulfobacterota; class Desulfobacteria; order Desulfobacterales; family Desulfobacteraceae; genus Desulfobacter; species Desulfobacter curvatus. The sequence goes on from NZ_KB893098.1 coordinate 27,049, forward strand.
AATACAATAGAAGCCTATCAAAAAGCGATTGAGCTAGGTTCTGACGGCATAGAGCTTGATGTTCAACTTTCTAAAGATGGTAAGCTCGTTGTCATACATGATGAGCAAATTGACCGCACAAGCAACGGAAGCGGCCTTGTAAAAGACCTGTATTTAGAGGAACTGTGGACATTTAATTACAATAACAAAAATACAGTCTATAAACACTGCAGACTGCCACTGCTTGAGGAAGTCCTTGAACTTGTAAAACATACGGATCTCGAATTAAATATTGAGCTTAAAACCGGCGTTATTCAATATTTGGGAATTGAACAGAAAATTGATCAAATGCTCCGTAAATACAATATGGTGGATCAAGTAATCATATCCTCATTTAATCATTATTCATTGGGGCGAATGCGTAAATGTAATAAAGCAATAAGAATGGGTGTCTTAATTAGAGATGCTATAATGAATCCATTTGAATATGTTAAACACCTTGACGCAAACGCTCTTCATCCGTCAATTCAAGTTTATAGACTTTTGTTTGATGAAGGCCTGTTAAGTAAGGAAATGGCGGAAAAATCAGAAATCTTTGATATTGATATAAATGTCTGGGGCCTTAGGAATTCAGATATTAAAACATTTAAATCAAGTCATGCACACGCTATAATTTTAGACGCACCAGACGCAGCAAAAAAGACCTTACTGAGTAACAAAGGTATGGAACGGTCTCATCAGATATTGCACCCTTAAGGCGTCAATCATCCACCCCTGGGTGGTTCAAAATTAGGCCATGTAGATAATTGTCGGATTAATACCGAAACTTCATACCAGGTTGAAGAAACGAAACCCCCTGTTTCCCGCAATATAGATAAGGTAGGTCTTGATATCAAAATGGGGAAAAAGCTGCAAGGCATCTTTCTTATATCCAAGCACCTGGGCTGCATCCTGTTTGTGAGGCGCCTTTAGGGATAAAATTTTGTCTGCGTCTTTTGCAGGGACATACTTGAATTCGATAATGGTTTTGGTGTCTTTAAGTTTCGTATGGTATTTGCCCGTCATCTCCCAGTCGCTTCTGCCTGACGGATAATTCACCTCCATGGAGAATGTGAAATCCCAGGAATGATACCGCACACAAAGTTCATAGAACGTGCAACGGATAAAGTTTTCATTGATCTTATCCCACGCCTGCGCCGGAAACATACCAAGATAAGCGCTGTAATAGCCAGCAAAGAGTTTTTCAAGGTCCCCGTCTTTGGCAAATTGTTCAAACATCCGGGTGTATCCCCTGGACACCTCAAATTTGTTGAGCTCATTGTAGTAGTCAACAAATATTTCGCGAAGTGTGTTGTTGGGCAGGGTCATGGTGTAGCGGGATTTGACGGTTACCATGCCAAGGTAAAACAGCGAAACAGGGTAGTAGTCCTTTTTAAAAAAATTGCGCATGTTAAATTTGGATACAAGTTGTTTAAGATCGTATTCCAGTTCATTATGAAAAACCAGGGCGTCCATCATTGCATCGGTGTTTTCCTTGACCGTGGTCAACCTTTCTATCCAGGTGACATCTGTTTTAAGATTGTCATCAATAAGCTCTCTGGGTATTTCGCCGTTACTTAACATGAAGTTTTTCAGAAAATAAGTGACGATAGTGGAATTATACAAGGATTCTTCAGAATCAGGCAGAAAACAATAGCCGTCATAGTGGTTTTTCATGATCGCCATGATTTCCGGCATACGGGACGGGTCCAACCCGCAGGAGTTAAAGACACGCCCAAGATAGGCTCGGGTTTCCGCATGGGTAAATCCCAGCATGTTCACAAGTCGTTTTTCCAGGGTAACAATTTCGCCAATGTTAAACCCTGAGGTAAGGTCGTCAATGGTGATGGGCTATTCTGCGACAATTATCTTGTCCGGTTGACGACAATTACCTTGACCGGTTTGTCGTGATAAAACCCCAGACACTAAAATTCACTTAATTGGAGGT
>NZ_KB893099.1 GCF_000373985.1 Desulfobacter curvatus DSM 3379
AAGAGCGTCTGTCCGCCCCCTTTCAACTCCGATTAGTGTGAGACGGCAACCACGGACAGGTAATCGAAACAGTTTCAAGCCTGGAATGGGGGAGAACTATGCCCGGACGGAATGAAAATCTTCGGTACAGGCCATGGTTTGTGTAGGAAGAACTACCTTTCCGATGCCTTCTGAAAGAAGGAAAGGCGGAATTTTCCCAAAAAGGAGTGGGCGGAACAACTTCGGCCGACCTTTTATTATTTATGCGTCAGCACTGTATTGAGTTTGAATCTATTGACAGAAACAGATCCAACGTATATGGTCTTAAAAAAATATAAAGGGAAACACAGGTTAATGATCTTTAGCTTTAGCAAAAATTTTTATTTTAGCACTCGATTTTATAGAAAGGATGGCCTGCCTGTGGACAATTGATTTTTCCCATAAATTTAACCAAAATCACTAAAACCGCAGCAGGCAAGGCCTGAGGCGGTTTTTTTTATTTAAAGCAGATTATAAAAAAGGACATTGACATGACTGACCGGCAAATCAAGGAAAAAGAGAATCAAAAGCAAACAGGGGACAGCCCTTCCTCACTGTCTCCGCTTCGTGAAGAAATTGACCGCATTGATGAGCGTATTCTTGAATTGATCAACCAGCGTCTTCAGATCGGTAAAAAAGTGGGGGAGATCAAAAAACAAAAAGGCAGCCAGATTCTGGATCGAACGCGGGAACGTATGGTGATTGAGCGGCTTTTCCGGCTCAACCCCGGCCCTGCGGATGAAAGCCTGATTCAATATATTTTCAATGTGATCATCACGGCTACACGGGAAATCCAGAAGCCAAAGACTGTTGGTTATTTAGGACCCCTTGCCAGTCATTCCCATATTGCAGCCCTGCATTATTTCAACCACTGCGGGGAATTTGTAGAACAGCCCGGTTTTTTCGATATTTTCAACAATATCGAGCGAAAGGAACTTCATTTCGGTATTGTGCCTGTTGAAAACTCCATTGAAGGGGCTGTCAACTATACCCTTGATCTGTTTGCCGAATTTGACCTTGAAATTACGGCAGAACATTATGAGCCCGTTTCCCATGATCTGTTATCCATCACAGGGGAACTCAAAGACGTTAAAACCGTCTATTCGCATCCCCAGGCCATTGCCCAGTGCAAAAACTGGTTGAAGAAACATCTGCCCCATGCCATAGTCATGGAAACCAGTTCCACATCAAATGCGGCACTTATGGCTTCAAAAGATGAACAGATTGCCGCCATTGCATCGGGCAAAGCAGCTCATTTTTATAACCTGCTGCCGGTGGCATCAAAAATACAGGACCGTGCCGGCAACATTACGCGCTTCCTTGTGATCGGGGGAGACCGTCCTGAAAGAACGGGGAATGATAAAACATCTATTATGTTTGCCACAAACCACACCCCGGGTGCCCTTTTCAGGGCGCTTTCGCCTGTCAACAGATCCGGCCTGAACATGGTTAAACTAGAATCCAGGCCCACGCGTCACTATAACTGGAGCTATCATTTTTTTATGGATATTGAAGGGCACATCCAGGATGAAATCGTATTTCACACCATTGAACAGATTCGAAGCCAGGCCCTGTATCTAAAGGTGTTGGGATCGTACCCGATTTTTGAAAAACAGGAGATATTACAATGATTGACGCGGCCACCCGGTTGTATTGTGTATTCGGCAACCCTGCCAGGCACTCTAAAGGCCCTGTGATCCATAATGCAGCGTTTAAAAATAAGGGTATCAATGCCGTTTACCTTGCCTTTGAGGTGCAGCATGCGGCAGGCGCGGTACAGGCCGTGCGTACGCTGGATATCCGGGGGGCTTCGGTGACTATTCCGTTCAAGGAATCTATCATGGAACATCTTGACTGGATCGATCCCACAGCCCGGGCCATTGGTGCCGTAAACACCATAGTCAATGAAGACGGCGTGTTAAAGGGCTATAATACGGATTGTCAGGCTGCTGTTGCACCCCTTATCCCCTTTGGTGTTTCAGGAAAGGTCGTTTGCATTGTGGGTGCAGGCGGCGCAGCCCGGGCCGTTGCCCATGGTATTGCAGCCCAGGACGGGGATATCATCATCACCAATCGAACCGAACAAAAAGGCCAGGCCCTTGCGGAAGCGGTTAACGCGCGGTTTATACCTGCTGGCGAAATGGCAAGCATCCGGGCGGATGTGGTCATCAACACCACAAGCATCGGCATGACACCTAAGGTGGATGAAATAAGCTTTCCGCCGGAGGCATTAATACCTGAAATGGTGGTGATGGATGTGGTATATACCCCGTTGAGAACCCGGCTGCTTGAAACGGCGGAGCAAAAGGGCTGTACAACCATCGACGGCCTGTCCATGTTCATTGCCCAGGCAGCGGCTCAGTTTGAATTATGGACAGGTACAGCACCTGATACGGATTTGATGCGGAGCACGATATTAACGACTGATTAAAGGAGAGCGTCATGAAGCAGGTAATTTCCAGAAAAATCCAGGACCAGGTGGTCCAAATTCCGGGCTCCAAAAGTATTTCACACAGGATGCTGATCTGTGCCGCCCTGGCTGACGGTGTATCTGAAATTTATAATGTATTGGACAGCCAGGATATTTCCCTTACCCGCAAAACCCTGGCGTGCATGGGTGCTCAAATCGAAAGCAGCCAGGACGGTGTTCTGTCGGTCACAGGGTTCGGCGGACGGCCTAAGCCCTGGCCGGATCCCATAGACCTTGGTAATTCAGGCACGTCCATGCGCCTTTTAGCAGGCATTGCTGCCCTTGGCAGTACCCCATACACCCTGACCGGAGATGCACGCATGCGTCAGCGCCCCATGGGTGAACTTTTAGATGCCCTTGGCCGTATCCGGATCAGTGCATCTTCCCAAAACAATGAAGGCACACCGCCGGTTGTCATCCAGGGCGGTGACAGGGCAGGGGGGCGCACTCTTCTTGACTGTTCCCGGTCGAGCCAATACCTGTCTGCTCTGCTCATGGCCGGGGCTTTTTTTGACCAGGGCCTTGTGATTGACCTGACAGGGCCTGCCGTATCCCAGCCATATATTGATTTAACTTTGGATGTGATGAATCAGTTCGGGGTCAATGCCTTTCAGATTTCCGACACCTGCTATGAAGTCCCGGGGGCCCAGATATACACTGCCGGAACCAGATCCGTGGAGCCCGATCTTTCCAATGCCGGTTATTTCTGGGCAACCGGTGCGGTAACCGGTGCGGATATCGGCGTGGATAATATCGGCACCACCTCGTTGCAGGGCGATTTAAAACAGGCATATATATTTGAACAGATGGGCTGTACGGTAAATCATGACGGCCGGGTTCTGCGGGTCAAGGGGGAGTCATTGCACGGCGTGGATGTGGATATGTCCGATACCCCGGATGCCGTGCCTGCTGTAGCGGTGACCGCCGCATTTGCCCAAGGCACCACCCGGATTACCAATATCGGTCATCTTCGGGTTAAGGAGTGCGACCGCATTGATGCGGTGTGTTCCCAGCTCACCAAAATGGGAATTAAAGCGGTACAGGGACCCGATTTTATGGAAATTACCGGTGGTACACCCCATGGGGCAGTCATTGAAACCTTTAACGACCATCGCATTGCCATGGCATTTGCCGTTGCAGGCCTTCGGGTGGACGGCATGAAAATTGAGAATCCCGTGTGCGTGGAAAAATCATTTCCCACATTCTGGCAGCTTTTTGATGCGCTTTAAAAAGGAGAGACCATGGACCCTATTTTTCTGATCGGATACCGGTGTACCGGCAAAACCAGTACCGGAAAGTATCTTGCCGAATTATTGAGCAGAACGTTTCTCGATACGGATCTGGTTTTGGAATCAACTTACGATACTACCATTGCGCAGATGGTGGCCCGGCACGGCTGGCCCTATTTCAGGGCAAAAGAGACTGAAACACTTATGAATTTGGATTTGAAAAATGGTCCAGTTATCGCCACGGGCGGGGGAATCATCCTGGCCGAAGAAAACAGACAGTTCTTAAAAAAGAATGGTGTGGTTGTATATCTTTATGCCGAGGCATCTGTTTTGACGGACAGAATCCGCAAAGATGAAAACAATACCGAGCGGAGACCGGACCTTACCTGTGACAGCCTTGCCCTTGAAACACAAAAAATGCTTGAAGTCAGAAATCCATTGTACCAGGCACTTGCCGATATATCCATTGACACCGAAAAATACACCTCTAAAGACGCGGCATTTCAGATCAAGGCAGAACTTGATAAAATATAGAATTACAATCATGCCGGTTTTCCCTGCCTGATTGTTCGGAATGTGAACACACAGAAATGAGATCCCTTCTTTCCTCCTCTTTCCACCTTCTGCAGTTACCTTTAATCCGGACTCGGCATAAAGGTTGCTTTATGCAGTTTTATAAGAAAGTTCCAATAAGTTGTTGAATTACTTTCTTACTTTGTTGTGGGCTACACCTCGGTGCTGATATGTCAGGTCAGCCCATGGCTGTTATATGAAAGTATCAACAACTTGTTGAGTTACTTCCATATTTTGTTGCGGGCCGAAGCCTGGGTGTAGATAGATCAAGGACGGCCCATGGCCGTTATATGCATGCGTGCATTGGTGTTTGCTGCCGAATATGCCCGCGCTATACCATGCGGGAAAGGAAACAAAAACGACACATTGCTCGAAACTTATGGAGGAATTTATCATGAAAGCAGCTAAATGGTATGGGAAAAAAGATATACGCGTGGAAGAAATACCCAACCCACCCGCACCCAAACCTGGTGAAGCTCAGATAAAAGTTGCCTGGTGCGGAATTTGCGGGTCTGATCTGCATGAGTATCTTGCAGGCCCGATTTTTATTCCAATGGCGCCGCATCCCCTGACAGGAGCAAAAGCGCCCATCGTTTTAGGACATGAATTTTCCGGACAGGTGGTCGCCATAGGAGACGGCGTACAAACTGTCCGCGTTGGCGATTACGTTGCGCCTGACGCTTGTCAGCATTGCGGTGTTTGTGTAACTTGCCGCGAGGGGCGCTACAATGTATGTGAAAAACTCGCCTTTACCGGACTTATGGCTGACGGGGCTTTTGCAGAATATGTCAATGTTCCGGCAGAACTTTGCTATGTATTGCCAAAAGGATTTGATCTGGAAGCAGCATCTCTTATTGAACCGCTTGCCACTGGGTTTAAAGCAGTCCGTATGGCCGGTTCGTTGTTGGGTAAAACCGTTGTTGTTATAGGCGCCGGTACCATTGGTCTGGGCACAGTCATGTGCGCAAAAGCGGCCGGCGCTTCAACAGTCGTGAGTATTGAAATAGCGGAAGCACGTAAAAAACTTGCCAAGGCGTGCGGGGCCGACATCGTTCTTGATCCCAGTGACTGTGATGTTATTGCCGAGGTCAAGAAGATGACCAATGGTTCCGGGGCTGATGTCTCTTTTGAATGCGTCGGCCAAAAAGATACTGCGCCCTTGGCTGTTGATCTGATCCGCAACAATGGCAAAGCTGTTATTGTTGGTATTTTTGAGGAACCAAGCGCGTTCAATTTTTTTAGTCTAAGCGGTACGGACAAAATGGTTATTGGCAGTTTAGCTTATACCATTGACGATTTTCAGGGCGTAGGCAGTTTGCTTGCCGCCGGCCAAATAAAGGCAAGCCCATTGATTACAGGCCGGATTAAGTTAGAGGATATTGTTGAAAAAGGGTTTGATGAATTAGTCAACAACAAGGCAACAAACATTAAAATCGTCGTTAAACCGACCTGATTATCAGGTTTGGTTTTTTTGTCTTCAGAAAAGAGCTGTCCCATATGCCATATGAGGCAGCTCCTTCTTATTCGGTCAGCTGATATTTTTTTAGTTTTGAGTAAAGGGTATTGCGGCCGATGCCTAGTGCTTTTGCCATCTTGGAAATATTTCCTGAAAAATGGTGATGTGCTTTTTGGATGGTTTGCTTTTCCAGGGAACTGAGGGTGAAATCGGTATGGGTCTCCACAGGTTCAGGTTCTATCGGCTCAAAGCCGGATACCTGATGCCTGAGGTCAGCAGGCAGGCATTCGGCGGACAAGTGGTTTTCCGGCATGAGCGCAATGGCCCCTTCTATGGCGTATTTAAGCTCCCGAATGTTTCCGGGCCAGTCGTAAGCCCTCAGGGTCGATAAAAAGCCCGGCTCCACGCTCCTGACTTCCCGACCCATTTTTTCGGACAATTTTCGGATAAAATACTGTGCAAGCAAAGGAATATCATCAACCCTGTCGGACAAGGCCGGAAGTGCAATTCTTACCACATTAAGCCTGTAAAAAAGGTCCTGCCGGAATTGTTTTTCTTCAACCAGTTTTTTTAAATTTTTATTGGTGGCTGCAATAATGCGGACATCAATGGAAACAGGTTTTGTCCCGCCAAGCCGGGTCACCTGCCCCTCTTCAAGAACCCTTAAAAGATTTACCTGTAAAAAAAGCGGCATCTCCCCGATCTCGTCTAAGAACAGAGTACCGTTTGACGCCTGTTCGAATTTACCTGGATTCCCTCCTTTTTTTGCACCGGTAAACGCACCTGTTGCATAACCGAAGAGTTCACTTTGAATCAGATCTTTGGCAATGGCTCCGCAGTTTACTGCCACAAAAGGTCCCTTGGACCGGGAACTGAAATCATGCAGGGATCTTGCCAGAATTTCCTTGCCCGTACCGCTGTCCCCGGTGATCAAAACGGTGGTTGCCGTGTTAGCAACACGTTTGGCCGTGTCCAGTGCCCGGACAATGGCGTTACTTTGGCCAATGATGTTTTTAAATGGGTCACGGCGTTCCCTAAGCTGCGCTTTTGGCAGGGGCATCCGGTGTACCCGCTGCAGTTCCTTGAGCACCACCAGAAAACCCATGAGTACATTGTTTGATGTGATGACAGGAAATAAACGGACATCCATGGGATTGGTAAGGCTCCATTTAAGTGAAAGGCCTTTTTTTGCGTTCATCAGGGGGGCCGCAGCCATATTTTCCAGGGCGGATTCCATTTTGCACCAGGCATCCAAGGTGCTTCCCATAAGTTCATGGTTCTCTTTTCCAAGCAGGGATACGGCAACAGGATTGGCCACTTGAATCCTGCCGGCAAGATCGATAAAAACAAGGCCGGTCATTACCGTATTAAATGCCGAAGATATGATCTGGGCAGACTGGCGGCGCAACTCCATGCTTTGACGCCGGATGAGTTGGCTCTCCAGAATTCGTGCACCTTTGAACGCCAGGTTTAGCGCATCGGTGTGATTGGCGGCCATGGGACCGGAAATATCAACACATCCAATGACACGGCTGTCCAGATTAAATATGGGTGCGGCGGAACAGGTCCAGGAATGATGGCTTTCACAGAAATGCTCTCTGCCTGACACCTGGAGACTTTGACCCTCTGCCAGGGCTGTTCCTATGGCATTAGTGCCAACGCTGCATTCCGACCAGTTGGCTCCGGGACCAAAATTAAGAGTATCCGCCATCTGAAGTGTCTGGTAATCCCCGAACATGGATATCACATGCCCGCCGGCATCACATATGGTTACCAGCAACCCGCGGTCCCTGACCATGTCATAGATAAATTCAATGGTATCTGAAACAAGATCATTTAAACTGATCAACTCCGAAGACAGATCCTTTACAGGACGAAAGTCCTCGCATCGGCCTGACGTCGGGTCCACCCCCATGCTGCGGCATCTATGCCAGGAATTTAGAACAAGTTTATTCATACAGGCGATGTCTGCGGTACCGGTGTCAACAAAGTTGCGCCAGGATTTAAAATCCACAGGAGAAAACTGTTTAAGGCTGGAGCGTCGTGGGGGCGTAGATTTTCCAATACCGTTAGAATGGCGGGTTTTAGCAATCCGATAACCGTTTTTTTGTCTGATCAGTTCATACATGGGGGGAACCTCTCAGTAATTCGTTTCAACGCTGAGGTTATATTATAATAATTCAAGTTATGATTCAAATTTTATTTTTTTGTTCAATTATAGAACACTCAAAAATAAATTTTTCTTATCTTACCGAATTTAAAAGAGAAATTTGTTTGGCACCTGTCTTGCTAAATTTTATTGATGAATGATGAATACGAGTTAAAGCGGTGTAAGAATTTTCAATCGAAATCAGTATAAGATTTACGTTTTGAGGAGGAATAAAGTGGCTGTTGAAATTTTGATGCCCAAATGGGGGCTGACCATGAAAGAAGGAAAGGTGTCTAAATGGTTGAAGGCCATAGGAGACACCGTAACCAAAGGCGAGGATTTGCTTGAGGTGGAAACCAGCAAAATTACCAATAAGGTGGAATCACCAGGAGATGGGACGTTACACCAGATTGTGGTGCCTGAGGGAGAAACCGTGCCGGTCATGACAATTCTTGCCGTCCTGGCCGAAGAAGGAGAAACACCGGAACCCAGACAAGCAGTAGTAATAACGGAAGGAGGCGGGAAATCCGGTGATCCGGAACCAGTCGCTGAAAAGGAAAAGCCTAAAAAATCCGGATTTATTCCGGCATCACCCCTTGCCAGGCGTCTGGCCAAAGACTTGGGCATTGATCTGGCTGATGTGCCGGCAACCGGACCAAAGGGACGGGTCGTCGAACAAGATGTTCGTGATTATAAGGATAAGCTTGACGCAACGCCCGCGGCACCGGTTGGGACGGCAGCCGCGGTATATGCCAGTGATTCTGCCTTTGAAGCCGCTAAAAAGGCAGGGATTGACATTAGCCTGGTTCCTGGAACAGGGGTGGGCGGGAAGATCACCAAAGCGGATGTTCTAAAAGCCATTCACCCATCGGCGGCCCATTTGCGAACCGGAAAACTAATTCCAGGAACCGTTATCCCCATGGACGGCATGAGAAAGGTTATTGCAGACAACATGATGGCAAGTCTGCACAATGCAGCCCAACTCACCGTTTTTGTAGAGGCCGATGTAACCCCCATGGTTGAACTCCGGGACAAGCTGCGTAAAAAATACGTCGGCACAGATCTGCCCAGGGTCTCCTACAACGACATCATCGCCTATGTCGTGTGCAGGGCGCTGAAGGATCACCCTATCATGAATTCCTGCCTGACAGACGCAGGTATTGAGCTTGCCGGCAATGTCAATTTGGGGATTGCCGTGGCCCTGGAAGACGGTCTGGTGGTGCCCAATGTCAAAATGGCGGATATTTTAGGCCTTATGGACATTGCAGTCCGGATCCGGGAATTGGCCAAAAAAGCCAGAAGCAATGAATTGAGTATGGATGAGATCCAAGGCGGCACATTCACCATTACCAATGTCTCCATGATCGGTGTGGATGGGTTTACCCCGATTCTTAATCCGCCGGAGACAGGGATTCTTGGCGTGGGCCGCACCAGGGAAAAACCTGCGGTACACAACGGGCAGATCTGTATCCGGACCATGATGACCCTGAGCCTGACCTTTGACCACCGGGTTGTTGACGGGGCTCCGGCCATGTCATTCCTACGGACATTGGCAGATTACCTTGAAGATCCGTTCACGCTTATAGGGTAGCACTGGTACACGCTTTAATGAAAGGAAGCAAAATGGCCAGAAAACGGTTTGTTGTAGAATTAGGAACAGGGGCAGATCTGCATGGAAACGATGTAACCAAAGCTGCCTGCCGGGCGGTAAAAGACGCTGTTTCCAGAAGTTGTTTGTGCGGCATCCTCGAGGTCTTAAATTTACAGCAGTTCCAGGGTGTGCATGTGGATGTCCTGGTGGCCTGCCCGGAACCTGATCTGGTGGATGAAAAGGCGGTAAAAGCACAGCTCCCGGTGGGAACCAAATCTGTTACCGCCATTCTGGGGGGGATGTGTGCCAAAGGGATATGCGTAGATACGTTTGCCAAAGGGTGCGACAACACCATTATCGTGGCCAATGCGGCGGTAACCGTATGGGTGGACATTAATTAAACAGAACACAAGCCGGCCTTAATTTTTTTTAAAATTAATTTAGGGCGAAAAAAGCCAAGGAGGTATCAAAATGAGTTTGTCAAATGAGCAAATGGTTGAGATGCTTCATACCATGATTAAAATTCGGAATTTTGAAGACAGGGTCCAGAAATTCTTTGCTGATGGGAAAATTCCCGGATTCGTCCATCTTTATCTTGGGGAAGAAGCCATTGCGGCTGGTGCATGTGCCTGCCTGCGTGATACGGATTACATCACCAGTACCCACAGGGGGCATGGTCATGTGATTGCCAAAGGTGGCGACTTAAACCTGATGATGGCCGAAATTTTCGGCAGAACCACCGGATATTGTAAGGGGAAAGGCGGTTCCATGCACATTGCGGATGTAGACTTGGGTATTCTGGGCGCAAACGGTATTGTAGGCGGCGGCGGTCCCATAGCAAACGGTGCGGCACTGGCCATCAAATACCGTGGACAAGACAATGTGGCAGTTTGCTTTTTCGGTGACGGGGCGTCCAACCAGGGAACCACCCAGGAAGCCTTGAACCTTGCCAGCGCCTGGAAGCTTCCAGTGGTTTTCGTAAATGAAAACAATGGGTATGGCATTTCATGCCCGACCAGCAAATCCATGGCCATCACAGATATTGCCGACAGGGCTTCTGCCTATGACATGCCTGGTGTGGTGGTGGATGGAAACGATGTCCTTGCCGTGTATGAAGCTGTTTTTGAAGCTGTGAAGCGTGCCCGTAACGGCCAGGGGCCCTCTCTGATAGAGTGCAAGACATATCGGTGGCGGGGGCACTTTGAAGGGGATGCCTGTGTTTACCGCAGTGAAGCGGAGCTTGAAGCCTGGAAGGAAAAGGACCCGGTTGCCCTGTATGAGAAGAAACTTGTTGAAGAAGAAATTATGACAACACAAGCGCTTGAGGAGCTGAATAAGAAAGTGCAGGGCGACCTTGATGCAGCCGTATCATTTGCGCTGGAAAGTCCTTTGCCGGATGTGTCTGATCTCACCCAAGATGTCTATGCCTGAGTGATTTTCGACCTTGTTTAGATGCATTAGCCAAATGTTAAAATGATAAAGGAGGAATCATGGCAACCAAAACTTATTTACAAGCCATAAATGAAGCGCTCAGACAAGAAATGGAACGGGATTCCAATGTATTGATTTTCGGTGAGGATGTCGGTCAGTTCGGCGGTTGTTTTGGCGTTACCCAGGGCCTTTTTGACCGGTTCGGTGAAGACCGGGTCAGAGATACGCCCATTACCGAGAGTGCCATTGTCGGCGCAGCCACAGGTGCTGCAGCAGCCGGCCTTCGTCCGGTTGCGGAACTGATGTTTGTGGATTTTATCGGTGTGGCCCTGGATCAGCTTTTTAACCAGGCTGCTAAAATGCGGTATATGTTTGGGGGTAAGGCCAAAATCCCCATGGTGCTCAGAATGCCCCAGGGGGCGGGTGTCGGTGCTGCAGCCCAGCATTCCCAGTCCTTGGAAGCATGGTTCATGCATGTGCCGGGCCTGAAGGTGGCCATTCCGGCAACCCCCTATGATGCAAAAGGACTTTTGATTTCCGCCATCAGGGATGACAATCCCGTCATATTTTTGGAACATAAAATGCTTTACGGTACTGAAGGCGAAGTCCCCGACGAGGAATACACCATTGATTTCGGCAAAGCCAAGGTTGTGAAAGAGGGTGAAGATCTGACCATTGTGGCAACCTCCCAGATGGTTTTAACGGCACTTGAGGCTGCTGAACAACTTGCAAAAGACGGCATTAATGCTGAAGTCGTGGATCCAAGAACACTTTCTCCGCTGGATATGGATACCATTCTTACTTCAGTCGAAAAAACCCATGCGCTTTTAATTGCCCATGAAGCGGTTAAAACCGCAGGCCCAGGGGCTGAAATTGCTGCCCGGGTTGCAGAGGACGCCTTTGATCAGCTGGATGCACCCATTGTCCGGGTTGGTGCACCGTTTACACCGGTACCGTTCTCTCCACCCCTGGAACAGGCTTTTATTCCGGGCGTTGAGCAGATTGTCAAAGCGGCAAAAAAAATGCGGGAGTAATTCAAAAGGGGGGACGGATTGTGCCTTGCGTCGGTATCATTGCAAATCCCGTTTCAGGAAAAGATATTCGTCGGCTTGTGGCCCACGGCAGCGTATTTGATAACCAGGAAAAGGTTCGTATTGTCCGGCGGCTGCTGACAGGTCTTGAAGCGGCCGGGGTCACCCGTGTCTGGTACATGCCCGACGAATATGCCATAGTCCCAAGAGCTGTACAGGGCGTAACCACTGCCCTGGATCTGGCCGAAATGCCTATCATGGCCAAAGGCAATCAATGCGACTCTATTGCTGCAGGCCAGTGGGTCGGCCAACATGAGGTGGATGCCGTTATCGTCTTGGGCGGTGACGGCACCTGCCGAGCCGTTGCAAAAAAAAATAACGGCAAAACACCAATGCTGCCCATATCCACGGGAACCAACAATGTGTTTTCATATATGATTGAGGCAACCATCGGCGGGATTGCTGCAGGGCTCATCGCCACTGAAAAGGTCCCGGTATCTGCAGGGGTATACCGTTCCTGCCAACTTGATGTCTTGCTGGACAACACCTTGGTGGATATGGCCCTGGTAGATGTAGCCGTTTATAATGATCGATTCATTGCATCCCGGGCAATCTGGGATATGGAAAAAGTGACCCAGCTTTTTTTGACCCGGTGCCGGCCCGATTCCATTGGCTTGTCTGCTGTTGGTGGCCAATTGGCTGAGGTTTCGCCCCAGGAACACCGGGGCTTGTATCTACAGCTTAAAGACAGTGCCAAACAAAAGGTTACTGCGGCAATTGCCCCGGGGCTTCTTCGAAACGTCGGGGTGAGTCATTGGCATTTTATGGAAGTGGGCGAATCGGTGAACGTGGAGGCCAGCCGTTGCGTACTGGCTCTTGATGGTGAACGGGAAGTTTCGATAAAGCCTGATCAATCTGCTATGATTCGGTTGTCAGCCGATGGACCTCTGGTCATTGATATTCGAAAAACCATGTCCTATGCACAAAAAAATCAAATTATGGTAACAACCACTGGCAGTTAAATCCGGTCCGAAAAAATTATATTTAAGGAGAGAATGATGTCAGATGTTTTAAAAGCCGCATTTATTTTTGTGGCGCCTGAAGCAGATCCCAAAACCCACCGGCAGTGGGTTGAAACACCAAAGGTGAAATTGATTGCCGTGGCTGTAAAAAATTATGACCAGGCAGCAGAAACCGCAAAGCAGCTTCTGGCAGAAGGCATCGGTGCCATTGAATTATGCGGCGGCTTCGGCAACAAGGGCACTGCCATAATCACTGAGGCGGTGGAAGGAAAAATTCCCGTGGGGGTTGTCCGTTTCGACATTCACCCAGGACTTGGCAATGCTTCAGGGGATGGATTGTTTGTTTAAATTTTTTTGTTTGGACGAGAACTTACCGTGCATCCGGGCAAGTTTTCGTCCAAAATCAGTTGATTTAAAATATGGTTATTAATCAAATAAATCTTCCAGTGCTTCAAACACATAGGACATATACATAAGCTTTGGGGAACCGCCCATGGCCACTGCCAACATCGCGGCCTGGAGGATGTCTTCCCTGGCAGCGCCTAAGGCGGCGGCATTTTCAATGTGCAATGTAATGCACATATCGCATTGGGACGCAACCGCACAGCTTACAAGTATCAGTTCCTGGGTTACGGGAGGCAAATTTCCGATTTTACCTAACGAGCCTGTGAATTGCAGGTATTTTCCGTATTCTTCTGATGCGTATTGCTGTAAATATGTCATGGCTTGGGCTGCTTTTTCCGGTGCACTGCTCATTTGATTCTCCTTATTGCTTTCTAATGGATGGACAAATTATCAGATGCCCATTGATTGTAATTGGCTGCCTTAATTCATGACATATAGTATTGCAAAACTTATACCGGGAATTATAAATAAAAATCTTATAAAATCAGCTAATTAATTTTATAGAAAAGAGAGATCAATTTACAACGTGTTCGAAAATGGAACATTAAAAAAGATGTGTTGAGATTTGGAACAACCCCAAGCTGTAGCCAAAGCTATATAAAATAACTGAATAGTATTACAGGAACCCATGATGCGTTATTATTTAAATACCGGGACTGATCCGGCTTTCAATCTTGCTGCCGAAGAATATTTATTGAAAAATACCAATGAAGACTGTTTCATGCTTTGGCGTAATCACAATACAATCGTTGTCGGCAGGAATCAAAATACCTTATCCGAGATCAATCATGAATTTGTGCACAAACATAACATCAAAGTGGCTCGAAGGATTACCGGCGGCGGGGCGGTCTACCATGATCTGGGCAATATCAACTTTACGTTCATCAAGGTGGGAGAGCACGCAAAAAAAATTGATTTTTCCTCCTATACCCGGCCGATCCTTGAGTACCTTAATCAACGGTCTGTGCCGGCCAGGCTTGACGGTCGCAATGACCTGTCTGTGGACGGGCTTAAAATTTCCGGAAATGCACAGCATATCCACAAAAACCGGGTGTTGCACCACGGCACCCTGCTTTTTGATGTGAACCTGGAAATGTTGGCCACCGTACTTTTGGCGGACCCTGAGAAATACAGGGATAAGGCCGTGCAGTCCATCCGAAGCCGGGTAACCAATATCAGAAAATATCTTGTGGCGCATCCAACGGTTGAGCAATTCATGGATGATCTTGGCCAGCATATGCTAAACGCCCATGATGCTCTATTGTCACAGTTCAGTGATGATGATCTAAAACAGATTAACGACCTTGCCCAAAAAAGATACCGCCAATGGGACTGGAATTTTGGTGACTCCCCTGCTTATGATTTTTCCAGATCCATCCGCACCCCCGGCGGCACAATTGATATCCGGATGAAAGTAAAAGACGGCACAATTCAAGGTATTCGCATTTTCGGCGATTTTTTCGGCATTGATCCTGTCAGCGATATGGAAAAACGGCTTACGGGATGCCGCCATGCCCCCCACTCCATCAAAAAGATATTGAATGCCGTTGACCTAGAGCGCTATATTAAAGATGTGTCAGTTGATCATCTGGTCCATTGCATGTTTTGATTATTATTTTATAAGAAAGTCTGTGTAATTAACACAGATCTTTCAACTTTCGTTGTGGGCTGAACCACGGTGAAAAACCAGGTCAGCCCGTGGCTGTTATAGAAGGAGTTTTTTTAATGGAAATAATAACCCATCAATTAATAGACAATGAATTGTGCGGAAAACCGGTTATGGTGGAAAGCGGCAAAAGCCGTGTGGAATATACAACTACGTCCAGAATGGCGGCAGATGATTCAGGGCTGGTTCATGGCGGATTTATTTTCGGACTTGCCGACTATGCTGCCATGCTTGCAGTCAATCACCCCAATGTCGTGCTTGGCGGGGCAGATGTTAAATTTCTAAAACCTGTCAAAGCAGGCGAGTCCGTATATGCCCAGGCCAGTGTCACATCCGTGTCCGGTAAAAAGCAGATGGTCGGCGTTGAGG
This sequence comes from Desulfobacter curvatus DSM 3379, assembly GCF_000373985.1. Lineage (GTDB taxonomy): Bacteria > Desulfobacterota > Desulfobacteria > Desulfobacterales > Desulfobacteraceae > Desulfobacter > Desulfobacter curvatus. The sequence continues at coordinate 15,411 of NZ_KB893099.1, forward strand.
TTAGACGCGAAGATGAGGTGGTTTTCAAAGGGGATTTTTCCTGCTTTATTCTGGAAAAACATGTTCTTGGATAACAAAAATTCCAGGCGCCCATATTTCACCAATACAGGGCGCTTGGAATTTTGTGAACTATTTTGAGCATCTTATTTTATGCGTCTTGGGGCGTTTTGATCATATCGCTTTCCATCATGTCAGCAATACCTAACGCGGAGTTCAGGGCATCGTTAATCATGAAAAGTTGAATTTTCAATGTTTTTAATGAGGCCGGAGTGGCTGCGATTTTTTCTTCTGATGCAAGAAGTGACGAAAACATGTCTGCTTTTTGGGCAAACCCGGATAAACGGTCTCTGAATTGAACGATCTGCTTTGCCCACGTGTCCCGTTCTTCCCTTGTAAGTTCAATATTTGCGTCGTCAGTGCCGTTAATCAGGTGATCAATCTGATACTCCTGGGGGGTGGCGATGATTTCGTACATGGTTTGTGCTCCTTTTCATTTAAAAAATCCAACCGATAGCTAAGTAAAAATTTTCACCTACGAGACATAGTGTCTGGCCAGGGGCCATAACGCGGTAGGCGAAAGACTTTTTACGACACCATCAAATTCTGTGAAGAATAAGCGGGTGCCAGGTGTTAGTCAAGCTTAGATGCTGAGAACATTGAAGATTCAGAGTTGTTTCATCAGGGGGTAACCCCTAACACGCCCTTAACATTTGGGCCTAAATGGTGTTTATTTTGTTTTTTTAATTTGAATAACAATTCATTCTGATTTTTCTTTTAAAAAATAACCAAGGATATCTCCCTGGGTGTAAATAATTTTTAATATGGAAAGATAAAAGGAGGAACGGGCATTGGATATCCGTCGCTGGGCATCCACAAGCAAGGTATTAGCGTCCATGACATCAATGCTGTCAGCCATGCCGTATTTAAACTGCATCTGAACGGCACTGAAATTTTCCTGGGCAGATTTCACTTCGTCCGCAAGATTGATCAGAGTGGATTTTGCGGTGTTGAATTCCAGAAAAGACTGCTTTGATTCAAGGATTACCACCTTTTTTTCGTTAGCCAGGGACTGCTCTGCCTGGCGTTGTTTTGCCACGGCCTGTCGTACCTGGGCCCTTCGCAGTCCACCGTCATACAGGGTAAATATGAGCTGGGCCTGGATATAAGCCTCTTCGGTATCATATCCGCTTTGATTGCCAATTTCTGTATCATAAGTGATATCTTTTTCCCGGTAACCGCCTTCAAGCTCAATGCGGGGCCAGTATTCACCCTTTTCATAGGCAATGGTTCGCCGGGCAATCTCGACATCCTTTGTGGCTTCCTTGATTTCATAACGGTTTTCAAGGGCATGGGATTTTATCTGTTCAAGGGTGACTGAAAAATTTTCAACCTCTTTGGTGTCTCCCGGTACAATGGAGAACTCATCTTCGATGCCCGTAAGTCTGACAATACCGGCCTTGGCTGTCCGGACATCATTGATTGCCATAATCTGGTTGGTTTTAGCCTTTGACAATTCAGCCTGGGCCCGGTACAGGGCGGTCTTTGTCACACTGCCCACAGTGAGTTTTTCATTCACCGAATCCTTGTATGTGTTCAATCGTTTAACTTCGGCATCCGCCACCTCCACCAGGCGTTTGAAATTCAATGCCTGGATATATGCCTGGGCCACCTGGAAAATATAATCACTTCTAATGGCCTGTTCTGAGAATTTTGCCTTTTTAATCCTTTTTTTACTGACATCATAGGCGATCAGTTCTTTGCCGTTCAGGGTAAAGGACTGGGTGAGTTTGCCGCCTAAGGTATTGACATCAGGTGTGTAAGAATCGTCGTTCTTAAAATTCAGGTAGCTGCCGTATAGCGTCGCTGCAGGGATAAGCACGGATTGGGCCCGCTTTTTATCTTGTTCTGCAATATAGGTCTGTTCCCTGGCAATCTGGATGGTTTCTGCATTCTCATTGGCCACGCGGCATAATTGTTCCAGGGTGTATGACGGTTCGCAGAAGCCTTGTGCGGCAAAACCGAAAAGCAGTAACAATAGTGCCTGAGTCCAGACTCGCAACGTTTTCATCTTTAATTCTTTCCCGAAACCTTTATATATTCGAGTTGGTAGTAACTTCAAAATTAAATATTCACTGAAAATGGTGATTGTTTATTGTATTCTTTCGTCCTTAATTTTTTTTTCAAAATTTTTCCTACATCGGATTTGGGCAGATCTTTTCTAAACTCCACGACCACCGGCAGTTTGTATTTGGCAAGCTTAGTACCGCAATAGTCAATGACTTCCTTTTCAGTCATTGTCTCTCCTTGTTTAAGGATGACAAATGCTTTGACGGCTTCACCGCGTTTGGGATGAGGGATACCAATGGCACAGGCCTCAAGGATTTTTGGATGCTCAAACAGCACTTCGTCAATATCCCTTGGGTAGACACTGTAACCGCTGGAGATAATCATATCTTTTATTCGGTCAACAATATAGAAATAACCGTTTTCGTCCATTTGAGCAATGTCCCCTGAGCACAGAAAGCCGTCTTGGGTGATGGTCCTGGCCGTAGCATCCGGCTGGTTTAGATAGCCTTTCATGACCTGGGGTCCTTTGATAAGAAGCTCTCCGGGCTCTCCTATGGGCATCTGCCTGTCACGGTCTTCAAGGTCCACAATTTTGCAGACCGTGTCTGGGATGGGGAGCCCTATACTGCCCACAACCCGTTTGCCCTGGAAGGGGTTGACATGGGTGACCGGCGTGCATTCGGTCATACCGAATCCCTCCACGATAATTGAGTCGGTTTTTTTCTGAAAGTTATTGATGATATCCAGCGGAAGGGGCGCAGATCCGGAAAAACAGGCCTTTATTGAGCTTAGATCGAGTTTTTTCATATCCGGGTGCTCCAATATGCCGATAAACATGGTGGGCACCATGGGAGCAAAGGATACCTTGAATTTAGAGATGGCTTCCAAAAGCGGCTCGGACTGGGGTTTGGGCACCAGTACATTTCTCCACCCCATTTTGATGGCATAGTTCATGGATGTGGACATGCCGAATACATGGAAAAAGGGCAGGGCACCCAGCATGATTTCCCGGCCTTTCACAAATTCGGGGAACCAGGCTTCAAGCTGCTGGACCTGGTAAGATAGATTTCGGTGGGTGAGCATGACACCTTTGGACGCCCCTGTGGTACCGCCGGTATACTGGTACATGGCCACATCGTCCATGGTGGCATCCGCCCGGCTTGTATCCGGGACGTATTGTGCAATTACATCTTTGAATTTATACAGATCGGGTGCAGGGGTAACTTCTTTGACCAGCCCTTTTCTGGCGGCTGCCAGGGGGAAAAACAAGCGTTTTACCAAAGGAAGATAATCACCGATAGAGGTATAAACAATGGTCGTAATATCTGTTTTTTTTCGTAATTTTACCATGCGGTCTGCTAAAAGATCCAGTGTGATCAGGCATTTGGCGCCTGAATCCCTGAACTGGCGCTCAAGTTCTCTGTCTGCGTATAGGGGATTATGAAATACAACAATACCGCCAATTTTTAATGTGGCATAATAAGCGACCACACAGGGGATGACATTGGGCAGCAAAATGGCCACACGGTCCCCTTTTTTTATGCCGAATTTCTTCAGGGCTGCGGCAAATCTGCAAACGGTGTCATTGAGCTGTGCAAAGGTCATGGCATATCCATGGCAGATTAGCGCCGGGTTGTCGGGAAAGGTTTTTGCTGATAGCTCAAGATACTGGGGAATCAGAATGTCCTGATAGTCAACGTGCCGGGGAACACCTTGGGCATAAGATTCGGTCCAGATTTTTTCCCCATAAGCGCTTGCGTCAGACAAGGCTTTCTCCTCTGAATAACGGCCATAGCCGACCTGGTCTATCGGACACCCGGAGTCAACCCACAACAAACCATGAAAGTAACTCAATCATGGCCGTTATTGTAACTTTCATATAAAGAAAGATTAAAATTTAAAAGAAAATACAAAGCATGAATAGTGCAATAATTGATAGAAAGAAATGAATTGCCCTGTCAAGAAAAAAAGTAAGGAAACATTAAAATATGTTAAATTTTGTAAAAGAAGGAGCTTCTCTACAGCAAACTTTCATCATACCACATAGTGTTTTGGGGAACGAAGGTGTAAAATCAGTCAAGCAATGAGCTTGAACCACCGTGCCTGGAAGATATACTCAGGCCAATAAGCCAGCCAAGGAGAAGCACGCCTACACCGGCTATAAACCATTTAATCATGCCGGTTTTAAACAAAAAATCGTTTTTCCCCTTTTGTTCGGCAAGTGTGGCGGACAAGGATGTGTTCTGTGTTTTGAGACGTTCGTTTTCCTCTAAAATATCGGTTATATTGGCAGAGGCGGTCTTAAGCGCAGTATATTTTGATTTTAAGGTTTCAAGGTTTTGGATCAGGGTCTGGTTCTCTTTTTTAAGCTGTTCCATAACAACCTGATCTGCCTCTTCCGATAATGCCTTTATTTTTTCTTTAAGGGCAGCATTTTCGTTTTTTAACCGGGTTATGATTATTGATTTGGGAGGATCTGTTACGATGTAGCTTTTGTCCACCCATCCCTGTTCTCCGGATGAAAGTGCCACCTTAAGGTAACCGTTCTTTTCTTCAATTATGGTTAAAGGGGTGTCGCTTTTTAAGGCTGAGAGCACAGGGTAGCCCGGGCCGGGTCCCTCCCTGAATGTGAGAATGAGCATATCAGAGACATACGCGGTCTGGGCATGGCATAACGCTGTAGTTCCCATAACAATTAGAACAACCGCACAAATCCGTGAAAAAAGTTTCATCATTATTCATTGCCTCCTTAACAGTTTTTAGTTAATTATCAGTCCTTCCCTTTTTTTACAACACCCGGCATGTAAAAAAAACTTGCCAAACCGCGTGGAACATGGGATCAATCATTACTCCCTGTCATTAATTACAGTCTGTTAAATTAAAACGGTCGGCGTATGAATCAGGACTCTTTCAAGAAATTGTGTATTGCCAATATCCTTAACGGGGTGTCTGACGGGTTGCGCATGTATTCCAATCCCAGTCGTGTTGCCCTGCTGTTTGCACCGGGCCCGGATGAGCCTGTGCAGGTATTTGACCCCCAGGATCTTTTGTTCGGGCATGAAACAGTACTTAATGAAGTCTTTCTTGTCAACGAAGAACGCTGGCGGCAGCAGATTGCGGAGCAGATTGAAGGCCAGCCTAAAGGCTATCTGATCCCCCAGGAAACTCTGGGTTTGTCCGGACTTATTGCGTTTGCAGGTGCAAGCAGTGAATTTTTTTACCAGGTCTGGTTTACCGAACACCATCCTGACATGTGTTCCATCAAACCAACGGAAAAATGGCTGGAGCAGGCGGCTTCCCTGCTTGTCCATGATTATACCTCGGGCAATCCGCCCATCAACTGTTCGGATTATGTGGTTAAAAATTATGCACTCCAGGCCATAGCCGATTATATGGTGGATGAGCGCAACAGTCATCTGGGGTATGATACCAAAATTCAGATCCCAACGATCCTGAACTATATTCTTTCCATTTCAAAAACCAGAGAAGAAGGGGCCTGGGCAAGGGGGGTTCTGTTTTTTACGGACCCGGTCAATATAGATGCCATTGATTTTTTAACCATGTTTCGGCGTAATGAAAGACCGGTAATTTCCAATATCAAGCACATCAGAAAACTTCTTGTCAGTGTAGAGCGCTCAAATCGTAAACTGGTTTCCGACGGCAATTATGTGGTGGGGATCACATTAGCCCCTATCCCTGAGTATGCAATTATAGCAGATTTCAGAGGCGATCACGGCTTTCTGGGTCTGGGTACCCAGAAACTTGCCTCATTTTGTGACGGCAATTTTTATTCCACCACCAGGGAAAATAAACTGGTGGAGTTGGAAGAATTGCTTTTAGATTCACAGCTTGATATCGAAACGGCGGGCACCCTGTTCAGTGTCGTTTCCGGGTTGATACACCAGGCAGGACATTCACATTTCGGCAGTACCGTGGTCATTGATATGAACGATGAGCCACTGGTGCTGTCCGGTCATGTACTGGATCCCCCTTTATGCCTTCTGGATTCTGATAATTATAACCTGGCCGCCGCGTTCATGCGCATTGACGGCGCAGTTCAAATAACACCGGATGCCAAAATCCGGGGATTCGGATGTCTTCTGGACGGGCAATCCGTTACCTGGGAAAACATGGCCCGGGGTGCCAGGTACAACTCTGCATTGAGATTTTCCGCCACAACATCAAAAGTGATTGTGGTTGTCGTTTCTGCTGACAGACCGATCTCAATAATTTATAACGGTATTGAATTGAACGGCATATCAAGGTGGAAACCCATTTACCAGTACATGCCGGAAATATTTACCCTTGAACAGCATTTGCATGGCGTGCAGATATGATGATTTGTTATGACTCAATTTGATTTTCAATCACTACCGGACCTGGCCGGCCAGCGTCTGATGTTTGGGTTTGACGGCCAGACCCTTAATGCTGAATTAAAACATCTGATTAAGGAATACAGAGCCGGGGGAATAATTCTGTTTCGGCCGAATATCGAATCGGCAGACCAGTTGCGCCGCTTGTGCACGGATGCCCGAAAATATGCACTGGATCAAGGTTTGCCGGACCTGTTTGTTGCCGTGGACCAGGAGGGCGGACAGGTGGCAAGACTGCGCAACCCCTTTTTCACTGAGTTTCCCGGCAATCCCCATATGAAAACCCTTGAAGACGCCTGGGAATTTGCCCGGATTACAGTATCAGAGTTATCTGACATGGGTATTAACATGAATATGGCCCCGGTGATGGATGTGGCCCCGCCGGATATGGATTCCATTATGAAAGACCGGGTCTTTACAGGGGGCCCAGACCGTGTTGCGGAACTGGGCACTGCGGTGATCCAGGGGCTTCAAAAGGGTGGGGTTATGGCTGTGGCCAAACATTTTCCCGGCATCGGCAGAACAGTAAAGGATTCTCATTTCTTTCTGCCTGAACTGGATGTGGAATTGTCCGACTTAACACAGACGGATCTGGTTCCTTTTGAAGCCGCAAAAAAAGCGCGGGTTTCAGGGATTATGTTGTCCCATATCATGTTTCCCAAACTGGACCCGGACTGGCAGGCCAGTTTGTCAAAGAATATTGCCTACGATCTATTGAGGGTGGATATGGGATATCAGGGCATTGTCATGACCGACGATTTGGACATGAAGGCCATCCGTCACGATATGAATACCTGTATTCACAGAATCATGACTGCACAAATCGACATGGCGCTTGTCTGCCACACCGGACCCAATATTGCCGAAGCCAGGGACGCTGTGATAGGATATCTTGAAACGGACAGAGACTTGTTTGAATCAGGCCGGACCTGTGTGAAAAGGATTTTAGCGGCAAAAGAAAGGTTTCTTGTTTAAAGTTTTACCCTGGAATAGACATCATCTCCCAGTCCGCAGACCTGGTTGTCCCGGATCATTTCCCATCCCCTGGCTGCAATCATGGCAGCATTATCTCCGCATAGGGCCAAGGGGGGAGAAAATACGTTAATTTGATGCTGTTTAGCCCTTTTAGAAAGGATATCAACAAAGGTTCGGTTGGCGGAGACCCCGCCTGCAATACCGATGCAACGGCAGTTTGTCTGTCTGGCTGCCGCGATCAGTTTGGTGGACAGGACATCAATGACAGCCATTTGGAACCCGGCTGCCACATGGGCCAGCCGATCTTCGCTCATATCCTGATCCATATCAGGGTTTTCATGCAGGTGCCGGGCCACCGCCGATTTAAGTCCGCTGAAACTGAAGTCAAAGTTGTCTTTCTTAATCATGCTTCTGGGGAATTTGATTTTTTCAGGATCACCCTTTTTTGCCAGGGCTTCAATGGCAGGCCCCCCCGGATAGCTTAGCCCCATCATCTTGGCCACCTTGTCAAAGGCTTCTCCTGCCGCATCATCCCGGGTCTGGCCCATGAGGCTGAATGTGCCGGGTTCGTTTACATGATAAATATTGGTGTGCCCGCCTGACACCACAAGGGAGATGAATGGAAAGCCGGGGGGGGGATTCAAAAGCTGTAAAGAGCAGATATGGGCTTCAAGGTGATTAACCCCGGCCAGGGGAAGATTTCGTGCCCAGGCCAGGGCCTTGGCATAGGAAAACCCCACCAGAAGTGCGCCGATCAATCCAGGACCCTGGGTGGCGGCAATGCCGTCAATGTCATCCAGGCTGACACCGGCCTGCGCCAGGGCCTGGTCCACCACCGGGTCTATGGCCTCAAGGTGCATGCGCGATGCAAGTTCAGGCACCACTCCGCCGTATATGGCATGGGTGGATATCTGGGAAGAGACAATAGAAGAGCGAATACGCGCACCATCCTCCACGACGGCTGCCGCAGTTTCGTCGCAGGAGGATTCAATCCCGAGAATGAGCATGGGTTTAATTTCCGGCAGGGGAATCAGACGTACTGGGTCTGGTTCTCGTTGTTTTCCCTTTCCAGGATTTCACCTATCAAATAAGCACGTTCTTCCATGGCACTGAGTCTGTCCATGACTTCCTGGGCGGATTTTTCAGGGACAATCACCACCATGCCGATGCCGTTGTTAAAGGTTCTGTGCATGTCGTGTTCCGGCACATTACCTTCCTGCCGGATGATGTTGAATATGGGAGGAATCTGCCATGATCCGTTGTGAATAATGGCCTTGCATGCCTGGGGGATGACCCGGGTGATGTTTTCATCTATGCCGCCGCCGGTGATGTGAACCAGCCCGTGAATAGGCAGGTCACGCATCAGGCTTAAAATAGTGGATACATAAATGATGGTGGGTTTGAGCAATTCTTCTCCAAGCGTGCCGTCCAGATCTTCCAGACGAGTATTGACGTTATACCCGCATTTATCAAAGAAAACTTTGCGCACTAAAGAAAATCCATTGGAATGAACCCCTGAAGAGGCTATGCCGATAAGTTTGTGCCCTGGACGGATGTATGAGCCGTCAATGATTTTATTATTATCAACAATGCCGACGGAGAAACCCGACAGGTCATATTCGCCTTTTTGATACATGCCGGGCATTTCAGCGGTTTCGCCGCCGATCAGCGCACAGCCTGACTGGGTGCAACCTTCGGCAATACCTGAAATGATTTTTTCAGCCACGCTGTTGTCCAGTTTGCCCATGGCAAGATAATCCAGAAAGAATAAGGGCTTGGCCCCTTGGACAATGATGTCGTTGACGCACATGGCCACAAGGTCTATGCCAATGGTATCGTGTTTGTCCATCTGGAATGCGATTTTTAATTTGGTGCCCACGCCGTCTGTGGAACTAACCAGTACCGGGTTGGATATATTGGCCAGGTTTAAGGAAAAAAGTCCGCCAAAACCACCAATATCTCCCATTACACCGGTCCGTGGGGTGGATTTGGCAATATTTTTTATCCGGTCTACCAGCTGGGTGGCTTTATCAATGTCAACGCCGGAATCCGCATATGTCAAAGAGTCGTTCATCTTAATTATCTCACCTATGGCATCTTAATCTTAAAAGATTTGTTAATCCCTTTAAAGTCGTCAATCATACGCCCAAAGCCCGTAAAAAGTCAAAAGCTTTTTGACAAGGGAGGCCCGGATGAAGTATGAAGTGGGTGACTTTTAAACCCGGGACTATTTTGGAGAAAATATCTTCATGAAAACAATTCATATCGGCTTACTTGGATTCGGTGTGGTAGGGGCAGGCGTGGCAAAACTGCTCAAGGATAAAAAAGAATTACTCGAATCTAGGATCGGCGCCTGTCTGAATCTTAAAACCATTGCTGACCTTGATATTACAACGGATCGGGGGGTTGATCTGAGCGGTACCCAATTAACAACCGATGCCATGTCGATTATTAATGACCCTGACATTGACATTATTGTGGAGCTTATCGGCGGGCAAACCGTGGCCAGGGATTTCATTCTTAAGATTCTTGAAAACAAAAAGCATGTAGTAACCGCAAATAAAGCACTTTTGGCCGGTTTTGGTAATGAACTGGTCCGCATTGCCGGAAAGAATCAGGTTGATTTGGCGTTTGAAGCGTCCTGTGGGGGATGCATGCCTGTCATAAAAAGTCTGAGGGAATCCTTGGTCGCCAACGACATTAATGCCATGTGCGGCATCCTCAACGGTACCTGCAATTATATCCTGAGTAAGATGACCCGGGACGGATCCCAGTTTGAGGATGCCTTAAAACGGGCCCAGGAACTGGGTTTTGCCGAGGCTGAACCGTCCCTGGATGTGGATGGATATGATACGGCCCATAAACTTGCCATCTTAAGTGCCCTGGCCCATGGTATGGAAATTAACCTTGATGATATCCATGTAGAAGGCATCCGGAATATCGGTCCGGATGATATCGGGTTTGCCGGTGACTTTGGGTATACAATCAAATTGCTTGCCATCGGGAAAAAACATAAGAACCATGTCGAAGCCCGGGTGCATCCCACCATGATTCCCTGTTCCAATCCTTTGTCCCATGTGGATCATTCCATGAATGCCATTGCCATTGATGCCGACGCCACAGGTCGAACCATGCTTTATGGTCATGGGGCAGGCATGATGCCCACAGCTTCTGCCGTTCTTTCGGATATAGCTGATATTGCCAGAAACATTATTTCCGGCACCCGGCGCAGGGTCCCCACTTTGGGGTATCCCGAAAAAAATATTCGAAAAATACCTATTCTGCCCATGGCCCAGTTGTCCACCCGGTATTATCTACGCTTTGAGGCCCAGGATCATCCGGGCGTTTTGTCCACCATCTCAGGTGTTCTAGGTGAGAACGACATCAGCATCAAATCGGTCCATCAAAAAGGGCGCAATGCCGATGGTCAGGTTCCCATTGTCATGCTGACCCATCAAGCCAAGGAAAGCAGGGTTCAGGCGGCCCTTGGCCAAATTGCTCAAACCGACTGCGTGGTAGGCCAACCCGTTATTATCCGCATTGAGGATGATGACTCTGAGTAGGGCATGCATAACCGTGCCGTTGTATTCATGCCCGGTATCCGGGATAAAGGTAACAGCATCAATAGATTAAAAATAGATTAAACAAGACAAGAAGGGTTAAAGGAATGAAAATACTTGTTGCAGATCTGGAAGGGGTCTTTTTGCCTGAAATCTGGATCAATGTGGCGAAAAAAACCGGGATTGAAGAACTTAAACTGACCACCCGGGATATCAGCGATTATGATGTGCTCATGACAAAGCGTCTGTCCATACTTGATGAGCATAATCTGACACTTAAGGATATCCAGGATGTCATTGCAGGCCTTGATCCCCTTGACGGCGCAAAGCAGATGCTGGACTGGATCCGGAAGCGGACCCAGATCATTATCCTGTCCGATACCTTTGAAGAGTTTGCAGGGCCGCTTATGGAAAAATTGGATTTCCCTGCGCTACTTTGCCATAACCTGACCGTGGATGCAACAAACCGGATTACCGGGTATAATCTGAGGATCGATAATCAGAAAGCCAGGGCCGTCAAAGCCCTCCAGGGCCTGAACTATCATGTTATAGCATTTGGAGATTCCTACAATGATACCGGAATGATCCAGGCGGCGGACCAGGGCTTTTTCTTTAAGCCGCCGGAATCCATTACCGAGGATTTTCCTGATATTTCCATTACCCGCTCCTATGATGAGCTTAAAGACATGCTTACCAATCTTTTGGCAGATTGAATGATAGATATTGATAAATTTAAAGAGCTGCGGGTACTTGTCATCGGGGATTTAATGCTTGATGAGTACCTGTGGGGAAAGGTTGACAGGATTTCACCCGAAGCACCTGTCCCTGTGGTGGCCGTAGAAAAAATGAGTCATACACTGGGCGGGGCAGGCAATGTGATAAATAATCTTTCAGCCATGGGGGCAGAGGTTTTTGCCATGGGTACCGTGGGTGCGGGGCCGGCTGGCCGTGATGTTTTAAAAAAACTTGAAGCGCTGAACGTTGATGTCACAGGAGTGATCAGTGAACCGGACCGTCCCACAACACGTAAAACCAGAATTATTGCAGCCAGTCAGCAGATGCTTCGCATCGACAGGGAGGTCAAGCACCGGATCAGTGACCATACGTTTGAGACATTAACCCGGATCATTTCAGGTTACATCGACAAAATGGATCTTATCATAATTTCAGATTATGATAAGGGTCTGGTCACTCGTGAGCTTGTAGCCTCAATTGTTTATATAGCAAAGAAATCAGGTGTCATGACCCTGGCAGATCCCAAGTCCATGGATTTTTCCAAATACATGGGAGTGACCGTTTTAACCCCCAATAAAAAAGAAGCTGCAATTGCCGCCGGTATACAGATTGAAACACCTGAAGAGATGGATGAGGCTGCCGCAAAGATCATGACCCAGGCCGGGCTTGAAAAGCTTCTTATTACCTGCGGAAAGGCCGGTATGGTTCTCTATGAAACAGGAAAGCCGGCCGTCACCATTGCATCCAAGGCAAGGCAGGTCTTTGACGTGTCCGGGGCCGGAGATACGGTTATTTCTCTTTTGGGGCTGGGCTTGGCATCCGGCGCCACGTTTAAAGCGGCTGCCGGGCTGGCCAATCTTGCGGCTGGCATCGTGGTGGCTAAAGTAGGCACCGCAACTGCATCAATTGATGAGCTAAAACAGTGCATTATGACAAATGTTTGAGTTTTATGAAAAAATGCCTTGACTCAAAAGCGCCTTTGATCTATATTGGCTTTCGTTGTTGCGGGGTGGAGCAGTCTGGTAGCTCGTCGGGCTCATAACCCGAAGGTCATTGGTTCAAATCCTTTCCCCGCTACCAAGTAAATAAAGGCTCTCAGCGGTTTCGCTGGGAGCCTTTGTAGTTTGTTCCCCACACTATTCCCCACACCCAAGGCCATTTTAGATTATTCCCCACATGCTCCCCACAGTGAATATAGTCTAATGGATAAGACAGAAACACTCACCCCAAAAATGGGGAGACCTCCCCAGCAGTACCACGGATACAGGAGCTTGGCTTAATTTTCAGCCAAGCTCCTGTATCCAACCACCCCATAAATGCGGCGGTTATTTTTCCATCCAGGGTGCAATGATTTCCTGGTCAGATCCACGCCCCTGTTTTTGATCTGTAGTGCGTACTAAATCCCGTTACATATTTTTTGCATCCCGGGTGCAATAAGTCCATTCAGACAAACACCAAGTTAAATGGGATTCAGATCCCTTTTAAAGTCGGGGATTCTCACCTTTGGATTTTAATTCAGGAATAAGGTTGTTTAGGTCGGGTTCTTTGGATTTGTCTAACTCAGCTTGGAGGCGTTTATTTTCGTTTCTTGCATCCTCCAATTCTTTTGACATGGCTATGTTCCCTTTAAATGTTGAAACTCAATAAATGATTTCTATCTTTTGGATATACTCCAAGAAGGAGGAAATCATGAAAAATAAAGACTTTTCACAATTATTGCTTAAAATCACCGAAATGGATCATCGTCAACGAAGTAGCTTGCTGAATGCCCTTACATATCTCTCCGATGATAGTCAGGTTGTCGAATGTATTGAATCACATTTTGACGCAGACGGCAAATGTCCCTTCTGTAATT
>NZ_KB893100.1 GCF_000373985.1 Desulfobacter curvatus DSM 3379
GGCGCTGGAACTTGTCAAAATTCAGGGACTGTATTCGCTTTTTGAGGACTGAAATGTGCGTCATTTTGGCTCCTTGAGTAAAATTTTTCAAGGCGCGCAAAAATTTTTACGCACATTTGTCAACAAAAAAATGACTGTTTTTTCAATAAATTTAGCTGTTTTTTACATGCAAAAAACTAACCGGACACTACTGAAAAAAAGTAGAAGTTTATATTTCAAATATAGAACAAGGGGTGGAAGATGCTTTTGGGACTGATCGAAATTTTCAGAACAGGATGGGTTGGTTGAAAAGATGAACAGGACAAACAACAATTCAATGTCCAATATCCTGTCCATCTCTATCAGAATGATCGGCTTAGTTACTCATTGGGAAGCGCATTTAACTCTTTTAGGGTAAACACCGGACCGTCTTTACAAACAAATTTGTCACCGAGATTGCAGCGACCGCAGATACCGATGCCGCACTTCATCCGCTTTTCCAGGGAGTTGATAATGTGATCGTGGGCATACCCGAGTTTATCAAGCACCGGTTGGGTGAATTTAATCATAATCGGGGGGCCGCAGACAATGGCATATGTATTGTCATCTGCCGGTGGCGCTTTCTCTGCCGCAATATTGGGCACAAATCCGACATTATACTTCCAGTCGGGATCATCCGTGGCGTCCACGGTGATGTGCATTTTAATGTCCCCGGCAGCTTCCCAGGCTTTAAGTTCATCTTGATATAGTAACAGGCCCGGAGATCTTGCCCCGTAGATGACGTTGATTTCACCGAACTTATCGCGGTTTTCCAGCATGTATACGATGGATGATCGCAGGGTGGTAAATGCAAACCCGCCGCCGATGATCACTACGTTTTTGCCTTCAAGGGTCTCCCATGGATAGCTGTTTCCCAAAGGACCCCGGATACCCATGATATCTCCGGCCTTCATGTTGTGTAAATATTCGGTCACTAATCCGGTTTTATTAACCGTGAACTTTACAAATCCCTTTTCCGTGGGAGATGAGGCAATGCCGATGGGGATCTCGCCTTTACCGGTGATTGAGAGTTCTGCAAATTGCCCGGCCTGGTAAGAAAACTTCTCCTCATCCTCGGGATTTAAAAAGACAAACTTGAATGTCTTTAAATTCTTATCCTCTGTTTCCGTAATGATTTCATCAATCCGGACAGGATATGGCAAATATGGATTCTGCACAGTATCTCTCCTTTTACGCTTCCTGGGGTGCAGGCGTATAGTTTTTCATGATTTCACAGACCTCTCTGATGTCGATGTTGACCGGACACAGCTGAATACATCTGCCGCAACCGACACACTGCACACCGGCGTCATACTTATCAACGTAATACTTGAGCTTGTGCATGAACCGCTGTCTGACACGCTGGACTTTATTGGGTCTTGGATTATGGCCGGAACCCTCAAGGGTAAAAAGCGTGTACATGCAGCTGTCCCAGTTACGAATACGCTTGCCTTCAGTTCCCTTGACTTCATCTTGAATATCAAAGCACCAGCAGGTGGGACAGCTATAGGTACAGGTCCCGCAATTTAAGCAGGAAAACCCGATTTGATCCCAGAAATCCGCTTCGAACAGATCAGTTGTTTTCTTCTCTTTCAACCCGTCCGTTGAGATTTGGGCTGTGATTTTCTCTTCGGCAGCTGTCTTGCGTGATTCAAAATCAAAATCCGCATCTGCTGACCAACCCGCTGCAACGGCCAGATCTTCCCCTTTTTTTGTCAGTATTCTGGCAAAGAAGTCATCGCCTTCTTTTACCAGCAATAGATCCAGCCCCTCTTCGTTATAGGGGCCGCATCCAACAGACGTACAAAAACAGGTTGTTAAAGGCTCATCACAGGCATAGCCCACCAAAGTCGTCTCTTCATACGGTTCCACCCAGAACGGGTCCTTATACTCAGGAGAGTCAAAATTACGCCGTACCAGTTTGAAGGAAGCAGCATCACAAGGGCGGACACCCACAACAGCTCTTGGCTTTTCGCCTTTCAGTTCCACTTGTTTCATGATGTGATGGTCCGGTTTGGATTCATCTAAGGTATAGGTGAACATGGTCTGGCTTTGGGGATAAATCACAGACTTTACGGAAAGCCTGGTGTTCCCATTCCCCAGTACAGGGGTTTCACCGGCATTCAACTCTTTGAATTCAAAATCGTCTTTGTCCGGCATCGGGCCGAACAACCGATAACTTTCTTTGAGTTTTTCCAGCCCCTGTTCCCAATCTTTTTTTTCGATTTTTATAGTCTTCATCAGTAAATTGACCTTATCAAAAATATGTTTTGTTTAATCCCTTACCTAAAACCGCGCGTTTGGATGAAAAGTTGCCCAGATGCAAGGCGCAGAAAAATTTGTAACCGGAGCAACCTTATGGTTGTGAGGATTGCAATTTTTTTTGCAACGCCGCAGGTGGGTGACTTTTCGTTCAAACACTATTTGATAAATCCATTCGGGTCTTTGGGATTAAACGCATCAAGGGGGGGGCGCTCATCAAGTGTGAGACCCGCCTGCCAGTCAAACATTTCCAGGCAGTCCTTTTCCAGTTTTTTGGTGAATTCTCTCATATTGATTCCCATGGGGCAGGCCCGTTCGCACGCACCGCAATCGGTGCATCTTCCGGCACAATGATAGGCGCGCAGGAAATGAAACGTCCGTGTATCGTTGGGATCATCACCTTTGCCGATCCACTGGGGTTTGGATTCATCCACAAAGCAGGTCGGGCAATAACAAAGCGGGCAGGCATTGCGGCAGGCATAACAGCGAATGCAATTGGACAGCAGATCTTCAAAATGCTGCCACTTATCATCGGTTGACATCGCTTCCACTTGGCGCACATCTTCGTATCTGTCCACATCGGTCAGCTCGGGTACTTCCGGTGCCACCAGTTCATCATACATCACGGGATTACGGTGGGCACAAACGGCGCAGTTTTTTTGGAGAATCTCATCTTTGGTAAAAGATGTTTCAGCATCCTTGCCTTTAACAATAACGGTATCGCCCTGTTCAACGACATCCACAATTTCAAAATCCACGATGTTGTTGACTTTCCTGCGGTCGATCATTCCCGTACAGGGCACGCCGAGGATCACCAGCTGTTCCCGTTTGATTTTGTTCTCAATAATATGGGTGGTAATGCTTCGTGAATCGCACCCTTTGGCCACGACAGCAATCTTTTCCTTGCGGTCGGTCAAATAATTGGTCAGGTTGATGCCGCAATTGCTGTCCCACACCAGGTTTTTAACGTCATCCGGGTGCTTGGCCATGTATGGCTCATTTGACATGGGCAGCGTTCCCTTTTGGAAACCGATGACCATGTCCACTTTTTTTTCTTCCAGAAGCTTCAAGGACAACGCTCTGATTTTCTCTGTGTACTCTAACATGTTGGTTCCTCTATCCGGCTTTCTTTACAAATTTGTTTATGGGCCCCAGAGCCTTTACGGATTCGGTTACCGTATGAACCACATCGATAAACTTACCGGCCTCTGCAGATGAGATCCATGAGAAATGGAGCCTATCCCGTTCAATCCCCATGTGCTCCATCATATTTGCCAGTAATACGAACTTCCGACGCGCAAAATAATTACCTTCCAGGTAATGGCAGTCTCCGGGGTGTCAGCCGGAGACCCAGATCCCGTCGGCACCCTTCATGAACGCGGAAAGTATGAACTTTGGGGACATCCTGCCGGAGCAGGGAATTCGAACGACCCGGATATTGGAGGGGTACTGCATCCGGCTCACCCCAGCCAGGTCTGCAGCCCCGTAACTGCACCAGTTACAGAGAAACGCTATGATTTTTGGTTCCCAATCTGACATTGTCTTTTTTCTCCTTCACTTATGTGATTTAGGGCGATCAAGGCCTGTATAAAGCTGATGGCATCCATCATGACCGCCCCATTTTTATTCTTTTTATTTATGCAATGGTTAAATCGCCTCAATCATTGCAAATATCTGGTCGTTGTCATAACCGTTGAGCCGGATTGCACCTGAACGGCAGGACGATACGCACAGTCCGCATCCTTTACACAGGGCGGAATTGATCTCCGATTTTCCTGCAAATCTTCCCTCTTCTATAAAGGATGGTGCAGAGTAGGGGCAAATCGCCACACACGACCCACAGCTGCTGCATGTCATGGGATCAATGGCTGCCACCTCGCCGTTTGTGGTCACTGTCCCTTGAGCCAGCAACGCCACCGCTCTGGACGCCGCCGCTTTCCCCTGGGCTACTGCTTCATCAATGGGTTTGGGATAATGGGCGAGGCCTGACAGAAATACACCGTCGGTTGCAAATTCCGAGGGTCCCAGTTTAGCGTGTCTTTCAATGAAGAAATATTCATCGTTCATGGGCACCTTGAAGAATTGTGCTAATTGTTCTTCTTTGTTCGGAACAATGGCCGTGGCCAGTGTCAGGATGTCCGCTTCAATCTCCACCGGCTGACCCAGTACATGATCAATCGTCTTGATTGTTACGCAATCGTCGCCGGCCGTAACCGCGGGTTTATTGTCAACGGAGTAGCGCATGAAAATAACACCCGCTTTCCTGGCTTCGATGTACTTTCTTTCCCGTTCGCCGTAGGTTCTGATATCTCTATACAGGATAAATACATTGGCGTCCGGGTTGCGTTTTTTAATTTCCAACGCACTTTCCACCGAATGGGTACAACATACCCTGGAGCAATAGGGCCTGTCCGGTTCCCTGGAACCCACGCACTGGATAAATACCGCACACCCCACTGAATTCACCATGGGATCATCGGTCAGCATTTTCCGATCCAGATCCAGGCTGGTGAGAACTCTTGGGCTTTGACCATAGGCATATTCATTGGGTTTATATTCCGTTGCACCGGTGGATATGTTGGCGATGCCATGCTCAACCACCTCGTCCCCATCTTTTGATGAAATGACGGATTTGAAGTTCCCCACAAATCCATTCACTTCCGAGATGGTACTGCCCAGATGAACGTTGATTTTCTCTTCAGAGGACACCTGCTCAATGATGTCATTGAGCATTTCCTGGACGTTTTCGCCTTTCCAGGTTTTATATAGATTGAGAGCCTGTCCGCCCAGCCGGTCTTCCTTTTCAACCAGATGGGTATAGTAGCCCTGCCTTGCTAAACTCAAGGCTGTGGACATACCGGCAATCCCGCCGCCTAGGACCAACGCATGCTGATCCACATCCAGTTTGGCCTCCTGCAGCGGGGCTTTCAAACCGACCTTGGTCACGGACATGCGGATCAGCTCCTTGGCTTTTTCAGTGGCCAGAGCGGGGTTGGCTTTATGAACCCAGGACACATGGTTTCTGATATTCACCATCTCAAACAGGTACTTGTTTAATCCGGCGTTAATCAGCGTTTCCTGGAACAGCGGCTCATGGGTTTTGGGGGTACAGGCGGCCACGACAATCCGGTTCAAGTTATGCTTTTTGATAATCTCAGTCATCTTGGCCTGGGTGTCCTGGGAACAGGAATAGAGATTACTTTCCACATATTCAACAAATGGTAATGTTTTCACATACTCATTGACGGCCTGAATATCCACAACCCCGGCGATATTCGCCCCGCAGTGGCAGACAAACGCGCCGATTCTGGGGCGTTCGCCAATTACGTTTATTTCCGGAACAGCTTCTTTGGTTTTCGTTAATGTGTTCCGGGCCGAAGCAAGGATTTCGCCTGCTGCCGTGGCCGCGGCACTGGCATCCACAACAGCCTGGGGAATGTCTTTGGGGCCCTGAAAAGCGCCGCAGACAAAAACACCCGGCCGTGTTGTCTGCACAGGGTTCATGGATGTGGTCCGGGCAAAGTTGCCTGGTGTCAGTCCAATGTCGAATTTTGCCGCCAGTTCTATAAGTTCCGGAGATGTCTCCAGACCCACAGAGAGGACAATCATATCCATGGTATCGACAACCATCTGCCCGTCTTCACTCACATAGCTGATCTCCAGATCACCGGCATCCCCCACAGGTTTGATGGTATGAACGCGGGATCGGATAAACTTCACGCCATGCTTGTCGCGGGCATCGTTATAGTATTTTTCGAACTCTTTGCCAAAGGTTCGCATATCCATATAGAAGATGGAGACATCCAGATCAGGATCATGCTCCTTGGCGATCACCGCTTCCTTGATGGCATACATACAGCATACGGATGAACAATGCGCATTGTCACATCGATTCATATCGCGGGAGCCCACACACTGAAACCAGGCAATTTTCTTGGGGACCTTATGATCTGACGGGCGAACCACATGACCTTCCGTGGGTCCGGACGCAGATAACAAGCGTTCAAATTGCAATGATGTGACGACATTGGGATGGATCCCAAATCCGTAAAAATCCAATTTGCCCGGATCGTAAGGTGAGAAGCCTGAAGCAATGACAACAGACCCCACATTCAGCGGCACTTCACAATCTTTTTGCTTATGGGTCTCTAGGGTAAGCGCGCCTGCACCACATGCCTTCACACACTCCAGACACTCACAGCAAACCATGCAGTTAATACATTTATTGGCTTCCTGGCGTGCCTGTTCTTCGGTAAATCCCAGTTCAACTTCGGTAAACCCTGATTTACGTTGATCCATGGGGATACGCGCCATGTGAGAACGGGCAACTTTTTTGGCCTTTTTCGGAATGTCGTTGAAATTCTGCTGGGGAATTTCAAGTTTTTCCCGGCCCGCCTTCATATCTTCGCCTTTCAAGAAGCGCGCGATGGAGATGGCCGCTTCCCGGCCCGCCCCGACAGCCGCAATGGCAATGGATGCGCCGGTCTGGGCATCCCCGCCTGCAAATACGCCTTCACGGGAGGTTTGGTAGGTGATTGGATCCACGTCGAAATCGCCCCATTTGTTGAGCGCGATGCCGTCTTCTTCTTTGAGAAAGGATGCATCGGTTTTCTGACCGATTGCGGGGATCAAAACGTCAGCGTCCACAATAAATTCACTGCCTTCAACGGGAACCGGTCTTCTTCTGCCGCTCTTGTCGGGTTCGCCCAGTTCCATTTGAATGCACTTTACGCCTGTCAGCTTACCGTTTTCCGCAACCACCTCAACCGGTGCTCTGAGGAATTGAATATCCACATCTTCTTCTTTGGCATCTTCAATCTCTTCATCACGCGCCGGCATTTCAGCTTCGGTTCTTCGATAGAGCATGCTGACCTTGTCAGCGCCCATCCTCAAGGCTGTTCTTGCCGCATCAATAGCCACGTCACCCCCGCCGACAATGGCGACGTTTCCTCTAATCTCTTTCATGTCACCCAGGGCGGCGTCCCTTAAAAATTTTACACCGGGAATAACGCCGTCGACGTCCTCTTCACCGGGAATGCCGAGCTTCATATCCCTATGGCAGCCAATGCCGAAGAAAATCGATTTGAAACCGTCTTCCATGAGGCTGTCCACGGTGATGTCCTTGCCCATGGCGGTGTTATACTTGATTTCAACACCCAGTTTTTGAATCCACGCGATCTCTTTTTCGAGAACGGAAGGGGGCAGTCTGTAATCGGGAATACCGACTCTCAACATACCGCCACCTACAGGCAGGGCTTCGAAGATAGTAACTTTAAAACCTTCCAGAGCCAGAAAGTAAGCGGCGGTCAGTCCGGCAGGGCCTGCACCGATGATGGCCACTTTTTCATCTCGGGGTGTAATCTGGGGCACGTCCAGGTCATTGATATCCACCTGGTCGGCGGCAAACCGCTTCAAGGTGCAAATGGACAGGGGTGAATCCACTTCACCTCTTCGGCAGGCATCCTCACACGGATGCGGACAAATCCTGCCGATGACACCCGGCATGGGCAGCGTGCGGGTGATGACCTCCATGGCCTCTTTATACTTGCCCTGGCCGATCATCGAGACGTATCCATGTGCATTTACGGAACCTGGGCACGCGTTGGTACAAGGTGACTTGTCCTTTTTACTGATTGAATATGCGCCGGGTACCGCCTGGGCATAGGGTTTGAAAACAGCGGTTCTGTTGCCCATGTCCTGCTCAAAATCACTGGACAAACTGACGGGACAGGCTGCTGAACAATCCCCACAACCCGTACATTTATCAACATCAATGTAACGGGCTTTCTGGTTTAATGTGACGGAGAAATTACCTGCTTCCCCGGAGATTTCTTTAATATCTGACAATGTATGTAGCTCAATGTTTAAGTGCCGGCCGACCTCGACCAGTTTTGGAGAGATAATTCACATTGCACAGTCGTTGGTGGGAAATGTCTTATCCAACTGAGACATAGCACCCCCGATTGAGGGGCTTTTTTCCACCAAGTGGACATAATATCCGGAGTCCGCCAAATCAATTGCAGATTGCATACCGGCGATACCGCCGCCCACAACCATCACCGAGCCGATTACATCTTCTGACATATTTTCATTCTCCTGTTGAGTTCATGCTTTACAAAAACGTACGTGTAAGAAGAAGCAATAGTAAGGCCAAAGAAATTCTGGAATATAAAAAACGCCTCTTTTTGTGAGGAAAAATAAGAATAAGGTGCTGATCTTGGGGAAAAAAGAAAAAATCGAACAAAATTAGAATTCCTATAAATGGTCAAACTGATGCTTCAGGGATGTGTTGTCTTTGGGTCAGAATGACCCGACGAAACGACACAGTTGAGTCAAAAGGAAACAGTTTATTTGTAAAAAATTGTAAAAAATCGAATCTTTACAGTAAGATATTGCCAGATTTCGTGATGTCAACATTATTGAAAACGAATTCATTCCAATTCGAAGCTAACTTTTATGGATTGTATGGAGTTTGGGTGTGCCTTGACCAACTTCCGATAGATAGCACGAATAAAGAAGCACCCTTTGTCAACGACAAAGGGTGCTTTGTTAAGAATTGAAACAACCGGCTGGGGCCATATTCCCATTTTTACAGGTTAACTTTTGGCCTGCAGCATTTAGATATCAATATCTCCGTTCGTTTTATGCGACCATAGCCTTCTTTACAAAATTCGTGTTCGGTCCCAAAGCCTTAATGGAAGCCGTGACTTCGGTAACCACCTCCAAAAATTTGGAAGACTCGGCAGAAGAAATCCAGGAAAACTGGACTCTTCCCGGTTCCACGCCCATGTGCTCAAGAAGCTCATTAAAAAGCAAAAATTTTCTGCGGGCATAATAATTTCCTTCCAGGTAATGGCAGTCTCCGGGATGGCAACCGGAGACCCAAACGCCGTCCGCACCTTCTTTCAAAGCGGAGAGGATAAACTTTGGGTTCATTCTTCCGGTGCATGGAATTCTGATGACACGAATATTCGGGGGATACTGAAGCCTTCCGACACCGGCAAGGTCTGCCGCGCCGTAACTGCACCAGTTACACAGAAAAGCAATGATTCTTGGTTCAAATTCAGACATATCTATACTCCTTTCGTTACGCTTCAATTAATTCCGTTCCTGAGAAGATCTGGGCAAAGATCTGATCATTGTCAAACCCATGCAGGTGAATTGCACCGGACCGGCAGGAGCCGACACAGAGCCCACAGCCTTTGCAAAGTACCGGATTGACTTCTGCTTTTCCCTGGAAACGGCCTTCAAGTATGAATGACGGTGCGGAATAGGGACATATGGCAACACAAACCCCGCAACTGCCGCAAAGCATGGGGTCGGTTTGGGCAATGGTGCCGCTGGTGTATATGTTTTCCCTTGCAAGCAGGGTGACGGCTCTGGATGAAGCGGCCTTTCCCTGGGCCACGGCTTCTTCAATGGGTTTGGGGTAATGGGCAAGTCCGCACAAAAAAACCCCGTCTGTGGCAAATTCGGAAGGACCGAGTTTGGCATGACGTTCCACAAAGAATCCGTCATCATTGAGCGGTACTTTAAAGAATTGGGCCAGTTTCTCATCCCGATGGGGAACAATGGCAGAGGCCAGGGTCAAAATATCCGTGTCGATTTTCAGGGGAACACCAAGCACATGGTCTTTTACCGTGACATAAAGGGAATCTCCCTCGATTTCCACAACCGGTTTTTCTTCCACTTTGTAGCGGATAAAAATAACCCCGTTGTCCCTTGCTTTGGTATAGGCCAGTTCTTTTTCGCCATAGGTCCTGATATCCCGGTAAAGCACGTACACATTCATATCGGGATTTCGTTTCTTAAGTTCCAGTGCATTTTCAACGCTGTGGGTACAGCAGACACGCGAGCAGTAGGGCCTTTCTTCATCTCTTGAACCCACACACTGGATAAATACGGCGGATTGGGCGGTTTCCAATACCGGATCATTGGAAAGAAATTTTTTGTCCAGTTCAAGGCTGGTCAAAATTCTCGGATCTTTTCCATAGGCGTATTCCACCGGCGTCATCTCTTTGGCTCCGGTGGCAATCACTGCGATACCATGGTCGATTTTTGACTCGGCACCGTTTGTGGAAAGTTCTGATACATAGTTCCCCACAAACCCTTCCACATTTTCAAGGGTGGTGTTCAGGTGAACTGTGATATTCTGCTCACCGTTTACCTGGCTGATCAGATCCTGTAGTTCGGTCTGAATGTCTTCCCCTTTGACGGTCTTAAAAAGATTCAGGGCTTGTCCGCCAAGCACGCCTTCCCGCTCAATCAAATGGGTTTCATATCCCTGGCGCGCAAGACTCAGTGCCGATGACATCCCGGAGATGCCGCCGCCCAGAACCATGGCCGCCTGACCCACCTGAAGTTTTGCCTCTTTCAGGGGCTGCATGAGGCCCACTTTTGCCACGCTCATTCTCACCAGGTCTTTTGCTTTTTCCGTGGCACCCGCCGGATCGTCTTTATGCACCCAGGATGCATGGTTCCTGATGTTGACCATTTCAAACAGATATTTGTTCAAGCCGGAATTAATAAGCGTTTCCTGGAAGAGCGGTTCATGGGTTTTGGGCGTACAAGCCGCCACCACGACCCGGTTTAAATTCTTTTCCTTGATGACTTCCACCATGCTGTCCTGGGTATCCTGGGAGCAGGTGTACATGTTGTTTGTCACATATTCGACAAAGGGAAGGGTTGCCGCGTAATCCCGGACAGCGGGTACATCCACAACGCCGTTGATGTTGATACCGCAGTTGCAGACAAAGACACCGATTCTCGGGCGTTCGTTGACCACGTTGATTTCGGGCACAACCTCCTTTTCCTTGGTGAGGGTATGGCGGGCCGCTCCCAGGATTTCTCCTGCGGCTGCAGCCGCCGCACTGGAATCCACAACCGATTGGGGAATGTCTCTGGGCCCCTGGAAGGCACCGCAAACATAAATACCGTCTTTTGAGGTATTGACCGGCGTGAAAGAACCGGTGTCGGCAAAATTGGAGGGAGTCAGTTCCACACCCAGTTTTTTGGCAAGATCAACGGTTTCAGGTGGGGTTTCAAGGCCTACCGAAAGCACGACCATGTCATAAACTTCTTTGATGAGTTTGCCGTCTTCACTGCTGTAGGAAAGTTCCAGATCTGTGGTGCCCTGTACTTCTATGACTGAGTGAACACGGCTTTTAACAAAATTAACCGCATGCTTGTCTTTGGCTGTATCGTAGAACCGCTCAAAATCCTTACCGTGGGTTCTCATATCCATGTAAAAAATGGAGCAGTCAAGCGCATATGGCGCGTGTTCTTTTGCAATCACCGCCTCTTTGATGGCATACATACAGCAGACCGATGAGCAGTGGCCATTTCCGCAGCGGTTTTGATCCCTTGACCCGATACACTGGAGCCAGGCAATTCTCTTGGGCTCTTTATGATCAGACGGTCTGACCAGATGACCGCCAAAGGGACCGGATGCGGAAAGGATTCTTTCAAACTCCATGGAGGTGACCACGTTGGGCGCCTTCTTATATCCCAGAAAATCCATGGGAGACGGGTCAAACGGCGTAAAGCCCGGCGAAAGAATGATTGATCCCACGGCAAGTTTGAGCTGTTCGTCCTTTTCCATGTGGGTAATGGGGGTAAGCGCGCCGGCCCCACAGGCTTTGGTGCATTCGAGACATTCACAGCAGACCATGCAGTTCAGACATTTGTCTGCTTCGGCTTTGGCCTGTTCTTCGGTGAATCCCAGTTCCACTTCGGTCATGCCGGATTTGCGTTGATCCATGGGGATACGGGCCATATGTAGCCTAGGTTTGGATTCAACATTTGCCGGAATCGGATTGAAGTCTTTTTGGGGGACATCTACTTTTTCCCTGCCCTCAGCCATATCTTCGCCGTTAATATACCGGGTAATGGATATGGCGGCTTCACGGCCGGCTGCAACGGCTGCAATGGCAATGGAGGCGCCGGTCTGGCCGTCACCACCGGCAAATACACCGGGTTTCCCAGTCATGTAGGTGATCGGATCAACGTCAATATTGCGCCATTTATTTATTTCAACCCCGTCCACATTATCAAGGCATGCGGAATCGGTCTGCTGTCCGATGGCCGGGATGATTACATCCGCATCCAGGACAAACTCGCTGCCTTCAACCGGAACCGGTCTTCTTCTGCCCGAGGCATCGGGTTTGCCAAGTTCCATACGGATGCATTCAATGCCGACAACTTTACCGTCTTTTTCAACCACTTTGCCCGGTGCAGTCAGATATTGGATATCAATGTCTTCTTCAATGGCATCTTCGATCTCTTCATTGCGGGCCGGCATTTCGTCGCGGGTTCTTCTGTAAAGGATGCAGATGTTGTCGGCGCCCAGGCGAACTGAAGTCCTGGCCGCGTCAATGGCCACGTCACCACCACCGATGATCACCACATTGCCTTTCAGTTCAGTGAGATTTCCAAGGGCCGTGTCTCTGAGCATATCTACGCCCGGCATAACGCCTTTTGTATCTTCTCCTTCGATCCCAAGTTTCATACCGTTATGGCAGCCGATGGCAAGAAAGACTGACTTGTAGCCGTCATCCATCAAACCGTCCACAGTGATATCTTCGCCAAGGGCCGTGTCATATTGAATTTCAACTCCCAGGCGGGTGATCCAAGAAATTTCTTTATCAAGCACATTGCCGGGGAGTCTGTAATCCGGGATACCGACTTTTAACATACCGCCTGCCACGGGAAGCTTTTCGAATATTTTTACCTGAAACCCTTCAAGGGCAAGAAAATAGGCGGCCGTCAACCCGGCAGGACCAGCACCGATGATGGCGACCTTTTCTTCCCGTTTGGTGATTTCAGGCAGTGGCAGCTCATTCAAATCCACCTGATCCGCCACAAACCGTTTCAGAGTACAGATGGAAATGGGCGAATCCACTTCCCCCCTGCGGCAGGCGTCTTCACACGGATGGGGGCAGATACGGCCGATAATGCCGGGAAGGGGGAGATTTCTGGTGATTACTTCCAGTGCTTCCTTGTATTTGCCCTGGGAAACCATGGCCACATACCCATGGGCGTTCACATGGTTCGGACATTGCTGGGTACACGGGGATTTATCTTTTTTTGTGATGGAGTATGCACCGGGGACCGCCTGGGCATAGGATTTAAACGTGGCTTTCTTTTCCCCCATTCCCATGTCAAAGGCGTCAGGGAGTGTTACGGGGCAGACTTCGGCACAGTCGCCGCACCCCGTACATTTACTCAGATCAATATATCTTGCCCCTTTGTTGACCGTCACTTCAAAATTTCCGGCACTGCCTTCAAGGGCTTGGATTTCCGCGTTGGTGATCAACTCGATATTCTGATGCCGCCCGGTCTCAACAAGATAGGGGGATAAAATACACATGGAGCAATCACTGGTGGGAAATGTCTTGTCCAGTTGCGCCATCACGCCGCCGATGGCGGACGATTTTTCAACCAGATACACATAAAATCCCGACTCTGCCAAATCAAGGGCCGCCTTAATACCGGAAACACCACCACCGGCCACAAGTACGGAGCCCTGCACTACACTCTCTTTTGTCATTTAAGTTCCTCCGATGACATAAAGCATTCCAACCAAATTTGAATACGTCATTTTCCGTACGTATCTTCGGACAAGATTTTACAACATTAGCGTTCTATGCTCAGGGAGGGAGAGGGGATGGCGTTAAACCGGGTCGCCAGGCTGTCTTCGGGAGGTAGCAGAATCAGAAATAGTGATCCGACAGCAACCCTTCAGGCAACATGACGCCTACCCAACCCAGGTAGGTTAATTTAATAACTGCTCATGTAAAACCGAAGAGTTGATACATCTAATCATATTCCCTAAAATCAATTCCGAAAGCCATCTATAGCTTCGGAGGCAATCTATGTAAAAGGGATGGTTTGATTTGTCAAAATGACAATATTGATATCTTCTTCGTAAAGATATTTAAAATTCCTATTGTGTCTCGCTCTCTTCCGGCGGTGTCTGATCTATGAATTCTATATTTTGATCTTTATTGTGTTGGGGATGATATTTACCGTAAGGCAAAGAAGATATTGCCCTATAGTTCGCTTGGCGTGCATACGGGACATAATCTGCAATGGCTGTATTGACTGCGGTTACAATGGCACTTGCAATTAATCCGGCTATGCCGCCGCCTGAATTTCCGCCTGACAAATCAACGACAACTGTTCCATTATATTTCCATAGTTCCTGGTCCGTGCTTGTCGATTTTAAAACGCAATCAATGGATACGGTCAGATTGGATGCAATGACCATATAGCATAGATCCCATTTTTTTATTGTTGTAAACAACACTGCGTCCGCCCCGAAATATTCCTTAAACTTGACAAGGGGGATGTCTGTTAAAAGCTCCGAATCATAAATCCCTTCCATTTTAAGTAGTTCGGTTGTCAGCGGATAGGGAAAGGTATAATATCCCGTGTAAGCTAAAGGTTCCTGGATGGTTGTTGAATAATACTCTTTCGCGTCGGCAGCAGTGGATTCATTCATCGGGGGTAAAATGAGTATGGAAAGCGGAGATTCCTCATACATACTCGGGAATTCCTGCACTTTTGTGGTGGTTTTCGGGACACAAGAGCACAGTGATAACATCAGCAGTACTGATACGCATATACAGAATTTATTTTTCATTTTCAATTGATTCACCTTTATTTTCTAATGGTCCCTGTTCTGTTTCCGGGGCTGGAGAATCTGAATCCGAATCCGAACTGTCTCTTTTTTCTGCCATCTGCACTAGTCGTTCCATTAAAAGGCTTGATTCAGGATACTGCCTGGCTTCTGCCTGAAAAAGCGGAATTGCCTCTTTGGGTTTATTTTTTTTTATGTAAATGAATCCTAATTCGGCATAAATACCAGGCGGAACAGGTGTGTTTTGTTTGCCCGATTTAGTGATAATTTTTTCCAATACCTGTTGATGTGCGACCAGGGATTCTTCATTCTGATTTTTTTCAAAAGAATATAGTGTTTGAGAATAATCCCCAAAATAGTACATTCTTTTTTCAGCACACCCGATAAAGGCCAGGCATAAAAACCCCAAGGTTGCGCCCAATATTATTTTTGCCATGGTATCCTGATTTCCTTTGATGAACCGCTGCCTAACAGTACCTTTCTGTTTACAACCTCTGCCCCGTTTTTAATCACAATCACATGATGTTTCCCGGAGGAAATTTCGTAGTGGGCATTTTTTTCGTTGTTCAACACAATAGGCTCCAAATCATCAATGCAAACAATCGCACCAACCGTATCGCCCGTGAAATTCAGATAACTGACTTTTTCCTTCTGAATAACGGTTTCCGTAATCCCGCATCCGCAAAAAACCAAGGCACCCACGACACAAAGTATAAACAAATTTTTATGGATCATTTTTATTTTTCCTTTTTTTATTATTCTTCGATATACAAAGAGCCAAAATCCTTTGAACGGATAAATGAGTTAAAGTCTCCTTCAATAATTTTACAAAAAGAGACTTCCGCTTCCGGACTGTCCCCTGCAGAAGAAATGGTTTGGATTTTTCCTATGGTCTTTCCCGGAAGCGTAATCATCATGTTCGTCTGGGGATTTTTAACTTTTTTCCCCACTTTGATTACGCTAAAAATATCCCCCACTTTTATTTTTTGGGATGGTCCGCCGCTGATAATCAGCAAGCCCTCTTCGGCGCCAAGGATATAGGACCGCCATGGCCGGTCCAGAAGGTTCTCTATAATATTCGAAGATAAATTTGTAATTGCCGCATCAAGCGCCTTGTCATTTATTGATGAATCATATCCGGCCCTTTCGCCGACACCAAACACCGATCCTGACTCCGTGGATGCTTCTCCTTCCCCTTCTTCAGAATAAATAATTTCTCCGGTTCTTACGTCTATCAAACGGATATGAACCTTGGCAAAAGCGATCTGCCGTTTGGTCCGGCTGAAGATACCCACCTTGCCCTGATTTTTTCTCCCAAATTCAGTGACAGACCCGATTATCAGATAATCGGCCATATTTTTTAGCGGACCCATGTCTTCCATCTGCAATTCTTTAGTGATTTTGTCCAGATCGGCCCGCTCAATGAGTATAAACTTGTCTGTTTCGACAAGTTTTGAAGATAAAATATCAACAGCTTGTTTTCCTATACGGTCATTTTTATTATCTAGGAAAAAACTTTGGCCGTATTTTGTTTCATTAGAAAATCTTGCTATCGCTACTTTCCTTTTTAGACGTGTTTTGTTGCTAACGATTTTTGTTCCCTGCTTGATTGTTTTGCTGACTTTCGGCGCCTCTTTAACCTTTTTTATTTCCGTTTTATCAACCGTTGCACAGGATGAAAACAAAAACATCGCTGTAAGGATTATGCATAAACTCGGGCAGATCTTTTTCATTGAAAAACTACCTTTCATAAAAAAAATTGATCAATATCAAACCATGTTTTATCTACTTTGTAAGAATCCATTTAGGGCATATCACAGCAAATTTCTTAATTCAATCACTACCGCACTGGGACCAGAACATTATCCGCCATCATAAGTCAAAAACGTCTATGTGATTCTGATCTTAAGAAAACCGCCCCATGAAAATTTCATCTTGACTTAATAAAAAATTGATATACATTAAATACAGATTTATAAATTTTAAAGGATAATAAATCGTATTGTGAAAATCAGTCAGGAACAAAAAAAAGAGAACCGGCTAAAGCTGATCCGGGCCATGACAGATCTTGTGATTGAAAACGAAGGACCGGTCACCATGCGGGAGGTCGCCCGCAGGGCAGGTGTTGCAGACGCCACAATTTACAACTATTTCCCCACTAAAGAAGCCATCTTTTTTGCCTACTATGAGGACCATGTCAACGACGTCATAGACCAGCTTATGGCCATGGACACATTCCACACATTCAGCCTCCAGGAACAGCTTCAGACTTTGTTTGACACCAGTCTTCGCCTGTACCTGCCGGACCGGGAATTTGTGGCGGCCACCTTTAAAAAGGTCTGGCTGGCCGGAAGCGGTAATTTTGCCCGCTTTAAAGCGGTCCGATCCGGTCTTCTGGCTGCCGTCAACGACATTATTGCCGCGGCCGAAGAAGCCGGGGAGATTCCGGGGCAGGTCTTTCAGGATCTGACCGGACAGTTTTTCGCCGATGCATACATTGCCGTTGTCCTGTACTGGCTGGCCGATGGCTCAGACAAATTCAAAAATACTGATGTGCTTATGGATCAGGGGCTGGATCTGGCCTGCGCCCTTCTGAAAGCCGGTGTGGCCAACAAGTTGTTTGATATGGCCGTTTTTTTGTTCAAGCAGCATGTGCTGACCCGCTTGAGCCGGTTCTCCCCCATTGAAAAAGCCGATATCAAACCCAAACGGCGATTCATGGGAGGCCAAAATGACGAATAGTATCCCCACAGGAAAGCTTGGCCGAGCCCTGGCAGGCGGAAAGACTGCTGCCAAAACAGGCGGGGCCTTGCTCGGATATTACGCCAAACGCCCCTTTTTGTCTTCGCAGATGCGGCAGATTGAAAAGGCAAAAGCCCAGCAGGCCAGCGCCAGCGCCCTTTTTTCCGGGCTGACGCTCCTGAAAGGGACCGCCCTGAAAGTGGCTCAGCAGCTAAGCCTGGAAACAGATATGCTGCCCGAAGCAGTCTGCCGGGAATTGTCCCGGGCCTACCACCAGGTGCCGCCCATAAATAAAGCCCTGGTCAGAAAAGTGATCCAAAATGAACTTGGGGCCCCGCCGGAAGATATATTTAAATCCTTTGACCTTGAGGCGTTTGCCGCGGCCAGCCTGGGCCAGGTTCACCAGGCAACTACTGAAGAGGGCCTGTGCCTGGCTGTTAAAATTCAATATCCGGGTATTGCCGAGACCATTGAAACTGATATGGCCCTGGTTCGCCAAATGCTTCGCCCTGTGGTGCCGGGCCATCAACTGATACCGGCCCTCACGGAAGTAACGGCCCGCCTGAAAGAAGAAGTCAATTATCTTCAGGAAGCGAACAACATCACCTGTTTTAACAACCGGCTGAATATGGAAGGCGTCCGGCTACCCGATGTCCACCGGGATCTGACGACCAAATCGGTATTGAGTCTGACCCAACTGTCCGGCCAACCGCTGGATATCTGGCTGGCCGGCGGCCCAACGCAAAAGGACCGGCAGGTTGTAGCCCGGCGGCTTAACGACATTTTTCTCACAGCATTGTATGAATGCCATGTGATCCACGCAGACCCGAATTCGGGCAATTTCATCATTAACGATGATCTCAGCGTGGGCCTGGTGGATTTTGGCTGCATCAAACACCTTAGCCCTGAATTTATCGAGCAGTACAGACAGCTTGTGATATCAGCCGCCCATGACGATGAGTCTGCCCATTATCAGGTCATGATAGATATCGGGATGCTGCAGCAGAAGCAAGACAATGAAGTGGAACACGAAATCAGGACGGTGTCTGATGACATCTGCAGCTGGTTCGGAGCCCTTTACCAGACAGAAACATTTGATTTCAAGGTACACCCGAATTTCATGGCCCAGGGTAAAGCTGTAATGCAGCGATGTCAGCATCTCCACCGCCACATCAACGTTAACCCGGATTTTATTTTTCTGGAGCGCACCCGTTACGGCCTGTTCCGTCTTTTTGAGCAAATGGCGGTAAGCATACCGTTCAGAAATCCCTATGAATGGTAACAGGTTGGATGCGGGTGTTTGTTAAACCTGAATTCAAAACCAAAGGAGATTTTTATGGATACAGCACTTCAAACCCATTGGCCGGAAATCATGAAACATTTTGATGCGAGCATTCGATCCAGCCGCTTTTACACCTTTGCGACCACCACACCGGAAGGGGAGCCCCACATGGCTCCCTATGCATCTTTGATTCTCAACGATGATTGTACCGGATACTACAGCGACGTATTTCCAGGCAAAACCAGCCGCAACCTCAAGGCGGACCCGCACATCTGTATCAGTGCCGTCCGGATGGGTTTTGGTCTCTGGTTCAAAGCCCTGCTGACAGGAAGTTTCCCTTGCTGGCCTTGTATTCGGCTGTACGGCACGGTGGGCCCGTCCCGAAAAGCCGAGCCCGGAGAGATTGATCGCTGGCGCCGGCACATGAAACCCTATCGATGGATGAAAGGCTACAAGCTGCTCTGGGCGAATATCCGAACGGTCCGGGATATCCAGTTTCAACGATTTGAGCCCATTCAGCTTGGGCCGATGCCCATCAAATTAAATAATGGACTATAATTGATCCCTATTCTCTACAAGCAAGTAAAGATTTAAACAATCATCCTTGCCAGGTCCTTGGCCTTTTCAAAGGCCGGGGCGACCATGGCCTCCACCTTCTCCATTTCCAGGCTGTAAAGGGTGCCGGCCGTTTCAATGAGTTCATCCATACCCGAGTTGGTCTCCTCCTCCCTGAGGATGGCCACCAGGCGGACCGGGGCCAGGGCTTGGTAGTCCGGCACTTCAGCCCCGTGATGTCCCCGGATGGCTGCGGCAATGTTTTCGGGCAGTCCCCACTCCGAACAGATCCAGGAGGCCACCTCGGTGTGATCCCAGGGCAGCTTTTCCCGTTCCAGTTCAGCCAAATCCCCGCCTTCAAGATGCCACTTTTCAAAAATGGGGCCATAGTCTTTACTGCGGTGGCAGGCCAGAAAAGGCAGGGCAAGATCCTGGAGAAAGGCGGCGGTAAAGCATTCAGACTCCTTGGCCGGGCACAGGTACCGGGCAAGTTCGCTGGCCAGTACGGCCCGTTTGGCAGAGGCCAGCCAAAACAAGGCCGGATCATGCCACTGGCAGGCCTGTCTGGGCATGCCCTGGGCCACCCCCACCCCCAGAACCAGGGACTCCAGCTGGGAAATCCCCACCAGGGCAACTGCCTGGGTCAGGTTCTCCACCTTTTTGGTGGGTGAGAAAGCAGCCGAATTGGCGATCCTCAGCACTTTAACTGAGATGCCCGGATCCAGGGCCAGGGACTCTGCAATGGTGGCGGCAGATGAATACGGACTCCGGATTTTTTGCAAAATCTGCATCACCACGGCAGGAAAAGAGGGCAATTCATACCCCTTAAGTATTTTCTTCAACTCCGTCTTAGGACTGATTTTTTTTTTAAAAAAAGAGAACATTTAAACGTACCTCATTCAGCACGGCGTGCCATTTTATTTCCAAGGATGCTCAACAATCCCCCCAGCCCCATATACCCGGTGAGCGCCTGGAGAGAGACCACAATCTGGGCGATGAGGGACATGGGCACCGCATCCCCGTACCCCAGGGTGGTCAGGGTGACAAAACTGAAGTAGATGGGAGAAAACCAGGTAGAGTAATCCCCGTAATCAATGGCCACCTGTGTATAAATCAGGCCAAAGCCCAAGGTGGCCGCCACCAGCCAGATCAGCCAGCGCACAAGCGACCGGCCGCAGTCCGAAGTGAACCACCAGATCCAGTAGAGGATCATGTGCACCCGGCTCTGGCTTTTAAATTCGTACAGATAGTTTTCATCTGATATATACCGGCGAACCAGGTAAGCCCCTCTCAGGTCCATATCCCTGATATCCGCCCCCACCCAATTGGCTTTTTTAAAATTTTTGACCCCCAGGAGGCGGCAGCGTCTCAGATCGGCCAGGCCGAACAGGGTATGGTCCAGGTTGCTGTGCTTGAGATCTGCATCGCAAAGACTGGCCCGGGTAAATACGGCATGGCTCAGATCCGCCTCCGAGATTCTGGCCCCGGTCAAATCCGAAGCCCTGAGATCGGCCGAGCACAGCTTGGACCGGCTGAGTACAGCCTCGCTCAAGTGGGCATTGATCATGGAGACATGGGAAAGATCGGCCCCGCCGAACCCGCAGTGGCTGGCCCGGCATTCGTTCAGGCTGGCATGGGAGAGATCGACCCCGATAAATTCGCACTCGTCCAGCACCGCCATTTCCAGGCTGGCCCCGGTCAGCCGCCCGTAACTCAGATTGGACCGGCTTAAGTCCACCCGGTTCATGATGGCAAAGGACAGATCATACCCGGAAAAATCCATATTAGACAGATCCTGGTTGCCCAAATCAATGCCCCGCAGATCCAGCTTCACTGGACGGCCGGTCCCGCCGATGGGGCAAGCCTCCTTCAGCTGCCGGATCATAGCTGACCGGCGGTCGGTTCCGGATTCTGGATCCATCTCCGACCACCGCTGCCTTAAAGCGATGATCTCCTCTTGCGAAATCTGGATAGTTTTCTTGTCCATTCGTATCCGTATCGTCTGAAAATATGGGCTCTGTCCTGGTTGGGAAGCGATACCTGTTAAGTCCTTTATACACTATCGCTTCCTATAAGTTAAGCCTGTCAAAAAAGATAAGCTCTTTTACTTTCCACCAAAGCAGCTTGATGCGGCCACTCAATCCATGTTTATGACCTTTAAAATAGCAGCCATATCCACATATTTTTCAAAATGCCGGGCCAGCATGTCGTACTGCCTGTCTCTGCCCTGCAGGCCGCAGAATTCCGGCGGTTCAAGTTGGCTTAATCCCAACAGTGAAAGCCATTTTTTCAGGATGGAGCTTGAGTCAAAAAAACCGTGCATGTAGGTACCCATGACCCGGCCCGAGTCGGCCACAGCTCCGTCAAAATCGTTGCAGTCCTGCTGGTTTCTCTCTTTTACGCGTAGCAGGCCGTCATTCGCCGGTTTATCCGAGGCAATCCGGTCGGCCGGCGCTGTCCGGCCCATATGGATTTCGTAGCCAAGGCCCGGGACCCCGTCCCATTCGAACCGGGAAATGGTAGTGGTTTTTGGGAATTTGAGCACCGTTTCAAGGGGAAGAAGTCCCAGCCCGCCGGTGTCACCCGGGGGACCTTCAAGGCCGTGGGGATCATGGACTTTGGTACCCAGCATCTGGTAGCCGCCGCATATGCCCAGGACATGGCCGCCGTTTTTAACATAAGCCTGAATTTT
Organism: Desulfobacter curvatus DSM 3379; assembly: GCF_000373985.1. Taxonomy (GTDB): domain Bacteria; phylum Desulfobacterota; class Desulfobacteria; order Desulfobacterales; family Desulfobacteraceae; genus Desulfobacter; species Desulfobacter curvatus. Next base: position 22,192 of record NZ_KB893100.1, read on the forward strand.
GGCGGTCCAGCCGGTTTTAGCAAGCCAGTTCAAATCGCTGCGGGTACTCTTGGAGCCGGGCAGGATTACAGCTCTATAAGCGGACAGGTCTCTTGGGTGTTCAACAAAATCCACACCCAGCCCCTCCACCTGGGACAGGGCATCAAAATCGGTAAAATTGGAGATATGGGGGGTACGCACCACCAGCACTGTAGGGGTTTGGGCAGGATCCGTTTTGGCCATGGCGTGTTCAATCGCCACGGAGTCTTCGTTGGGGATATGGTGGCTGATCCAGGGCAGTACACCGAAAACCGGTTTGCCGGTCTTTCTCTCGATCCACGCCACCCCATCTTTGAACAACGCGATATCGCCCCGGAACCGGTTGATGATAAATCCTGCGATCTGGCTCTGCTCAGCTTTGTTCAGACAGGCAAGGGTCCCCACGATCTGGGCAAACACCCCGCCCCGGTCTATATCGGCGGTGAGAATCACCGGTGCCTTGGCATAGGCAGCCATCTTCAAATTTACGATATCCCGTGCCATGAGATTGACTTCAGCGCAGGAGCCGGCCCCTTCCAGCACCACCACATCATTGTCGGCGCGCAAGCGGTCCAGAGCACCGCAAGCCGTATCCCAGAGCGTTGCCTTTTCCCGGTGATATTGAGCAGCGGACAAATCTTTATGCACCTTTCCCAGCAGCACCACCTGGGAGCCGATCTGGGTCACGGGCTTGAGCAGCACCGGATTCATGTCCACATGGGGGGCAATGCGGGCGGCTTCGGCCTGGACAATCTGGGCCCGGCCCATTTCAAGACCTTCCGGGGTGACCCCGGAATTATTGGACATATTTTGTGCCTTGTAGGGAGCCACCTCATGCCCGCGGTCGGAAAAAATCCGGCATAATGCTGTAACCACCACGCTTTTACCCACATCAGAACCGGTACCCAGGGCGGCAATACATTTTGCCTTTTTTAAGTTTTCACTCATATCGCAATGTCATTTATCTAAAAGTATTTGTGCATCATCGCTATACTTTTCTTGTTTCTTGTTTCCAGTTTCTTGCTTCTTGCCTATCGCATACTTTTTACTGTACCCTCTGGGGGTAATCATCAGGTCATTATAAATAAAGGTGGAGCTGTTTCCCACAATCACGATGCTCTGCATCCCCACGTCGGCCTTATCCAAATCTTTAAGGGCACACAACGCCACCTTCTGGTTGTCCCGCATGGCCCCTGTGACAATGCCTACCGGAGTGGTGCCTGCCCGGTGCCTGAGAATAATTTCCATGGCCTGGCCCAACTGCCAGTCGCGCTTTTTGCTTTTGGGATTGTAAATATTGATCACAAAATCAGCAGAAGCTGCCGCATCCAGCCGCTTTTCAATGATTTCCCAGGGAGTGAGCAGATCGCTTAGGCTGACGGTTGCAAAATCATGGGTCAGCGGTGCGCCCAAAAGCGCAGCACCGGCAGCAAGCGCCGGGATGCCCGGCACCACCTCCACACACAGGCTATCCTTTTCGCCGGTATTGCAGGCAATTTTTTTAACGGCCAACATTTCCAAAACCAGGCCTGCCATTGCGTAAATACCGGCATCACCGCCGGAAACCAAAGCACAGGCGTGGCCGTCAAGGGCGGCATCAATGGCGGCCTGAACCCGGTCCACCTCCTTGGTCATGCCGGTGGTCAGTCTCTTTTTATCCTTGATCACATCCTTGATCAGTTCAAGATAGGTCTTGTACCCCACCACAATATCGCAGGCTTCCAGCACCTGGCGTGCCCGGCCGGACATGTGCTCGGCCTTTCCTGGGCCTGTGCCTACGATGTAAAGGGTATTGCCGCCAGAGCGAAGGTGACTGTCCGGTCGGCCGTTTTCGGTGTTAACGGACAAGTCCTGCCCGTTGCCGGCATGGCTGCTGCTTCGCATACGCTCTCTACTCCTATTATGTTTATTCACCAGGGAAGAGGGACTGGGCACTGTCTTCACCTGGTCCGGTTCGTTTCTTGTATAACGGTCACGGACCGTCTTTGGTCTATCCACACCCAGGCTGCGCCCACAACGAAAGTTGAAAGATCTGTGTAGATTACACAGACTTTTTTTAAAACGTAATGGCACGTTTAAAGATGAGGTATTTTCATAGAACGATTAGATTAAAATTCCCAAATTGACAATGCGTATTTTCTATTCAGCAAATTATTTTATTTTCATTGACATAGCCCATTTCCTGATTTTAAATATATAACTTCTTATATTTTTACTATCGTAATTATTTACTTAAGCGTACTTCATACTGCCATCTTTTTGGAGTCAACATGTTTTTTAAAAAAAAGAATTCTTGTTCCGATACGCAGAATCAGACCACTGAAATCACCACTTCGTCAATTACAGTTATTGAAACAAATAATGATTTAAGCGGTGTATCAAGCCAGACATTTCAACCGGGAGGTATACAGGCGTCGCTGGCACTGGCCTTTGTTTCACCCCATGTCAATTTTTCCCAGGTAACAAACACATTGCAATCCATGGCAGGCCCGACGCCTGTAATTGCGCTTTCCACAGCAGGAGAGCTTGGCAGTTCTGAAGCACAGCAGCGGCAATCAATATATAAAAAGGCCGGCGAAAGATGGTCATCTATTGTTATCCAGGTATTTTCAGCCGATTTGTTTTCAGACATCAGCATTCAGACAATTCCCTTGTATAATGATGATATTCGCGCCGGAAATCCCTCCATGGGAAAAAGCGAACGGGTGGGACGGATAAAAGACTTCCTTGACCAGATCCGCATCCCGTTTTCCATCCATGCAAAAGATACCATCGCCCTGACCTTTATTGACGGATTATCTGCATGTGAAAACTATATGATGGAGGCAGTATATCAGTCCGGGCGTTTTCCGTGTTTCTTTATTGGCGGGTCTGCCGGCGGGAAGCTTGACTTTTTAAATACATACTTGTTTAACGGAAAGCAAATTCTTGAAAATCAGGCGGTTGTTATATTTATGAAGCTGGCAGCAGGAAAAACCTATGGGGTTTTAAAAAGCCAGAATTTTAAAAAAACCGGCAAATCGTATATTGTCATTGATGCGGACACGGATAAACGTATTGTTTCATCCATTTATGATGAACACACCAAACAGGTGCGCCCCTTTGCAGAAATACTTGCAGCGTCATTGAACACCACCGTGGGCAGCCTGAATGATCACTTGAATAAGAACGGCTACACATTCGGTATTGAAATTGACGGGGAACTTTTTGTCCGCTCCGTTGCCCAATTATTTGAAGATACAGGACAGATTTCCTTTTTTTGTGATATCAACCCCGGAGACGAGCTGCTTTTGTTACAACCCACTGATTTCGTGGAACAGACCGAAAAGGATATTGCCTCGTTTTTGCAAAAAAGACCCAAGCCGATAGGCGCTGTTCTGGACGACTGTATTTTAAGGCGTCTGAATAATGACGCTTGTTTGAGTCGCATAGTCAATACCTGGGGAATACCTGTGGCCGGTTTTTCAACCTTTGGCGAACTTTTCGGTATTAATATAAATCAGACATTAACGGCACTTGTCTTTTTTGATGCAGTGGATAAAGACTATTCTGATCCCTTTATAGAAAAATTTCCTTTGTACTATGCCAAATACGCCAACTATTTTACCAAAAGCAAGCTAAAACGAGTGGAGATGCTCAATAGTTTACGCTCAAATGTTATCGATATATTGACTGAGCATTATGACAGCGGTGCCGAGTTGAATGAACAAATTAGTGATACAATGGTTCAAACAGACTCCATACGCAACAAGGTGGCAGACCTTCAAAAATCAATTTCACAAAATACAGCCAACGCGATAAAGGCCCTTGATGTGGTTGAGCTTGCCAATGAATTTTCCAGGCTTAATGAATCAATCTCCGGGATTCGAGATGTATTCTCTTTAATTACATCCATTGCTGAGCAGACCAACCTTTTGTCTTTGAATGCAACCATTGAAGCGGCACGGGCAGGGGATGCAGGAAAAGGCTTTGCCGTTGTTGCCAGTGAAGTTAAAAAGCTGGCACTGGACACCAAAAGCAGCCTTGAAGGAACGAATCAATTCATGGAAAAGATGGAAGAAACACTAGATAAAGTCGGGCAGGATATCCATCAAACCCAGGATGTGTTGACCAGCTCACAAGAACAGTTTCAAACAATATTGATTTTGATTAACGAGATGGTCGAAAATGTCCAATCCCTTGAAGCAACAATATCTAACCTTGGAAACGCCGCACTGGAACAAAAGAACGCCCAGGAAGAAGTACTTCTTTCTTTGCAAAGGGACGTTGAAACATTGAAAAAACTTTAGGCCATGGACGCTTTATGGACTGCCGGATTTTCCAGGGATTCTTTTTCCGGCACCGGGGCCCGGCCTGAAATTCGGGTGAAGACCAGGGTCCGGGATTGTTCAGGCACGGTGTATTAGAATCTAAAGGGCATTACCGCCAAGGCAAGGGTCACTGTCCGGCCGGCCGTTTTCGGTATTAACAGACAAGTCCTGCCCGTTGCCAGCATGGCTGCTGCTTCGCATACACTTTCCACGCCTATATGTTTATTCACCAGGGAAGAGGGATTGGGCACTGTCTTCACCTGGTCCAGTTCGGCTCTTGTATAAAATTCAATGGGCACGTTTAAGGTCCGGGCAAGCGCCAGAAGCCCGGGCTCATCCGCTTTAAGATCCACAGACACGATTTTTGACAGACTGTTCACGCTGAATCCCCGGACCTCAAAAATCTTTCGCAAATGGTCTTCAAGTTCCTGCCGGGTCACCCCCCTTCGGCAACCCATGCCGGCCACCAGCATTTTAGGCCGAAGCACCAGAACTTTTTCCGGAAGATCGCGGACCGAATAATCCACCCATATTCCGGATTTCTCCGAACTAAATAAAGAAGGAGCTTCCATGAGCACGGACGGCAAGTGCGGAGAGACCAGATGAAAGGGGTCATGAACCGGCAGGGGTTCCCCCTTGATAAAGGCCATGCTCACATGTTTAACGGCCGCTTTATTTTCGATGTAAAGCCCCTGGTCCCTGGCAATCACATCAATGGCCGGCACCTGGTTGACATCCGTGGCCGTGGTGATCACAGGTGTTGCCCCCAATATAGCCGAAAGCTTGACGGCCAGTTCATTGGCCCCGCCGATATGGCCCGAAACCAGACTGATCACAAAATGGCCGGCCTCATCACCGCACACCACAGCAGGATCTTTTGTTTTATCCCGGATTAGCGGTGCAATGGTGCGCACCACAATACCCGTTGCCATAATAAAGTAATGGGCATCATAATGATCCCAAGCCGGTGCCAGGGCGTTGGCCAAAGCGGAGAACCCCGTATAGGACTCGCCCGGCACAAGTTTTTGAGATGCAAACAGGTCCGAATGGGGCAGCGCCTGTTTCACCCGGTTTGCCAGGGCCATCCCATGAGGTGTCAGTACCCATACCGCAAGCTTTTTTTCAGCCCAGTCAAACATGCATTGTCCCGGCATTCGTGGACAAAGGCCAGGCCATACAACTATGGTTAGCCATCAGTTCCCTTCTTCAAAGATAATCCCACAATTATGCGTCCCAGGCGGTTGATTTCATTTTTCGGCACCGGCAGCCGGCCCTCTCAGGCCCTTTGTTACAACTCAAGATCAAATTACGGCACTTAGACACGCCGCACATTAGATCAAAATCATCTTTTATTCTTACAGACTTTAGGAATAAAACTCAATATACCGCCTGAGAGGTCAAAGTAAACATATGACGCCCTAATGGATACACAATAGTGTAACAACCTGAATACAGATTTGTCTCAAAATATTTTTGAGACAAATCTGCCGTCATGCTGAACACAGGCAATTTAAAACATCCACAAAAAACTATAGATAGTTAAAACTTATAATTCAAATCAGTTATCACGCCCACCACATTTCAACCCTCTTTTTCAACGCTTCGGCATCATTTTTGATTACACTAAGGGAAAAAGTTGATTATCGACTTTTATTTTGTTTAATTTTGGAAAGTTAAGCCCGTCACAATGATTTATGAACCATCAAGGCAGATTGAAACGCAATCTGCGCTATGTTTAAAGAAAACTGTTAAATTGCAAAGGAGCAGCCATGAAAAAAGCAACACTGGAAAAAATTTTTGAATATGCGTCAGTGCCGGTCCACGGCACGTTATCACGAAAACTGAGAAAGGATATTCACTGTCAGGTAAACGATGGCGATATATATGATGGCGCGGGCGCATTCCCATTTTCCCGGTTTGAAAAAAGCCTATCTTTGAGAACAAAAAACGTGATAGTTTCTTCTCGCTGAGACGACTATAAAATTGGACTGTGCTGAT
>NZ_KB893101.1 GCF_000373985.1 Desulfobacter curvatus DSM 3379
AGCGTCTGTCCGCCCCCTTTCAACTCCGATTAGTGTGAGACGGCAACCACGGACAGGTAATCGAAACAGTTTCAAGCCTGGAATGGGGGAGAACTATGCCCGGACGGAATGAAAATCTTCGGTACAGGCCATGGTTTGTGTAGGAAGAACTACCTTTCCGATGCCTTCTGAAAGAAGGAAAGGCGGAATTTTCCCAAAAAGGAGTGGGCGGAACAACTTCGGCCGACCTTTTATTATTTATGCGTCAGCACTGGATGAAAAAGAGAAACATTGACTTTAACCGGGGCTTAGGTGTAAAAAAGGCGGGAATGAATTATAAGGATATAATCGGCTGTACAGCCGTAAAAGCACTATAGTTTTAACTTTATAAAGGAGAAAAGAGGTTATGAGCAAGAAATTATTCACCCTCCTGTTGGCTGCAGGAATTGCTGTGTTTTTCACTGCTTCCGGAATTCAGGCAGGGACTAAGGCAGAAGACGTAATTACAATGAAAAGCAAGCTGTTAGACGCCAAACGCAAAAAAAGTCCGGATGCAAAAAAACCATCTAAACTGGTTGAATTCACCCATAAAAAACATCATGAAGAATACAAGATTTCCTGCGGTGAGTGCCATCACGACAAAGACGGCAAACCCCTTGCCGATCTTAAAGAAGGCGATGATGTTAAAAAATGTGAAGAGTGCCATACCAATGTAAAACCTAAAGACAAAACCTTCCAGGGCGTATACAAGAAAAAACCCATTGACATCATGCACCTTGAATCAGCCATCCATGAAAACTGCATTGGCTGCCACAAGGAAAAAGGCCTGAAAGTCGGCACCAAATGCGGCGACTGCCATAAAAAAATGTAATTATTCCGGCAATCGGTTAACGCGTTAACCGTTTCTCGGCCATATATTTAGAAAGGGGAAAACCGAATGGTTTTCCCCTTTCTTATGTTTCACATGGATGTCAATGGGGAAGACAACATCACCCAACACACCCCAGACTGGGATCCTGGACCACAATGGTGCGCTTTCTGCGTTTCTTTTTCACCTGGCACATCAGGGTTTTATACACGGGAAACCCGGAAATAGGATCAAACTGCTCAAGATCGGTGAGCACGTTGACATTGGCTTTCCGCCAGGATTCAGTACCCAAAGGACCGCCACCGCCCACCGGGGCATACACAAACCCTTTCATTACATTTTCCGTTACATCGGCCCGCATCTCCACAAACCCCCGGGCCGTTTTCACCACCACCGTATCGCCGGTTTCAATCTTTCGTTTTGCTGCATCCCCAGGATTCATCTGGACCATGGGATCCGGATATTTTTCAATAAAATCAGGCACGGCCCGCAGGCAGGATTTCATGTCCGGTTTAAAAGGCCCCGTACCCAGGACCAAAGGAAACCGGTTAACCAGCAAAGGACGGCTGACGGGGGTTTCAAAGGACTCTTCATATTTCGGCAGTCCGTCATACCCCATCTGCTCTAGCAAGGTGGACTTAATTTCAAACTTGCCTGACGGCGTTTCAAAGCCCGGCGTTCCGTCTTTCCGCAAACCGCCTGTTTCCCATTTCCGGTAAGTCATGGGGGCGGCGGGTTTGCGCACCGTAAGCCGCGCATCCTGTGCCATATCCGCCCGGGTAAAGCCGGTATTTTTCAAGACCAGATCCAACAATTCCGCCTCATCGGCAGGGAACGTTTCGGCATACCCAAGTTTCCGGGCCAGTTCCGTTAAGATAGTAAAGCAGGGTTTGCTGTCCCCCACCGGCTCGATCATTTTTTCCCGCAACCGCACTGCATTTCCGTAAAAGCAATAGGATGACTGCTCAAAGGCTGTGGTGGCCGGCAGCACAATATCTGCCCAGGCCGCATCCCGGGTAAGCTGCAGATCAATGGATACTTGAAAATCCAGGGCATCAAACGCCTTTTGCCACAAAATGGGATTGGGCCAGGAGGTCAGGATGGATGCGCCCAGGATAAACAGACCGTGGATCTTGTAAGGGTCGCCCTCTAAAATGGACTTCGGCAGCCGGTTGGCATGGGGCTCTCCCCCGCAGAAATGGGCGTACGCCGGGAAATGGCCTGCACCAATGGATTTGTCAAACCCAGGGCTGACAATCTGGTGATCTTTGCACAGGTGAATCTGGTTCCCATGCGGGACAAAACAGCGCCCCCCTTCAACATCCATCTGCCCGGCCAGTGCCCAGAGCACCATGACGGCCCGTATGTTCTGGACACCGGATTTGGTATATTCCAGACCTGTATACATTACATAGCTTGCGCCTTCGGCATCGGCAATCTCTTCAGCCAGCTCCATAATCAAGTCTTGGGGTACATCGGTAATTCCGGCAACGGCTTCAGGGGTAAAGCCCTTGACATATTCGGCAAACTCTTCATACCCCAAAGCCCACTCTTGAACAAAGGCATGATCAATTAAATTTTCCCGGATCAGGACATGGCACAGACCCAGGGCAAGAGCCCCGTCCGAGCCGGGCCGAATGGGCACCCACCGACTGTCCGGCAGCTTGGCAGATGCGGTTTGCCTGGGGTCAATGACAACGATCCTTGCCCCTTCATGGGCGGCCCGGACCAAGCGCCCGAACATAGCCGGAGGTGTGGAGGTGGACGGATCAGTGCCCCAAACAAAAATAAGATCTGAATTGTCCACATCGGAAAACATGTCCGTATGCAGACAACCACAAGTCAATTGGGGCGCCAGCACACCAAGGGAGGTATAGCAGGGTGCGCCCACCCCAAAGGTGTTGGGTGATCCATAGGGAAACAGAATGCTTGAGGCAAGGTAAATGTGAGAACCGCCGAGCTGGAATGCATCTTTAAAGGCCCGTTCGTAGGAGCCTGTACCGGCATAGAACCCCAGGGCCTGGGGCCCGTGTTCCGCTTTAATGGCCGACATTTTTTCAGCGATAATGTCAAAGGCATCCTCCCAGGAGATGGGTTCGAAATCCAGTTTGCCCTTGGGCCCTTTTCGTTTCAACGGCTGTCTGATGCGTGCATCGGAATAGATAATCTGCTTTGCACTGGCCGCCATGGGGCAAAGTACTTCGCCCATGGGCGCCTCGGGATCCGGGGTGAGCCGATCAATTTTACCGTCATCATCAAAATGAACAATGGCCCCGCATCCGGGGCTGTGGAAACACAAGCCGCAAATTCCCGGTTTCTGTTCTGCCAAACCAAACACCTCCCTCTATGTTATTTTTCTTTCAGCGACAACAAACTGGGAGGTAATATGCTCCCATAGATTCCGGGTTTTCCTGATTTTCCACAATACCTGCCCCACATCCTGGATGGTAAATTCCGGAGAGAATACAGATCCCGGGTCCTGAAGCAACCTGCAGATATTATCCATGCCAAATCCTTTAAAAGGACCTTCGTTGGTGCCCCCAAGCCAAAGCTCCGGGCTGTTGACATTTTCATCCCAGGAAAAGGGATCGGAAAAAAGGAATTTTGCCTCTTTTTCATCCATAACCCGGTTGGCTTCGGTCAGATGCAATAAAGGATCCGGCACCTTTTCAAGAATGTTTACGGAACTTACCGTGTCAAAACGCCGGGACCGGAAAGGCAATGCCATGGCATCGGCAACAATAAATTCAGCCTGGTCAAAGCCAAAGGCGGGATCCAGGTCACAGGACCGCGTTTCCGTGATCTGACCTTCCATGATCAGGTCAAATGCCAGCCGTTTTTTAGCCGCAAGTTCCCGGGCAGCCCGGACAAAGGAGATGGAGGTATCAAGCCCCACAGCCCGGTCATGGGTTCGGGTCATTTCAAAGGTTAAACGCCCCACGGAACATCCGATATCAAGGGCCCAGCCGGACCGCTTGGAATCAAAGGCCCGGGCCCATTGCTGATAAGCGTCCGTGGCATCAGGACCGTTAAAAAACTCTGAATAGTGACTCCACAAATAGGATGACAGCATGGAAAAAGAGTTGTATCCCGTTGCATCCCGGATAATGGGCAGGGTCTGTTCAGGCACGACCACGGCAATCCCCTCATGGATCTCATACCCCTGTTTGCATTGGGGACATACCAGGCACCCCTCAATAATGTCATCATCCGTCTCTGTGTGGATATAAGGATTGAGTACAACGTCACTGTCCAGGCATTGGGGACATATCAGCTCTTCAATCAGCCATTTTTTCATAGCAGCTCCAATTTCATACCAATACCCTTTTAGTCATATACGCGTAACCGAATGCAATTTATATTGATATGGACAGGTATAGACAGGATTATCAGCGAAATAATTTGATCTATAGATTTTTTCAAAAAGCGTCGGCATCAGCCATACAGAGATCAGGTATACCACCCGCATCCTTTAGAATCAACACCTTGAACTCCCTTATTCCTAACAGTTCAGATTGAAAGGAATAACAAAGTAAATTGAAATTTAAAATGCAACCACAATAACCATAACCACCACATAATATATACGAAAAAAATTTTTATCTTTAACTAATATCGTTTTAATGAGAATATTAAAGATGTGTTCTATGACTACGGTCACTGTAAATTCCATTTTATGGGGCTATGGCTCCGCACAGGGAGTTGCGAATCCAAAACCTAAGCGGATACGGATATCCAAGATGTTTATTTCTAAAAGCATTTATCTTGCGGCCATTATACGTACAATACGAGGGATAAGGAAAGGAATGGCCCTGACGCAGAAAGGAGATTTAAAGATGCGGCCTAATACATTACAAACGGACCACTTCGTCGGCCGTCCTACAGCAGCATTTATAGCTGCAAGCTGGGCGGCACTTGCCATCGGAGTTATCGGTTACTTGGTCGGACTATATAATTCCGGGCTCGCCCTGAATGAAAAGGGATTTTACCTTGCCGTGTTTCTTTTTGCCATGTTTTCCTCCGTAACCATACAAAAGACTGTACGGGACGTCGCAGAGGGTCTGCCGGCAACCAACGCTTTTTTGTTTATTTCCTGGGTATCCTTCAGTGTCTCAATCGCATTGCTGGCCGTGGGATTGTTTAACGCTGACTTGAAGCTGAGCGAAAAAGGATTTTTTGGTATGGCGTTTGTGCTGAGCCTGTTTGCGGTCATCACTGTGCAGAAGAATATCCGTGATATGACCAATAAAAAAGGAGAGACCCTTTCTGAAGCATTTCCGGCTGCCGTGGAGGCAGCTGACACTGCCGCCGAGGCTGCCAGCGATCTGCTGGATTAACTGTTTTATACATACATATAAACGAACACGCACATGGATGCCTATTCAAATATTGTCAAAAAAATACTTAACCAGGGCCAGGTCAAGGAAAATCGCACCGGGGTGAACACCATTGCCATTGCCGGGGCCATGTTTGAACATGACATGGCCCAGGGATTTCCATTGCTGACCTCTAAATATGTACCCTTTACCCTTGTGGCCCAAGAGCTTGAATTTTTCATCAAAGGCATCACGGATAAAAACTGGCTGCGGGACAGAAATAATCATATCTGGGATGAATGGTGCTCACCCGCTAAGGTCGCCTACGGACATGATGATGAGACCAAGAAGATGATGATGAATGAACGGGAACTTGGCCCTATTTACGGATTCCAGTGGCGGCACTTTGGCGGTGGATACCAGGCATGGGACAAGGAACCGGTTCCGGCCGGAGTGGATCAGCTTAAAAACCTGGTGGACACCTTGAAAACCAATCCCGATGACCGTCGGATGATCGTATCTGCATGGAATCCCATGGATATAGGTCAGATGGCCCTCCCCCCCTGCCACTACGGGTTTCAAGTCACAGTAATCAATGGACGACTGAATTTACTGTGGAACCAAAGATCCGTGGATACGGCCCTGGGACTACCCTTCAACATTGCAAGCTACGGACTTCTTTTAACGCTCCTGGCCCTGGAATCAGGTTTTAAACCGGGGACCCTTGTTGGCTTTCTGGGGGACACCCATATTTATGAAAACCATGTTCAAGGACTGAAGCAACAGCTTGAAAGAAAACCCTTTGCCCTGCCTGGTGTAGAAACCAGATCTTTTACCTCTATTTTTGACTGGCAGTACAAGGATACCGTTTTGACCGACTACCGGCACCACCCGGCCATCCGCTTTGAGATTGCTGTTTAGACAATGAAAAACCCTGCAAACATGAAAGTCAGCAGGGCTTTTTTATACGTACCGGAAAAACGGATCACCGGCAATATGCTTATGGCTGCCTATAGATTTTCAATGGCTTCCTGGAGTTCAGGCATAAACTCCAGGATATCTTCCACGATCCCCACATCAGCAACCTGGAAGATCGGTGCTTTGGGGTTTTTGTTCACGGCAACGATAAAGGGATTGCCCTTGATGCCGCCCATGTGCTGGAAGGAACCTGAAATACCCATGGCCATGTAGACTTTGGGCTTAACGGTCTGACCCGAGGTACCGACCTGGCGGGATTTTTCAAGCCATTTGGCATCAACGATGGGACGTGAGCAGGAAACCACGGCACCCATGGCGTCAGCCAGTCCCTGGGCAATTTCAATGTTGTCTTCATCTTCAATACCACGGCCAATGGAAACCAGAACGTCGGATTTGGTAATATCAACATCGCCGACTTCAGCTTCAACCACCTCCAGGAAGGTTCTTTTGGCAGAAAGGTCACCGGCATCACCGGATTTGTCAACCACGGAACCGGACGCACCGCCGTCAGCCGGAGCAAATGCACCCGGCCGGATGGTGATGACAGCGCCTGCGGCCGCATCGCATGTCACATGGGTGGAAACAGCGCCACCGAGTTCCTGGCGGACAAGTTTCAAGGTCGCACCGTCCATGCCTTCAAAATCGATAGCGTCAGCCACGTAGGTGGAATCCAGTTTGATGGACAGGCCAGGGGCCAGATCCATGCCGAATGTGTCATGGGCTACCAGCACAATGGCATCAGCCGGAATGATGTTGATCAGGGCTTTTCTTACGACTTCAGCATTGGGATAGGCCAGGGCGGCATTATCAATTTTAATGACTTCTGAATAAATTTTGGTCAGTTCATTGGCCACTTTATCCAGATCAGCGCCGGAGCCGGAAACGACAGCAGTGAGAGAGGCACCGGCATCAATCTTTTTTGCAGCACTCGGGAACTCCAGGGCCACATCTTCAGCCACCCCGTTTTTAAATGGAACATATGCAAAAATCTGTGTCATGATCAAAGACCTCCTTTGGCTTTCAGCTTCTCAATTAATTTTTCAATAATTTCATCGGTAGAGCCTTCAAGCATTTCAGCACCATCGCCCAGATCAGGCACAAAATAATCCACGCGTTTGGTCTTGGCACCAGCTTCGCCTACGCTGCCGGCATCCAAACCAAGATCACCGGCACCCTTTACGGGAATCTCAACACTGGCCACCTTACGGATACCGCGGATGCCGACATAGCGGGGTTCGTTGATACCGGTCTGAATGGAAAGCACGCAGGGCAGCTCAATTTCGTTCATCTCCTGGTTGCCGCCTTCAATTTCCCGGCCCACTTTAATTTTTCCATCAGCCGGTTCAATCTTGTTCACCAAAGAGGCATAGGGGTAATCCAGCATGGCTGCAAGCATGCCGCCGACCTGGCCCGCGCCTTCGTCGGCCTGGGCTCCGGTAAGAATCAGATCATAATTGCCTTTTTCAACTTCAGCTTTGAGAATGGCGGCAATACCTTTACCGTCAGATCCTTCAAAGGCGTCATCGGAAAGAAGAACGCCGTTGTTGGCGCCCATTGCCATTTCCCGTCTGAGGACTTCTTCAGCCTCATCATCACCCACCGTTACGACAGTTATGCTGCCGCCCAGGTTATCCACGATCTGGATGGCCTCTTCAACGGCATAGTTGTCCCACTCGTTCACGGAATAAACCAGATCATCACGATCCAGATCATTGCCTTCAGAATTGAGTTCAAATTCGTTCTCAGCAGTATCCGGAACGCGTTTGACGCACACCAAAATTTCCATTATTGCCTCCTTAAGCTTATTTTTTTTAGGGTCTGCCGGACCGATAAATAAAACCAACCCGGCAGATAAGATATATTTATGCTAAGTGCTCCTCAATGAGTTGCGTAAAATCAAGGGCTTCCATCTCGCCTTCTTTTCCGGCCACCTTAATGGCATCCTGGATATTCACCAGACAGAAAGGACAGGCCGTGACAATCACATTGGCGCCGGCCTCGGCTGCCATATTCACCCTGAGAACCCCCATGCGGGTCTCTTCTTCAGGCTCATAAAACAGCATCAGGCCACCGCCACCACAGCAGAAGGACCGGTCACGACTTTTTTCCAACTCCACTCGGGTCAGGCCGGCAATGGCATCCAGCGCCTGCCTCGGGGATTCATAAATACTGTTGTGCCGCCCCAGATAGCAGGGATCATGGTACACATATACTTTATCCCGATTCTGGCACGGTTTCATGGTCAGTGCACCGGATTCAATCTTTTCAGCCACAATTTCACTGATATGTTTAACAGGGGGCAGGCCTGTATAATCTTTTTTCAAAGCGTTCAAAGCATGGGGGTCGGCCGTTACAATCTGTTTAACACCGGATTCAAGAATGGCTTCTGTATTCTGGGCTTTGAGTTCCTGGTAAAGCATCTCTTCACCAAACCGGATTACTTCATTGCCGCTGTCTTTTTCGTCCTTGCCCAGGATGCCGAAATCCACGCCGGCCTTTTCAAGGATGATGGCGGTCCTGCGGGCAATTTCCTGAATATTGTCGTCATAGGAGGTGATACTGTCTACAAAGTACAGGGTCTCAGCCGTGTCTTTGCCCAGATCCTTGACCGTATGTGTTTCGGCAAAGGTTTTCTCCTTGGTCCAGTCCGCGCGTTTTTTCTCCATTTTGCCATAGGGATTGCCGCGTTTTTCAAGGGCTTTAAGGGGTTTTTGCAGGGACTGTGGCACCATGCCCTCATCCACCATGCCACGACGCAGGTCAACCATCTTATCAATATATTCGATCCCCAGGGGGCACTCCTGTTCACAGGCACCGCAGGTTGTACAGGACCAAATTTCATCCTCGGTATAAATATCCTCCACCAAAAGCTTGTCGGATTTATAAATCACACCGGACTTGATGGGATAATTCTTAAAAATAAGATCCCTGGCCTTGATGGTGATGAAGCGGGGAGACAATGGACGGCCTGCCGCATTGGCCGGACACTGGTCGGAACACCGTCCGCAGTCGGCACAGGAGTAAAAATCAAGCATGTGCTTCCAGGTGAAATCTTCCAGTTTTTTAACGCCGAATGATTCAAGATTGTCCAGTTCCTCATCAGAAACACCGTATTTAACCGGTTTAATGTTACCTGTTTTCACCCGCATGAAAAAGACATTGAAAATAGAGGTGATGACGTGGAAATGTTTTCCCAGGGGCAAAAAGCAAAGAAAAAAGAAAAAGGTAAAATCATGCACATAATACATGATGATGTGAAGGCCCTGGAGGAATTCCAAGGATGCAAGTTGAAGTGTCTTTGAAAAAATCCAGGCCATGGAAAATAGTGCCGGAAAGTGAGCTTCACCAAGGGATTGATAGTTGTAAGCGGCAGCAGACGCTTCAAACAAGCTTTCCGAGATCATCAGGGTGGAAATGAGGCCCAGAACAAAAACCGCTTCTGCCGTATGGTCATGGCCATATTTTTCAGGCACTGCATAGCGGGCAGGCTTTTTAATGCCCCGGCGCCAGGCCGCAATGAGACATGCCACAAGAACGGCGGTGGCGGCGTAATCTTTAATAAAATAATAAACAGTGCCAAGGCTGCCGCCTAACCCGGGAAACACAAACCCGTCGAACAGGCCTTCGATAACAAGGCTTGTGGAGCGGATGGAAAGAATTAAAAAACCGGCAAATATAATGATATGCAGCACGCCTGCCTGCATATATCTAGGCTGGCGGATCTGTCCTAACCATACAACGATCAGATTTTTAATCCGTTCCGGAATATTGTTTAAACGATAGTCCGGATTGGCCCGGACCAGAGGAGCGATTCTCCGGGCTATGATGTAGGTAAATAACCCTACACCAATTACCGGCAAAAGAAATGAAAAAATCACTGTTGGAAAAAAGCCGAACAACAAATACTTTGCCGGAGCAATGATCATAGACATACTTGACTTACCTCCATATTATATTTAATTTATTAACTTAAGGTTCAGTGTGCTTTAATAAACATCTACTTCGGCGTCAAGCAAAAAGCATAAATTTCAGTTTAACGCAACTATCCCTTCCCAGAACATATCTGGTAGGAAAAAACCGTATTGTTTTCTACCTGACAGGGTTCAGATTCAGCCCTCCCGGACGCCCGTCATAAAAAGATCCACCAGCGGATCGGCCATGGTTCCAAGATCGTAGCGTCCCTGGGCATTGACCCAGGTGGAAATCACACCTTCCACAGCCCCGAGGATAAAGCGTTTCACAAGCCCGACAAAGAGATCCTGGCGCATGCTGCCCTCAATCTGACCCTGCTCTATAATATCGGATAAAAGATCAAGGTACATCTTTGAGATATTCTTAACCTGGGACTCAATATCCCTTAGATATCTCACCTCTGATTGAAAAATAGTTGCCATATTTTTATCTCTTTGAAACTCATCAAGATGACAGCCGATCAGATTTCTCAACTTGCTTTCCGCATCTGTGCCTTTGGCTACGGCAGTATTCATTTTTTCAAACACCCCATCTGTTTTAAAGCTCAGGTACTGATAAAGGATATCGTCCTTGTTCTTGAAATAAAGATATAAAGTGCCGTCCGCCACCCCGGCCTTGGCAGCAATCTGTGAAATGGTGGCTCTGTAAAAACCATGTTCCGCAAACACTGCACCGGCACTGTTTAAAATTTTATGATATTTCTCGGACTTACTTTTCTGCAAATGTGTTCATCCTTGTTGTTACCTAAATGAATAACGGCTCATCCACCTGACAATAGATTCGTGCAAACTAACTACAGATCCGTGCAAATGTCAAGCCTTGTAACAATCTTCAAAAACAGAAGCTATCACTTTAATATATCTTATAGTTACAAGATGATAACGTATATAAATTTTATCACGCCCGAATCAGTCGCTTTGTAATCCCCTCACCCCAAAAACCGTGAACATCCATTCATTTATAAGAAAGTCTGTGACCTATACAGATCTTTCAACTTTCGTTGTGGGCTAAGCCTGGCAGCTGATATGTCAGGTCAGCCCATGGCTGTTATATAAAAATTGCGTTCATTTCTTTTATTGAGCTTGATTTTGAGTTATTTTAATGTAAAAAGTTTATGATTCCTAACCATTCTTTACATACAAGATATTACTTACACACGGGAGGATTTCATCATGACCTATTCACAATCCGAAGAATACCGCAAGCTGCTTGATTACGGCAGGCCCCCCAATGTGAAAAAGTGCTTTCCCAGCTCAAAAGCACTCATTGTAAGCGGGAAATATATTGACCGCGCCATGCTGGCCAAAGGCGGCTGCATGACTATTGCAGCCAACGGCAGAAACGCCTTTGTCATCAAAGGGACCCTCGCCGCAGCCCAACATGCCAACGCTGCCGTTATCATTGAAATTGCGCGTTCCGAGGGCGGCACCGCGGCCTATTGTGCCACCAGCCTCTGGAACATTGCAAGGCAGACCGATGCGTATATGAATGAGATGGGAATAACCGTTCCCGTGGCCATCCATGCAGACCATTTCGGAATTAAAAAACCCGAAGATGTTACACCTGCAAAAACCGAAATCCGGTCTTTATTTGATACCGGCATTACTTCCATTGCCATTGACGCATCCCACATGCCGGATGACCAGAACCTTTTGGCCAATATTGAATTAAATCCGTATATACCTGAATGGGCAGGTCTTGAAACCGAAGTGGGTGAGATCAAAGGGGAACAGGGTCTCTCAACCCCTGAAGAAGCGCTGTTTCTTATCCAGGGACTCAATGCCCACAGCATTTTTCCGGACTGGATTGCCCTGAACAACGGCACCACCCACGGCATTGAGCAAAGCGACGCAGGCATCAATGTCGAGTTGACGGCACAAATCCATAACAGCTTAGCCCCTTACGGAATTTCAGGTGCCCAGCACGGAACATCAGGAAATAATTCCGACCGCTTACGCCAAATTGCCAAGCACACAAGAACTACAAAGGCCAATGTTGCCACGGCCCTTCAAATGATTTCCTGGGGGGTAAAGGTTAACGATTTCGGCAATGCCATCATGGAGGAGTCGGGCAGCTTCATCAAAGAGCCCGGCAAAGGAGTCTCCCAGGCCACCTGGGAAAAGATGTGCGCTTTTGCCGCAGCCAATGACTGGAAAAAGGGAAATTTTAAAAAACTGAACAATCCTTTTGAAAATACGCTGACAGCCCAGGACGCACCGGTTCGGGAACGAATGGTCAAAAACGTTGAAGATTTTGTATTTACCCTGCTCACCAATGTATTCAACGCCACAGATACAGCAGACCTGGTAAAAAAACAAATTCTGGAGACCCAGTCATACATGCCGGGCTTCAAAGCGGAGAAAATCGAACAAAAAGATGAATGGACCCGGGAAAAAATTATTGAAAAGGCTTCGCTAATCAATGCCGATAAAGGCCCTGAAGGAGATTTTGATGATTGAAAATTTTTTCTAAAGTTTTAATTTTACCAAGCCGATATTGGGTTTAAGGAGAAAATTAAAATGCAGATACCTTCATACCAGATACAAAATGTCTTGAAAGTGTATTCAAGGCAATTCAGCCAAGGCAAACTGCTGGGGAAAAATAAATTCAGCGATGCCAACAAGGTTTCTGCCGACAGTGTCAGCATCTCATCGGAAGGCAAACGCCAGGCCATTATAGATAAGGTTGCAAGTAACATTGTCGATAAAATTATCACCGAAGGGCCCAATGAAAAGGATGAGGCCCATATCACCAACCAGATTGAAAAAGAGCTGGGGAAAAAAATTGATTTCACCAAAGGAAGAAATCAATTCACGTATACCTCGGTTGATGAAAATAATAATAAGGTTGTCCAGACCTTGTCCGTGGAGGATTCTAAATTCATTGTGGAACGGATGACGGAACTGGCACGCCAGGTGGCTGATTCCAATATGGAATCCCAGGAGGGTGTTTAATATGAAAATTGATACCACACTGCAGTATATCAATCAAAGTTACGCTGCTAATAATGCCAATGCCAACACCACCGCCAACACCTCGGCGGATCAGGGCAAACAATCTAAAGAGCCCCTTTCCGACAGCATTAATTTGTCCGCCACCACCAGGGAGCTTCAGAAAATTTCCGCCGCATCCGCCGAAGAACCCATGGGCAGAGCCGATAAAATTGAAGCCCTCAAACTACAGGTTCAGTCCAATCAGTACACAGTGAATGCCGAGCAGGTCGCAGAAAAAATAATCGGCTCCATTATGACCGAAGTGGGTTAACCACGCGGCATTTTTTTCCCTCCTGCCTGATACATTGATGTCTTCAGGCAGGAGTTTTTTATTCTCAACAAGATAACCTCTTGGTTTTTATAGCAAATTAAAATACAATCTAATCATCAAAAGGCTGAAATTATCGGCACGCTTGTTGCATTATTCTTCCTTAATAAAAAAGGAGGACAATATGACCAATATTAACAACATTCAAAACATTACCCAAATAATAGATGGTCAGGCAACTAAAGTATCCCAGGCCAGGGGACAGGCACAGGGATTTGAATCGTTGCTCAATTCCGCACAGGAAAAAATACAGGCATCCGAGGAAGGGGCACAGACCAGTGAATTGGGTGAAATCTCTGCGCCGGAATTTGAGATTCAAACCCTATCTTCCATCGTCACGGATAAAACCGACAAACTTCTGACCAACCTTGAAAACTACGCATCAAAGCTTGATGATACCCGCGTCACCTTAAAGGAGATTGAACCCGTACTTGAAGGGCTCAATGAAGACGCCGCATCTTTATTGGAAGAAACGCAGTCTCTTGGAGAAGATGACCAGGAACTCATAAACATTGCCACCAGTACGGCCATTACGGCAAAAACAGAATATCTGAAATTCCAGAGGGGAGACTACCTGTAGGCAAGATACAAGAAACTGGGGACAAGAGTGGAGGACTAACGTTACTTACGCTTATGAACGTCATGTTTTTTTTGTGCACAAGCCTGTTTGGCTTCCTGCCAATGCGTCTCCTTTTCTCCGGGAGGCATCTGCTTTAAATCAAGGCCCTTTTTTTCTATGGCGGCTTCCATAACCCTGAATCGTTCCTCAAACTTTGAAGTGGACCGGTAAAGCGCTGTTTCCGGATGAAACCCGGCAAATCTTGCCACATTCACAAGGGAAAAAAGGATATCACCAAATTCGAGCATGGCATCATCTTCGTCCATGGAGAGCGCTGCCTCAAATTCATGTATTTCTGAAACTGCCGTATCCAGAACCTGCCCCAGGTTTTCCCACTCAAATCCGGCCTTAACGGCCGATTTGGAAACCTTCAAAGCCCTCAGCAGTCCCGGCATCCCACCAGGCACATCGTCAAGGGCAGAATGTCTTTCAGACGTCACGTAATCCGCCTTCTCCCCAGCTTTAATAGCCTCCCATTGCTTATTCAGCCCATCTTCGGATGTAATCCGGCTGTCACCGTAAACATGGGGATGGCGACGAATCATTTTTTCAGCCACAGCCTTCACCACCCGGTCAAAGGAGAACCTGCCGGAGTCGGCATAAATTTCCATAATAAAAAGAACCTGGAAAAGAACGTCTCCAAGCTCTTCAACAATATTATCCTCATCATCTTTGATGATGGCTTCTTCCAGTTCATATAACTCTTCTGCCAGGCACTTCCACATGGTGGACGGAGTCTGTTTCCTGTCCCAGGCACATCCGTTCTCCCCCCGAAGCCTCCGGATGATCTCAAGCAAGGGAATTATTGTTTCCACGTTTCTTTTAATCCTTCCAACTCCTTACTGAAATCCATTTTGATGTTCCGGGAAATAAACAGGGTCAGGGCATCAGCAACCTGGGCAAGGTAAGGTGCTGTTCGGGACGCTGCCATATGATTGCTGCCGCTGGGTGCAAAGCTTGTGATGATTATAAAAAGGACCGTTGTGATAAGTATGCCTTTGGCAGCACCAAAGATGACACCGAATGTTCTGTTTACCCAGCCTAAAAATACAATGTTCAGCAACTTATGGATCAAGGCGGCCACAAGCCCCACAGCAATGAGAATCAAACAGAACAATAGAAAAAAACAGACAAGCTTTTGAAGCTGTGGTGATGAAATCCATGACTCAATATAGGGAATCAACTGGGGATAATAGGTGTTGGCCCCGTAAAAGCCGACCACGACGCCCACGATACCGGAAATTTCCCGGACCAGTCCTTTAAAGCCCCCCCGAATAAGGCAAAACCCCACAATGATCAAAACGCAAAGGTCAAAAAAATTCATTATCTTCCCTAAAATTTGATAAATTTTTAAGTATAAACAGATAACAGCAGGGCCAGTTCACAGTCAAGATTTTTATTGACCTTTAAACCAATAAAATGCACCCTATAGTCCATGAAAAATCTTGAGTTTCAGAACATTACCCTGGCCCAAAAACTCTTTGGGACACACAATACAAATTTGGAAAAAATCGCCCTGGCCTTTGATGTTAAAATAAACTCAAGGGGGGGAGCGATTTCAGTCAGTGGTGCAGAAAAAAAAACAGAGAAGGTGATGGACCTGATCAGCCAGCTTTATGACCTTCTGGAAAAGAAAATACGGTTAACGCCTGCTGTGCTGGATGCCGCCATCAATGCGATTCAACAGGGCGGGTCCACCCCCCTGAAAAAAATATTTACCACCACAATAGTGGTAACAGCAAAGAATAAGCCCATCACACCCCGGACCCCAACCCAGCTGGCCTACACCGAGGCCATAACATCCAATGACATTCTTTTCGGGATCGGCCCGGCTGGAACCGGCAAAACCTATCTTGCCATGGCCATGGCCGTTGCAGCGTTTACAAAGGGTGATGTAAAGAAAATTATCCTCACCCGTCCTGCGGTGGAAGCCGGCGAGGCCTTGGGTTTTCTTCCCGGTGACCTGGCTGAAAAAATAAATCCGTATTTGAGGCCTCTGTATGATGCCCTTTATGATATGCTTGATTTTGAGAAAGCCAGAGCCTATATTGAGCAGGAAATTATTGAGATCGCACCCATTGCATTTATGAGGGGCAGAACCCTGAACGATGCATTTATCATTCTGGACGAGGCCCAGAACACCACCTCACAGCAGATGAAAATGTTTTTGACCCGAATTGGATACGGTTCAAAAGCCATTATTACAGGTGATATTACCCAGACAGACCTGCCCGGAGGAAAAAAATCGGGTCTGGTGGAAGCCAGGAAACTGCTTTCCCGGATAAGGGGGATCTCATTTATAGAATTCTCAAAGGAAGATGTTGTCAGGCACCGGCTGGTGTCCGATATCATAGACGCTTATGAAAAAAGCAAATAACCAGAGTTGGCTTAAGCGGGCCGGGCAAGTCCTGCCACACACCCCATATCTGCCGCCGGCAATGTTTCTTCTGGTCGTTACTCTGTTCGCTCTGGCCCAGACCTTTGACTATACCACCGAATCATATGTATATAAAATAGGGGATGTTGCAGGCAGGGACATCAAAGCATCCAAGGATTTTTTTATAGAAGACAAGGCCACCAACCTGGCCAAAATGAATTCGGCAGAAACATCAATCAGAACGGTCTATGATTTTGATGACAACCTGTTGAAAAATATAACCACCGGCATTGCATCGGCCATGCACTTTGGACAGCAGATGTTTCAACACCAGGACAATGCCCTGGGAAATACGCCACCTGAATCTCCGGATGCCGCCTTTTCCATCGCCCTGGCATCCAAGCCCGAATTTGAAAAAAAACTGGGCATAGAGATTTCCAATGGCGCATTCCAAATCCTGTTCAATGAAAAATTCTCCGAAGAGGTCACGGGATATATTACCGCCATCATAGGCACTATTTTGACCAACGGGGTCGTAAGCAATAAAGAGATCCTTCTGGCGGAAGAAAAAAAAGGCATCATCCTTAGAACCATCCAGTCCCACGAGGAACGCGTTATTACCAACCTCAAGGTGTTTTACGGACCGGACCAGGCCAAGACCATGGTAAGGGTTGTGGGCCAGCCCATCCTGAAAGGTGTCAACTACAGTCTGGCCAACCTGGTGGTGGATATCTGCCAGCGACTGTTGCGGCCCAATATCACCCTGAATAAAAACGAAACGAAAAAACGCATCCGGGAAGCCCAGGCACGTATCAAACCCACCCTTTACCAAATCAAGGCAGGTGAAATGATTCTTCGGGAAGGGGAGCGGGTTGATGAACTCAAACTGGTCAAGCTAAACGCCCTAAGCGAACAGGTTGAAGATAAAGATGAGATCATGACCATTACCGGCATCTGCATGTTTACAAGCCTTTTGCTTCTTGTGGTTTATTTTCTTTACCTCAAAGATCACCCAAAACTTGCCCGGGATATGAATAAACACATGACCTTTCTGACCCTGGGCCTTTTGCTTTATATCGGATTCACCGAACTTGCCGTGTATATTGCCCACGCCTCAAATCCGGAAATATCAGGGAAAATTGCCTCAAGAGCAATATATATGGTGGTCCCCATACCGGCCGCAGCCATGATCACCTGCATTTTCCTGGGGTTTGACATTGCCCTGTATTTTTCTCTGATGCTTTGCAGTTTATGTACCATCTCCTTTGGTTGCGAATTCCAGGTCTTTTTGTTCTTTTTTCTGTCCAGTGTCACAGCGGCATACTGGATCAAGGAACGAAACGAACGTCACCATTTCATTGTGGCCGGATTCAAATTGGCGGTTTTCAATGCATGTCTTGCCATTGCCCTGGGATTTTTCATGCCCGCCCAGGCACTCCCCTGGGGAATATTGCTTAAACAGGTGACAATGGCCGTGGGCGGTGGTGTGTTTGCGGCCATTCTTACGGTGGGATTCACACCGTTAATCGAAGTCTTATTTAATTACACCACGGCGGCTAAACTGCTGGAATTTTCAAATCTGGACCAACCCCTGATCAAAAAACTAATGATTGAGGCCCCGGGCACTTACAACCACAGTGTCATTGTCGCAACCCTTGCCGAAGCCGCCGCATCTGCCATTCAGGCAGACAGCCTCAAGGCCAAAGTCATGGCATATTACCATGACATCGGCAAACTGGATAAAACCATGTATTTCATTGAAAATCAGTCTGACGGACGGAACCGCCATGACAAACTTTCCCCGTCCATGTCCGCATTAATACTCATCGGACACGTTAAAAAAGGCGTGGAAATGGCCAAAGAGTACAAATTGGGCAATGAAATTGTGGAAGGCATTATCCAGCACCACGGTACATCCCTGATAAAATATTTTTATAACAAAAGCAAAAAAGCCGGAAATGGAAACGTCAATGAGGATGATTTCAGATACCCGGGCCCCAAACCCCAGACAAGGGAGGCGGGCATCGTCATGCTCGCAGATGTGGTGGAAGCCGCGACCCGGGCACTTGAGCGCCCAACCCCAGCCAGAATCAAGGGCCGTGTAAAAGAGTTGATCAATGACATATTTGCCGACGGCCAGCTCGAAGAGTGTGAAATGACCTTGAAAGATCTGCACCAGATTGCCAAAAGTTTTAATAATATTTTAACCTCTATTTACCACAGCCGCATTGAGTACACGGACAAGCCCCAGGATAAAAAGCAGGACAAGAGAAATGGAACATCTAAGGATACTGATAGACAACCACCAAGAGGAGAGGCTGGCAACAGCGCCCCTGCACAAAAAGACCGAACAGATCTTAAACGCCTTGGGCTGTGATAATCACGAAATCTCCATTGTTATAACGGATGATGACCAAGTCAGGGATTTGAACCGGACATATCGAGGCAAAGACGCCCCCACCAATGTGCTCTCTTTTCCCATGCAGGAGGGAGAGTTCTCGGATATTACCCCGGGACTTCTCGGGGATGTGGTGATCTCCTTTGATACGGCCCGGACAGAGGCCCAAACGGCAGGAATTTCAACGAATGAACGGATGTCTCAATTATTGATACACGGTATTCTTCACCTGATTGGGTTTGACCATGAATTGGGTGAAGCGCAGGCCCGGGAAATGGAAAAAAAGAGCCTGGAACTGCTCAGGATCATTGAAAAGAATCCGGATTTAACCGCATTCTAAAAAATTAAAAGGATATCAAAATGGCCGAGTTAGCAGTAAATGTAGATCATGTGGCGACCCTGCGCCAGGCAAGAGGCGCCAAATACCCGGAACCGGTCCAGGCTGCTCTGGCCGCAGAAACTGCCGGGGCCGATGCCATTGTGGTACATCTGAGAGAAGACCGCCGCCACATCCAGGAACGAGATGTCCGGCTGATTTCCCAGACGATAAAAACCCGATTGATTCTTGAAATGGCTGCCACCAGCGAAATGCTGGGCATTGCCCTGGACATTAAACCCGACACCGTCACCCTGGTACCTGAAAAAAGAGAAGAGCTCACCACAGAAGGCGGACTTGATGTAATTACCCATATGGATCACATTGGTCAAGCCGTCACTACCCTGAAAAATGCCGGAATCAAAATCTGCATTTTCATTGACCCCGACCTGGATCAGATCAAAATGGCCCACAGAATTGATGCGGATTCCATTGAAATACATACAGGCGCATTCTGCGATGCCACAACCTCGTACGACCGGGGAAGGGAATACACAAGAATTGTGGATGCGGCAAAAATCGGTGCCCGCCTGAACTTGGGTGTGCATGCCGGACACGGCATCTGTTACCAATCAATCAAAGAATTCAAGGGATTGTCTGAAATTACGGAGTACAGTATCGGACATGCCATAATTTCGAAAGCCGTCATGACAGGTATGGACACAGCAGTCAGGGATATGGCGCAATTAATTAAAGATCTGTGATTTACATTTGTTCCGTTGATCTGGTATAGTATTTTTTCAGCAGGATTGTTTAAAAGTATTTAAAATATTTACAAATACCGGAAAGCTGTACCCCGGTGAATAAATCATCAACATACACCAGATCGAAATGCACCAGGAAACGCTTCTCATTATAGATGATGAAATCTCCATCAGGGAAAGCCTGACTGATTTATTTGAGGATCAGGGATACCAGGTTTTTGCGGCAGAAAACGGCCATGTGGGCCTGGACCTGTTTTTCCGAAAAAACGTGGATGTGGTCATCACGGATCTGCTCATGCCGGTCATGAACGGGCTTGAGGTCATGCGCACCATCCATAAATCCGACCCGGATCAGCCCATGATCGTGATTTCAGGAGCCGGCAAAAAACAGGATGTCATCCAGGCCCTTCAGATGGGTGCCAAAGATTATATTTCCAAACCCATAATTGACCTGGACATCATTGTTCATGTGGTAAAAAAAGTCTTTGAAAACCGGCGACTTGCCAATGAAAATAAGGCATACAGAAAACGTCTGGAAAAAAGTGAAAAACAATACCGGACCATTACCGAACAAATTGCAGAAGGGGTCCTCACCGTAGATGCCCAGGAAAATATCACCTTTGTCAATCCGGCATTCTGCAACATGATGGGCTATCCGGCAGAAAGACTCATATCAACGAATCTTGAGCAAATCTCAACCCGGGACAGCTTCCGGACGATACTTGAACAGACCCAGATCCGTAGAAAAGGCGAAACCAGCCGGTATGAAATTCAACTGGTACATGCAAACGAACATATCGTACATGTGGAACTAACCTGCAGTCCCATCAACCAGGGTAAGAATAAGACCTACACCGGTACCATTATCATGGCCCGGGACATATCCCAACGCATTGAACTGCAGCACCAATACGAACAACTCATCAAACATCCCCAGGAAATACCCGAGCATGCCATTGCCATCTGCGCCAACTGCAAAAAAATCAGGGTGAAGGACAATCAATGGAAAGATATTGAAAAAGCCTTTGACCATTTGATATTTTCCCACGGAATCTGCCCGGATTGCTGCAAGAAACTTTACCCGGGCCTTAATTTTGAAGAGCCAGAAGATGACCCGGGCGAAAGCTCATTTTAAAAACCCTGCCGACTTTGCCGCCCGGCTCACCCCGCATTCATTGTTGGAGCCTGAAGCCATAAACTTATTTTTCAGGGATTCAGGGCTGTTATCCATCAAAAAACCCTGCCCGGCCCAGTCCAAAAGATCTTCGTCATTGTAATCGTTCCCCACTGCAGTCACCATCCTCCGGCCGACACCAAGATGCCGGGCCAGCCATTGGGATGACGCACTCTTGCTGACCCCGGAAGGAAATACTTCTATCCACAAGGATTTATGATCCAAAGGAGAGGTCGCTTGAATCACGCTGAATCCGGACAGCTCACGGCGAATCGCATCCAGCTGCTCCCGGGGAAATCCACCGGGTACAATGGCCAGGACCTCGGTGGACTGATCATAAATCGTGGTTTCCGTACCAAGGGGCGTGGCAAAATTCGAATACATTGCCATCCGCCGGTGAAAATCAGAATTGCGGCCGGAGGTGAATTTAAACAAAAAATATGAGGTATCAGGGATGGCCTTGTGAATCATATAATCAAAGCCAAAATGGTCAAAACAGGCTGTAATTTCCAAGACCCCCTCTTTAGGGATGGAACAGGAGCGGATCATTCGATCCCCGGGCCAGGCCATGATGCCGGCACCTGTGGAAAAAATCAAATAATCCAGAGGCAGATCCTCCGGGGCAAGTTCCATATGCTCAAGGGCGCGCCTGAAGGAATATAGGCTGCGCCCTGTGGCAATGACCGTGATTACACCGGCAGCCCTCAGCCCGGCCAGGGTATCCAGATCCCGACCACGGATACGTTTATGGTCTGTGAGCAGCGTACCATCAAAATCAGTGATAAACATTGCAGACATCTAAAGCACAGGGACGAAAAACCCCTATTTCTTTTTCTCCAGTGCTTCGCGCAAAATACTCTCCATAGACCCAAAGGAAGAACCACCCTTGGCACTTTTTGCAAACTGCTTCCAATTACCTGAAGATTTCTGGTCCGGGGGGGCCAGGGTCATGCGCCGGTTCTCCTCGTCCACTTCCTGAACCAGAACCGGTAGAGTATCTCCAGGTTTCAAAGATTCAATTTTCCCTGCATCTGCGGACTGACGCAGGTTTGACATGGGCATCAGGCCTGTAATACCGGGTTCCAGACGAATAAACAGTCCAAAGCCTTCCTTTTTCTCCAGGGTGCCTTCCACCACACTGCCCACGGGATATTTGGCCAGAACACCGGTCCAGGGATCGCCTGCCGCATCTTTCATGCTCAATGAGATCCGCTTACTGTCCATGTCAATGGCCTTGATCATCACCTGAATGGTCTCACCAACGCTGACCTCGTCCTCGGGGCGCAGAACCCTTTTCACATGACTCATTTCAGATATATGGACCAAACCGTCAATGCCCGGGGCGATCTCCACAAAAGCCCCGAAAGAGGTCAGACGAACCACTTTACCGCTGACCTGGTCTCCGATGCTGAACGTGGTACCGATGTTATCCCAGGGATTGCCAGAAGTTTGTTTAACGGACAGGGAAATTTTAGGAGAGTCGGAAAGGGGTTTTTCAATCTTGAGTACTTTAACCGGCAGAATATCATCCACCCGAACCACTTCTTCAGGCTTTTCCACCCGGGACCAACTCAATTCGGAAATATGGGCCATACCTTCCACGCCGGGCGCAAGTTCGATAAAGGCACCGTAGGACATGAGCTTGATAACCTTGCCCTGGACCGTATCCCCTTCGGCCAGTTCTTTCATGAATGCGGCACGTTCTTCCCTGATCTGTTCGTTGAGAAGTTCCCGGCGGGAGACAACAATATTCCGGCCCTTTTCCTCATACCGGGTAATCAAAAAATGGTGGGTCTGGCCCTCATAATCCTCGGGGGTTTCCACATATTTGACATCAATCTGGCTCACCGGACAAAACGCCCTTTTACCCAGAACATCCACGGAGAAACCGCCTTTGACAACGCCGGTCACCCGGCCTTCCACAGGAGTATGCCCGCGATAGGCATCCTCGATCATGGCAGCCATTCCGGCTCCGGAAACCGCCTTGGACAAAATCACTTCGCTTTCGCTTAAGGAAACCACATACAGTTTGAGGATATCACCCACTGAATACTGAAATTCACCATTTTCATCCAGCAGCTCGGACTTATCCACCACACCATCAGACTTTGTCCCCGTGTCCAGATAAACTGAATTTTCTCCGATGGAAATAATCTGCCCTTCCACCATATCCCCGGGCTTGAATTCCCGGCCGATTTTTGAATCATAGGCATCAAGCATCTGCTCAAAGCTCATCTCATCCATGCCCTGGTCAGTGTTCTGGGTGTTGTCGTCCTCAAACCTGTCGTTCATCTTCTTCTCCCGGCCCTCAGTTTTTAAATCTGACGGGTCCGTTGTTAATTGGGTTTTCGTCAAAAATTCGGATCATAATACAATCATTAAATTTTGTCGAAACAAAACAATATCTAATAAAACAGTTGAGCATAAATGTCCACTGTGAGATGCAGCTTATTCAGCCAGCACCTGGAGCAAATTCTTTGCCATTGCCAGCGTAATGCCTGGAAGAGCGGCAAGTTCTTCCGGCGACTGGTTTCGGATATTATCAATGCCTTTAAAGGTAGTGAGCAGCAGCTTCTTTTTTTGGGGCCCAATGCCGGAGATACCGTCAAGTACGGAGAGTTTTCCCCGCTTTTCCCTGCGGGCGCGTTGGAACGTAATGGCAGACCTGTGGGCCTCATCCCGGATCTGTTCCAAAAGAAAAAGCGCCTTGGCAGACTGGGCCGTATTCAACGGATTGGACCGTCCCGGCAGATAAACCTTGTCGGCTTTCTCCCCCTTGCCCGCATCCTTTTTGGCCAGGCCTGCCAGGGTAAACTTCCCCTCCAGCCCCAGTGCCCTGACCACGCTCACGGCCATGGACAACTGTCCTTTACCGCCATCCACCACCAGCAGGTCCGGCAGTGGCATATTTTCCCGGTCGTGCCGGAATCGGCGGGAAAGCGCATGGGTCATATACGCATAGTCATCCTGGTGGTCAATATCCTTTATAATAAATTTACGATAGGCACTTTTATCGGGCCTGCCGCCGGTGAACACCACCATGGCCGCCACGGGATCCTTTCCCTGGAGATTGGAGTTGTCAAAGCACTCCATACGTTCGGGCGGCCGGGCCATACCCAGAAGATGCTGGAGCATGGTCAGACCAGCCCGGGCCTCCTCCTCCCTGGCCAGAATTTTTTCAAGCTCTGCCTTTGCGTTCAGCCGGGCCATGTCTGCAAGCCGTTTCTTTTCTCCCCGGACCGGATAATGGAAATGCACCCGGTGATCGGCCACCTCATTAAGCCTGGCCTCGGCTCGGGTCATGTCATCGGATGGATGGCTGAACAGGACGGCTCCCGGAATCTGGGCGGCCTTCTCATAATACTGGCTCACAAAGGCGGCCAAAACCTCATCCGGTTCCTTGAATCCCAGATCCAAAGGGTAATAAGCCGTGTTTATCAGATGCCCGGACCGGACCTGCATGACGGTCACCACAGCCCGGTCCCGGTCCCAGGCAAGTCCAATTACATCCCGGTCCTGCCCATCCGCGCACACCACCACCTGGCGCTCCATGATCCGTTCCACGGCAAAAATGGTGTCCCGGACCTGGGCCGCCTTTTCATAGGCCTGCTCCCCGGCGAACGCCGCCATCTCAAGGCGCAATTTTTTAATCACTTCCCGGGTCCGTCCCCGGAGAAACAACACCGCGTCTTTAACCCTGGTCTGGTACTCTCCAGGGTCCACCTCATTGCAGCACAGTCCAAGGCATGCTTTAATCTGGTAATTCAGACAGGGCCGGGACCGATTTTTAAACTGGGTGTCCCGGCACTTTCGAAGTTTAAAAATCCGCTGGATCTGCTTTAAGGTCTGGTTGACACTCTTGGAGGAAGAATACGGACCAAAATAAAGCGCCTTATCCTTTTCAATGCGCCGGACCCGCTGGATGGAAGGATAGGGCTCATTCATGTCAATGCGCAGCAACGGATAGTTTTTGCCGTCTTTAAGAATAACATTATATTTAGGGGAATTTTTTTTGATCAGATTGGATTCCAGGATAAAGGCTTCCTGATCGGACTGCGTGACCACCAGCTCAAAATCAGCCACCAGGGCCAGCAGCGCTGCGGTCTTTGGCTCAGGCTGATCCTTTCTTACAAAATATGAGGCCAGCCGCTTTTTTAAATCCTTGGCCTTGCCCACGTAAAGAATTTTTCCTTTTTTATCCCGCATGAGATAAACCCCGGGGGCGTGGGGCGCCTGGTCGTATTTTTCTTTTATTTTCTCACTGGCCATTTTGTTACAATATCATAGATAGGGTATTTTAATCTTTCTCAATTCCCGGATCTTGTCCCGGTACTGGACTGCCTGCTCGACAAGCTGTTACATAATGCCGATTTTCCCAATTTCTGCGTTGGAGAAATAAATTTAATCCTCTGAACACTGCCATTACAATTATTGTCAAATAATGTGCGCAAAATGTCAATTGTTGTTGAAACCCCAAATTAGCGTGGAAAAGAAAAAGTATGCCAGCAAAAGGCGCAAGGAACTTTTTAACTTTCATTATGACGGTGGTATATGTTTTGCTTTAATCATATCCAGAACGTTTCCGACAAAGGTAACCCGTGGGTAACCACGGCACACAAAGCTTATGGGTCCGTCACTGGCGGATAGCCGAGTTGCCGAAGAAACAAGTCTTCCCTCCATTATGGATGCTTGTTTCCTCGCAAGCAAAACAAATGGAGGTCCAAAATGGCAAAAAAATTAAGAACAAACTTGCAGACAATAATGACCATTGCAGTCGCAATGGTATTGGTTCTGGTCGGCTCAGGTCTTGCCCAGGCAGGCGGCAGTCAAAAATTCGTACCAGGGGAGCTACTTATCCAGGTAAAGCCGGATGTTCCAAGAGGGGACGTGGATAATCTTCTTCACTCCCATGGGGCTGTTACAGCCGGAGAGATAGAAAACATAAAAGTACGTCGGATTAAAGTGCCGGAACATGCCCTAGAACAGGTGAAAAAGGCGCTGTCAAACAATCCGAATATCCATTTTGTGGAAGAAAATTTCATTGCTGAAGCAGGGTATGTGCCCAATGATGAGCGGTATCCTTCCCAGTGGCACCTGCCGACGATTGAAGCCCCCGGTGCATGGGACCTGACAACGGGTTCCCCAAGCACCCCCATCGCCATCATTGATTCCGGTGTTGACCCCACCCATCCCGATCTTGCGGGCAATCTTATTACCGGGTACAATTTTCTTGATAACAATACGGATACTCAGGATGTCCTCGGACACGGCACGGCTGTAGCCGGATCTGCCGCAGCCATGACCGATAACGTTACCGGCGTGGCCGGCGTGGCTGGAGACAGCCCGATCATGCCACTGGTGGTTCTAAACGCCAATGATTATGCAACTTATTATGATATCGCCCGGGCCATCAATTATGCGGCTGACCAGGGCGTCAGGGTCATGAACATCAGTATCGGCGGATCAAGCTACTCTTCCACCCTGCAGAATGCAGTTAACTACGCCTGGGACAAGGGTGCGGTTATCGTTGCCTGTGCCCATAACTATTCAACTGACACGCCGTACTATCCTGCAGCCTGCACCAATGTGGTAGCGGTATCCGCCACCACTTCATCAGACACACTGGCAAGTTTTTCAAATTACGGGAACTGGATCGACATCTCCGCACCGGGCTCGTACATTTTGACAACTACCCGGGGTGGTGGGTATGGAAATTGGAACGGGACCTCCTTTTCATCACCCATCACCGCCGGTGTAGCTGCCCTGATTCTTTCAGCCAACCCGTCCCTAACCAATGCCCAGGTGGTGGAGATCCTCACCCAGAATGCTGACGATCTTGGAAGCACAGGGTTTGACAACTATTTCGGTTACGGCAGGGTAAACGCACTTCAGAGCATTCTGGCGGCATTGGCTGCTGTGCCTGACGGGGATACCATTGATCCTTCTGTGGCAATCACATCACCCCAGAACGATACAACCGTCAACGGAAGCTTGACCGTTAGCGTTTCAGCGGCGGACGAGGGAGGTGTGGACCGGGTTGAACTGTACGTTGACGGCGAACTTTTATCATCTGACACCGCTTCGCCCTACACCTTTGCCTGGGACACTTATGGCTATGCCAACAGCGAGCATGAACTGATGGCTGTGGCTTACGACACTGCAGGAAATGCCGGTTGGTCCAGCGTCATTACAGTGACTGTGGCAAATGAAAGTGACGATGATACACAGGCACCTGTTGTTGCCATTACATCAATTCAGGGGGGTGCGCTGGTCAGTGGCGGTATCACTGTGGATGTCTCTGCCACGGATGATGGCGGTGTCGCTCTGGTGGAACTCTATGTTGACGGCGTACTTCTTGACGAAGACATCACGTCTCCCTATTCCTTCTTCTGGGACACCACGACGTATGCCAATGGTACTTATGAGTTAGTGGCTGTTGCCTATGACACAGTCGGGAACCAGGGCGTATCCGAAGTAATCAGTGTGAGTGTGGAGAATGTAATTTTTGAAGACACCGAGGCGCCTGCTGTCACCATCACTTCACCTGGGGACGGTGCATCAATCGGCAACCTGGAAACAGTCCTGGCTTCGGCTTCGGATGACAGCGGCATCAGCCGGATGGAACTTTTTCTGGACGGAGAGCTTAAAGCGGT
The DNA here is from genome assembly GCF_000373985.1 of Desulfobacter curvatus DSM 3379. Lineage (GTDB taxonomy): Bacteria > Desulfobacterota > Desulfobacteria > Desulfobacterales > Desulfobacteraceae > Desulfobacter > Desulfobacter curvatus. The sequence goes on from NZ_KB893101.1 coordinate 27,736, forward strand.
AAAATATGCCACCGAATTGAAATGGAACTGGAATACCCGGAAGCTGTCAAACGGCGCTTACACGCTTTCAGTGAAGGCATTTGATACGGCAGGAAATGAAGGGGTACATACCATAACGGTTTACAAATAGCTATTCTGCGGCAATCCTGATTTCGGGCTGCCGTGCAACGAAAAGAGAACGGGTTGAAACCGGACAAAGATCTTTTCGAAAAAACAAACGATCTAAAAAGGCAGGGTGAATTACCACCCTGCCTTTTTCTATTCTCGCACAAAGCCTCAAAGGCACAAAGAGCCAAAAAATCAAATTATAATCTTTGTGTCTTTGTGTGAGCTTTTCACTGAAACGCCTCATATTCAGAATCGGTAAAAAATGCAGCATTGCATTCCCAGACACCGGAATATGTGTTATCGAACCGATATTTTATCCTAAAAGTTAGAAAAAAGGCTATCGACGCAAACACAGTCTTCCTAACTTTTTTATTTTTTGCCGTCAGTAAAAATTGTGCTGTGATTCCTCAACACTTGGAGGTCCAATGTGAGAAAAAAATTCAAAAATAGCCTGCAAACAATAATTATTATTGCCAGCATAGTGATTATAATCCTGGCCGGCTCCGGTCTTGCCCAGGCAGACAGCAGTAAAAAATTTGTACCAGGGGAACTACTCATCCAGGTAAAGCCGAGTGTCACAAAAAGGAATGTGGATAGGCTTATTAGCTCCTTTGGTGCCGTCACGGCCGGAGAGATGGAAAACATCAAAGCGCGTCGGATCAAGGTGCCTGAGCATGCCCTTGAACAGGTGAAAAAGGCGCTGTCAAATAATCCGAATATCCAATTTGTGGAAGAAAATTTCATTGCTGAAGCCGGATATGTGCCCAATGATGAGCGGTATCCTTCCCAGTGGCACCTGCCGATAATTTCAGCCCCCGGCGGATGGGACCTGACCACGGGTTCCCCAAGCGTTCCCATCGCCATCATTGATTCCGGGGTTGACCCCACCCATCCCGATCTTGCGGGCAATCTTATTGCCGGGTATAACTTTCTCGGGAACAATACAGACACCCAGGATGTTCTCGGACATGGCACGGCTGTAGCCGGGTCTGCCGCAGCAATGACCAATAATGATATCGGTGTTGCCAGCGTGGCATGGAACAGCCCAATCATGCCTCTGGTGGTTTTAAATGCCAATAACTATGCCACTTATTATGATATAGCCCAAGCCATTAATTATGCTGCTGACCAGGGCGTCAGGATAATGAACATCAGTATCGGCGGGTCAAGCTACTCGTACACCCTGCAGGCTGCAGTTAATTACGCCTGGAACAAGGGTGCGGTTATCTTTGCCTGTGCCCATAACTATTCAACTGACACACCATACTATCCTGCGGCCTGTACCAATGTGGTAGCGGTATCCGCCACCACATCATCAGATACCTTTGCCAATTTTTCAAACTACGGGGACTGGATCGACATATCCGCACCAGGCACATACATTTTGACAACTACCCGGGGTGGTGGATATGGAAATTGGAACGGGACCTCCTTTTCATCACCCATCACCGCCGGTGTAGCTGCCCTGATTCTTTCAGCCAACCCGTCCTTAACCAATGCCCAGGTGGTGGAGATCCTCACCCGGAATGCTGACGATCTTGGAAGCACAGGGTTTGACAACTATTTCGGTTACGGCAGGGTAAACGCACTTCAGAGCATTCTGGCTGCACTGCCTGCTGTTCCTGACGAGGATACCATTGATCCTTCTGTGGCCATCACATCACCCCAGAACGATACAACAGTCAACGGCAGCCTAACCGTAAGCGTTTCAGCGGTGGACGAAAGGGGCGTGGACCGGGTTGAACTATACGTTGACGGAGAGCTTTTATCTTCTGATACCACTTCGCCCTACACATTTGCCTGGGACACTTACGGTTATGCAAACAGCGATCATCAATTGCTGGCTGTTGCCTATGACACCGCAGGAAATGACGGCTGGTCCAGTGTCATTACAGTGACTGTGGCAAATGAAAGTGACAGTGATACGACGGCTCCGCTTGTTGTCATTACATCCATTCAGGGCGGTGCACTTGTCAGTGGCGGCATTACTGTAGATGTGTCTGCCGCGGATGAGGGCGGTGTGGTTCTGGTGGAACTCTATCTTGACGGTGTGCTTTTTGACGAAGACATCACGTCGCCCTATTCCTTTTTCTGGGACACCACGGCTTATGCCAATGGTACTTATGAGTTAGTTGCCGTGGCCTATGACACGGTCGGAAACCTGGGACAGTCCGACGTAATCAGTGTAAGTGTGGATAACGAAATTTTTGAAGATACTGGGGCTCCTATGCCTAAGGTTACCATCCATTCACCCAACAATACCAATATTCCCATTGGCAACCTGGAAATAGTTCAGGCTTCGGCTGACAGCGGCATCGGCATCAGCCGGATGGAACTTTTTATAAACAATGAGCTCACAGCGGTAAAATATAAAAACGAATTAAAGTGGAACTGGAATACCCGTAAGCTGCCACAAGGCAATTACACGCTTTCAGTGAAGGCAGTTGATACGGCAGGAAATGAAGGGATAGATACCATAACGGTCTACAAGTAGCTATCATACGGCAGCTCTGACTTCGGGCTGCCGCGAAACGGAAAAAGAAAGGATTTAAATCGGACAAAGATCCTTTCAAAAAAATAAACGAAATAAAAAAAGGCAGGGTAAAAATTTACCCTGCCTTTTTCCATGACATGTTTAAATCTGAATTATTTCTTTCTTCTTGAAACTCTTGCAAGCCCCAACAGCCCGATGCCAAAAAGCATAAGAGTCGCTGGTTCTGGGACTGGATCACCACCGCCACCACCACCGCCTTCCTCTCCGTCACCAAAATAAGCGGTGAAATGAGATATCTCAGGCTGGTTATCATTATTTCCAACCGCTAAACCCAAAGTCGTCCAATATCCTTCATAGCTGTCCCCTCCATAGGTCCAAATCGTAAAGAAAGTACCGGCTTTAATTATCCAAAAATCAATTCCATCACTTTCTGATGTAACCCAGCCACCGTACGTACTTGTATATAGAGTGCTCCCATCATAGCCAACAACTGTCAAATCCGTAGAAGCATCCCCCTCTTCCTCTTCAACTTTTTCCCCTGCAGAAACTATTATATTTGTCAGTCCTTGAGCTTCTAGATATGCTTTAATTATTTGTTCGGCTAAACTGTTGGCCTCATTGCTATTTGTGTATGTATAAACTTCTTCGTTAACCCAAATACCAAAAGCACCATACCCCCAATCAGTTGAATAATCTGATAGCTCATCTTGTGTTGGAATCTCGGAAGCAAAAGGAGAATCCCCACTACCATCATAAGCAGCCGTTAAGACGTTATCGCCATCTATGGTATAAGCAGTAACATTTGCAGGTAATGAAACAAGGATCAAAAAACAAAACACTAACAAAATAGAATTGGATAATAAGGATTTCCTTTTCATCTGCTAACTCCTTTGGGTATTTTCTTAAACATATTCGGTAACAAAAACTCACATTTTTAATAGTGTATTATATTAATGCAATTACAGCGCCAAAACCAATTTGCATATTCAATATCTAAATACCTATTTGAATTTATTTAAAATACAAGTAAAACCAATATTATGCAGCCAACTGATATGTGAAAATAGATACACACTTAAAAGAAAAAAATTACATAACCGCCAAATTTTTTCACATCTCTGGATTTGATAAATATTTTGGTTTTATTTGATCACTATATTCACTGAATATTATCCAGCCACCATATACTGTGCTTGCTTCGAAAAGCCAAAAATCAACTGGAAATCAACCATATTTTTTTACATACTCTGCTGTTGGGGCCTGATCGTATTTTCCCTTCATTTCCCCACTGATCATTTTGTCACTGATCATGGCTGAACTGTTTTGATCTTTTTCAGTTCCAGAATCTTGTCCCGATATTGTGCAGCCCGCTCAAATTCCAGATTCTCAGCTGCTTCATTCATTTTTGCCTCAAAATCCAGGATCACATCATCCAGATTCAGCTCATCCGCATCGTAGGCTTTGAGTTCCTCATTTACGGCCGCTTCAACCGTATTGGCATTCATGTCGGCCATGGTGTAATCAAAGGTATTTATCTTTTTGCTGATGGTGGCAGGTGTAATGCCGTGGGCCTGGTTATACGCCTTCTGGATCTTGCGGCGGCGGCGGGTTTCAGCCAGGGCCTTTTTCATGGAGCCGGTCTCTTTTTCGGCATACATGATGACCCGGCCATAGGCGTTTCGGGCGGCCCGTCCGAAAATCTGAATAAAGGATCTAAAGGAGCGCAAAAACCCCTCCTTATCCGCATCGAGAATGGCCACCAGGGACACTTCAGGGATATCCAGGCCTTCGCGCAACAGGTTGATGCCGATGAGCACATCAAACAGACCTCGCCTAAGATCCTGAATAATGTCAATGCGCTCCACCGTGCCGATATCCGAATGCAGGTATTTTACCTTGAGCCCCAAATCCGAATAATAATCGGTAAGGTCCTCTGCCATGCGTTTGGTCAATGTTGTCACCAACACCCGCTCCTGGGCTTCTACCCGCTTGAGAATCTCCTGGTACAGGTCGTCAACCTGTGTTTTGGCATCCCGGATCTCCACCGGGGGATCAAGCAGCCCCGTGGGCCTGACAATCTGCTCGGCCACCCGGACACCTGCTTTTTCCATCTCATAATCCCCGGGGGTGGCCGATACAAAGATGGTCCGGGGCACCAGATCCTTGAACTCCTCGAATTTCAACGGCCGGTTGTCCACGGCAGAGGGCAGACGGAATCCGTATTTGACCAGGGTCTCTTTCCTGGACCGGTCAGCCTTGTACATGGCCCCAAGCTGGCTGACCGAAATATGACTTTCGTCAAAAAAGAGCAGGAAATCCCTATCAATATAATCCAAAAGCGTGGGCGGCGGTTGGCCCGGAGCCCGGCCCGTGAGGTGCCGGGAATAATTCTCAATGCCGTTGCAATACCCGATCTCTTCAAGCATCTCAAGATCGTACCGGGTCCTTTCCTCCAGGCGCTGGGCCTCCACCAGCAGATTCTGGTCATGCAAAAAAGCCAGGCGTTCCTTAAGCTCGGCCACAATACTTTCCACGGCCTGCTTCCGGGTCTTTTTATTGGTGACGTAATGGGAGGCCGGATAGATGGCCATCTGGTCAAACCGTTTGATGACCGTACCTTTCAAGGCATCAATTTCACTGATCTCTTCAATGGTGTCACCGAAAAAATCTATGCGAACAGCCCTATCTTCCTCGTAGGCCGGAAAAATCTCCAGCCGGTCCCCCCGGACCCGAAAGGTACCCCGGTGGAAATCCACGTCATTGCGGATGTACTGGATATCCACAAATTTCCGAATCACGTCCTCCCGTGAAATCTCCATATCCCGGTCCAGGGTTACCCGCAGATCCAGGTACTCTTCGGGCGCACCCAGGCCATAAATACAGGAAACCGAGGCCACCACGATCACATCCCTTCGGGCCAGAACGCTCCGGGTGGCCGAGTGCCGCATTTTATCGATCAGCTCATTGATGGAAGAATCCTTCTGGATATAGGTATCCGAAGAAGGGATATAGGCTTCGGGCTGGTAATAGTCATAATAGGAGACAAAATACTCCACGCAATTATCCGGGAACAGCATTTTGAACTCATTGTAAAGCTGGGCCGCCAGGGTCTTGTTGGGTGCGATGACCAGGCTTGGCTTTTCCACCCGGCTGATGATGTTGGCCATGGTAAAGGTCTTGCCCGACCCTGTTACCCCCAGAAGCACCTGGTATTTTTCATCTGTCTCCACCCCCCGGACCAGATAGTCAATGGCCTTTGGCTGGTCCCCGGCCGGGCCATAGGGAGACACCAGATTGAACAGTCCCATATATTTTTCCTGTACTTTCCTTTGGTCTGGATAGATACTTAATTAATATTTGAACTGAACAGCATACAGGAGATACAAACCCCATGGAAGAAAAAAAAGAGACCGTTGCCGTGATAGGTGCAAGTCCTTTGAAGGACAGATATTCCAACAAAGCCCAGACCATGCTGGAAGAGTACGGTCACAGTCCCGTACCCGTAGCTCCCAAACACAAAATCATTGAAGGCAAAACCGTTTATCATGCGCTTTCCGATATTCCCCAGACCATTGACACGGTGACCATGTATCTGGGCCCGGCCCGGCAGGACAAGGTGATTGACCAAATTCTGGGCATCAAACCCCTGCGGGTGATCTTCAATCCCGGCACGGAAAATCCCCAGGCCTATGAAAAACTCAAGTCCGCCGGAATCAAGGTCCAAGAGGCCTGCACCCTGGTTCTTTTGAAAACCGGCCAATATACGAAACCCTTTAATCCTTAATATGAATATGATATTTAGTATTCAAAAACTACTTAACTATGCAACCCATGGAAAGAAGACTAAATGGAAACACAAACCGCCAAAGGGCATTTTATTGAAAACATTATCAAAGAAGATCTTGCCGAAAATAAAAACAATGGTCGCGTGGCCACGCGATTTCCGCCGGAACCCAACGGCTTTCTGCACATCGGCCATGCAAAATCCATCTGCCTGAATTTTAAAATGGCCCAACAATTTAACGGGAAGTGTAACCTGCGGTTTGATGACTCCAATCCTGCCAAGGAAAAACAGATTTACATTGACTCCATCATGTCAACCGTCACATGGCTGGGATTTGACTACAACACCCCGTTCTATGCATCAGACTACTTTGACGCCCTTCATGATTTTGCCGTTGAACTGATTCAAGCCGGCAAAGCCTATGTATGCAGCCTATCCGCCGATGAAATGAGGGAATACCGCGGCACCCTCACCGAGCCGGGTAAAGACTCACCATACAGGGACAGAAGTGTTGAAGAAAATCTGGATCTGTTCGGGCGGATGAAGGCAGGGGAATTTGATGAAGGCGCGCACACCTTGCGGGCCAAAATCGACATGTCCTCCCCCAACATCAACATGAGGGACCCGGTGATCTACAGGGTCAAAAAAGCACCCCACCCCCGCACCGGAGACAAGTGGTGTATTTACCCTATGTATGACTTCACCCACTGCATCTCCGATGCCCTGGAAGGGATCACCCACAGCCTGTGCAGTTTGGAATTTGAAGATCATCGGCCTTTATACGACTGGATCTTGGACAACATCACCATACCCTGTCATCCCCAGCAAATTGAATTTGCCCGGATGAACATCAACTATACGGTGCTGAGCAAAAGAAAACTGCAACGTCTGGTCAGCGAAGAGATGGTCTCCGGATGGGACGACCCGAGACTTCCCACCCTGGAGGGCATGCGCCGCAGGGGATACACCCCGGCAGCCATCCGCAATTTTTGTGATGTGATCGGGGTATCCAAAAAAGAGAGCCGCATTGACATGGGCCTTCTTGAGTCCTGCCTCAGGGATGACCTCAACGAAAACGCCCCCCGGGTTATGGGTGTTATCCGGCCCTTGAAAGTCACCCTGGAAAATTATCCCGACAGCCAGACCGAAAATTTGGCGGCTATGAATCATCCCAAAAAACCGGAAGCCGGCAAAAGAGAGGTCAGTTTTTCCAAGCATCTCTATGTTGAGCAGGATGATTTTATGGAAGACCCCCCAAAAAAATTCTTTCGGCTGGGACCGGGCCGGGAAGTTCGCCTGCGGGCTGCCTACCTGGTCACCTGCAAAGAGATCATTAAAAATGAGGCCGGAGAAGTGGTTGAACTGATCTGTACCTATGATCCTGAAACCCGCGGCGGCAATGCCCCTGACGGCAGAAAGGTCAAAGGCACTATCCATTGGGTAAATGCCCAGGACTGCATCGATGCACAAGTCCGGCTTTATGACAGGCTTTTCAAGGATGAAAACCCGGAAAAAGACGGCCAGGATTTTGTGGAAAACCTCAATCCGGATTCCCTTGAGATCCTGGAAAACGCCAAACTGGAAAAAAGTCTTGAAACGGCACAACCTGAAGCGGTTTACCAGTTTGAACGTTTAGGGTATTTCTGCCTGGATTCAAAGGACAGTACCCCTGAAAAACCGGTTTTCAACCGTACTGTTACCCTCAGGGATACCTGGGCAAAAGTAGCGACAAGAAACTAGATACTGGAAACAAGAGACAAGATGGTGAAGCGCCTGCGGCGCTCATTTTAAGACTGCAAATTGGTTGAGCCTGGGACTTTATAACCCAGGCTCAGTCCATATCACTATTATTCAATGCGCCAGGTTGTGCCTTGGGGCCCATCCTCAAGCACAATTTTCATTGCCTGGAGCTGATCCCGGATTTCGTCGGCCCGGGCAAAATTTTTAGATTTCCGGGCTGCGGCGCGTTCAGCGATCAAAGCATCAATCATGGCAGGGTCCACATCCTGGTCTGCCATGGCTTTGTCTTTTTTGTCAGCAAAATAGTCAGCAGCGGACATCATAAAAATGCCCAGGATTTTTGAGGCGGCCCTGATATCCGCATAAATACCAGCCAGGATTTTTGTGTCACTTTCCCCGGGCGTATCATCGGCATCATCCAGCAGCTTATTGCCCTTCTTAACCGCGTCAAATACTTCGGCCATGGCCTTTGCAGAGTTGAAATCATCGTTTAACGCCTCAACAATATCCGCCCACAACGAACCGTGTTCCCCGCCGGCAGTTTCCGGGCTGATACCGACCTTGTCCAGACGCTCCAGAAACGCATAAATACGATCAAGACCCACGGACACCTCACGCATGCTGTTCTCGCTGTAATCAATGGGGGAGCGGTAGTGCTTGGACAACAGGAACATACGGACCACTTCGGGACTGTAGTCGGCCAGCACCTCTTTAATCATGGTGAAGTTGCCCAGGGACTTGGACATCTTTTCATTATTGATGTCCACAAATCCATTGTGTATCCAATATTTAACAAAAGGCACACCAAAGGAAGCCTCGCTCTGGGCAATCTCGTTTTCATGGTGGGGAAAAATCAGGTCCTTACCTCCACCGTGAATATCAAAGCTTTCCCCAAGGTATTCATAACTCATGGCTGAACATTCAATGTGCCAGCCGGGCCGGCCTTTTCCCCAGGGGCTGTCCCAGGAGGGTTCGCCGGGTTTAGCCTGTTTCCACAGGGTGAAGTCCATGGGACTTCTCTTTTTCTCGTCCACGGCAATCCGGGCACCCGCCTGCATATCATCGGGATTGCGGTGGGACAATTTGCCATATTCTTTGAAAGATGAAATGGAGAAATAGACATCCCCGCCTTCCACATGGTAGGCCTTGCCCAGGTCAATCAGACGCTGAACAAAACGGATAATATGATCAATATGCTCAGTAGCTTTGGGCGCGATGGTGGGCCGTAGTACATTGAGCGCGTCCATTTCATTATGAAATTCATCGATATATTTTGTGGTGATGGCCGTACAGGAGTCGCCGGTTTCATTGGCTTTTTTAATAATCTTATCATCCACATCCGTGAAATTACGCACATAGGTCACCTCATACCCGAGCTGCATCAGCCACCGGTACACCATGTCAAACACCACTACGGATCTGGCATGGCCGATATGGCTGGTGTCGTATACGGTGGGACCGCAAACATACATGCCGGCCTTATTGGCTTTAACTGGAACAAATTCTTCTTTTTTCCCGCTCAGGGTATTATAAATCCGTAAACTCATTGCTTTTCATCCTGTATCTTAACTTTATTTTTTATACAGTAATACTGTGGCTTGGGCTGCAATGCCCTCTTTTCTGCCGATAAATCCCAAATGCTCGGTGGTGGTGGCCTTGATATTCACACAGTCCTGGGACAATTCCAGAACCCCGGCAATACAAGCAGCCATGGCCTTTTTATGGGGACTCATCTTCGGGGCCTGGGCAAAGATGGTGCAGTCCAGATTGGCGATTATAAATCCTTTATCCTGAATTTTTCCGTTGCAGATACTCAGAAACCGGGTGGAGTCCATGCCTTTATATGCCGGATCCGTATCCGGGAAATGTTCCCCGATGTCACCCAGGCCCGCAGCCCCTAAAAGGGCGTCGCAAACGGCATGCAGCAACACATCCGCGTCCGAATGTCCTTTCAACCCCATGGAATGTTCGATCTCGACTCCGCCTATGACCAGCCTGGGTCCGGCCACCAGTTCATGGACATCGGTTCCTGTGCCCACCCTTATCTGCATCTGCAATCAAATCTCCTTTGCATCAAATTGGCCCATTAATATATGCATCCTGAACCCAAAAATCCAGTTTTAAAAATAATTCAGGAGGGGTATCGTATTAAAAAAAATACCCGAAACCAAATAACTAATGTTTCGGGTATTATTATATATGACAGCTATGCAAGCAACACAGTTGCTTCACTTTCTTTGTGAACTGAAACACGATAAAAAATCAGGTCAGCCCGTAGTTGTTATGTTGTATTTCTTTTTACTCAAAGGTGACCGGAGAATAATCCTTGGGCAGATGGGCCGTTCCCAGGGTACAGGGCAGACCCGAAGCCTGGGAAACATTGGCCGCGATCTTTTTAATGTCCGGACAGAATCCGCCGTTGGTCTTATCCCACCCTTCTTCGGTTTTGGACGCAAATGTACAGGTGCACAGATGGATGGCCTGGGCCCCTTTGGACTTCAAAATTTTTGCCATGTCCGCCACATTGTCCCCGGGACACCGGCAGGTAAATACGCCTGCCGGCGTGCAGGCATCATAACCGGCAAACCCCTGGGTGGTTTCAATCATTGTCTTAAAACAATTGGTTAAAGGACATCTGGTTTCATTTTTTTCGCACCGGATAAGTCCGACTTTTGTCATTCGTACCTCCTGTTATCCTTAAATTTTACTGATCCTAACGCCGTCGGCCCATGCCGCTTCCGCCGCCCATGCCACGGCCACCGCCCATGCCGCGACCGCCGCCACCGCCCATGCCACGGCCGCCTCCTCCCATCCCTCGACCACCGCCGCCCATGCCCCGGCCGCCGCCTCCCATTCCTCTGCCCGCACCCATGCCGGGAGTCCGGGCATTGGGGTCTGCCATGGGTCTTTGGGAGGAAGTTCCCGGATTCACGCCTGACTTTTCTTCGGCTGTGGCCTGGGTCACACTTGTTAATTCATTGTTTTTCAGCCGGGTCAAGGCCTGGGCCACGGTACCGGCCTGTCCCGGATACACAGCCACACCGGCGGAATTAAACACCTCCATGGCATTGGGACCGCAACTGCCTGTTAAAACAGCCTGGACTCCTTTGGAAATCACAAAGGAGGCGGTCTGAATACCGGCGCCTCCGGTCAAATTCATGCTTTCATTGGCAAAGCTCTCATAAGCCATGGTATCCGTATCAACGATCAAAAGAAAATCACACCTGCCGAACCTGGGATTGATTTCAGCATCCAGGTCCCGGCCGTATGCACTGATTGCGACTTTCATAAATGCTCCTCAAACTTAAAGGGTTGAAAGATTGCTGCACCAGAAAATATTAGCAAGACCTGTACCAAATATAATACAACCAATTTTCAATATGTTATATTTCAGCTCACCCATCAGAAGCAGTAAAACAAAAACCAGGGGTTGCATAATTGCAATGGGTCATTATTGTAATGGTTAAGCGTCAAGACAAACTACATATCCAAGCGTATGCCATGATCTGCCAAATTAATTTACCCTTAACTTCCGTTTTTTTTATTTGCCCTCTATAATGCCCCAATGACTAAAATGCCACATAGCAGCAAAACACTTGTATTCACAGATCTTGACGGCACACTTCTGGACCATGACACCTATGGTTTTGAACCTGCACTGCCTGCTCTGGCCATGCTTGCCCAAAAAAAAATCCCTGTCATCCTTAATTCCAGCAAAACCCTGGTTGAAATACTTAAAATTCGCAGCGTCCTTGGCAATTGCCACCCGTTTATTGCGGAAAACGGCTCTGTGGTGGCTGTGCCTGAACAGCTATGCCCCGGCCTTGCCCGTAAAAATTCTCTATTTCAACCCCAATTCGGGCTTTTGGTCAGACGGCTCGGAGGCGACAGGGAATCGGTTTTAGACATATTAAACCGTTTGCGGCAGATACATGGTTTTTCCTTTGAAGGATTTGCAGACATGGGCCCTGCCCGGCTTTCACAGGTAACTGGGCTGACTGAGGATCAGGCCATACAGGCGGGCCGGCGTCTGAGTACCGAACCCGTTCTCTGGCAGGACACCCCTGAACAGTGGGAGGCGTTTGCAGGGCATCTTGCAGATGCCGGCCTTGGCTGGGTTCAGGGGGGACGGTTTATTTCCATATCCAGGCCTTTTGATAAAAAGGACGGGGTGGCCTGTCTGCTGGATCTTTATACCACAGGCACGGACAGTATACCCTTCACCATTGGCCTTGGGGACAGTCCCAATGACCAAGCCATGCTGGATATGATGGACATTGCGGTTGTGATCCGTTCAGCCCGCTGTGATCAAATCAAATTGAACCGGCCACAAACCATTATCCGCACCACTGCAAAGGGGCCTGAAGGGTGGCAGGAGGCCATGGACATGATTTTCAAAACATCAAGGAGGCATTAAAACATGGGCGATTTTCATCAAAACGGTATTATCACCATATTACACAACCTCTCCCGGCAGCCGGTGGAAGAACTGGAATCCCAGCTCAAACAATTTTCAAAAAAACGGCCCCTGGGCCTGGTGCTGCCCTCTCTTTTTTCTGAGCTTGAGGGGCCTGCCCTGGCCCATATCGTGGAAGAACTTGCCAAAGTCACTTATCTGGACCAGATTGTCATCGGTCTGGACCGGGCCACTGAAGACCAGTACCGGCATGCCTTAAAATTTTTTTCCCACCTGCCCCAGCACCACCGCATCCTCTGGAACGACGGGCCGCGGTTACGGGCCATTGACAAGAAACTGGCACAGATGGAGCTGGCCCCCACGGAGCCAGGCAAGGGCAGAAACGTCTGGTATTGTTTTGGATATGTGCTGGCTTCAGGCATGGTGGATGCCGTGGCGTTGCATGACTGCGACATCTTAACCTACGAACGCACCCTTCTGGCCCGGCTGATCTATCCTGTGGCACATCCCGACTTTGCCTATAAATTCTGCAAGGGCTATTATGCGCGCTTTACCGAATCCAAGGTCAACGGCCGGGTGAGCCGGCTTCTGGTATCACCTTTGTTATCCGCTTTGAAAAAAATCTGTTCATCAACCGAATCACTGGATTATCTGGAGAGCTTCAGGTATCCCCTGGCCGGGGAATTTTCCATGCGGACCAATGTACTTAAAAATTTACGGATGCCCACGGACTGGGGGCTTGAGGTGGGTATTCTGTATGAAATGAAACGAAATTACAGTCTGAACCGGATATGCCAGGTGGACATTGCCGACACCTATGATCACAAGCACCAACCATTTAGCTTTGACGATGCGGATGCAGGACTCTCCAAAATGAGCATTGACATTGCCAAGGCCATCTTTAAAAAACTGGCCACAGAAGGTGAAATTTTTACAGCTGAAACCTTCCGAACCATTAAGGCCACTTATTACCGAGATGCCCTGGATTTTGTGGAAATTTACCACAATGACGCATTAATGAACGGACTGAACCTGGACCGTCACAAGGAGGAGCAGGCCGTGGAGCTGTTTGCTGAAAATATCCTTACCGCCGCGAATACGTTCCTTGAAGAGCCCCATTTAACCCCTTTTATCCCGGCCTGGGACCGGGTGAAATCTGCTTTTACCGACATCATGGATGAATTAAAAGACGCAGTTGAAAAAGACTATGAACAATATCACCCTTAAGACACCGACCTGTCTGTTTGACAAAGTCAGGACCAAACTTGAAACCATTTACCCCGGGCAGGATGCAGATACACTGGCCCGGAAAACCATTGCCCTTTTCGAACCCACTCATGAATCACTGGATGCAGGCTGTACTTCAGCCACCCCCCTGTGGTCTGAAAAAGACATTGCCCTGCTCACTTACGGCAATTCCCTTGTGGAGAAAGATAACCGGCCCTTAAGAACCCTTGACCGGTTCCTGGCGGAGTTTACCCATGACCGGTTCTCCATTGTCCACATCCTGCCCTTTTTCCCCTATTCCTCGGATGACGGGTTTGCAGTCATGGATTATTACACGGTCAACCCAAGCTTGGGGGACTGGGCAGATATCCGTAAAATTGCCGGGCGCTGCCGGCTTATGGCCGATCTGGTGGTGAACCATACCTCATCCCGGACCCGGTGGTTTGAAAATTTCCAAAAAGGGATCCACCCAGGAAAGGATTATTATGTGACCGTGGATCCGAAAAGTGATCTGTCCCAAGTCATCCGGCCCAGGACTTCGCCCTTGCTGCGGGAGGTGGCCACGCCTGACGGCCCCCGGTTCGTCTGGTGCACCTTCAGCCATGACCAGGTGGACCTGGACTTTAAAAACCCGGCAGTCCTCATGGAATTTTTATCCATTATCCGCTATTACCTGGATAACGGGATACAAATATTCCGGCTGGATGCCGTGGCGTTTCTGTGGAAGGAGATCTGCACCACCTGTCTTCACCTGGGCCAGACCCATAAAATGGTCAAGCTCATGCGCACCCTGATCCAGGCCCATAACCCCAGGGCCATCATCATCACGGAAACCAATGTGCCGGCCCGGGAAAACCTGTCCTATTTCGGCATAGGCGACGAAGCCCAGGTGATTTACAATTTTCCCTTGCCCCCGTTTTTGCTCAACACCATGGTCACAGGCAACAGCAAAGGGATTACAGACTGGCTGAAAACCATGCCCGACACCCTGGAAAGCACCACCTGCCTGAACTTTATCGCCTCCCACGACGGCATTGGGTTACGGCCGGTGGAAGACTATTTTTCCCGCCAGGAGATGGCACAGCTCATTGATCTGATGAAAGCATTTGGCGGCAGGACTTCCACCCGGGCGATCAATGGCTACCAGCCCACCCCTTACGAGATTAATATCAGCCTGTGGGATGCCATGAAAGGAACGGTTCACTGCCGGAAGGATCATTTCCAGACCGAACGGTTTATCTGTGCCCACACCATTATGCTGGGCCTCAAGGGCATTCCGGCCATTTATATCCACAGCCTGCTGGGCACGGAAAACGATTATGACCGCAGGGAAAATCTGCAGTCCAACCGGGCCGTCAACCGCCATATCTGGAACTTCCCGGATCTGTGTGAAAAACTGGCCGATCCCGGCGACCACCACCATCAGGTATTCTTTACCCTTTGTTCCCTTATGGACAAAAGAAAACAGCAAACAGCCTTTCATCCGAACGCCGACCAGACCACGTTTAACATAAACCGGAAAGTGGTGGCATTCCAACGCAGGCCGGATGAAGCCGGCAACGCCTTTGCCCTGTTCTGCATGCACAACATCACAGACCAGGCCATTACCATTCCCCCAGAAGATCTGCCGGGACAGTGGCGGCAGACCGGCGTGGATCTGATATCGGAAAAAACCGTACAACTTGGTACGGGACTGGATCTTGCCCCTTACCAGTCCATGTGGATCAAAACAACATAAACGCCAACACCTTAGACAGGATAATTGAATGACGCCCAGTGATATCTCCGGCTTTTCAAGACTGGATCTTAATTTATGGAAGGAATACCTGGACATTGCCCAGGAGTTCTGGCTGCCCCAGAATCTTAAAAGCAGGACACGTTTTATTGTACTGCTGTGTCTTTTAATGGCCTTTGTGGCATCTGTTCTTTTTTTATTCGTTGCCGTCACCACAACCGCCACCCATGCCTTTGCGCCTGAGTTTGTCACCAAAAACGCTCCGGGACTAATGGACTGGATCCAGGGCATTATCCACTCCCGGCTGATTTGGATTCTGGCCGCCGGATTTCTGATTCCGGCCCTGGTCTTTTCCATCTACTCAAAAAAGCTGCAAGGGTTCTTTCTACCCTGGGGCATCCTTGGGATTCTCCTTCTGCTCTCATTTACGGTTTCAGGGCTCAATGTGGTCCTAAGCTATGTGGGCCGTTTTTTCCAGACCGCCCTTGCCCAGAAAGATCAGCCCACATTCTGGCGGTTTCTCTATGTGTATGCCTCGGTATTTGTGATCGGTACCCCCATTGTGGTGATTTACTCATACATCAGAAAAAAACTGGGATTGTTCTGGCGGGAATACATCACCACCAATTTCATTGACAATTACCTTAAAAACCGGGCCTACTACGCCCTGACCACCAGCAAGGCGATTGACAACCCGGACCAGCGGCTGGCCGAAGATTTAAGAGAGTTCACGGTGACCAGTTTAAGTTTTTTGCTTATCATTCTGGGCGCCATCATTGACCTTGTGGCCTTTACCGGTATTCTGTGGTCCATTTCCAGGCTTTTGTCCGGCATCCTTTTCGCCTATGCCTTCTGCGGCACCCTGATCACCATATTCATTGGGAAGAGACTGGTGGGACTCAACTACAATCAGCTACGTAAAGAAGCCGATTTCAGGTACGGCCTGATCCACATCCGGGACAATGCCGAATCCATTGCCTTTTACCAGGGCGAGAAAGGGGAAAAAGAACAGATCTCCAAACGATTCAAAGCGGTACTGAAAAATTTTAATTTTCTCATTGGCTGGCAGCGGAACCTTGATTTTTTCACCACCGGCTACAATTACCTGGTTATTATCCTGCCGGCCATGATTGTGGCCCCCATGTATTTTGCAGGCAAGGTGGAGTTCGGGGAAATTTCCCAGGCCTCATTTGCCTTTGGCCAGGTTTTGGGCGCCTTTTCCATTATTGTCCAATATTTTGACAGCATCAGCGCTTTTGCCGCCGGCATCAACCGTGTTTCCACGTTTAAAGACAAACTATTCACGGCATCCGGCTCCAAAACGTCGGAAGACGGTGCGAATGGCACCCGGATTCAACGTGTGGCCAAAGAGACCATCCGGGTGCAAGACCTCACCCTGCAAACCCCGGACTATAAACGCACCCTGATCCAGGGCTTAAGTCTTGACCTTGAAAAGGGTAAAAGCATCCTGATCATGGGTCATTCCGGTGCAGGTAAAAGTTCTCTGCTGCGGGGCATCGCAGGGCTTTGGGCCTCGGGTTCCGGCACCATTGAACACCCGCCGGAGAACAAGGCCATGTTTCTGCCCCAGAAGCCATATATGATATTAGGCAGCCTGCGCGAACAGCTCCAATACCCCAGCGGGAATCACCTGGACGACAATCAGATCAAAGCGGTCATGGAGATGGTCAATCTTACGGACCTGTACCAAAAACTGCAGGAAACAGCCGGGGACAACTCTTTTATAGACGCGGAAAATAACTGGGAAGAAATGCTTTCCCAAGGCGAACAGCAACGATTGGCCTTTGCCAGGCTTTTGACCACAAAACCTGAGTTTGCCATCCTGGATGAAGCCACCTCAGCTCTGGACGTGGACAATGAAAAGGCGCTGTACAACATCTTGTCACAACTTGACATCACCTATATCAGCGTGGGCCACCGCCCCACCTTGAAAGCCTATCACGATAAAATTCTGTTCATACGGGGTGACGGTGGATGGGAAACCCGGGAGACATAAAAAATTCATCTGATCTGAAAAAATAACTTGATGATACATAAATAGATCGCACACTTCGTCTCTCAACCACCAAAACGGCCGCTGGAGTTTGTTTCTATAGTGCTTCCTCCAGTTAAAAAACTGCGGACAAAGTTCTCGTGACATATTATAATTATAGACCGCAACCCCATCCTATGGAACCATGGCGGCCTGCAGTGCTGCGGAATATGCACTAATAACAAGGTTTTTCTTATCTGCCCCATAATATTTCTCACCCCCATCTTTTTCCTGCTCCAACGGCAGATCATTGGGAGTTGATTGTGACTCGACAAAGAAATGGTATAAATTTTTCCCCATCGGCATATTGCCGTAAATTTTTTTAAATCTTTCAGGAGCCGTTTTCAAATTTAGTCGAAGGGCTACGGCTGGATTATTTTCTACATAGGGATACTCTGAAAGCTCTCCGAGCTTTTCAAACAAAAGTATATCTTCGTAAATTTTTAAATATTTGGGGTGAACAGTAACTAACAATTCATCTGCATGAAGGACTTCAATCGCATGATTATAAATAAATCTATTCATAATCATAGGAATATTTTTGTCTCCTTTGCGGCATGTCGGATCTGATGCTAAGCATCCGACTTCGACGATGCGACGCCCCTGGTTTCTTAACTGGTCCACCTCCCGTTTAAATCCCTCATCCATGGGAAGACCTAGTTCATTATCCGCAAACATGCTGGCCGTATATATGAGTGTATTTTCAGCTTGATCATCGGCCAAACATCCCATAAAGACCACAGTTTCAGGATCTGAATGGTGCTTGATAATTCTGTATGGAAGAGAGGAAGGCTTAATAAACCCAGATTTTAAATAAACATCATATACCAATTTGAAGCAGGACATATAATCTTCGGCACGAAATACTTTTTGAAAAATTACATCATCCAAACTAGTTTGAAAATCAGGAAGGCCACCACGAATGATTTTTTTTCTAAAATTCCCAGGCAGACGAGGCAAAAACGAGTTCAATAGCAGATTTGATATGTTCATATTTTTTTCTTTTTTTGATAATGGCTCTGATTAGGGTTATAGTTTCCGCATCGCAATCCTAATATTAAGCAGCAATTTTGATACCAGGCCTAAAACAATCTAAAAGGCCTTGATAAATAGCCTTTTCAGCGAATTTAGGCACAATCGTCCTTCAAATAAAAGCAGGATAAAGTTACGAAAATTACAACCTATAGTTACCCAAATTGCACTTTTTAGGACCCAGGCATCACTGGGAAACAGATGGACTGAGGTTCCACTGGAATGAAAACATATCCTTGCAATAGATGAGCCAACAGATACCCTGCAGAAAAGGGTTCAACGACCTAAAGACTAAACCGTGATATGATTATGATGGTGCATTACCAAAAGTTATTGTATAACAGCCATGGGCTGACCTGGTCTATCAGCACCCAGGCCCAGCCCACAACGAATGTTGAAAGATCTGAGTAAGTTACCCAGACTTTCTTATAAACAGCCATGGGCTGACCTGGTCTATCGATACCCAGGCACAACCCACAACAAAACATGAAAGTAATCTATCAACTTATTGGAACTTTCTTATAAAAAGTCCGTCATGAACAATATCAAACGTTGCGACTGGGTAACCAGTGACCCCTTATATATACGTTACCATGATACGGAATGGGGGGTGCCGGTTCACGATGACCAAAAAATTTTTGAATTTCTTATCCTGGAAGGAGCCCAGGCAGGATTGTCCTGGCTGACAATTCTCAAACGCCGCCAGGGATATTGCAATGCATTCTGCGGGTTTGACCCTGAAAAGGTCGCCCGGTTCAGTGAGGCCGATATTCAAAAACGCCTGAAAGACCCCGGCATCATCAGAAACAAACTGAAGGTCCGGTCTGCCGTTACCAATGCCCAGGCGTTCTTACGGATACAGGAAGAATTCGGCACCTTTGATGCCTATGCCTGGCGCTTTGTGGACGGAGCCCCCATCATCAACCACTACACCACCCAGGACCAGGTTCCGGCAACGTCCAGTCAGTCCGATGCATTTTCAAAAGACTTATGTAAACGCGGGTTTAAATTTACCGGATCCACTATCATCTATGCCCATATGCAGGCCACGGGCATGGTGAACGACCACCTAGTGTCCTGTTTCAGATATAAAGAGGTAATGGCCTGAAAAAGGAACGTAAATCATGATCATTGTTACCACCAGACAAATGCAGCAAATGGATAAAAACACCATTGAAACCTTTGGTATTCCCGGCCGGGTGCTCATGGAAAATGCAGGCCGGGGCGCACTGGAAATGCTTTCAGACCACTTTGACCTTGAAGGCGCCCGGGTAGCCGTGGTAGCCGGCCGGGGCAACAACGGCGGAGACGGATTTGTGATCGGGCGTTACCTCATGGAGATGGGGGTAAGCGTCAGCTTTTTTCTTTTGTCTACCCGGGAGCGGGTACAGGGTGACGCCAAGGCAAATATGGACCTGGTACAGAAACTTCTGGCCGAGCATTCCTTATCACAGTTCATTGAAATCCCTGACAACGACGCCTTGGAAGGGGCAGCCGAAATCCTGCAAGACCATGACCTGTTTGTGGACGCTATTTTCGGCACCGGACTTAATTCCGATATCCGGGGCATTTACCGTGATGTTATTGAACTGATCAATGATTCGGGCAAAGCGGTTTTCAGTGTAGACATCCCGTCGGGAATTAATGCGGATACCGGTGCAGTATGCGGCGTGGCCATCCAGGCAGACGCCACAGCTACCTTTGCTTTTGCCAAGACAGGGCACATCCTGTACCCGGGCAACTTTCACACCGGTGACCTGGAGGTGATTGACATCGGCATTCCCGGGCATATTGCAAAAGCACAACCCCCCGACATCTTCCTGCCTGAACCCCATGACATCGCAAATCTGATACCAACCAGGGATTTCAATGCCCATAAGGGCAGTTCCGGTCATCTGCTGGTACTGGCCGGTTCGCCGGGCAAAACCGGCGCCGCAGCATTGTGCAGCAACGCTGCCATGCGAACCGGTGCAGGCCTCGTGACTTTAGGTGTCCCTGAAAAGCTTATGCCTGTCATGGAACCTATGGTCATCGAACCCATGACTGCCGCGCTTGCCCAAACCCCTTCCGGTGGCCTGGATGTCGCAGCTCTGGATGACATTATAACGCTCCTGGAAAACAAAGCCGCAGTGGCCATAGGTCCAGGCATGGGCACGGCGCCCGGTACCCTGGAATTGATCAAAAGTATTATGGCCATCGCATCCGTACCCATGATCATTGATGCCGACGGCCTGAATTGCATTGCCAAAGAACCTGATATTCTGGATACGGTCAAAGCCCCGGTGATTCTCACCCCCCACCCCGGTGAAATGGCCCGTCTCACCGGCAAAACCATTCCAGACATTCAGCAGAACCGGATGGAAACCGCCCGAAACTTTGCAGAAAAATACAAGGTTATCCTGGTACTCAAAGGTGCCCAGACCCTTGTGGCCTGCCCGGACGGCGCTGTATCCATCTGCCCCACAGGTAACCCCGGCATGGCCTGCGGCGGCATGGGGGATGTCCTCACCGGCATGATTGCAGCATTCCTGGCCCAGAATCTGCCTGCGGAATCCGCTGCCCTTGCGGGCGTTTATGTTCACGGGCTATGCGGGGATATTCTGGCTGAAGACCACAGCTTTGGATTTTCGGCATCAGATATGGTGGCGGGCATCCCCCACGCTTTAAACAATATTTAGACTAAAATCCGTGTTCGGACGAAAAGCGATCCTAATGAAAGAAGCAGATGGGTGACTTTTTATTCGAACACCAAAGACCCTTTGCCATGAAAAAGATCATATCCAAAAACCCGACACAAACCCAGGAAGCGGCCAGGCGCCTGGGATTATATATCCGGGCACATCAATTAAGTTGCGCCATGGCCCTGACAGGGGACCTTGGCTGCGGCAAAACCTGTTTTGTCCAGGGCCTTGCCGGGGGGCTGGGCGTGGAGGACGGATACTATATCACCAGCCCCACATTTACCATAATGAATGAATATCCGGCCGGAACAATGCGCCTGTGCCACCTGGACCTGTACCGGCTTTCAGACCCGGACGAACTGGATTATATCGGCATTGAAGACCAGGTGGGACAAAACAGTGTCACCGTGGTGGAATGGCCTGGGCTTCTCATTGAAACCGGATTTGTATTTGATCTTCACATCCATTTTGAATTTGATGCCGGCTTTAATAGAAAAATAACCTTTTCCCCATCTGGACAAGCCGGGATAAATCTGCTAAGCAATCTATCCTTGTAATCAATATATTAACAAAAGCTAAAATTTTGGGAGCGACAATGGCGTTACGGGTGCAAAAATTTGGCGGCACATCTGTGGCAGATATCGAAAGAATTTCCAAAGTGGCCGACCGGGTACAAAAGGCCCATGAAAACAAAGACCAGATGGTGGTAGTGCTTTCAGCGATGGCAGGTGTAACAAATAATCTGATCAGTCTTGCCGGACAAGCCTCCGAGAACCCGGACAAACGTGAACTGGACGTCCTTTTGGCAACCGGCGAGCAGACCACGGCGGCATTAATGGCCATGATGCTCAAATCAAGAGGCCTTAAAGCTAAATCGTTCCTGGGTTTCCAGGCCGGCATCCATACCGACCATATGTCAGGCAAGGCCAGAATCCGGGAGATCGACAGCCAGAACCTGCGTCAGGCCCTGGATGAGGGAAATATTGTCGTGGTGGCAGGCTTCCAGGGCGCAGACGAGCAAGGAGATATCACAACCCTGGGCCGGGGGGGGTCCGACACCTCGGCCGTTGCCATTGCCGCATCGCTCAACGCTGATGTCTGTGAAATATTCACGGACGTGGACGGGGTATACACAACCGACCCAAGGATTTGCCCAAAAGCCAAAAAAATCAGCAGAATTTCCTATGATGAAATGCTTGAAATGGCCATTCTGGGGGCAAAGGTCCTCCAGATCAGGTCCGTGGAATTTGCAAAAAAATACAATGTGCCCGTGCATGTCCGGTCATCATTCAATGAGGAGGAAGGAACCATGGTTGTCAATGAAAGTGAAGATATGGAAAGTCCGGTGGTGTCAGGCGTCACCTGTGATCTGAATGAAGCAAGAATTACGTTCAAACGCGTCCCTGACCAGCCCGGCATCTCAGCCAAGGTTTTCGGCGCCCTTGCAGACGCCGGTATCTCCGTGGATATGATCATCCAGAATTCCCGCACCGGCGGTGAAACAGACCTGACTTTTACTGTGACCATGGACGATTTCAACCGGGCAATGGAAATTTCCGAAAAAGTGGCGGATCAAATCAATGCAGGCGAAATAAGAACCGCCACCGAAATTGCTAAAATATCAGTCATCGGGTTAGGAATGAAAAGTCATTCCGGCGTGGCTGCGGTGATGTTCAAAGCCCTGGCTGAGGAAAACATCAACATCCGCATGATTTCGACCTCTGAGATCCGTATCTCATGTGTGATTCTGGCCAAATATGCTGAACTGGCCGTCAGGACCCTGCACGCGGCCTTTGGTCTAGACAAAGAACAATAAAAAAACAAATATTTTCGCTATGTTTTAAGCCGGCCTGTTCGGTGAGCCCTATGTAACAGGGCCGGACAGACCGGCTTCAATTTCTAAGGCCACCTTTTCAGCGGCCATAGCCGGATCGTCAGCATCCCGGATGGGCCGCCCAATGACAATATAGTCAGAACCTGCCTGCACAGCCTTAGCCGGGGTAACAACCCGTTTCTGATCATCCCCGGGCGTCAGGCACCATTGGGGTCGGATCCCCGGCGTAACAGTCAGACATTGTGTGCCCAGTTGTGCTTTCAACATGGCGGTCTCCCGTCCTGAGCACACCACACCGGCACATCCGGCGTCCAAGGCCATGCGGGCCCGCAGCAGCACAAGCTTTTCCGTGGCATTGACATATTCATCCTTAAATCCCTGGGCACGGACCGTATCTGCGTCGTTGTCCGTAAGCAAAGTCACGGCAAGCACCCTGGTCTTTCCGGCATTCTTGACGGCGGACTCAAGCATTTTTTGTGAGGACGCGCCGTGGACCGTTACCAGATCCACCCCGAGATCCGCTACCTGAACCATGGCCCGGCCAACCGTGGCAGAGATATCATGCAGCTTCAAATCCAGAAAGATACCTGCACCGGACATCTTTCTGACCATTTCCACCACAGCCGGCCCCTGGCGAATAAACAGTTCAAGACCGATTTTGAACATGCCCACCCGGCCGTCAAGCTGCCGGATATGTGATTGTGCCGCCTCCATGGAAGGAAAATCCAAAGGAAAAATGATATATTCTTTTGCTGTTTTCTGCATGAGCGCCCTTTGCGGTTTTAAAATTTACACAAATAAAAAATTGTGTGGATCCTACCACAAAAGGCTTTTTTTTGCCTTTAAAAAAACACGGGCAATAAACTTGCATCCCATAAGTTCTTGTCTGTCCGGAAACAAGAATTTTTATTGATTCTTTGGCTGTTTTTATGGTAACAGGACTATCATCCTTATCTTCCAAATGGTCTAATTTATAAGATGCAGATGTAACATAACATTAAAATAAAAGTCTTTAATCCCGGTCCAATTAAATATAACGAAAGGGAGTTCAATGCTAAAAAACTTATATCTTGATTCCCTTGAAGCATCAGGCAAATATCTACGAATAATTCTCAAAGAGATCTCAGAACTTAAACTGCCCTATACCCCAATTGTCTATTCGGTGTGGTATGAGTATGTCTCAGGCCAGAACGCTGAACTGAACAAGGATATCCAAGCCGCCAGAGAAAAAAAAGAACTTATAGACTATCAAAAAGTCCTTGAATGGTTCAGTAACCACGTTTCCGACAGGCAATTACTGAATACTGAAGAACAAACGAGAAAAGCCGGAAGCCTTCTTGACGGAATAACCTCTCGCCTTACCGAGGCCGGAAACCGGATGGGCCTGCAGGGAGATCAACTCAAAGCACATATCGAGAACTTGAACAATGCATCAAACGAACCGGATATTAAAAATATTTGCCGGGATATTGTTTTGGAAACCCAGGGAATCATTGACGGCAATGCCGAACTTAAAAACAATATTCACACCACAATCAGCGAGCTTGATGCGCTCAAATTAGAACTTAAGAACCTGAAAGAAGCGGCAAAAACGGATATGCTCACAGGGCTTCTTAACCGCCGCGGTTTTGAGGATGCCATCAAGCAACCCATGGAGGAGGCCCAGGAGGAGACCGCTCCCTTAACCTTAATCATCGCGGACATAGACCGGTTTAAACGAATAAATGATAACTATGGTCATCTTACCGGCGACAACGTACTCAAACTGATTTCCAAGCTTTTACAGAAACACATCAAAGGTAAGGATATTGCCGGTAGATTCGGTGGTGAAGAATTTATCATGGTTTTGCCCGAAACCAAAATGGACGGCGGCTTTGCCCTGGCCGAACAAATCCGCACCAGCCTTGAAAAAATGAGATGGCAATCCAAAAGCTCCGGCAAGGACATCGGCACAATCACCATCTCCTTAGGCGTAGCCCAATTCATCCCCGGCGAAAACATAGACGCCCTGATTGCACGGGCGGACAAGGCCCTTTATGCGGCTAAAGAGAACGGCCGAAACCGCACCGGCACCCACAATGGCAACGAGGTCATACTTCCTTGAAAAAACACAGGTACACCCTGACCATGCTGGTTGAAAATGAGCCCGGGGTGACGGCCAGAATCACAGGGCTTTTTGCCGGCAGGGGCTATAACATTGAAACCATTTGCGGTGCGCCCACGGCAAATCCCCAAATGTCGAGAATCACCATCACCACACACGCACGCCCGGAAATCTTAGAGCAGTGCATGAAGCAAATCAAACGCCTGGTAAACGTCATCAAGCTTAGGGACATGACAGGGGAAAAAGCCGTAAAAAGGGAAATGGCCCTGATCTGCGTCAAGGCCCTACCTGAAAACCAGGATAAAATTAGATCCCTGATTCAAAAATTTAACGGCACCATGATGGATGAAGGCACCCGGCACTTAATTTTCGAAGTGTGCGGCGACGAAGACACCATTGACATTCTCCTTGAGAAATTGTCGCCCTTCGGCATCAAAAAGCTTGCCCGCTCCGGTGTATTAGCCCTTTACCGTGAAGCCTGATCCGGTTAAAAAGACGGTTTGTGTTGCCCCGTCTGTCCCCCGGTTTTGATTCTATATTGAAAATCCGGCGAATCTGTTTTTCCATTTCACGGATCTGAAGCATCATCTCTTCCAAAAAATTCTTCGTTTCAGTCTGCCATGTCTGTTCCATGGACACGGCCGTTCCATTTTCCAGGACCCCGGAAAGGGCCGGGGCAGTGTTGATAAGCGGCTGGGGCAAATCGGCCTGGCTGTCCGATTCGGAAACCACTTCCACTTCCGGTTCCGTGGATCGTGCGGCAAGATCAATCTGCTGAATCATGCCCACATTGCCGTTTTCAAACAAAAACAGACCCGAGCGCGCCACGTCTCCTGCAAGGGCATTCTCCGCATCAGTCAATTCAAATCCAGTGCCGGCATTGCCAAGGTAAACAGCACCAATGCCGGCATCGGCCAGGGAAACAAGCAGATCATTGCCGGCATCATCCCGGGTCCAGACAGAAAGCTTGGAAAACACATCATCGTTTTCATCAATCCATCCGTTGCCGTCCAGATCATAGGCAGCCAGTTCATCAAAGCCGTTACCCGTACCCGGGCCAAACAGTTCGGAGCCGTTGTTAATCATGCCGTCATTGTTCTTGTCAAAACTTAAAAATCCTGAGCCTGATGCGGCAAAACTGATCTCTTCGGTGGCACCGTCATTGTTCAGGTCAAATTCAAACCGGGTATCGCTCAATGCAGGCACACCACCATCAAGGTTTATGATCAAAGGATCTATCAGGACCACTTGCTCCTGCCAGGTGCTCATCAATGCCTGCTCGCGGGTTTCGGTCATTGTAGTCCTATCCATGGCCAGTTCCAGGGAAAAATCAATAGTCCTGCCGTCCTCGGTCAAAATCTGTCCCTGGGAGGCAAAGCTCATCTGCTCCCGCTCAAAATGACTTGTGGTGCGGTCCAAGGTAATCGTGGTCTTTGCAGAAGGCCTCTGCCCAGGGGAAAGGTTATCGCTTCCGGACGGTTGCCCCGTTCCAAGGTCTGTGAGACTTAAGGATGAAACCTGCTCTTTGACCACAGTAGAGACCAACTTTTCCACCATCTCCTGTTGGGAAAAATTAGCTGCTTCGTTTTCGCCGGCACCCCAGACACTCGACTGTAATGACAAAGAATGACTGTATGCCGTACTGGTTTCCCGTATGGCAGCCCCGGAAATACTCACCCGGTCAACCACCATCAGGGGCAAGCGGTCATGGATTTTGGATGCCGCACGATTGCGTGATGGCAAAATGCCCGCAGTGGCTGTTTTTGATGATGTTTTCTCCTGGAGTGCCGCCTCTTGCTCAAACATATAAGAGGACGACAACGCCACAGCGCTTTGTGATATCTTCATGACCCCTCCTTTGACTCTTGCGAAATTTTCTTAAACAGCCACAGGCCGACCTGACATATCAGTACCGGGGTGCAGCCCACAACAAAGTTAGAAAGAATCCAGTTACTTGCTGGAGACTTTCATATAAAAATAATAAATCAGGTTAAAAAAAGAGATCGGCACCAAAAACTTAAAACTTTACCCAAACCAAAATTTTCGTTATAACGCCCAACCTGTTAGAGATTATGGTTGAATCCCTTCAGGAATTAATGATAATTAAGGCTATTTAAATGAAAATCAGTATCTTTATTTTTTATTTAATGAGCCACTTACAAAACGAATACATTCATGCATCCCCGGCCCGGTGCATCAACGATCTGCCTTAGTATATACGGACATAGGACCCGACCCATGAAACAGTCAATGCCTGATAAGCATTTACAATTAAAATCCCTGCCCGGTGTGGATCATATTCTGGCCCTTGCCGAAACAGATGAGCAATTTACACGGATGCCGCGCAGCCTCATACTTGAATCCGTACGAAGGGCCATTGACAATACCCGCAAACAAATACTTGAAGACAAACCTGCAATCATCACTGATGAAGCGATACTAAAGCAGGCAGCCCGGCTTGCCGGCCAAAAGATGAAAAACCGGCTTAATCCTTTGATCAACGCTACCGGTGTGGTTTTGCATACCAATCTTGGCAGGGCGCTGCTCTGCCGGGATGCCTTGGATAATATCATGGCAGTCTCATCCTCGTATTCCAATCTTGAGCTTGATCTTGCAACGGGCAAGCGCGGCATCCGCTACGCTGCAATTGAAGAGCTGATCTGCGAATTGACAGGTGCCCAAGCCGCTATGGCCGTAAACAACAATGCCGGTGCGGTACTGCTTGCCTTAAATACCCTTGCCCAGGGACGCCAGGTCATTGTGTCCAGGGGAGAGCTTGTGGAGATCGGTGGCTCCTTCAGGATACCGGACGTCATGATAAAAAGCGGGTGCATTTTAAAGGAAGTGGGGACAACCAACCGCACCCACCCCCATGATTACACCCATGCCATTACCGAAGAGACCGGGCTTTTACTCAAGGTTCACACATCCAATTATAAAATTGAGGGATTCACTACATCGGTTTCGCTCAAGGAATTGGTGGGCATTGGAAAGTCCCATGACATTCCGGTGATGGAAGATTTAGGCTCGGGTACGCTGATTGATTTCAGAGCCTTCGGTCTGCCTTCCGAACCCCCGGTGTTTGAACAGGTGGCCTCGGGTGCCGACGTAGTCACCTTCAGTGGGGACAAGCTTTTGGGTGGCCCCCAGGCCGGCATTATTGTCGGCACAAAACATTACATGGACCAAATCAAGGCTAACCCACTGACCCGGGCCCTGCGCATTGACAAGATGACCCTGGCAGGTTTGGAAGCAACACTCAAACTCTACCGAGACACGCTGGTGGCGGTTGAAGAGATCCCTACCCTAAAAATGCTGACATTGTCCTATGAACAACTCTGCAGTGATGCAGACGTTCTGTTCTCTCTGGTCACAGAAGCTGTAGGGAACCAGGCGGAGATTGCCCTGGCAGATATGGCGTCAAGGCCGGGCGGCGGTTCCTATCCCGGACTTACCCTACCCACCCGGTGCCTGACCATCCGGCCCAAGACTATGTCCGTAACAGCCCTGGACAAAAAATTGAGGGCCTTTGATCCGGCCGTGATGGGACGCATTGAAGACGATTGGTTCATCATTGACCCCAGAACGCTTCAACCCGGACAGAACAAGATCCTTGCCAACATATTAAAAAAGCTGATAGATTAATCATGATGCTAAAATTCATTGCAAAAGAGATCCAGTTTTTAAAAATAACCGGAGATGCACCTGACCTTAAGCCCCCGGACGTTTACTATTCAGACCTGCTCACCCAGCCGTCAAAGGAATTTGAAATTTTTGCCCGGCGTATCGCCGACACCTGCGCCGCCCAAAAGGCATTTACCACGGCGGCCATACAGATTGATCCGGCAGCCCCGGAAGATGTTATTGACAAAGCAAATGAGGTTTTCCACAATTGCTTTCATTCGGTGCTCGACGAAGACAGAGGTATCTGGGAATGCCTGGACCCCTTCACGGCCATCTTTGGATTTTGGGATTATCAGACCCCTGAACAGGGTAAAAAGCTGCTTGACCTGCTTAATAAAAAAATCTCCCAGGCCCTGAATGTCGAACTGATCATGGGAACTATTGCCTACCCTTTCCATGATTTCCCGGTTGAAGAGATGGCAGGGTGTGCGCTCAAAGCCCTGGATCATGCAGCATTTTTCAGCCCCGGGCATGCCGTTGAATTTGACGGTCTTACCCTGAATATCAGTGGGGACAGGTTGTTTCAGCTTAAAAATATCGACGCAGCCATTACTGAATACGAAAAAGGCCTCTCCATTGCCCCAACCGATATCAACCTGCTCAACAGCCTGGGCGTGGCCTTTGGGGTAGACGGTTACCTGGACAAGGCCATGGAATTCTTTGAAAAGGCCCGCAATATTAACCCTGAAGAAGTAATGGTCATCCACAACATCGCCCTGATCCACCGGATCAACGGCAATAACGATTCAGCCATAGCCTACCTTAAAAAAGCCCATGGCATCAACCCTGATATTTTTGAAATAGAACTGCTTATGGGGCATCTTTTGTCTAAGGAAAAAAAATTTGACGCGGCCATAACCCACCTGGAATCCGCCATCCGGCTCAAACCCGAATCAGGTACTGCATTCAGGATAAAAGGACAGATTTTCATAGAAAAAAAAGATGCCCCAGGTGCCGCAGCCCAGTTCAACCAAGCCATAAAACTTAATCCCAATGATCCCGAGGCATTGGCCGGCTATGCCCGGGCCATGGCCTTACAGAAAAAAAATCTGGCTATTGCACTGAGCTTTGCAAAAAAAAGTTTGGATCTGGACCCTGAAAACAAACGATACAAACAATTCCTTGAAGAAATTCAAAATATCCAAGCCCAAATTGAGGAAAAAAATCAGGACAGCACCATCAAATCAGCCTGACACAGTCAGGCACCTATACTTTATAAGAAACTCTCTGTAACCCACAGAGATGTTTCACTATTCGTTGTAGGCCGAACCACGGTCAAAGACCAAGAACGGCCCATGGCCGTTATATTCAAGGTCAAGGGATTTTAAATAAAAGGAAACAGATGAAAGAACTGATCCGGCAGACTGTTCAGGATGCCATTGAAACCAAGCAAAAATTTTTTGCAACCCATGAGGAGCTCATTGAAACCTGTGCCCGCAAGATAGCAGATACCCTTGAAGACGGTGGAAAACTGCTGCTTTTCGGCAATGGCGGGTCGGCGGCAGACTGCCAGCACATCGCCGCAGAATTTGTCAACCGGTTTCAGATGGAACGTAAACCATTACCCGCCATTGCCCTGACCTGCGATACCTCGATTATCACCAGTATCGGCAATGATTACTCCTTTGACGAAATTTTTTCAAAACAGATCCAGGCCCTGGGACACCAAAAGGATATGGCCATCGGGATCTCAACTTCTGGCAATTCCGCCAATGTAATCCGGGCTGCAGCCGTGGCAAAGGATCAAGGGATGACCCTGGTGGGATTTTCCGGGGCCGGGGGCAAGCTAAAGAAGATAAGTGATATGGCTTTTTGTGTGGACAGCCCCGTAACGGCCCGTATCCAGGAGGTTCATATCACCCTAGGCCATATTCTTTGCGATCTTGCAGAAAGGATGCTGTTCCATGCCCAATAAAAACATGGCCGATAAGAAAGGGGCTGAACAGAATCACTCAAAACTGGACTACTCAAAACTCACCACCTATTCCATTAAAAACAGGAAAAGCTTGGTATCCCGAGATGATTTTGCCGGGCCCTGGACAAAGGGCGAAGGCATTGGGACCTTTTTTGACCGTCTGCCCGCCATCCTTGCGGGAAAAGATCTCCGGAATGTAGTTGACGCCATTGCAGTTGCCGCCCAAAAAAAACGCCATGTCTGCTTTGGCATGGGCGGACATGTGGTCAAAACCGGCATGGCCCCCATCCTGATTGATCTCATGGAAAAAGGTATAATCACCCATCTGGCCATGAACGGATCCTGCATCATCCATGATTTTGAGGTGGCATTCACCGGCCGCACCAGTGAAGATGTGGCCGAAAGTCTGGGATCGGGCAGCTTCGGCATGGCCCAGGAGACATCGGAACTGCTCAACCAGGCCATTGCCATGGCCCACGAGCAGAATATAGGACTGGGACGCGCCGTGGGCCGGCTTATTGAAGATATGAACCTGCCCTTTAAGGATTCAAGCCTGATCGCTGCAGGTGCACGCCTGGATTTGCCCGTAACTGTCCATGTGGCCATTGGTACGGACATCATCCATATGCACCCGGGCTTTGACGGCGCTGCCTGCGGTGCCGCAACCCTTCATGATTTCAAGACCCTTGCATCAACCCTGGCAGACCTTGAACACGGCGTATTCATCAATGCAGGCTCAGCTGTCATTCTCCCCGAAGTATTTTTAAAAGCCTTAACTCTGGTTAGAAACCTGGGCCATAAGGTGGATGATTTCACCACGGTAAATCTGGATTTTATCCGGCATTACCGCCCCATGACCAATGTGGTCAACCGCCCCACCCAGGGCCGGGGCAAAGGGTATGCCATTGTCGGACATCACGAAATATTGATTCCCCTGATTGCTGCAGGCGTGATTGAAGCCCTCTAAAACCACCGTATCAACATGGCCCCCCCGGCGATCAATACAATGCCGGCAAGGCGGGGCCAGTTAACCGGCTGAACCGGCATGCCGAACAAGCCAAAATGGTCCATGATCACAGCCATGACCAGTTGCCCCGCCACCACCAAACCAAAGGTCAGGGCCGTTCCCAGCCTTGGTGCAAGCACGATGGTCGCGGTCACATAAAAGGCACCTATAAGCCCGGCAAGCCAAAGACTCCAATGAACGCCGGAAACGGTGCGGATGGCGGCAAAATCCATTCTTCCGATCAACGCATAAGCTAAAAGACCTGCCGTACCCACGGCAAATGAAATAAGGGCCGCATAAAAGGGATCGTTCAACGCTTTCCCGATCTTTGCATTCATTCCGGCCTGCACCGGTCCCAGCATGCCCGCAGCAAAGGCAAGCACCAGCAGCAATATATATTTCATTAAAATAAATTCCTCGATTTTTAAAAATGGCAGTATAGCGTTTTGTTTTCCGGGATACCACAGCATTTTAAATACAAAGACGATTCCTGCTTGACATTTTACCCAAAGCCTGAAAAATTTTGATTTATCAAGCTGAAAGATAAAATTATATGTTAAATATGAATTAGCACCCATCAGAATTGCCGTTAAATGACCACTCTGGAAGAACAGACCCGATCCATATTGAAAGCCCACGAACAAGATTTATTGTCTGTGATAAGTAAAATTCATGCCACACCGGAACTTTCCGGTAAAGAGATTCAGGCATGTGCCTGGCAGGCAGAGCTACTCAGCGCCTGGGGGTTTTCTGTAGAAACAGGCTATAAGGGTCTTGCCACGGCCTTTAATGCGACAGCAGGCCAAAATAAACCCCACATATGTTTCATGGCTGAATATGATGCCCTGCCCGGCATCGGTCACGGGTGCGGCCATAACCTGATTGTCGGCGTGGCACTGGGGGCGGGGGTGGTGCTGAAAAATCTTTTGGCCCACCACCATTTACCCGGAAGGGTTACGGTAATGGGTACGCCTGCCGAAGAGCAACGGGGTGCCAAGATTGATTTGATCAAAGCCGGTGCCCTGAAAGATGTAGATCTGGTCCTTATGGCCCACCCGTCAGATAACGCCACAGCACCTTATGCCGGAGAGTCCGGTATCAGACAGTTCATGGTCTCCTTTACGGGGAAAACCGCACATGCAGCGGATTGTCCGGAAAAAGGCGTCAACGCCCTGGATGCCCTGCGGCTTCTGTTCAACGGAGTGGATGCCTGGCGCCAGCAACTCACTGAAACCAGCAGGGTTCATGGCGTGATTCGGGACGGAGGACAGGCCCCCAATATTATCCCGGATTTTGCCCGGGCCGAATTCTATTTACGCGATTTTGATCTTAACTTTCTTGATCAAATGCAAATCCGGTTTGAGAATATTGCCAAAGGCGCTGCACTAATGACCGACACTGCGCTGAAATTTTCGGAAATACCCAACCCTTACAAACCGGGTATCCCCAATGATCCGCTCAACCAGCTCTTTTTCTCCCTTGCCCGGGATGCCGGTATGCAACCCAAATGGCCAGAACCGTCCAGGGGCTCCTCTGACTTCGGAGATGTGACGTATGAAGTACCGGCCATGCACGCCTATTTTAACATCACCCAAAACAATCCCGACATCATCATTCACTCCAAAGAATTTGCCCAGGCAGCAGCTACAGACTTTGCATTTTCCCAGATGAAAAAAACCGCCCGGATTCTTACCCAAATAGCCTGGCAGTTCCTGACTGAACCGGATTTCAGAAATAAAGTTCAATCGGCATTCCCCTTTGACAGACAAACCATAGATCCCCACACCTGACTGTTACGAACCACCATAAACGGGTCAACCGCAATGCAAATTATTGAATCATGGCCTTGAAAAACAAGCCTTATGTCTTTATATTGGTATGTTATTTTTAATTTTAAACTAACAAAAGGGGCGGAAGAATGCCGATTTATGAATATACCTGCAAGGCCTGCGGAAAAAATTTTGAAACCCTGGTAATGGGCAGTGATATCCCCACATGCCCGGCATGCAGCAGCGAAGACCTGGCACGAATGATGTCAAAATGCGGATTTGTATCCAAATCCACAGGCCCCGGCGGCCAGATTCAGACAACCAAATCAGCCGGCAGTTCTGCCTGTTCCGGCTGCACCTCAACAAATTGCAGTTCCTGCAGCAGTAACAGCAGCAGCCGAACGATCGGGTAAACATGAAAACAAATATCTGCATTGGCACCCGGGGAAGCATGCTGGCCCTGTGGCAGGCCAACCATGTAAAAGACACTATTGAAAAATCCTTTCCGGATATTCGGGTTGATATAAACATTATCAAAACCACGGGGGACCGGGTAACGGACCGGCCCCTTGCCATGGTGGGAGGCAAAGGCCTTTTTGTCAAAGAGATTGAATCGGCACTTTTAGACGGCACTGTTGATTTGGCTGTGCATTCCATGAAAGATATGCCCGGCGAACTTCCCGAAGGACTGGTGATCGGGGCCATACCGGAGCGGGCAAACCCCTTTGATGTGCTCATATCCGGCCAAGGGGAGCTTTTCAAAGATTATCCCCAGGGTGCGGTCATCGGCACATCCAGCCTTCGCCGGGGCTCCCAGCTTAAATACCTTCGCCCGGATCTTGAAATCAAATCCATCCGCGGCAATCTGGATACCCGGCTTAAAAAGCTTAAATCCGGTGAATATGCGGCAATTGTACTGGCAGCTGCCGGTCTTGAACGTTTGGGACAGGGCAGTGAGATCACCGAGTACCTTAGTGAAACCGATATGGTTCCGGCTGTGGGCCAAGGCGCGCTTTGCATTGAAACCCGGGAAAATGATCCGGACATGGCAGACATTTTATCCGTCCTGGACCATGACCCCACCCGGGTCTGTGTAACCGGTGAACGGGCATTCCTCAAAGAAATCGAAGGCAGCTGCCATATTCCAGTGGCTTGTTTTGGTAAAATCCGGGACAGCAGGGTGATTTTGACGGCAGTGGTGGCATCGGAGGACGGCCGGTCTTTAATCAAAGAAACCATTGAATCATCCCCTGAACAGGTAACTGAAAAGGGTCGGGAACTGGCAAAACTTGTTCTTGATAAAGGCGGAAAACGCATATTGGAGGCGATTAATATCCCATGACACAAACCAGGGGCAAGGTTTATCTGATTGGTGCAGGACCGGGAGACCCAGGGCTTATCACCGTAAAGGCAAAGGAGTGCATTCAAGCTGCGGATGTGGTGGTTTATGATTACCTGGCATCCCCCTTTTTACTCGATTATGCAAAAAAAGACGCTGAAATTATCTATGTGGGCAAAAAAGGTGGGGACCACACCCTGACCCAGGACAAAATCAACCTGCTGCTGGTGGACAAGGCCAAGGCAGGCAAAAATGTGGCCCGTCTCAAAGGCGGCGATCCCTTTGTTTTCGGCCGGGGCGGGGAAGAGGCCCAGGAGTTGTTGTCCTACGGCATCAGCTATGAGGTGATTCCCGGTGTCACATCAGCCGTGGCTGCCCCAGCCTATGCCGGGATCCCGGTGACCCACAGGGATCATACCTCTTTTGTCTCCTTTATAACCGGTCACGAACGGCCCGATAAAACAGAGTCCCGGATGCAGTGGGACATATTTGCAAAGTCCGACGCCACCCTTGTCTTTTTTATGGGGGTCAAAAATCTACCTAATATCGTCACCAAACTGATGGAGCACGGCAAACCGTCGGACACACCTGTGGCCCTGGTGCGCTGGGGCACCACCACCCGCCAGCAGACCGTAACCGGCACCCTTGCCACCATTGTTGATGTGGTTGAAAAAGCAGGGCTGAAATCCCCGGCCATCATTGTGGTGGGGCATGTGGTCTCTTTGCGGGAGGAGCTGGCCTGGTTTGACAAAAAACCTTTGTTCGGGAAAAAAATTGTGATTACCCGGGCCCGGGCCCAGGCATCCGGCCTTGTGGCCGAGCTTAACCGCCTTGGTGCCCAGTGCATAGAGATCCCGACCATTAAAATCGTGCCGCCTGAAGATAAAAAGCCGTTGAAAGAGGCCATTGATAACCTGGACCGGTATGACTGGCTGGTGCTCACCTCGGTGAACGGCGTAAAATTTTTCTTTGACACCCTTTTTGAACAGGGAAAGGATGCCCGCGCCTTGGGACATCTTAAATGTGCCTGCATCGGCCCTGTGACCAAAGAACGCCTGGCAGACTATGGGATTATTTCCGATATTCTGCCCGAAACATATCAGGCGGAATCTGTTGTGGATGCGTTTTCAGGCCTTGATATGACCGGCAAAAAGGTATTGCTGCCCCGGGCGAAAAAAGCACGTACCATCCTGCCTGAACAGCTGACCCACATGGGCGCCGTGGTGGATGAAGTCCCCGCATATGAAACCCAACTGGCAGATGAGGGAAAAGATCTTCTTATTGATATGCTCAAGGCTGGGGATGTCGATGCAGTGACCTTTACTTCATCTTCCACGGTAACTAATTTTTTGACCCTGCTTGAGGGACAAAACGCCCCTGCTTTGCTTGATGGAGTTCTCCTTGCCAGCATCGGTCCCATCACCTCGGATACCATCCGGGCCCAAGGGCTTAAACCGGATATTGAGGCGGACTCTTTTACAATTGACGGTCTTATTAAAGCCTTGCTCGAACATTATGAAAACGCCTTGTCCGGTGTTTTAGAAAGTTAAAGTACAATGATTGCAGGAACCAGAAACATTAATTATTTGAGAATCTCAGTCACGGACCGGTGTAATTTCAGG
The DNA here is from genome assembly GCF_000373985.1 of Desulfobacter curvatus DSM 3379. Classification (GTDB taxonomy): domain Bacteria; phylum Desulfobacterota; class Desulfobacteria; order Desulfobacterales; family Desulfobacteraceae; genus Desulfobacter; species Desulfobacter curvatus. Next base: position 64,280 of record NZ_KB893101.1, read on the forward strand.
TGCAGATATTGTATTCCTGCAGCACCGTTCAAGGTCATTGAACATGAACGTATTGCCCGGTATGAAGAGATATTAAGAATTGTCCGCATCGGATGTGACATGGGCATTACCAAAGTCAGGATCACCGGCGGAGAGCCCTTTGTCAGAAAGGGTATTTTCTCTTTTCTCCACCGGTTATGCCGCCTTCCCCAATTAAAAGACATCTCCATTACCACCAACGGTTCCCGCCTGAACCGGGATAAAATAAAAGAATTGATGGATATGGGTATCCAAAGGCTCAACTTCAGCCTGGATACCCTGGTGCCGGAAAAATTTGTCCGGATTACCCAGCGGGACCGGTTCCAAAGGGTTTGGGACAGTATAATGGCAGCCCACGATCTGGGCATGTCACCCATAAAAATCAATACCGTGGCATTGAAAGGATTCAATGATGATGAAATCCATGCCATTGCCGGCCTGACCCGGGAATACCCCTTCCATGTCCGATTCATTGAATACATGCCCATGGGAAACACCAATGTGGGTGCAGAGCAACAGATTCTCACCCAGGATATTAAAAATCTTATTACCGATGCCCATGGGCCGCTCACGGTCGTCCCTAAAAGGGTAAATGACGGACCGGCAAAGCTGTACAAACTGGCCGGGGCATCAGGAATTTTAGGATTCATTACACCGGTAAGCTCTCATTTTTGCAACGAATGCAATAGGTTGCGTCTTACTTCTCGGGGAACCCTTCGCCCCTGCCTGCTCAGCAACAATGAAACCGATATTCTCACACCACTGCGCAACGGCGCCGACGATGAGGCGTTGAAGCAAATTATGGTATCAGCTTTGAAAGACAAGCCCTTATACCATAACTTAGAAAAGAGAACTGCCCGGGATCTGCCTTTGAATCATATGACATCCATCGGCGGATGATGCGCTGACGGTCCGTTAAACTTTTTTATTTTTTCGTGAGTTTTTTTTAATTTTCGGTGTCTATACTGTTACACGGGCGCACCTTTGGCCTGGAACAAACCAACCTAAAGAGGACACCATGAAACAACACATAGCTTTTGCAGCAGCAGCCGTATTCACCACAAGTCTATTTACCGGATTCGTCCAGGCAGGACCAGGAAGACATGGCTCCGGTCGGGGCCATCACCATCGCCACCCCCAGCACAACAATGACAATGTTCTTAAAGGCGTAGTCTTACCAGGAGATTGCGCAGATACTGGGGATTAAAAAAGGAACCGTCAGTTCACGGGTATTCAGGGCAAGGCAGATGATCATCCGGTTTGTGGAAAAGACAACCAGGCCGATATAACGACGACAAAATTCAAATTCCATAGGGCACAGGCTGTTTTCGGCATGTTAAATCTTGCTGTGGTGGTTGTAATTATGTTTCTGGCCACCCGGTACATGGGACAACCGTCCAGCGGGGTATCAGTACCCGGCCCTTCAGCAGTGGTAAATTCTATTGATGCATACGGATCCTCAGTTATGATCCTGGAAACGGCAGAAACCCACCATACGATTATCTGGTTTTCTGAAACCTGAGAAAAAGGAAAGAGATGGTTACAACGCCCTCATTATCAACTTGGTTCAAAGATACGTTTGCCGGTTTTTTTCTAATAACGATGCTTTATGGCCTATCATTGGCAGGCCCGGTTTATCAGACCCGGGTGAGGGTCGTCAGTGCGGATAACGGACCAACTCGGACGGATCCCGGCATCCAGGATATAATCAATAATCAAAGAGATTGGCCCTGTTTTCAAGTATACTCGTTTCAGACTGCTCAGTGATAAAACCATAAAATTATCCCAGGGCCAAAAAAAAGTAATAGCCAGGCGCCTGTCCATCACCCCCCTGGGCATGCAGAATACTCGCATTCAATATCACCTGCGGGTGGATACTGCGAAATCGCCTGTATTCGAAACAAATGTAGGGATTAATAACAATACCAGCGTCACCATTGGCGGACCGAGAGTCAAAAACGGTGTGATGTTAATAAACAACAGGGGCACATCCGTTAGCCTCGTTGCGCATCTCTTCTAAAAAAATAATATATCACCGCTACCTATTAATCCCCTGATTTGGAAAAGGTCTCTTTTCCATTTTTTATGGCTTTTTTCCTAAGTTTATATTAGACTTTTCCAAAATTCGATGATGCAGTCTAAGGGGTTTTCACGGCCATTGATCATATTATCCAAAATTCGGAATCTTAAGCTCAGGAACAAATTGCTGCTCTATTTACTTATCATTTTTGTCCCATTAATTATTATATCCGAAACAATAATCTTTATTCTAAGCCGGAAACTGGACGAAATCGCCCTCCCCTTCAGCACATTATACACATTAATCACTCTGGATATTTTAATTTTTCTTATGACTTTTGTGAGCTTAGCCTATCTATTGTCACGATCCGTCACCAAACCACTTTATAAATTTACCCAGACTTTGGACAACAATGAAGACGGCGACTGCAGTGTTCGCTTAAACCATAACGTTGAAGATGAGCTTGGCAGCTTTGCTCGACATTTCAATGCATTCATGACCCGCATCGAAAAATATCAAGAGCAATTAACTGATAAAAATAAAAAGTTAATTAAAGCCCAGGATGCCGTTCAAGCATCAGAAAAAGAACGTCGCAAACTTCTGACCCAATTACAAAAAACACAGAAAATGGAAGCCATCGGCACATTGGCCGGAGGGATTGCCCATGATTTTAATAATATTTTGTCCAGCATTTTCGGTTATGCCCAACTGGCCCAGATGAGCGGAGGCAACCAAGAAAAACTAAACATTCACATGAACCAAATCCTTAAAGGAGCCCAACGCGCAGCGGATCTTGTTGAACAAATTCTGACCTTCAGCCGCCAGACGGAAAACGAAAAAAGGCCCTTAAAGCTGCATCTTGTGGTTAAAGAAGCACTTAAGCTTCTCCGGGCGTCCATTCCCTCCACCATTGAAATGATCACCCGGGTAGATACCATTGACATGGTTAATGCAGACCCCACTCAAATGCATCAAATGATCATAAACCTGTGCACAAATGCCTATCATGCAATGATGACATCCGGTGGGACTTTAACGGTAAGCTTGACCACAGTCGATCAAATTGAGCCTGGACACCAGAGCAAAGACTATTTCCGATCCGGACCTTTTTTAAAACTGGTGGTTCAAGATACAGGGTACGGTATGAGTCGGGAAACTATTGAAAAGGCTTTCGATGCCCATTTTACAACGAAATCAGTCGGTCGGAGTACAGGGTTAGGGCTCACCCTGGTCAAAGCAATTATCGAAGACCATAAAGGCCTTTCTTACATTGAAAGCATTGCAGAACAGGGAACCTCATTTTTCGTTTATCTGCCGATCGTAACGAAAAGCGATCCATTGGCAGAAAGCCCAACCGGCTTAGATGCATCCCTAAAACCATGCAAAGAAACCATCATGATCGTAGATGATGAGCCTGATCTCCTGGCTTTAATTGAAGAACTGCTTAACAAATTCGGTTATTCGGTCCACCCGTTTAATGACGGTGAAAGCGCGCTGAACGCCTACCGGAAAGGCAGCATCAACTTTGATATGATAATTACCGATATGACCATGCCACGGATGACCGGTATTGCCCTGGCTGAAGCCATATTGTTTGAAAATAAGAATATGCCCATAATTTTATGCTCCGGCTATAATGAAACCCTAACCCGGTCCGAGGTCAAAGCAATAGGTATTCAGGCCTTTCTTCCAAAGCCTTTGGATACATCCCAGTTGCTTAACACTATGAGAGTGCTGCTTGATAAATAAAAAACCGTTGACAAAAAAACGGGGATGGTTTTACACCATACCCGTTTGTTCTTCTTATAGTGCCCGAAAAAATTTTGTGTTTGAATAAAATTTGCCTGGGTGCGAGGCAGAAACAAAGCTGAAACCGGAGCGTACTATCAAGTACGTGAAAATTTCAGCTTTGTGTACAGCACCGCAGGGGTGACTTTTCGTCCAAGCAACAATTAATCGGTGATTAACTCAATTTGAACCATCGGAGCAACATCCCCTTTCCTTGGTCCTAGCTTGGTAATTCTCGTATATCCACCCTGCCTTGAGTTAAACTTCTCTGCTACCTCTTCAAAAAGGGCATGCACAACATCTTTTTCACGGATTACCGACAACGCCTGACGTCTGGCATGAAGATCTCCACGTTTGGCCAGGGTAATCATTTTATCGGCAATTTTGCGAAGACCTTTGGCTTTGGCCTCAGTGGTTTTGATGCTGCTGTGTTTGAACAGAGAAGTTACCATGTTCCTAAACATCGCCTTTCTATGGGCAGAGGTTCTGTTCAGTTTTAATACGGATTTTCTATGCTTCATGGTATTTATTCTCCTTCCTGAGTATTCACATCTTCCGGCGGTTCGATCCCTTCAAGGTCCATCCCCAAAGATAATTCCATTGAATTGAGCACTTCTTTGATTTCATTGAGTGATTTTCGGCCGAAATTCTTTGTCTTGAGCATTTCGCTGTCGGTTTTCTGGACCAACTGGTAAATGGTATGGATTCTCGCATTTTTCAGACAGTTTGAACTGCGAACAGAGAGCTCAAGCTCATCCACGGAACGGTAAATATTCTCATTGAATCCCTTTTCACCTTCATCGGTTTTATATTCCGATTCATCCGGTTCAAGTTCTTCATCAAAATTGATAAATGGATTCATCTGTTCTTTGAGTATTTTTGCGCCGTAGGCAACCGCATCATCAGGCGTAACACTACCGTCTGTCCAAACTTCAAAGGTCAGTTTGTCATAGTCGGTTTTCTGACCGATACGCGATGTGCCCACCACATATTTTACTCGTTTGATGGGGGAAAACGCCGAATCAATGGGGATGGTACCGATAGGGGCATCGTCGTCCTTATTTGCAGATGACAGCGCATACCCCTTACCTGTTTTCACAACCATGACAATATTGAGTTTTCCATTTTTATTTACCGTGGCAATATGCTGCTCCGGGTTTAGAATTTTAACCCGACCGTCCGGACTGACAATGTCCGCACCTGTAACCTCCGCCTCGCCGGTTATATTAAGGGTCAATATTTTTTCTTCTGGATCGTCCACTTTGAGCTTTAATTCTTTCAGATTAAGGATGATCTCGGAAACATCCTCTCTAATATCTGAGATAACGCTGTATTCGTGAAGTGCATCATCGAATTTCACGGAGACTATGGCGGCGCCATAAATGGATGATAAAATAATTCGCCGAAGCGAGTTACCAATGGTGATGCCGTATCCCCTTTCAAGGGGTTCACACACAAACTTACCATAGGTGGAAGTTGTGGTAACATCAAGCTTTTCCGGCTTGATCATCTCTCGCCAGTTAACATATGCAAGATTTTCAGATGACATTTAAATCTCCTGAATAGATAATTTGGTAAATCATGTATATGATAAACCTATTTTGAATAGAGCTCGACGATCAACTGTTCCTGGATCGGCAGTGAAATATCTTCCCTTTCAGGAAGACCTTTAATTTCACCTTTAAAACTGTCTTTATTAATTTCAAGCCACTGGGGAATACCACGCCTTACAATGGCGTCCAAGGAATCGATAATGGCTTGGATGGTTCTGCTTTTTTCACATAGTTCGATAACATCCCCTTTTTTTACCTGATAGGATGGGATGTTAACCTTTTTTCCGTTTACGGTAAAATGATTGTGACGAACAAAATGGCGACCCTGATTTCTGGAATTTACGAATCCAAGCCTAAATACAGCATTATCTAACCGAGTCTCCAGTAATGTCAACAGATTAATGCCGGTAATGCCTTTTTGACGATCTGCTCGTTTGAATGTATTTCTAAACTGTTTCTCAGATACACCATAAATGCGTTTAACTTTTTGTTTTTCCCGAAGCTGCATACCGTAATCTGATTGTTTAACTCTTTTCTGACCGTGTTCCCCGGGAGGGAAGCCTCTGCGGTCAAAACTGCATTTATCAGAAAAACAACGATCACCTTTTAAAAAAAGTTTCATATTTTCACGCCTGCACTGCCTGCAGACAGAACCTCTATATCTTGCCAAGTTTCCTCCTTTATCACTTTAGATAAAGTTTACACGTTTAAATTTTTCGTTCCAACAATTACACACGTCTTCTTTTGGGTGGGCGGCACCCATTATGCGGTACCGGGGTAACATCCTTAATCATGGAAATGTTGAACCCAAGTGCATGCAGTGCCCGAAGTGCGGACTCTCTGCCGGGACCAGGACCTTTAACATATACCCCGATATTTTTCATTCCATGTTCCATTGCTTTAGCTCCTGCATCTTCTGCAACCAGTTTAGCTGCAAAGGGTGTGGATTTTCTGGAGCCTTTGAACCCCTGCATTCCGGCGGATGACCAGGAAATGGTATTTCCATTTTCATCTGCAATGGTGACAATGGTGTTATTAAAGGTAGACTGAATATGCACTATGCCGGTTGATATATTTTTTTTAACCCGCTTTTTGGCAACGACCTTTTTAGACTTTTTCGCCATAATTGTTATCCCTTTTAATTAAGTCCTACTTTTTCTTCTTCACTGCCGCGCGTTTGGGACCTTTTCTGGTTCTGGCGTTGGTACTGGTCCGCTGCCCGTGGCAGGGCAGGCCTTTACGATGACGCAGTCCCCTGTAACAGCCTAGATCCATCAACCGTTTAATGTTCATGGACACCTCAGAACGCAGTTCACCTTCAACTTTGAATTCGGCGTCAATGACTTTTCTGATTTCATTGACCTGCTCTTCGGTCAGATCGTTTGCCTTAATTGTGGGCTCAATGCCCGTTTTTTCAAGTATATGCTTAGATCTGCTGCTCCCAATACCATAGATATAGGTTAAAGCGATCCACGCATGCTTATCTCTTGGTAAGTCAACTCCAGCTATACGTGCCAAATTTTTTTATCCTCCTATCCCTGACGCTGTTTATGGCGTTTGTTGACACAAATGACTCTGATGACACCGCGCCTTTTAATAACTTTGCAGTCTCTACAGATTTTTTTTACGGATGCTCTGACTTTCATCTAACTGCTCCTCATCTCATTATTCCAATGTATACTTAATTTTTCTTATCCACGGTCCGGTATTATTTATACCGGTAGGTAATTCTGCCACGACTTAAGTCATAGGGAGAAATTTCCACAGTCACCTTATCACCGGGAAGTATTTTTATAAAATGCATTCTCATTTTCCCGGAAATATGTGCCAGCAGAACGTGCTTATTTTCCAATTCTACCTTGAACATGGCATTGGGAAGTGTTTCAAGAACTTTACCGTCTACTTTAATGGGCTCTTCTTTAGCCATAACTAAATTCTTCTCCTTTGTGGTGCCATATCAGGACCGGCTTTTGATCCGTTTATTTCCTGAGCGTCCCAGAAAACCATCATAATTGCTGGTGATCAAATGAGACTCTATCTGGGAAATGGTATCAATAGCAACACCAACAACAATCAACAGCGCTGTCCCGCCGAAATAAAAAGGTACGTTAAACTTATTCATCAATACGGTGGGTAGTACACAGACCACTGAGACATAAGCTGCACCGCCCACAGTAATCCTTGTAAGCACTTTATCAATGTATTCAGCGGTCCTTTTTCCCGGTCGAATGCCCGGAATGTATCCACCGTTCTTTTTCATATTTTCGGCCACATCTTCAGGGTTAAACTGAACTGCGGTATAAAAAAAGCAGAAGAAAACGATAAAACCAACATATAACAGGTAATACCAAATCGTTCCCGGACTGAACATACCGGCCACGGTCTGCATGACAGGCAGATTGATAAACTGGGCCAGCGTGGTGGGAAACATGATAATGGAAGATGCAAAAATAGGCGGAATAACGCCCGATGTATTAATTTTAAGCGGAAGATGTGAGGTCTGTCCACCATACATTTTTCTGCCGACCACACGTTTGGCGTAATGAACCGGAATTCTGCGTTGAGCCAGTTCCATAAATATAATGGCAGCTATCACGGCAATCATCAACACAATCAAAATGATGATGGAAAACAACCCCATCTCACCACTGCTCAATAACCGTCCCATTTTAATACCTGCGGACGGCATATTGGCGACAATACCCGCAAAAATAATCAAAGAAATCCCATTACCAATTCCTCTTTCGGTAATCTGTTCACCAAGCCACATAATAAATGCAGTTCCCGCTGTCAGGGTGATAATGGTAATCAGTCTGAATCCCCACCCAGGATATGGTACAATGGGAATACCGGCAGGCGATGTCATGGATTCAAGGCCGACAGCAATCCCAAAACCTTGTATGGCACTTAAAACAACCGTACCATACCGAGTTAACTGGGTTTTCTTTTTTCGACCTGCATCTCCTTCTTTTTTAAGCTGTTCAAGATAAGGAACAACCACGGTCATTAGTTCCAGAATAATAGAAGCACTAATATAAGGCATAATGCCCAGGGCAAAAATAGAAAGCCGCTGCAGCGCTCCACCAGAGAACATATTGAACATGGAAAATAAAGTACCTGAAGCCGATGCAAAAAATGATTCCAGTGCTGCCCCGTCAATACCAGGCGTCGGGACATGCACCCCAACCCTGTAGACAAAAAGCAAGGCAAGCGTTATCAGTATCTTGCGTTTAAGCTCAGGCAGTTTGAGCATATTCTGGTAGCTGTTCTGGATCATTGGAACTTTTCCTTATACCTTTACGCTTAGTCTACGCTGCCACCGGCAGTTTCAATTTTCTCTTTTGCACTCTGGGAAACCAAAATATTCTTCAGGACAAACTTCTTGGTAACCTCACCATTTCCAAGAAGTTTAACACCGTCGACAACCCCTTTGACAAGACCGGCTTCCCTGAGAACTACCTCTGTAATTTCAGCACCATCATCAAACCGGTCAAGGTCTTTGACATTGAGAACGGCATTATGGGTTCTAAACATATAGTTCTTAAACCCACGTTTGGGAAGCCGCCTGTAAATTGGCATCTGTCCACCCTCAAAGCCGGGGCGAACCGATCCACCGGAACGTGCCTTCAGTCCCTTATGCCCTCTAGTAGAGGTTTTACCCATACCGGAACCGGGACCCCGGCCTACTCTTTTCCTGTTTTTTCTGCTGCCTGGAGCAGGAGCCAGATCATGTAACTGCATCCTAAACCTCCTCTACTTTCACCAGGTGTGAAACCTTTTTCACCTGCCCCATAATCACAGGGGTATTATCGTGCTCCACAGTGTGATGCATCCGTTTAATGCCCAGGGAGCGTATAATCCGTCCATGCTTTGCAGGACGACCGATGGCGCTTCTTATTTGCGTAATCTTAATTTTATCAGCCATTGTTCGCCTCTTTATATTTCTTCGGGGTTAAGGCCGCGTCTTTTGGCAACTTCTTCCTTGGTGCACAAGGACTGTAAGCCTGCCATGGTGGCTCTTACAATGTTCTGGGTGTTGTGGGAACCAATACACTTGGTCAAAATATCGGTTACACCGGCTGCTTCAAGGACCGCACGAATGCCGCCGCCTGCGATCAGCCCGGTACCGGGAGACGCCGGCTTGAGCAGAACCCGTCCTGATCCGGCGTGGCCCAGAACTTCAAAGGGAACCGTGCCATTCAGGATGGCAACTTTTTTCATATTTCGTTTGGCTTTGTCCATTCCCTTTCTGATGGCTTCAGGAACTTCTTTGGCCTTTCCCAGTCCATATCCCACGCTGCCTTCACCGTCACCTACCACAACCAGGGCAGTGAAGGTAAAATTCCGGCCACCTTTAACGACCTTCGCAACACGGTTAATTCTGACGACTTTATCTATCAGCCCTGTATCTTCCATCTGCTGTTGTTGTCTTGCCAAGGGTGTTCCTCCTTAATTAGAATTCAAGACCGGCTTCCCGGGCCCCGTCTGAAAGTGCTTTTACGCGTCCGTGAAAAAGGAACCCATTCCGGTCAAAAACTACCTTTCTAATTCCTTTATCCATTGCCCTTTTGCCGATAAGGTTGCCCACTGCCTTTGCGACATCCTGCTTTTTCCCCTCAACGGGCGTATCTTTGTATTCTTTGTCAAGGGTAGATGCTGCAACCAGCGTTATACCTTTGGTGTCGTCTATAATCTGGGCGTAAATATGCTTGGCAGTTCTGAAAACGCTGAGTCGGGGACGTTCCTGATTACCAAATATATTTTTTCTAATCCGTTTTTTTCTTTTAAGCCGTGCAACCAGCCTAGGTGATGTATTTGCCATAATCTATATTCCCCACCTTTTAATCTTTACCAGCAGTCTTACCTGCTTTTCTGATAATTCTTTCGTCAGCATACATAATGCCTTTGCCTTTATAAGGCTCGGGAGGTCTAATAGCCCTGATGTTTGCTGCAGCCTGCCCCAAAAGCTCTTTATCAATGCAGGTAAGGGTCACTTCAACGTTTTTGTCCACCGCTGCAGTTACACCATCAGGAAGGGCAAAATCCACAGGATTTGAATACCCAACAGACAGGACCAGATTCTTTCCTTTAGTCTCAGCACGGTAACCAATGCCGGAAAGTATTAGTTTTTTCTCATAACCTTGGGTGACACCATGTACCATATTAAAGATAAGAGACCTGAACAGCCCCTGTAGTGCCACCTTCTTTTTATCAGAGGTGTCGGTAGAAACACTCAACACCTGATTATCAATCTCAATATTTACTGCCGGATGCAGCTTGCGGTCAAGACTGCCTTTAGGCCCTTTGACATTGATCGTATCGCCATCAAGGGTGATCTGAACCTTATCTGGAAGCTGAACCGGCTTTTTTCCTATTCTGGACATTTTATAGCTCCTGTCTTACCAAACGTTACAAAGAATTTCACCGCCGACCTTTGCTTCTTTTGCCTGCTTGTCGGTCATCAACCCCTTAGAAGTGGAAATGATGGAAATACCTAAGCCATTTAATACCGGCTTGATACTTTTTGATTTGGCGTACACCCTGCAAGAGGGCTTGCTGACACGCTGTATACCAAAAATAGTTGGTTCGCCTTCTGAAACATATTTCAGGGCTACCCGGATAACCCCCTGGGTCTCGTTTTCAAGAAATTTGTAATCTTTGATATACCCTTGTTCCTTCAGCACCCGCACCATTTCAAGTTTAATCTTTGATCCGGGGATATCCACCTTGGACAGACCTGCCTTGCCACCATTTCTGATTATGGTCAGCATGTCTGCAATGGGATCACTAGTTGCCATTTGAAAATCTCCTTAAATAAGCTGATATTTAAATAATCGTTAGAATCTGAATACGCTACCAAGAAGACTTGGTTACCCCAGGCAGTTTACCCTGTGAGGCAAGCGTTCTAAAACAAATTCTGCAAATACCAGCTTTTCTAATAAATGCACGAGGTCTACCGCATAAAGGGCACCTATTGTAAGCCCGTACACCAAATTTGGGTTTTCTTTGTGCCTTTGCGATTAAAGCTTTTTTAGCCAAACGATCTTCCTCCTTAGGTCCTTAGTTTTTAAAGGGCATTCCCATTAATTTAAGAAATGATTTCCCTTCTTCATCGGTTTGGGCTGTGGTGACAACCGTTACATTGAGGCCCTTAATAGCGTCAGTCTTATCATAATCAATTTCAGGGAAAATGATGTGCTCAGTGATACCTAAGCTATAATTGCCTCGACCATCAAATGCTTTCCCTGAAATCCCTCTAAAATCCCTTACACGAGGAAGTGCGATGTTGATCAGTCTGTCAAGAAAGTCATACATTTTTTCCCGTCTAAGCGTCACTTTGCAGCCAATGGGAAGATCCGCACGCAATTTAAAATTTGCAATGGGTTTCTTTGCGCGGGTAATTACGGCTTTCTGCCCTGCAATCAATCCCAGCTCCTGAGCTGCTGTTTCAACAATTTTCGGGTTTCTGACCGCCTCGCCAAGCCCCATATTCAGTACAATTTTGTCCAACTTTGGCACTTGGCACTGATTGGTGTATTTGAACTCATCCGTCAGTGCAGGCACCACTTCATTGGTATACTTTTCCTTAAGCGTAGTCATTTATTTTCTCCGGCTTAGGTGTTATGAGTCTATCTGCTGATTGCATTTTTTACAGACTCTTACCCGTTTTCCATCTTCAAGCTGTTTGATTCCGATACGAGTCGGCTTTACACAGGAATTGCACATCAGCATAAGATTGGATACGTCCATGGGCATAGCCTTTTCGACGATGCCCCCCTGGGGGTTTTCCTGGGAAGGACGCTGATGAACTTTGACCATGTTGATATTTTCAACAACAATCCGGTTCGTCTTTTTGACAACTTTGAGAACCTTGCCAATCTTACCTTTGTCCTTGCCGGTCAACACTTTAACTTTATCGTCTTTTTTTATTCTTATTTTCATGACTTATTTGTTCTCCCTGGCATTGGATCAAAGTACGTCAGGTGCAAGAGAAATAATCTTCATAAAACGCCTTGCACGAAGTTCTCTTGCAACCGGTCCGAAAATACGGGTTCCCACCGGCTCATTATTCTTGTTGATCACAACAGCGGAATTATCATCAAAACGGATGGATGATCCGTCGGGCCGGGAGATCTCTTTTTTGGTTCTAACAATAACAGCCCGCACTACATCTCCCTTGCTGACCTTTGAATTGGGAATAGCCTCTTTTACGGAAACAACGATCACATCTCCGATGGTGGCGTATCTTCTTTTAGAACCGCCAAGAACCTTAATGCAGTACAGTTCCTTGGCGCCTGAATTGTCAGCGACTGTCAGTCTGGTTTCACTTTGAATCATTATTCAACTCCTTAGACACTATACCGCTTTTTTAACAATTTCAGTCACCCGAAACCGTTTTAATTTACTCAGCGGTCTGGTTTCGATAATTTTGACTTCGTCACCAATTCTGCATTCATTCTGCTCATCATGGGCGTGATATTTTTTGTAGCGTTTGATGTATTTTTTATACACCTTATGCTGTACAAATCTTTCAACCCTGACCACCACGGACTTATCCATTTTATCGGACACGATCAGACCAATCAGCTCTTTTTTATTTTTTTTTGTAGTTTCCATATCAATACTCGTTAGTTAGCTAATTTTGACATTCATTTCTTTGGAAATCGTGTAAAGCCTGGCGATGTCTTTTCTTACACTGGACAGATTGGCTGTATTCGCGAGCTGACCAACATTATTCTGGAAACGAAGGTTAAATAATTCTTTTTTAAGCTCAACGATTTTATCTTTAATCTGACCTGCATCCATGTCCCTGATTTCACTGGCCTTTAACATTACTTACTCCTTTCCACAAAACGGGTTTTTACGGAAAGTTTTCTGGCGGCCAGCTTTAGAGCCTCTTTGGCCAATTCTCTGTCAACGCCTTCCATTTCATAGAGAATTTTACCCGGTTTCACCCGTGCCACCCAAGCATCCGTTGCACCTTTACCTTTACCCATCCTGACTTCAGCAGGTTTTTTGGTAATCGGGTGATCAGGAAAAAAACGAATCCAGCTTTTGCCCTGCCGTTTTGCCTTTCTGGTCATCGCGACCCTGGCGGCCTCAATCTGTCTTGCATTTATATAGCCGCATTCAACAGCCTGGAGTCCAAAGTCTCCAAAACTCAGTGTATTACCCCGAGTAGGCGTTCCTTTGGTTCTACCGCGGAATTGTTTGCGATATTTGATATTTCTGGGACTCAGCATATGCTAATTTCTCCTTATTGCCTTTAATTAGTTGCCAGAGTCTGTTCACCGGGGTTTATAACTTCCCCTTTGAATATGAACACCTTAATGCCAATGGTACCATAGGTGGTGTTGGCTTCGATGAATCCGTAATCAACATCCGCTCTAAGCGTATGCAAAGGGATTCGGCCTTCCTTATACCATTCGGTTCTGGCCATTTCAGCACCACCCAAACGACCAGAGCAAATAATTTTAATACCTTTTGCCCCGAATCTCATGGCAGAGGAAACGCTTCTTTTCATTGCCCTTCTGAAAGCGATGCGTTTTTCAAGTTGGCTTGCAATATTTTCCGCCACCAACTGCGCATCGGTTTCAGGTCTTCTGACCTCTTTGATGTCAATCAACACTTCGGGATTAAGCATTTTTTCAAGCTCATTTTTCAGCAATGCGATCTCCGCACCTTTCTTGCCGATAATGATGCCGGGTCTGGCCGCAAAAACTCTGAGCCGAATCTGTTTTGAAAACCGCTCAATCTCAATTTTGGAAATACCGGCGTGGTATAGTTTCTTTTTCAAATATTTTCTTACTTTGAAATCTTCTTCGACAAAGCTTGCATACTCTTTGTCAGCGTACCACCGGGAATCCCAAGTCCTGATGATGCCTAATCTTAATCCGGTAGGATTTACTTTCTGGCCCAAGCCTTTCCCTCCTTGTTTAGACGGTTTCTTCTACAACCACTGTTAAATGACTGGTTCTTTTTAGAATACGGGCAGCTCTTCCCCTTGCCCGCGGCCTGAACCGCTTCATGGATGGTCCATGATCAACAATCACATTTTTCACTACCAGCTTGTCAACATCCATCTCATTGTTATGCTCGGCATTGGCGATGGCAGCCTGCAGGGTTTTATACATAATCCCTGCTGCCTTTAAAGGCATGAACTTTAATAAGGTCAGCGCCTGTTCGGCATTTTTGCCTTTGATCTCGCTGATGGGCAGCCGAAGCTTAAACGGTGAGATTCTTGCATATCTTGTAGTCGCTTTAACTTCCATATCTTAAATTTCCTCTAAATCATAGCAGATTACCGTTTGGATTTTTTATCTGCGGCATGACCCCAATAAGTTCTTGTGGGTGAAAATTCACCAAGTTTATGCCCCACCATATTCTCCGTGACAAACACAGGAATAAATTTTTTTCCGTTATGGACAGCAAAGGTATTGCCGACCATTTCAGGTAAAATAGTAGAACGACGCGACCAGGTTTTAATTACTTTATTGCTGCTGGACTTCTGGGCTTCAAGAACTTTTTTGAGAAGCTCAGACGCGATATAGGGTCCTTTTTTTAATGATCTTGGCATAATTTATCACCTATTTCCTTTTAGCCCTTCTTTTAACAATATACTGATCCGTTCTGGCATTCTTACGGGTTCTTTTACCTTTAGCAGGAAGGCCCCAAGGAGAACATGGCTGACGACCACCGGAAGAACGGCCTTCGCCACCACCCATGGGATGATCCACAGGGTTCATTGCAACACCACGCACAGAAGGCCGTTTCCCCATCCAACGGGTACGCCCGGCTTTACCGATGCTGACGTCACTATGTTTTTCATTTCCAACACGACCTACAGTGGCTTTGCATTTAACATGAATCATACGAACTTCACCGGAAGGTAGCAGAATCTGGGCATAAGAACCTTCTTTAGCCATTAACCGTGCGTATCCGCCGGCACTTCTGACAATCTGGCCGCCCTTGTTTTGTTTTAATTCGATGTTGTGAATTCTGGTACCTGTTGGAATATTCTCCAAGGGTAAACAATTACCGGGTTTAATATCGGCATCAGGACCGGTTTCAAGTACATCACCAACTTTGATATCCAGTGGCGCCAAAATATATCTTTTTTCACCGTCAGCGTAGGTCAACAGCGCAATTCGAGCCGATCTATTCGGATCGTATTCAATTGCAGACACCTTAGCTGGAATTCCGTCTTTGTCCCGTTTAAAATCAATAATACGATATTTCTTTTTAGCCCCGCCGCCTCTGTGTTTTGCGGTGATTCTTCCGTAGGAATTTCGGCCGGACCGTTTATTGAGTTTTTTAGTCAGCCTGCGTTCAGGACTATCTTTTGTAATTTCTTCAAAAGAAAGATACTCCTGAGCGCGTCTTCCCGGAGATGTCGGCTTGGTCTTAACTATTGTTGACATATTAATACCTCTTTACACACCTTCAAAAAAATCAATTCGTTGTCCGGGCATCAGAGTGACAACGGCTTTTTTCCAGTCCATTTTTTTGCCGATGATTCTGCCACGCTGTTTTATTTTACCTTTGACCTGTATGGTTCGAACCTGTTTGACCTGGGTATTGAATGCTTTTTCAACAGCGTTTTTAATTTCAACTCTGTTGGCATCCTTGGCAACTTTTAAAGTCACTTGGTTGAACAGTTCTCTTTGAAGGGTGGATTTTTCGGTAACTACAGGTCCACGGAGGATGTCATATTCAATCATCTTAACTCAGCCTCCCCTTGATGTTCTCGATACTGGATTTAACCAGCAGAAGGTTTTTAAACTTTAAAATGTCGTAAACATTGAGACCTTCAGTCTTAATTACCTTAACATCCGGAATGTTTCGAGAAGACAGAGCGAGTTTCGCATCGTCGGCATCTGAAACAATGAGAAGATCATCAAGATTCAGTGCTGAAAGGACATTTACCAATGCCTTTGTTTTAATTTCTTCGAGTTCAATAGCGTCTACAACAAAAAGCTGACTGTCAGAAACCTTTGCACTTAAAGCCATTTTCAAGGCAAGTTTTCTTACCTTTTTAGGTACTTTTATCTCATAGGACCTGGGGCTGGGACCAAATATCACGCCACCACCTTTACGCAAAGGGGATTTTATGCTACCGGCCCGGGCATTACCGGTTCCTTTCTGCCTGAATAATTTCTTCGTAGAACCTGAAACCATACCCCGGGTCTTAGACGCAGCAGTCCCTACCCGTTTTGATACGAGTTGGGACCGAACGACTTCGTGAAGAACACTTGTTTTAACCGGTATGCTGAAAATTTCGTCAGGTAGCTCGACTTCAGACACTTTAGCACCTGTACTGTTTAATACCTCTACAGCAGCCATTATTCTTCCTCTTCAATTTTGATCGACTATGCATCACTGCGAAATAATTGCAATACCCATAGCCGCTATTCGTCTATTTAATTTAGACTGATGCTTTGCCGCGTTTTTTAAAATCTATTTTTAAACACGGCATCTAAAACTGTTTTATTTTTTTACATCAGCTTTGCGCACTTCGACAACGCCAGTCTTGCAACCAGGCACCGCGCCTTTTACAAGAATAAGATTGTCTTCATGCTTAATATCTACAATCGTTAAATTTTTAACCGTAACTTTATCTACACCTTTATGACCCGGCAACCTTTTTCCCTTGATTACCTTTGCCGGCCAGGCTGAGTTACCGATTGAACCAGGTTTCCGATGGTTTCGGTTACCGTGGGTTTCCGGCCCCCTGGAAAAACCATGACGTTTGATGGTTCCCTGGAAACCACGACCCTTTGACGTGCCGGTCACAGTTACTTTATCACCAATTGAAAACATATCAACGCCGATGGTAGCACCGGGTTCAATTTCTTCAACGGAATTTTCTCTAAATTCTCTTAAAACGCGAAAGCCTTTATCCGATGCTTTTTTTAAATGTCCTGCAATGGGTTTGTTCAGGCGTTCAACCGACTTTTCATCAAACCCGAGCTGCAAAGCTGTATACCCGTCAGTCTCTTCCGTTTTTATCTGGGTTACAACACAGGGCCCAACCTGCAGCACTGTAACAGGAACGAGCTGTCCATCGGAGGCAAACACATTGGTCATCCCGATTTTTTTTCCTAACAATCCACTCATCATAACAAATATGTTCCTGTTAATGCACTATAATTTAATTTCAACATCGACGCCGGGGGACAGGTCAAGCTTCATTAACGCGTCCACTGTCTGCTGTGTCGGCTCTAAAATATCCATCATTCTTTTATGCGTTCTGATTTCAAACTGCTCACGGGACTTTTTATTCACGTGAGGGGAACGCAACACAGTAAACTTGTTGATACGGGTGGGTAAGGGAACCGGTCCCACAATCCTGGCACCGGTTTTCCTTGCCGTATCAACAATATCTACTGAAGACTGATCAAGCAGCTTATGGTCATAAGCTTTGAGCCTAATTCTAATTTTAGTCTTCAACATTGTTTTTGTTCTTTCTTAATCTACTATTCTATAATTTCGCCAACAACACCTGCACCAACTGTACGGCCGCCCTCACGAATAGCGAAACGAAGTTCTTTTTCCATGGCGATGGGGTTGATCAATTCGACGTTAATGGTAGCATTATCACCAGGCATAATCATCTCAACGCCTTCGTCCAGCGTCAGAACGCCTGTGATATCGGTAGTTCTGAAAAAGAACTGGGGTCTGTAGCCGGTAAAGAAAGGTGTATGACGGCCACCTTCTTCCTTACTCAGTGCGTACATTTCTGCTTTGAACTTGGTATGCGGGGTAATGGTGCCAGGCTTACAAACTACCTGACCACGCTCAACCTGATCACGTTTTGTGCCGCGCAGCAACAATCCAACATTGTCACCGGCCTGACCTTCGTCCAGAAGCTTTCTGAACATTTCAACACCAGTACATACCGTCTTTGCAGTATCTCTAATACCTACGATTTCAATTTCTTCGCCTGTCTTGATCACACCACGCTCGATACGACCGGTAACAACCGTACCACGACCGGAAATTGAGAATACGTCTTCAATGGGCATCAGGAATGGCTTAGCAGTGTCCCTTTCAGGCTCGGGAACATAGGAGTCAAGGGTATCAAGAAGTTCAAAAATAGGTTTAGCTTCTTCTGCGTCTACGTCATCACATTCCAAGGCCTTAAGCGCAGAGCCGCGAATAATCGGGGTTTCATCACCCGGGAATTCGTAGGTATCAAGAAGCTCCTGGAGCTCCATTTCAACCAGCTCAATCAACTCTTCATCATCAACCATATCACATTTATTCAGAAAAACAACGATCTTAGGCACACCAACCTGACGCGCAAGCAGAATATGCTCACGGGTCTGGGGCATGGGACCGTCGTCGGCAGATACAACAAGAATCGCACCGTCCATCTGAGCAGCGCCAGTGATCATATTTTTGATATAGTCAGCATGGCCCGGGCAATCAACATGCGCGTAATGGCGCTTGTCGGTCTCGTATTCAACATGGGCGGTAGCGATGGTAATACCACGCTCTCTTTCTTCCGGAGCCTTATCAATTTCATCAAAGGGAACATATTCTCCATGCCCCTTCAGGCCGGCAAGCTTAGTAATCGCCGCAGTCAGAGTGGTT
Organism: Desulfobacter curvatus DSM 3379; assembly: GCF_000373985.1. Taxonomy (GTDB): domain Bacteria; phylum Desulfobacterota; class Desulfobacteria; order Desulfobacterales; family Desulfobacteraceae; genus Desulfobacter; species Desulfobacter curvatus. Next base: position 83,255 of record NZ_KB893101.1, read on the forward strand.
TTCCCGTGATCGATATGCCCGATTGTCCCGATGTTTACATGCGGTTTGTTCCGCTCAAATTTCTCCTTAGCCATCTTCTGTATTCCTCCTGTGGAATGTTTACAAAGATATTTTTAAATCTCTACCACCTAAAATGCGCGAATGCCTTGTTGGCTTCTGCCATTCTATGTGTATCTTCTCTTTTCTTAATTGCCCCGCCACGCTCGTTATAAGCGTCCATCAACTCAGCAGCAAGCTTATTCGCAAAGCCTTTTTCAGAACGGCTTCTGCTGAAATTAATAAGCCACCTGAAAGCCAGGGCCGTCTGGCGACCGGGTTTTATATCAGTGGGCACCTGATAGGTAGACCCGCCGATCCTTCTTGACTTCACTTCAACAGAAGGCCTGATATTATCAATCGCTTTTTTAAACACAGCCAGAGCAGGTTCGCCAATCTTATCTTCAGCAATCATCAACGCATTAGCCACAACTTTTCGGGCAGCATTCTTTTTGCCGTCTTTCATGACACAATTGACAAACTTGGCTGCAAGCTTCTCCTCTTGCGTGGCATCCTGCATGAAGCCTTCTTTAAATACTAATTTTTCTGCCATCTTAAAAAGTCCACCAAATTTATATTTTATTAATATGAATGCTTAAAAACCCATTGTGACTACTTGGGACGTTTGGCACCATATTTTGAACGCCCTTGGCGTCGATCGTCCACACCGAGTGTATCAAGGGCACCCCTGACAATATGATAGCGCACACCAGGAAGGTCTTTTACCCTTCCGCCCCTGACCAGGACGACAGAGTGCTCCTGGAGATTATGCCCCATGCCCGGGATATAAGCCGCAACCTCCATACCGGTTGTCAAACGAACCCTTGCAACCTTCCTTAAGGCCGAGTTCGGTTTTTTAGGAGTAGAAGTATACACCCTGGTGCAAACCCCGCGTTTCTGAGGCCCGCCTTTCAATGCCGGCGTACTAACCTTTTTTTCAGCTCTCTTCCTACCTTTTCGTACCAATTGATTTATGGTCGGCATAACTCCACACGCTCCTTCATCAAACTTAATAAGTCGCCATACACGACAAAATATTTAATTCTACTTATACTTTTCCAAAATGTCAACAATATTTTATTTTTTCTATACCTCAGCGAATTCACCGTACCCGACTTCTATATTACGATATCCCGGGAAACCTGTGCCTGCAGGGATAAGTCTGCCCATGACGACGTTCTCTTTCAATCCCTTAAGGCTATCATATTTACCCTCAATGGCTGCAAGGGTCAGCACCTTGGTGGTCTCCTGAAATGACGCCGCAGACAAAAAGCTGTCTGTGGACAAAGAGGCCTTGGTAATACCAAGAATAAGGGGCTCGCCCTTGGCCGGTTCACCGCCCTCCATGGCAACCTTGCGGTTGGTTTCTTCAAAAAGGATACGATCAACCTGTTCATCGGGGATAAAATTGGTATCTCCGGTAGAAATCACTTTAACCCGGCGCATCATCTGACGGATAACAACTTCAATATGCTTGTCATTGATTCGTACACCCTGAAGCCTGTATACTTCCTGCACCTCGTCAACCAGGTATTTGGCCAGTGCGACTTCACCCTTGATATTCATTATATCCTGAGGATTGGCAGAACCTGCGATCAGCGGATCACCCGATTTTACATAGTCACCGTCATATACGGACACATGTTGACCCTTGGGAATGGCGTACTCTTTTGCCTCTCCGACATCGCCCGGCTTAATCGTGACTTTCTGGCGGCCTTTAGTCCCCTTTGACACTGTGACATAGCCGTCAATTTCAGTCAGCACAGCCGGATCCTTCGGTTTCCTGACCTCAAAAAGCTCAGCAACCCTAGGCAAACCACCTGTAATATCTTTGGTCTTTGTAGTGGCACGCGGCAACTTGGCAATAACATCACCTGCCATGATGTTGTCATCCTCTTCAACAGTGAGAATTGCATTTACCGGCAGGTAATATCTGGCAGGGGTTTTAGAGTTGGGCAGCTTAACAGCCTTACCTTCTTTATCCTTAACCGTAATCCTGGGCCGAACCTCAACATCCTTGCTTTCAATTATCGTCCTTGATACCTTGCCGGTAACCGGGTCAATCTGTTCTTGAACCGTATTACCCACAATAATATCGGCAAATCTTATCCGACCGGATACTTCGGTGATGATCGGTGTGGTAAAGGGGTCCCAGGAGGCTATAATATCACCCGGCTCGATCTGCTGACCATTCTTGGCATGGAGGGTAGCACCATAAATGACGCTATCCTTGGCACGCTCACGCCCCTCCTCCCCGACAATGGTCACACCGCCACCTTTACGGTTCATGACAATGACGTCACCCTGGGCTGAAGTTACGGTCTGAATATCGTCGTTAAACTTTAAAATCCCACCGACACGGGCTTTGACTTCTGCGACCTCTACCTTTCTGGATGCTGTGCCTCCAATGTGAAAAGTACGCATTGTTAACTGGGTACCCGGCTCACCAATGGACTGGGCCGCCACAATACCAATGGCCTGGCCGATTTCTACGGTAACACCATGGGCTAGGTCTCGGCCGTAGCACCTTGAGCAGACACCGTGTTTTGAGTTGCATGTCAATACGGATCTGATTTTTACCCGTTGAACGCCCGCAGCTTCGATTTTAGCCACATGTGCTTCATTAAGTTCGGTATCAGATGCCACAATGAATTCATCGGAATAGGGATCACGGATATCTTCCTGGGTAACACGCCCAAGAATTCTCTCCCCAAGGGTCTGAATAATTTCACCGCCCTCATACAATGCCTCAACCTCAATGCCGTTGATCGTACCACAATCAGGCTCCACGATGGTACAGTCCTGACCGACATCAGCCAGACGACGGGTAAGGTATCCGGAATTGGCTGTTTTCAGCGCAGTATCGGCCAGCCCCTTACGGGCACCATGGGTGGAGATAAAGTACTGAAGTACTGACAGCCCCTCACGGAAACATGCAGTGATGGGATTTTCAATAATCTCACCGGAAGGTTTAGCCATCAAACCACGCATGCCAGCCAACTGGCGCATCTGATCCTTGGAACCACGGGCACCGGAATCCGCCATAACATAAACGGCATTAAGTTCCTCTGAATTATCTGCGCCCTCTTTTTGGGGCGGATTCTTCATAACCTCCATCATGGCGTTGGCAATATCATCTGTGGCCTGGGCCCAGATATCAACCACCTTATTGTATTTCTCACCCTGGGTAATCAGGCCTTCGGAATACTGGTTTTTGATATCTTCGATATTTTTTTCTGCCTTACCGATGAGATCCCATTTATTTGCCGGAATAATCATGTCATCAATGCAGATGGATAGGCCGCCAAGTGTTGAGTTCTTATATCCGATGTCCTTAAGGCGATCGGAAAGAATAACGGTTTCCTTTAAACCGATATTTCTGTAGGCATAGTCAATGAGCTTTACAATGGATTTTTTATCCATCAGCTTATTCACCAGACTAAACGGCAGCGTAGAGGTTCTTTCATCCACTTTGAAAATGGTATACTTATCGCCCACCATCCGGACATCTGTGAACTGACCTTGTTTCAGTCCATAAAGCTGCTCCACCACCACGTCGGAGACCTGAAAAATATTTTTAAATTCCTTACGGGTTAAAACCCCAGTTGTGCCCCGGGTCTTTTTAATTTCCTCATCTGCGTATTTATCAAGGACAACATCAAAATCCTCACCGGCCTTTAGTTCATCAAGTGCAGCTTCGGCATCCTCCAGACTTTCGGTCCGAATACGGCTCATGTTTAGCAGCACATCGCCGGGAATGGTTTCCCACAGGAGAATCCGGCCGGTCGTGGTTTCATAAATCACATCGTCAATGCGGACCTTGATTTTGGCGTGAATATCCAACTCCCCGGCATCAAAGGCGAAGCGAACCTCATCTATACTCGAAAAGGTGGCACCCTCTCCCTGCTGACCAGACATTGCACGGGTCATATAATAGATACCCAATACAATATCCTGGGTGGGAACAATAATGGGTTGGCCGTTTGCCGGGGACAAAATATTATTGGTGGACAGCATCATAACCCTGGCTTCGAGCTGGGATTCCAGGGACAGCGGTACATGAACTGCCATCTGGTCACCATCAAAATCCGCGTTAAACGCCGGGCACACCAAGGGATGAAGTTGAATGGCCTTGCCTTCAATCAATACCGGCTCAAATGCCTGAAATCCGAGACGATGCAAGGTGGGCGCACGGTTCAGCATAACGGGATATTCCTTGACCACGGCTTCAAGGGCATCCCAAACTTCGGTCTCCTCACGCTCAACCATTTTCTTCGCACTTTTAACCGTAGAGACCAGGCTTTTTTGCTCAAGGTAATTGTAAATAAACGGTTTGAACAGCTCCAGAGCCATTTTCTTGGGAATGCCGCACTGGTGCAGCCGAAGCTCAGACCCCACGGTAATAACGGTACGGCCGGAATAATCCACACGTTTACCTAAAAGGTTTTGGCGGAAACGACCTTGTTTGCCTTTAAGCGTATCAGACAAGGATTTCAACGGACGTTTGTTGGTACCTGTGACCACCCGGCCATGGCGACCATTGTCAAAAAGCACATCCACAGCTTCCTGAAGCATCCGCTTCTCGTTTCGGACAATAATATCAGGTGCATTGAGATCAACCAAGCGTTTAAGACGGTTATTGCGGTTAAGCACCCTGCGATACAGATCATTGAGATCCGAGGTCGCAAACCGGCCGCCTTCAAGGGGAACAAGGGGACGCAGATCCGGAGGCAAAATGGGGCAGGCCGTCAAGATCATCCGAGAAGGCTCTATACCCGAGGTCAAAAAGGCGTCAATGACCTTCATGCGCTTGGACATTTTCTGTTGCTTGGCCATGGATTTGGTCAGGCCGATCTCTTCGGTAAGCTCATCATGAACTGCTTGAAGATCAATCTCATTGAGCAGGGTTAAAATGGCCTCTGCACCGAGTCCTGCGACAAAGCCTTCCTCACCGAATGTCTCTATGGCCTCGTAATACTGGTCATCGGAGAGCAACTGCATTTTTTTCAACCCCGTGTCTTTAGGGTCGATAACAATATATGAGTCAAAGTAAAGAACCTTTTCCAGATTCTTCAACGTCATATCCAGGACATTACCGATCTTGGAAGGCAGGCTTTTCAAAAACCAGATGTGGGAGACAGGGGCAGCAAGTTCAATATGCGCCATACGCTCGCGTCTGACTTTGGACTGAATAACCTCAACCCCGCATTTTTCACAAACCACCCCGCGGTGCTTCATGCGTTTATATTTACCGCAATTACACTCGTAATCTTTGGTCGGTCCAAATACCTTGGCACAGAAAAGTCCGTCACGTTCGGGCTTAAAGGTTCTATAGTTAATGGTCTCGGGTTTTTTTATTTCACCGTAGGACCATTCCCGAATCTGGTCCGATGATGCAAGGCTGATCTGAACGCCCTGGTAACTTTGGGGATCCTTGGGTTTTGCGAAGAAATCATATATATTGTCCAATGTCTTCTCCTTATTTGCTGCCTTCTATAAGATTCATATCCAGCCCCAGAGCATTGAGCTCTTTTATCAGAACCCTGAAAGATTCAGGCATTCCAGGTTCCAGGACATTCTGGCCTTTAACAATTTTTTCATACATACGGGTCCGGCCGGTCATGTCATCGGATTTCACCGTAAGAAATTCCTGTAGTGCATGGGCAGCACCGTAGGCCTCCATGGCCCAGACCTCCATCTCCCCAAGACGCTGACCGCCGAACTGGGCCTTACCGCCAAGGGGCTGCTGGGTAACAAGGGAGTACGGCCCGATGGACCGCGCATGCAACTTGTCATCCACCAGATGGTGAAGCTTAAGCATATACATGGTGCCCACAGTAACCGGTTTATCAAAGGGCCTGCCGGTACGCCCGTCATAGAGGATGGACTGGCCCGAGGGGTCACTTCCGGACATGCTGATCAATTCCTTGATCTCTTCCTCTGTAGCACCGTCAAATACCGGTGTTGCGGTATGCACCCCGTTTTTGTAAAGGGAGACGAACTCCATGAATTGCTCATCATCCATGGCATCAATGTCCCGGACAATGGCATCGTCCACCAGCCCTTCCTTTTGTTTACGGGTCAAGGAGAATATCTGTTTGGCCTTGTCCCGAAGTTCGCCCAGCCGTTTTTCCTCAAGCATATCTTCAATCTGCTGGCCCAGGGCATAGGCAGCCCGGCCTAAATGAATTTCAAGAATCTGCCCAACATTCATACGTGAAGGTACACCCAAGGGGTTAAGCACCATGTCAACAGGCCGACCGTCTGCAAAATAAGGCAGATCCTCAACCCGAAGAATCCTTGAAACAACACCCTTGTTCCCATGGCGGCCAGCCATTTTATCGCCCACGGAAAGCACCCGCAACATAGCAACAGAAATTTTAATAAGCTTGAGAACCCCCGGAGGAAGGTCATCCCCCTTTTCAAACCTGGAGACCTGGCGGTTGAAATGCTCCCGGGCCTTTTTTATCTGCCCCTGGGCCTGTTCAAGGATAACCTGAACCTTTTCGGTCAATACGGCATCCTCAACTGTAACATTTACCAGTACGGACACCGGTATTTTTTCAAAAATACCGGGAACCACTTTGGTTCCGGCCTTGACCAGAACCTTTCCGTTCCGTTCCAGATCATTGAACAGTGCGTGGCCGTCAAGTACGGATTCAACTTTTTCCCTGCCGACATCGGAAATAATTTTTATCTCATCATCACGGTCTTTTTCAAAACGCTCAATCTCTTCATCTTCGATCTGCCTTGTTCTATCATCCTTAGGCAGACCGCGACGTGAAAAGACCTTAGCGTCAATCACCTTCCCATGAACACCCGGAGGCACACAAAGAGACGTATCTTTGACATCACCGGCTTTTTCACCGAAGATGGCACGCAGCAGCTTTTCTTCAGGAGAGAGCTGGGTTTCGCCCTTAGGTGTAATTTTACCCACCAGAATATCACCGGGTTTGACCTCAGCACCCAGCCGGATAATGCCGCTGTCATCCAGATTCTTCAAGGCATCTTCACCCACATTGGGAATGTCCCTGGTGATCTCTTCCTTTCCAAGCTTGGTGTCCCTGGCCAGGACCTCAAACTCCTCAACATGAACAGAGGTATACACTCCATCCTTAACCAGGCGCTCGGAGACCAGTATGGAATCCTCATAGTTGTACCCATCCCAAGGCATGAAGGCTACAGTCACGTTTTTACCAAGGGCAAGTTCCCCCAGTTCCGTGGACGGACCATCCGCAATGACCTGCCCTTTTTTAACCCGCTCGCCTTTTTTCATAATGGGTCTATGGTTAAAGCAGGTATTCTGGTTGGATCGGACAAACTTAGTACAATTATAAATGGATACGGCCTTATTAAACTTTGGATCATCACTGTCGTCATTTTTGACAACAATACGTTTTGAATCCACATCAACCACAACCCCGTCGCACTCAGCAACAATGGTAACCCCGGAATCCCTAGCGACAACGGCTTCCATCCCAGTACCCACCAAAGGCGCCTCACTGCGAATCAACGGCACGGCCTGGCGCTGCATGTTGGAGCCCATGAGTGCCCTGTTGGCGTCATCGTTTTCGAGAAAAGGGATCAGTGATGCGGATACGGATACCAACTGATTTGGCGACACGTCCATAAACTTTATTTCTTCAGGGGCCACCATCTCAAATTCCCCTGCAACCCGTGCAGATACGGTAGAATTGACAAAATTTCCGTCAGCATCTAGAACGGCATTGGCCTGGGCAATGGGGTGTTCCTTTTCTTCAAATGCACTTAAATGCTGAATTGTTTTGCTGGCATTTCCTTCGTTTACTATTCTGAAGGGGGTTTCAATAAACCCAAAATCATTTACCCGTGCATAGGTGCATAGAGAAACAATCAAACCGATGTTAGGCCCTTCAGGGGTCTCAATAGGGCAGATACGGCCATAATGAGAGGGATGAACGTCACGCACTTCAAAACCTGCACGCTCCCGGGTCAACCCGCCAGGTCCCAAAGCAGAAAGACGCCGCTTATGGGTGGTTTCCGATAAAGGATTGGTCTGGTCCATGAACTGGGACAACTGTGACGTACCGAAAAATTCACGTACAACCGCAGACACGGGCTTGGGATTGATAAGATCGTGGGGCATCATGGCATCCACTTCCTGCATGCTCATCTTTTCCTTGATCGCCCGCTCCATGCGGACAAGACCGATGCGGTAGTGGTTTTCCAACAGTTCCCCCACCGCTCTGACCCGCCGGTTTCCCAGGTGGTCGATATCGTCCACCTGACCCTGGGTGTCTTTGAGTTCAATCAAGGTGGCTGCGGTAAGCAGAACATCCTCTTTTCTCAGGGTTTTCACATCAATTTTAGTATTTACCCCAAGGCGATGGTTCATTTTAAGACGGCCCACCTTGGACAAGTCGTAATATGCCTGGCGAAAAAACAGATGGTCAATAAAATCCTGGGCCACCTCAATGGTGGCGGGATTGCCGGGGCGAAGCCTGCGATAAATATCCATTAAGGCTTCTTCCTTGGTTTCAATCTTGTCTGAAATCAGGGTCTTACGCATGCAATCTGAACTGCGGGGATCTACATAAAGAATTTCAAAGGTATCAATATCCTTTTCCTCAAGCAATTCAAACGTATCCTCTGCAATGGCATCTCCGGCTTTAAACAAAGGAGCCGGATCATCGCTTGCCAGAAAAAAATTGCCAGCAAACGCTTTACCAATGAGTTCATCTTCAGAAATGGGGATAAAGTCTAACTTTTCATCGGCAAGTTGTTTTAAGGCGCGTTTGGTAAAAATCCGCCCGGCCTTGACCACGACATCGCCGGTTTCAGGAGATTTTATATCATAACCAGCCCGTTGGCGGACCAAATTTTCAGGAATGAATTCTCTGAAATAAGAACCGTTTTTACGTACAATTTTTTCTTTGGTGTAAAAAAAATCAAGAATATCCTCCCCGGTGTAACCAAATGCTTTAAAAAGAATGGAAACAGGAAATTTACGTCGGCGGTCAATACGGATATAGACAATATCCTTGGCGTCAATTTCCATATCAATCCAGGAACCACGCACCGGAATGATCCGGGCATTATAGATAATCTTACCCGAAGAATAATTTTTTCCTTTGTCATGATCAAAGAATACACCTGACGACCGGTGAAGCTGGGAGACAACTGCACGTTCAGTACCGTTGATGATAAAGGTTCCCCTTGGTGTCATCAAAGGAATGGTACCAAAATAGATTTCCTGTTCTTTTATATCACGGATAGTTGACACACCGGTATCTTTGTCATGGTCATAGACGACAAGCCGAACCCTGATATTGACCGGGATGTCATAGGTCATCCCGCGACTGATACACTCCTGCATAGAGTGCTTGGTCTCCCCAAAGGAATAAGAAACATATTCAAGGGAAGACGTATCGGTAAAATCCTTGATGGGAAATACGGATTTAAAAACCGAATGCAACCCCTTTTCTTCTCTATCCTGGGGTGAAACATCCCTTTGAAGAAAACCTTCAAAGGATTCTCTTTGCATCCCGATGAGATCCGGGATGTCTATTATTTTACGTTTACCGCCAAACTCTTTTCTAACACGCTTGTTCGTCAAAAGACTTCCGGCCATGATATCTCCCGATGTGAGTTTTTCCAACTGTAAAAGCGGAGACACGACCCACTGGCCTTGCCCCCGCGTATAGTTTATGCACAAACTACTTGTGCTTATCAGCTATGCTAAACTACTTTACAGACACCTGAGCACCGGCACCCTCGAGCTGTTCTTTGATTTTGTCTGCCTCGTCTTTGGCAATACCTTCTTTTACAGCTTTGGGAGCTTCTTCAACAAGTGCCTTGGCTTCTTTCAGCCCAAGACCGGTGATCGCACGAACTTCCTTGATTACATTAATTTTCTTGTCACCGGCAGCTTCAAGGATAACGTCAAATTCTGTCTTTTCTTCTGCTGCAGCACCCCCGGCATCACCACCTGCAGGCATGGCGCCTGCAGCAAAGGCAACAGGTGCAGCTGCGGATACACCAAATTTGTCTTCAAGTTCCTTAATCAGTTCGGAAAGCTCCAGAACACTCATATTTGAAATAAATTCAATTACATCATCTTTTGTAATATCAGCCATTTTAATCTCCTGAAATACGAATACCTGAATCGTACTTATAAATTTAAAGTTTTGGTTTATTTTAAGTTACGCTGCGTCTTTTTGATCTTTAACAGCATTAAGCACATTGAGAAAAGATCTTGGAACACCGGCCAGCACGTTGACAAGATTCGTGGGAACGGCATTAAGTGTACATACCAGCTTAGCCAACAACTCTTCTTTAGATGGCATCTTGGCAAGCTGCTTGACATCTTCTTCGCTTAAAAATTTTCCGTCAAGGGACGCTCCCTTGAGCTGCATTTTCTCATTGGTTTTCAGAAATTCTGATAAGACCTTGGCAGGTGCCACAGGATCATCCTTGGAAAGGATAATCGCATTCGGTCCTTTAAAAAGATCAATCAATACCTCCGAGCCGGTTCCTTTAGCGGCCAATCTCATCAAGGTATTTTTTACGACTGCCATTTGAGCGCCAGCTTCCCGTAGTTTTGCACGAAGTTCAGTCACCTGGGACACAGTCAGTCCCTTGTAGTCAACCAGAAAAGAAATCTCTGCATCGCCGAGATCCTTTGCAAGTTTTTCTACCAGTTCTTTTTTCTGGGAAATATTCAGCATTTTTTTACACCTCCTTCCATAAATAAATTAGTGTCGAAGGTGCCAACGAAACCAAAACAAAATTCATTTTCTGTCTCGGCAGGCCGGCAAATCCGATTATGCATATACTATGCACCTACTGTCTAGGACAGGTTTAAAACGTGTTTCGTTTAATTATAACGAAACACGCTCATTATTTCTTATTTGATCAACAAAGGGTCCACTTTAATACCAGGCCCCATCGTTGAGGATACGCTGATGGATTTCAGATAGGTTCCTTTGCTCGCTGCAGGTTTGAGAGAAACAATTTTATCGAGAAAGACAGTTATATTTTCCAACAATTTTTCAGCGCCAAAGGATATTTTACCAACAGGAACATGAACAATACCGGCTTTTTCAACCCTAAAGTCGATTTTACCAGCTTTTACTTCGTTGATGGCTTTAGCAAGTTCGAAGGTTACGGTACCGGTTTTTGCATTGGGCATAAGCCCTCTGGGGCCAAGAACGCGTCCAAGCTTACCGACCGTACCCATCATATCCGGCGTAGCAATCGCTTTATCAAAACCGAACCAACCGTCTTTGATTTTTTCAACGATCTCGTCTGTGGCAATGAAGTCTGCACCTGCATCAAGGGCTTCTTGTTCTTTTTCCCCTTTGGCAAATACCAGGACTTTCACTTCTTTACCCAGTCCATTGGGCAGAACAACGGTTCCACGAACCATCTGGTCTGCATGCCGCGGGTCTACCCCCAGCCTTACGGCGACATCAACCGTTTCGTCAAATTTTGCATAACTGGAAGATACAGCAATTTCCAGGGCATCTTTGGGTCCATACTGAACCATTCTGTCCACTTTGCTCAGTGCTTCGTTATGTTTTTTACTCCGCTTAGGCATTTTAATCACTCTTATACTTGAAAGTTAAACGACTTCTATTCCCATACTTCTGGCTGTGCCTTCAATAATTCTCACGGCAGCATCAATATCCGAGGCGTTCAAATCCGGTTTTTTGGTTTCTGCGATCGCAACGACCTGATCTCTTGTCACCTTGCCGACCTTATCACGATTCGGTTCTCCAGACCCCTTAGAAAGCTTGGCGGCAGCCAAAAGCAGTCTTGAAGCAGGCGGGGTCTTGGTTATGAAACTGAAAGACCTATCCTGATACACAGTGATAACAACTGGAATAATCTGCCCTGCATCATTAGCTGTTTTAGCGTTAAACGCTTTACAGAAGTCCATGATGTTGACACCGTGTTGCCCCAGAGCCGGACCAATGGGTGGGGACGGATTTGCCTTACCGGCTTCAACTTGAAGCTTAATTTGTGTCATTACTTTTTTTGCCATTTTATTACTCCTGAAACTCTTTATTTACAACCCGACTAAATCTTGGTTACCTGTATAAAATTCAATTCGACTGGAGTAGCTCGCCCGAAAATGCTGACCAGCACTTTCACCTTTTCCTTATCTGGAGACACCTCTTCAATGGTTCCGTTGAAATTGGAAAAAGGCCCATCAACGACCCGCACATCATCGCCCGGTTCAAAATAATATTTGGGCTGGGGCTTCTCCTTACCCTGCTCCATCTTTTCAATAATGCTTTGGGCTTCCCTGTCGGTTATGGGAGCAGGTTTATTTTTCCCACCAAGAAAACCGGTAACCTTAGCAGTGGAACTTACAATATGCCACGTCTCATTATCCAAATGCATGCGCACAAGAATGTATCCAGGATAAAACTTTCGAGAAGACTGCCTTTTTTTCCCATCCACCAGCTCAACAACATTTTCGGACGGAATCAGAATGTCTCCGAATTTTTCCGGATGTTTCGATCCCTGGATTTTTTCTTCCAGGGCAAGCTTCACCTTTTGCTCATGACCGGAATAAACGTGGACGACATACCATTTTAAAGACATTTTATTTCCCTTAGCCTCAAGTAAGGACAACCTGAACTAGCTTGGACAGACTGTAATCAAAAATCCCCAGAAAAACAGCAACAATGAATACAAAAACAATGACCACGACTGTAGTTCCGGTCGTTTGTTTCCGGGTCGGCCAGACAACTTTTTTCAACTCGACTTTTACTTCCCGAAAGAACTCTGTTGTCCTTGTAAAAAAATTATTACCAACCCCAGGCTGCGCTACCGATTTTTCAGATTTAGAAACAGGTGATGATTGCAGCGGCTTACCCGCAACAGTCGATTTCACAGCGGCACCAGACCCACTATCAGTTTCGGCAACCCGTTTTCGTTTTTCGCTTTGAGGCTTTTTTTTCTGTAATCTCGACATATCCCACCGATAATTTACCCCCTGGCCGACATTAAATATCGGCCAGGAGGCTATAAAAAAGTGGCAGGTCAGGAGGGAGTCGAACCCCCAACAGCCGGATTTGGAGTCCGGAGCTCTGCCAATTGGAGCTACTGACCTGCATGGTAAACTATTTTATTTTTGTTTCTTTGTGGACGAGATGTTTATTACAGAATTTGCAATATTTTTTAAATTCAATCTTGTCCGGAGTTTTGCGTTTATTTTTGGTCGTTGTATAATTTTTTCTCTTGCATTCAGTACAGGCAAGAGCAATGAGCACTCTGTCCACTTTTAACCCCTTGACGTTTATTTTTAATATTGCTTACATCGCCAGCTATTTATACCGACAAATGACTTCTCATTAATACCGGCTTAAATCTTTATAGCACAACTTGGAGCCCATGACCAGAATCGAACTGGTGAACCTCTTCCTTACCAAGGAAGCGCTCTACCGACTGAGCTACATGGGCTTGAAGCACTATACAATCTAAGCCAGCATACAGGAGACTACGAATGGAGCGGGAGACGAGGCTCGAACTCGCGACATTCAGCTTGGAAGGCTGAAGCTCTACCAACTGAGCTACTCCCGCTTATGATAAGACCAAATTAAGTCAATCAACCAAACCGACCATGTAGTCCCAACAATCCAATATGCAGATCTCCTACACTTGCTTTGGTGGTGGGGGGAGGATTTGAACCTCCGAAGGCTGAGCCGTCAGATTTACAGTCTGATCCCTTTGACCACTCGGGAACCCCACCTAAGCTATTCTGGAGCCGATACCCCGAATCGAACGGAGGACATTCTCATTACAAGTGAGATGCTCTACCAACTGAGCTATATCGGCTTACTTTAAGCTACACAACTTCCGTAGCAAAAAGACCGGGTAAAGATAGCAGAACATTTTTGATATGGCAAGCACTTTTTCATAAAAAACATATTTTTTTTCCGACATAAAAAAACAAGCACTTAAAAAATGGAAAATTATAACTTTTGCGCGATACAACTGTCTCTAAAATTTATAAAAACATTATTGAACCTCAATAAAAACAACCGTTCCACGATATTTTTTCATTGACATTCCACGCGATCTTCATTACACAGACTAAATGTTCCAATAACAGCTATACGCTGACTTGGTCTATCGATACATAAGGTTCTATTCACAACTAACCATGATAATTATTTAGTAATTTAGCAAATTAATTTTTTAAAATTTTCATATAGTAGCAGCCGCGGACTGACCTGGTTTTTCACCGTGGCTCAACAACTAAAGCTGAAAGATCTGTGTTTAGTTATATAGACTTTCTTTCTTAATTAGAGAACAGTTAGTGGTAAGGAGACAACGTGGATACTCGCAAACTGGCCGCATTTATTTTTGCCTTATTTCTGATTACCGGCTGCCGGCAATCCCATTTGTCGGCCAATAGACCATTAACAGATCAGACGATTAAGGCGCCTGATCCCCAGGGCCAATGTATTCTTCAGCCCGAAACAAAAAACCGGGACAAAAACCCGGGTTCTGATCAAGGAAAAATAGACCAAGCCCTTGAACTTTGCGGTGTGGCACAAAGCTACTGGGAAGAAGGTAACCTTGAAGACGCGTTATCAAGCCTTGATGAAGCCTATGCCCTGATGCTCGAAATTGATACGGCTGACAATTCCGAGGTGGATCAACAAAAAGAGGATATTCGTTATCTTATTTCCAAACGTATTCTCGAAATTTATGCCTCCCGCCAGATTGTTGTAACCGGTCATCATGACGCCATCCCAATCACTTTGAACGATCATGTTAATGCTGAAATTAAACGCTTGACCGGCCCCGAACGTAAATTTTTTACCCGGTCACTTAACCGCTCCTGCCGTTACCGTCCGTTTATTGTTCAGGAGCTTAAAAAATCCGGATTACCCGAAGAGATTTCCTGGCTTCCTCTAATTGAAAGCGGATTTAATGCTAGGGCGTTATCTCCTGCAAGGGCGCTTGGCCTGTGGCAGTTCATACCGTCAACCGGCAATAAATTTGGGTTAAGCCGCAATCATTATATAGATGAACGCATGGATCCTGAAAAAGCCACCCGGGCCGCCATTGATTATCTCAAGGAACTGCACAATCTGTTCGGGGACTGGACCACTGCCATAGCAGCTTACAATTGTGGTGAATACCGTGTACTCAAAACAATTCGCAGACAAAAACTCAATTACCTGGATAATTTCTGGGATCTATATCAGAACCTCCCCAGGGAAACAGCGAGGTATGTACCAAGATTTCTGGCCACGGTTCATATTGTCAAAAACCTGGAAAAATATAATATTGTTATAGACAAGCCCCTGGAGCCGCTTGAATATAAACCCTTTGACGTAAAAAAACAGGTCCGTTTAAGTGAAATTGCAAAAGCAATCAATGTAGATACAGACACGCTCGTTTCGCTTAATCCGGAGCTGCGTCATGAAGTTCTGCCTCCTGAAGCCTATACAATTAAGGTCCCGGTGGATCATGCAGCGCAGTTTATGGCCAGAATAGATGCCATTAAAACAACTTACCGCCAGCCCCCCCAGTATACTTATTACCGCGTGCGAAAGGGAGATACCTTATCAGGCATAGCCGGTAAATTTAGAACCTCCGTAAATGCCATTGCCAGGTGCAATAAAATTTCAAAAAAAAGCTGCATTGCTATTGGCAAGGTATTGAAAATTCCAGGATCAGGCAAGGCCAGCGCAAAGACAGCCACAGCCTCAAGCGCCTACAACAAATCGAAAGAAATAACTTATACTGTGCGCAGAGGCGACAACCTATGGCTGATTGCCAAAAAATTTTCTACGACCACTAAGCGAATTAAAGCGCTCAACAAATTATCAGGAACCAGGCTAAGCATTGGTCAGCGCTTGACAATTGTCTCCGGCGATAAAGGGAACAGTGAAAAATTCTCAAAATACAAAGTAAAATCCGGAGACAGTCCTGTGGGCATTGCAAGAAGACACAATATGAGTCTTGACCGTCTACTGTCGTTAAATCACTTGAGTAAAAGAAGCAAAATTTATCCCGGCCAAAACCTGCTTGTGGAGTAAGGAGAGAGCCGCCATTTCCGCCAAGTGAGACGCCGCGCTTGATACATACCCTTCAAAGGAATGGTAAAGCGCATCCATGCCTGCGGCTACAGTCAATTCAGGGAGGCATTGTTATTGTCGTCTCCGGATCAATTTATCACTTGCTTTCATAATAATTTTGGAATATATCCAGATGTCCCATTGATTTGGAAGCTTGAGTATTGTCTAAAAGGCCAATTTATGATACTTATAGCCCGAATTGATAGACACGTGCCCCCGTAGCTCAGTGGATAGAGCATAGGATTCCTAATCCTTGAGCGCAGGTTCGATTCCTGCCGGGGGCACCATTATTTTAACGGACCTTAATCTTAACGGACCTTGGCTGTGTTGGCATCTTTGCCGCAACTGGGATATAATGCCAAACGTTTTAAAAAAACCTGAATTGCTTGCACCGGCCGGCAACTTTGAAAAACTTGAAATTGCAGTCCATTACGGGGCCGATGCGGTGTATCTGGGCGGCAAGGATTTCAGTCTGAGAAATTTTTCAGGCAATTTTACGGACGGCGAACTTGAAGATGCGATAAAATTTGCCGAAAAGCACCAGGTCAAAGTATATCTTACCTGCAACATTTACTCCCGCAACCATGAGCAGGACAGCATCCAAACCTTTCTGGAAAGGATAGGGAATATCTCCCCCCATGCCATTATCATTTCAGACCCAGGCATTATTCTAAAAGCCAAAGAAATTATCCCCCATATTGATATCCACTTAAGCACCCAGGCTAACACCACGAATTTCAATGCCGTTCGTTTCTGGGAACAGCAGGGCGTTAAACGGATAAATCTGGCAAGGGAATTATCCATTGAAGAGATAAAAACCATTACATCGCGCGCCAAAATCCAGACAGAGACCTTTGTTCACGGCGCCATGTGCATGTCCTACTCCGGCAGGTGCCTTTTGAGCAGTTTTTTAAGTGGCCGGGACAGCAACAGAGGACTGTGCAGCCATCCCTGCCGCTGGAATTACGCCGTTATGGAAGAGCTTCGGCCCAATGAATATTATCCTGTCCAGGAAGACAGCCGCGGCACATATATCTTTAACTCCAAGGATATGTGCCTCATAGACCACATCCCCGAATTAATCCATGCCGGAATTTCCTCTCTTAAAATAGAAGGCAGGATGAAAGGAATAAATTATCTGAGTTCTGTGGTTAAAACATATCGTAATGCCATTGACGCATATATCGCAGAACCGGATTCTTATTCCGTCCTCCCTGAATGGCATTCAGAACTATACCGGATATATCACCGGGCCTACTGCACCGGGTTCTATTTTGGCCATCCGGATGGCGAATCAAAAAACACCTTGAATCCCGGCAACATGCACAAAGGCAAAATTCATAGTTTTATAGGCAAAATCATTGAAAACCGTGGAAACCATTTATATTTAATTGATATCAGAAACAAGCTGATACCTGGTGATGAAATAGAAATCCTCAGCCCCCAGGGCCCTGCACGGCAAACCAAGGTATTGTCGCTGACCAATGAGAAAGGCGAACCCGTGGAGAATGCGAAACCCAATACAAGCCTGATGATCGGCATACCCCTGGACATCTGTCAGAACGATATTGTTCGCAAAATATAATAATAAATAACGGACATGGCCGACCTGGCCTATCAACACCCAGGCTCACCCCACAACAAAACATGAAAGTAATTCAATAAGTTATTCAAGCTTTTATATAAAAACCCGGCGACATCTTTAATTTGACTTTACATTATATCTTCTGTAGATTATCTTTGTATCACGACTTTAAATCATTTCTATGACATTCTTTCAGGAGTTTTTAATATGTTTGAAGACGACGAAACCCTACAAATGTATATCGAAGAATCGCTGGATCACTTGGCAGATATTGAAAGTGATTTATTGACGATTGAAGAGGGTGGCGCAAACATTGATCTTGATCTGGTAAACAACGTTTTCAGAGCGGCCCATTCCGTCAAAGGCGGTGCGGGATTTATGGGATTGACAACCATTAAAAATCTTGCACATAATCTTGAGAATGTACTAGGAATGATCAGAAACAGAGAACTGATCCCTGACTCTGAAAAAATCAGCATATTGCTCAAAGGGTTTGACGAACTTGAAAATCTGTTGAACAACATTCAAACCAGCAATGATGTCGATGTTTCCGCCCATATCCAGGCCTTGGAAAATATAACCAGCGCATCGACACCGGAGCCCGCCCAAAACGCAGAACAACAAGAAGTCCTGGAAGTGGGCCTTCCTGAAACGTTTGCAGATATTGTACTCCAGGACGGCAGAAACTTCCAGCAGGTGTCGCTCAAGGGGATTGAAACCTGCAAAACGGAAGGCAAAAATCTGTTCCTCGTTGAATATGATCTGATCAGCGATATTCAACAGCAATCTAAAAACCCCATGGAGCTTTTAAACAATCTGTCTAAAACCGGTACGATCATCGAGGCCAGGATTGATATCGCCGGCGTCGGCACACTCAGTGACGCCGGCATGCCCGAAACAATTCCCTTCCAGATACTATTCGCCTCTATTATTGAGCATGATATGGCCGAGACACTATTTGGCATCTCAAATCGGCGCATCCATATCATTACAGACGATATGATCAACTTCGCAAAAGACAGCACCGGAGAAATCCCGCCGCCTCTGCCCCAAGCAATTGAAACAGTAAAGGCAGCGCCCCAGCCTGAGGTGGTGGCCCAGCCCGCTGCTGTCGCCACACCGGCACCGGCAGTTGCAAAACAGCAGAACAACCCGGCGGTCCAGGAGGCACCTGTGGCCAAATCCCAGGAAAAAGAGTTGGGCATTGGAGGAAAACCCCAGAATTCTTTGCGTGTAAATGTCGGGCTCCTTGACACATTGATGAACCTTGCCGGAGAACTTGTACTTAGCAGAAACCAACTTCTCCAAGGGGTCAATTCGTCTAACGTAAAGGCGACAGAGCTGTCCAGCCAACGAATTGACATGATCACATCAGAACTACAGGAGGCGATCATGCGCACACGGATGCAGCCCATTGCCAATATCCTGAACAAATATACCCGGGTGGTTCGAGATCTGTCCCACCAATTGGGAAAATCCATAGATCTGGAAATCGAAGGCAAAGATGTTGAGCTGGATAAAACCATCCTGGAATCCATCAACGACCCGTTGACCCACCTTGTAAGAAACTCCGTTGACCACGGTATTGAAACGCCCATGGAAAGGGAGCAGATGGGCAAAGATGGGACGGGGAAAATTATCTTAAAGGCATTCCACGATGCAGGTCAGGTGAACATTGTAATTTCCGATGACGGCCGGGGATTAGATCCTGCCAAAATAGCCTCATCTGCCATTGAAAAGGGCCTGATCTCCGAATCAAGGGTTGAGGAAATGTCGGACAAACAAAAAACAGAACTGATTTTTCTACCGGGATTTTCAACTGCTAAGGAAGTTACGGATGTATCCGGCCGGGGCGTGGGCATGGATGTGGTGGTCACAAACATTGAAGCTTTAGGCGGAATCATAGAACTTGATTCAACACCCGGACAGGGAACGGATATTCAGATCAAGCTGCCTTTAACTCTGGCGATTATTCCCAGCCAGATCACCTCCGTCGGCAACGAGCGATATGCAGTTCCCCAAGTCAACCTCAACGAACTGCTTAGGATTCCGGCAAGCCAGATCAAAGAAAAAATTGAGAAAGTCGGAGATGCTGATGTCGTCCGGCTCAGAGGAGAGCTTCTTCCCCTTTTGAACCTGGCGGACATGCTCGGCATACACCGCACTTTCGTTGATCCTGAAACCGGAGAAGAACACGAAGACCGCAGAACCAGCCTTTCTGACCGCAGGTCAAAGGTTCTCCTGCCCGAAGAGGGTTCTGATTCTGAAAATAAAACTGAAAAGGAAATTAAAAGAGCGGAAAGCGACCGCCGTTATCATGCCGCATCTGCGATCAATATCGCGGTTGTATCTGCCGGGGCATTCAAATATGGCCTTGTTGTAGACCAGCTACATGATTCCGAGGAAATTGTTGTGAAACCAGTGGGCAGACATTTAAAAAAATGCACTGCTTATGCCGGGGCCACGATTATGGGTGACGGTAAAGTTGCTTTAATCCTCGATATTTCAAATCTTGCCCAAATGGCCGAACTTTCCGCCGTTGCCGAAGCCAGCCAGAATGCGGCCAAGGCCGCAGAGGAAGAAGAGGCGGCCAGAGCGGATAAGGTTGCATTACTGACCTTCAAAAATAATGAAAAAGAATATTTTGCTGCGCCGTTAAACATTGTGGAACGAATTGAACGTATCAAAACATCTGACATTGAACAGGTTGGCGATCGCAAGGTTGTTCAGTACAGAGGCGGTTCCCTGCCCCTGTATGAACTGTCCCAGGTGGCAAACGTCGAACAGCTGCCGGAAAGGGAGCAGCAGGAAGTTATTGTTTTCAAAGTTAAAGACCGGGAATTAGGGCTTATGGTTACTCCGCCGGTGGATGCCCAGGAAGTTGTGCTCAACATTGACGACTCGACCCTGAAGCAACCTGCCGTCAGCGGCTCCATGATTATAAACAACCACACCACGTTACTGGTGGATATTTTTGAGCTGGTTAAAACGTTGAACCCGGACTGGTTTGAAGCCGAGGCCAAGGCCGCAGCAACCATGGCTGAGGACGGTGAAAAAATCATCCTGTTTGCCGAAGATTCAGCCTTTTTCAGAAACCAGGTCAAACAGTTCATGATAGAGGACGGCTTCAAGGTCATTGAAGCGGAAGACGGACTGATCGCTTGGGAACTGCTAAAAGATCGTGCTGAAGAGATTGACTTGGTAGTAACGGACCTGGAAATGCCCAATATGGACGGATTTGAATTCACCAAACGGATTAAAAGTGACCCCAAATATTCACATCTTGGGGTTATTGCTCTGACATCGCTTGCCAGTGAAGCGCATATTGAAAAAGGAAGATCCGTGGGTATTGACGAATATGAGATAAAACTTGACAGGGAAAGACTTATGGCTGTTATCAGACAATATGTGAATTTGTAAAACATCCACAAAGCAGATACCCGTTAAGGAGAGATACATGAAAAAAGAGTCTAAAGAAACCACATCCAATGACATAGAATTTTCCACATTCTATGTTGGTGGCGCAGTTTGTGGAATTGACATATTAAATATTCAAGAAATCAATAAGCATTTTGAAATTACACAGGTGCCCCAGTCAGCTGAATATGTCAAAGGCATATTGAATCTTCGGGGCAGAATTGTGACCATCATTGACCTGGGCAAAAAATTAGGTCTGTCCCCGGTGGCCCCAAGCAAAGACAACCGCAACATCATTGTCAATTCTGAAGATGAGCATATCGGTCTTCTGGTGGATGCCATTTCCGATGTAGTCATCACCCAGAAAGAAAATATAGAGTCTGCACCTTCAAATATTGGCGGCGTCAAAGGTAAATATTTCCAGGGTGTTTTAAAGACAAAAAATCAGTTGATCGGCATTCTTGATATTGATGAGGTGCTCAAAGAATAATGAACACCATCAAAGCCCTTGTTGTTGATGATACAATTGTTTATCGAAAAATTGTTGGAGACGCACTCAAGCAGATGCCGGGCATTGAGGTGGTAGGTACTGCCAACAACGGAAAAATTGCCCTTTCTAAAATTAAAACCCTTAAACCGGACCTGATGACCCTGGATATTGAAATGCCGGAAATGAACGGCATTGAACTCCTTCAGGAACTTCAGCATATGGACAACCCGCCTTTGGTGATCATGGTCTCTACTTTGACCCGCCAGGGAGGGGAGTTGACCCTGCGGGCGATGGAACTTGGGGCTTTTGACGTTCTGCCAAAGCCTGAAGAGGGCAAGATGGCAGAAAACATGCTCAAAGTCAAAACAACCCTTGAGCCGATTGTAAAGCATGTTAAACGCCATAAATTCGGAATAATTGATCCGCCGGTCAGGCCCAAATCTGCAGTGCAGGTTACGGCAAGAGCTGCGGAATCAAAAGCGGCCGTAAGACCGGCACAGTCCAGGCCAGCCGGTATTAGGTCCAAATCCGAAATTATAGGTATCGGTATATCTACCGGAGGTCCAAATGCGTTGACCAAAATGATACCCATGCTCCCCAAGGATCTCAAGGTACCGGTTCTCATTGTACAGCATATGCCGCCTGTATTTACGGCATCCCTTGCCAATAGTCTGAATAAAAAATCAGCCGTTGAAGTTAAAGAGGCCAGGGATGGAGAGACTATTGAACCAGGAAAAGTATTCATTGCGCCCGGGGGGAAACAGATGAAAATTGTTGCAGGTGCAGACGGTTTGACCCGAAAAATAAAAATTACGGATGATCCACCGGAAAATTCGTGCAAACCCTCGGTAGATTATCTGTTTCGCTCCATTGCTCAGCACTATGTTGGAAGAGCCACGGGCGTCATCATGACCGGTATGGGCTCTGACGGATCAAAAGGGCTCGTTCAGATGAAAAACAACGGTAGTTTCATTATTGCCCAGGATGAAAAAACATGCACCGTTTACGGCATGCCCAAAGAACCTACTGAATCCGGGATAGTCGATGTCATCGCACCATTGGAAAAAATCGCAGATGAAATCGTAAAGACCATTTAACTAGAAACTTAGCCGGTACCGACACGATACTCATGAGCAAAATTAAAGTAACGCCCGAAGAATTTAAAGCATTTGCCAAGTATATCCTGGATATATCAGGGATTGCTCTGGATGTGGGGAAAGAATACCTTCTGGAAACCAGACTCAATCCGCTGCTTTCCAAACACCAGTGCAATTCATTTTCGGAGTTGATGAAAAAATCTAAACTCGGTTTTGACAAAAAGCTGGAAGGCGAAATTATTGATGCCATTTCCACCAATGAAACCTATTTTTTCAGGGACAAATCGCCGTTTAAACTTCTCCAGCATAAAATACTGCCGGACCTGATTGATAAACGTTCGAAAAAAAGTTTCGGCAAACCCAGCATAAAAATATGGAGCGCGGCCAATTCTACGGGACAGGAAATATACAGTCTTGCCATGACCATGATCGAAATGGGCGTAACACTTAACAAATACAACATCAAACTGTTTGGTACGGATATCTCTGATGCAGCCATTGCCAAGGCCAGTTACGGCGTTTACAACAAATTTGAAGTAGCCCGCGGACTTGAGCCTGCCCGGCTCAACAGATTCTTTGAGCCCAGGGAAGATAAATATAAGGTTAAAGACGAGCTTCGCGCCATGGTTCAATTTAAAAAAATGAACCTGATGAAACCGTTCATCGGTATTGGAAAATATGATATTGTCCTCTGCCGGAATGTAATGATCTATTTTACCACAGAGGACCGCCGAAAAATTTATTCAAATATTTCAAAGGTCATGGAACCTGACGGGTACCTTTTGATCGGTTCCACAGAATCCCTGGTAAATGATACGGACCTTTTTGCATCTTTCAGGTATTTAAACTCGGTATTTTACCAGTTTAAAAGTTAGCGGAGTAAAGTTATGGGTGGTATTAACGCACAAGATTTTATCAATGAACTAATCTTCTGTCTCAACGAAAAAGATACGGTTAAAGCCAAAGCCCTGCTTCAATTTGCATCGGACGCCAACGTTGATGTCAAGGTGCAGAAAATGGCTCTTGCAGAATTGGCAAAAGGCCCTGAAAACGTGGTTTTTCCGCTGCTTGAATACCTCACCAAAATAGAAATTTCCAACACTGAGGTCCAGGAGAGCCTGTATGAATTAATTCTGGACAAAGCATACGGTAATACCAATCTGGTAACAGAATATATTGCCAACAACGAAAAAAAAACCCGGATTCAGTTTATTCGGGCAGCCGGCGATCTGTTTCTCGAAGACACCATCCCGGTTCTGATCCAGGTTGTGCAGAGCGAAACAGACCCGGAACTAGTTATCCCGGCCATGAATTCCCTGGCAGTATTCCGCAAACCCGAACATATTGAAATTTTTTCTTCGTTTACTACGCATCCAGACCCCGACATCATCAAAGCGGCTATTTTCGCTATTGGTGCATTGTCCAATCCCCAGGCAGCAGATACCCTGATAAGCTTTTTATGCGAAAATGAAATCATAAACAAACTGGTTGTCCAGGCCCTGACAGAGAAGCAGGATCTTTACGATCTGGAAAAAATAACCCTTCTTTTATCGTCTCCTGTGACCATTATCAGGGACACGGCCATTGATGAACTTATCAACATGGGCAAAAAGGCCACACCGCTTCTGACCAAGGCATTCCAGAATGCAGAAGCCGACTATATGGTGCACCTGATCACCACCCTTGGGTACATAGAGGATCAGGCTGCCATTCCCGCCATCATTGACATTATCAATACCCAACCCAAGGATGCCAACATCCGCCAGGCCGCCTACGAAGCCATGGAACGTATCCCTTCGCCCCGCACAGCCATCTGTCTGGTCCAGGGTCTCCAGGATCCGGAAGAATCCGTGCGCATGAGTGCTGCCCGGGCCATTGATAAAAACCTGTCAAAACCATTAGTGGCCGGACTGAAAAATATTGTTCGGGACAAATCCCCCGAAGCAGTGTCAACAGTAAGTGCACTCATAGATACGGATGCAACCAATATTTTCAATTTTCTAATGGGTGAAGAATCCTTCAGGGAACTTGCAGGTACACATATTGCCGAAAAGGCATCTCCTGCTACCCGCAAAGCCTTCTTAAAAAATATGGCTGCTATTGGCCAAATTAAGTTTGCCAAAGAAATTGCAGCCAAAATCACCGGAAAGAATAAGGCAGAAACGTCGTCTTCAATGAAAATTGTTGTGGTGGATGATTCAAAAATGATGCTCAAACTCTACCAGAACAAGTTGTCTGTTCTAGGACTTACCTGTGAAATCTATCACCGCCCGGAAGAAGCGGTGAAACGGATACTGTCCGGGAAAACAAACCTCGTCATTACGGATTTGAACATGCCCAACATCAGTGGTTTGGAACTTACTATGGAAATAAGGCGCAAATTCACCCGGACAGATCTGCCGATTCTGATGATCACCACCCAAAGCGATTTTATAGGAGAACAAGAAGGAGAGGTGAATGTCAACGCGTCCCTTTTGAAAAAAACCGGCATCAATAGAATCCTTCACAAACCGTTTAGTGACGATGATTTCAAAGAGTCCGTCTTTAAACTGCTGCCCACCTGACGTAATGCACCAGTATGGAACAGCGCTGACGCATCAAAATTTATTATCAATGATATCAGGGGGGCGGAGCGACATCTAAAATTATTTTGTCGCAAAATTATAATAGACACTCTGCAGGTCTTTTGATAATGTAACGTGGATGTGTGTGAGTTCACCCACCAATCGAAACGTTACATTTGAGGAGAAAACGCTGTGATAAGCCAGTGTGGTCGGCAGATTAAAAACGCAGAACTTGAACAGATTCGCGAGACGGTAAAGACATTTTCG
>NZ_KB893102.1 GCF_000373985.1 Desulfobacter curvatus DSM 3379
GTAATCGAAACAGTTTCAAGCCTGGAATGGGGGAGAACTATGCCCGGACGGAATGAAAATCTTCGGTACAGGCCATGGTTTGTGTAGGAAGAACTACCTTTCCGATGCCTTCTGAAAGAAGGAAAGGCGGAATTTTCCCAAAAAGGAGTGGGCGGAACAACTTCGGCCGACCTTTTATTATTTATGCGTCAGCACTGAATTACAGAAGGGACATTTGCCGTCTGCGTCAAAATGTGATTCAATACATTCGACAACCTGACTATCATCGGAGAGATATGTAAGGGCATTCAGCAAGCTACTTCGTTGACGATGATCCATTTCGGTGATTTTAAGCAATAATTGTGAAAAGTCTTTATTTTTCATGATTTCCTCCTTCTTGGAGTATATCCAAAAGATAGAAATCATTTATTGAGTTTCAACATTTAAAGGGAACATAGCCATTAAAAAACTGCCTATTTTTTGTGTAATAAAACTATTTAAAACCATAACCTTTTTTTCATAATTTCTGTATTAATCTTCCCTCCCCCCCACGGTTGGATATCTACCATAGAGAACCTGTTTTTCTTTTCGGCACCCTAAATCTATTTTTAACTGCAAGAATTAATAAAAAGCCACAAAAAAACATTATACTTGACTATTTGGTGTCATTTTTGCTTTAGATGCAATAAATTATTAAAATTATGAAAACGAATAACCAAACAGCCACAAAGAAATATCTTAAAAATTATAGCAGGGTTGCGTACTTAACATTTTTTTATTAGTCTTCAAGGATTCTTTATTGATTTGCGTCCCCTCAAAGAAAACATTTTTAAAATTTGATGAGTTGTTTTCAATTGAGCTATAAAAAGGAATGTCTGTGAGTTCATCCGACACCGCCTATTCCCGGAAAAAATGGAAAAATATGGACTTGCTGATCCCCTATGCAGCACCGTATTTTGCATATGTGTTTTTTTCTTCCGCCCTGCATGATAAACTATCCGAAGAAATCATATATACAATAAAGCTGGTGATTGTGTCCGGACTTTTGATCTGGGCCTGGAAATGGTATATTCCCTTAACCGGCCCCAAAAATAAATGGATATCCTGTTTATGGGGAATCGTTTTCGGGACTATCGGCCTGGTGGTGTGGTGCGGTTTATATGCCCCCTTTACAAACCCTGGGGATGGTGCGGCGCAGTGGTCTGCTCTTGGATTCGCCCTAAGGCTTTTGACGGCCGGTTTTGTGGTACCCGTTTTTGAAGAGTTGTTCATGCGCGGATTCGTCTTCCGGGTGGCCCTGCAATGGGATCTTCTGCGCAGGCAAAACACGCAGAACGCCTTTTCTGCGGCCCTGGATAAGGTTAGTATTTTTGATGTAACACCGGGGCAGTGGACCGTTTACGCCATTGTGATTTCAACTATCATTTTTGCTGCCGGTCATCTTGTTACCGAATGGCCCGCAGCTATTGCCTACGGTCTGCTCATGGCCCTTTTATGGATATTAAGAAAAGATCTGATTTC
The DNA here is from genome assembly GCF_000373985.1 of Desulfobacter curvatus DSM 3379. Classification (GTDB taxonomy): domain Bacteria; phylum Desulfobacterota; class Desulfobacteria; order Desulfobacterales; family Desulfobacteraceae; genus Desulfobacter; species Desulfobacter curvatus. Next base: position 1,501 of record NZ_KB893102.1, read on the forward strand.
CTGCATTGTCGCCCACGGGGTGACCAATATCGGTCTGGCACTTTATGTCTATTATTTCGGGCACTGGGAACTTTGGTAAGGACTGCTTGCGATCAACAGATAGTAAACATCAAGGAATATTATATGCGTTTCACACTGATTCAGCAAAATTTAAAAGAGAATCCACGATCCTGGTTGATCACCGGATGCGCCGGGTTCATTGGCTCTAATCTTCTGGAAACTCTGCTGAATCTTGGGCAAACGGTAACCGGTCTGGATAATTTTTCCACAGGATTTCAACATAATCTGGACCAGGTTAAAGAGTCAGTGGGTCTCCAAGCATGGCAGAACTTTTCATTTATTGAAGGAGACATCACCAGTGCCGCCACCTGCGCAGCAGCCTGCAAAGGGCAGGATTATGTACTTCACCAGGCCGCTTTGGGTTCCGTTCCCAGATCCGTTGCCGATCCCTTGACTACCAATGAAAATAACATTACAGGCTTTTTAAACATGCTGACAGCAGCCCGGGACGCGAATGTAAAGCGGTTTGTATATGCTGCGTCAAGCTCCACCTATGGGGATCATCCAAAACTTCCCAAACAAGAGGAGAATATCGGCAATCCTCTTTCCCCCTATGCCGTGACAAAACTGGTCAATGAACTGTACGCCCGGGTGTTTGCTTCCACCTACGGATTCAAAAGCATCGGATTGCGATACTTTAATGTGTTCGGCCGCCGCCAGGACCCTAACGGGGCTTATGCCGCAGTAATCCCTTTATGGTTTGGTGCATTGATCCGTAAAAATACGGTTTATATAAATGGGGACGGTGAAACCAGCCGGGATTTCTGTTTCATCGATAATTGCGTTCAGGCCAATCTGCTGGCTGCAACTGCCGGAGATGACGCTGCCGACCAGGTATATAATGTCGCGTTTGGGCAACGCACTACGTTAAATCAGCTGTTTTCATTAATCCGCGATCGGGTAGCCGAGACTTTGCCGGACCGAGCCGGCGTAACTGCGAAATACAGGGATTTCAGGCCGGGAGATGTTCGTCATTCCCTGGCAGATATATCCAAGGCCCGGGAACTTCTGGGATACAACCCGCAATGCTCGGTTAAGGACGGCCTCGATATGGCGGCACTCTGGTACATGAACCATTTAAATAGTTCGGAAAAGGAATAATGATACGTTTTCTTATTGGTACGTTGGCAGCTTTTATTTCTTTTTTTATTTTTGTCCTGCCGGCCTCTGGATTGTCACCGGATGAAGTACTTGTTATTGCCAATCGCAATGCGGCCAAAAGCCCGGGCCTGGCCGCCTGGTACATGGAGAAACGGCAGATCCCTAAGGAGAATCTGTTGCAGATATTTATCGCAGACAAAGAGACCTGCTCACGGGAAACTTATTTGACAAAAATCGTCCCCCCGGTCCGCCGTGCCCTGGAAAAAAATCGGAAAATCAGTGCCATCGTCACTATGTATGGACTTCCCCTAAAAATCTCTTCGCCAGGAATGACAAAGAATGAGCAGATCCGGATGGACCGGTTGACGGCGCAAAAGAAAAAACTGGAGGCGCTTAAAGAAAAAAACGGGCAGTTAACCGAAGATCAAAAAAAAACACGGAGTCAGGTAAATAAAGAAATCAAACAATTCAAAATGTCCATGGACAAAATGGCATCTCTTGATTCTGAGTTAATGCTGATTAGAAAAGATAAATACACGCTTAACTTTTGGCTGCCAAATCCTTTTTTCCTGCCATGGCAATCGCGGAAAACAGCCATTGACAAATCAGATGTAATCATGGTCAGCCGTCTGGACGGGGCTGATGCCGACATTGTCAAACGGATTGTAAATGACAGTATCGAAGCTGAAATAAATGGCTTGCCCGGCACGGCATACTTTGATGCCAGATGGAAAGATCCCGGTCAAAAAAAAGTTTCCGGATATGGGCTTTATGATAAATCCATTCATAACGCCGCAGACCGTCTGAAAAAAAAGGGTGTGAAAGTAGTGCTGAATGATAAGCAGGAGTTGTTTCAACCCGGAGAGTGCCCCAACGCAGCCCTTTACTGCGGCTGGTACAGCCTGGCCAACTATGTGGATGCTTTTACCTGGACAAAAGGGGCGGTTGGATTTCATATTGCAAGCTCGGAATGTTCTACGTTAAAACGTGAAAACAGCAATGTCTGGTGCAAAAAAATGCTGGATAACGGCATCGCCGCCACCATCGGGCCAGTGGGAGAACCCTATGTTCAGTCTTTCCCTCTGCCGGAAATCTTTTTTGATTTTCTGATTCAGGGGCAACTGACCTTGGCCGAGGCTTATCTGGTCAGCCTGCCGTATCTGTCCTGGAAACAGGTGCTTGTGGGGGATCCTTTGTACCGGGTAAACATAAGTACAAATGGATGAAAAATCATCCGTCAGAATACTCGAAGAATATTTGTTGCCCGATAAGATAAAACGATGTCAGTCTCTGATAATGAGGAAAGATAGGCGATGGGTTTGGGTACCCCCTTAATTCATTGACGCTAAAAGTATATAAATGTTATATACATTGTTTATTTGTGTGATACGGGATTTCCACCCCCCAATTTTTATATGAAAGAACTGAACGAACCGGTTCGTTTCTTTCATTATTTGTTGTGGCCCAACCTCGGTGAAAGACCAGGTCGGTCATGGCTGTTATTGAGAAATTTTTATTCAAGTTCTTTTTATGCATAATAGAACATTGACAAACGGACAGAATCGGAGAACAAATATTACCATTTGTTTTTATAATAAAAAGCGTTTTAATTTTATTCAGGAATAAATATGGCCGATCCGTTCCAATCTCAAATTCAAATCAAACCCGATTACATTATTGATGTCCTTATCCGGGGACGCTGGTTTCTGATTGTCCCTTTGTGTATTTCTTTGACATTGGGGCTTGGGATGACCCTGACGGCTAAAAAGTCTTACCAAGCCAGCACATCGATCCTTGTTCAGCCCCAACGGGTTCCCACCAACTATATAAGATCTGTTGTATCGTCCAGTATCGGCGAGCGGATCAGCACCATTTCCCAGCAGGTATTGAGCCGCAGTAATCTTGAGCAAATCATTGACCAGTTCGGTTTGTACGAAGATAGTGTCGGCATGTACCAGGAAGATAAAATAGACGGGTTGAGAAAACGTATAAAGGTTAATATTGATCATGCCAGACAAGGTGCAGAAGCCTTTTCCATTTCTTTTACCGGCAGTGAACCGCAACGGGTAATGCGGGTTGCCAATACTCTGGCGTCATATTTTATGGATGAAAACCTTAAGGTCCGGGAGGCCCAAGCCATAGGCACCAGTGAATTCCTTGACGCAGAATTGGATAAAACCAAAAAACGGCTTGAGGAAAAAGAACAGAATCTTGCGGCATTCAGGTCAAAGTATATTGGCGGCTTACCTGACGAATTGGATACCAATTTGCGTACTTTGGACCGCATGCAGCAGGAGATCACTGATAAAGGGTTGCTTTTAAGGGAAATCAACAATTCAATCAATCAACTCAATTCCCAAATTTCATCCATGGCTGCTCAAAAGAATAATTCCGGTATGAATGGTAATGATTTTCAAGATTTTGATTTTGATGAATTAGAGGCAGGAGAGGATGCCGATCTCCAGGCAGCTCAAGCCCAATACGAATCGCTTTTACTCCGATATACCGAAAAGCATCCGGATGTCAAAAAACTAAAACGGGTTATAGAAAAATTGAAGGAAGATATCGAAGCGGAAAAGGCGAAGAAAGAGAAGGAACAATCCTCAGACGAACCCGGGGATGATGTCCTGCCGGACATGGCTTGGGATCCTGTGGCCCCTTTGCGGGCCCAACGGGATCAACTCGCCGCTGAAGCGAATAATATCAAGGGCGAGATCTCAGCAATTCAGGAAAAAATGAAAATTTATCAGCAACGCGTCGAAGACACGCCTAAACGAGAACTTGAACTCCAGTCTTTGACCCGGGACTACGGTAATATCCAGGACGTGTACAACTCTCTTCTGGACAGAAAACTGGAAGCTGAATTATCCGTTAACATGGAAAAAAAACAAAAAGGAGAGCAGTTCCGAATTCTGGATTATGCCCGCCTGCCGGAAAAACCAATTTCTCCCAATGTGAAACTAATGTTTTTATTGTCCATAGCCGGGGGCCTTGGAATGGGTGGCGGTGTAATTTTTTTAAAAGAGTTGCTTAACTTTTCTGTCATCCGGCGGGAGGATCAGATTGAAACCGAGCTAGGGCTTCCGATTTTGGCATCAATCCCCCCACTGGAGAAACCGGGTGGCAGGACGAAAAAAAAGGTTGAATGGATCATGTTCACCTGCTGTTGCAGCTATGCAGCTGTGTTCCTGGCATTTTTTGCAATATTGAACCATAAAGGCCTGGATCGGACAATCAATTTTATAAAAACAACACTCAGTTTATAATGCCGGGAATTTAAAATTTTGGGAAAGATATTTAAGGCGCTAAAAAAAGTAGAGAATAAGGCAACACCCGAAAAAGGACTTGCATCGGATGATGATTCAGGCAACCCCGATTCCGGACAAATAGAGGCAATAACTCGACCCCGTTCCAGGCGCACAAATCCAGATCTTATCACAGACAGCGCCCCCCATTCGTCGGCTTCGGAGCAGTTCCGGTTGTTAAAAAACAATATTTTATTTCCTGAAAAAGGGAATCCGCCAAAAACAATCATGATAACAAGCGCCTCTCCCCATGAAGGCAAATCCTTTGTGGCGGCCAATCTTGCCGTAAGCATAGCCCAAAGTATTGATGAGCATGTTCTTCTAATAGACTGCGATCTCAGGGCTCCTACGATCCATACGTTTTTTGGCTTTGAAGATGAAGAGCAGGGTTTGAGCGATTACTTGGCAAATAAGAGACCGCTGTCTTCTGTTCTTAAAAAAGCATCCGTAAACAAACTGACGATCTTAACCGCAGGGCAGATTCCATCTAATCCGTCAGAACTTCTGTCTTCAGATCAGATGCGCCGTCTGCTCCATGAAGTTAAGCTGCGTTACAATGATAGATATATCATTATTGATACCTCGCCTCCTTATATCACATCAGAGACCAATGCCATTGCCCGGTTTGTAGATGGTATTGTTCTGGTTATCCGGCAGGGGAAAACACGGACCAAGGAGATTGCCGACATTCTGGATATTTATGGCCGGGAAAAAGTGTTGGGGGTTGTTACGAATTTCTCAAGGAAAAAAATCGGCTACGGATATGGATATAATAAAATCGGTCATGAATACGGATATCATCAGCAAAGGTGATTAGTGCCATGGGAATTTTAAAATCCATCAGATGGTTTATCTTTCTACCCATTTTCTTCCTTACATCAATGGGCAAATATCTCAAGATGAGCCTATTGGCGTACCTCCAATGCAGAAACAAGACCGTCACCTCTTTAATTGATTTTAAAATCCCCATGGCACTTAAAACAGGAGTTTCTTAAAAATGCTCAGCATTTTGCGCCAATATTTCCCTGTTAGAAACATGTTGTTTTTTTTCTTTGAAGGATGCGTGATTTTCAGCTGTTTTCTTTTGTCGACAGCCCTTCTAACCTTATCGACCTCATACTGGTTTGATCTGATGCTGATTTTAAGAATATGTCTTATTACCGCCATTTTGCAGGCCTGTTTGTATTATAACGACCTTTATGATTTTGATATTGTTTCACAGATACCCGAGATTATAATTCGCCTGCTTCAGTCATTAGGGGTTGCTTCTATTCTCCTGGCCGGTGTCTACTTTCTTTTCCCCTTGGTAATTCTGGATCAGAAGATTTACATGCTAAGCATATTTTTTCTGATTGTTTTTATCATTTTATGGCGGGTGGGTTACCTTCATATTCTTAACAAAGGGATGTTTAACCAGCGTATTATCATTCTTGGTTCCAGTAAACTGGCCAGGGATATTTATGAAAAAATCACGAATACTATAGACTGCGGTTATACGGTATCTGCGGTTATTCCGGATGGCCATGATGAAGAAACAGATAAACTGCCTGAAAATTTGCTGGTGGATCAAACGGATAAAACGCTTGGTGAGGTTTCTGACGCATACGAAATAAATAAAATTATTGTGGCACTTAAAGAAAAAAGAGGACGGTTTCCGACCCAGGAGCTTATTCAGTGCAGGACTAAAGGCATTGATGTAATTTCAGGCAGCTCTTTCTATGAATTGCTGACCGGAAAGGTATTGGTTCGGGAAATAGAACCGTCATGGCTGATTTTTTCTAAAGGATTCCAGAAATCAAGGTTTAAGGCGGGTATGAAACGAATGCAGGATATCATTTTGTCGTCAATCTTTCTAACCGTTCTTTCACCATTGCTTATTGTGGTAGCTATCCTAATCAAAATTGATTCAAAAGGCCCGATTCTTTTTGCCCAGGACCGGGTTGGTGGCGGCAAAAAAGAATATATGATGCATAAATTCCGTTCTATGGTGCAGGATGCTGAAAAATTAACAGGTCCCATATGGGCCGGTGATAACGATAATCGAATCACACGCGTGGGGCGCGTAATAAGAAAGTACAGGATAGATGAACTGCCCCAGCTATGGGAGGTCCTTATGGGAACAATGAGCCTTGTGGGACCGCGCCCCGAGCGGAAATATTTTACAGACCAGCTTGAAGAAAAGATTCCTTTTTATGCCCAGCGGTTCAATGTAAAACCAGGCCTTACGGGCTGGGCCCAAGTCTGTTACGATTACGGAGCAACCGTTGAAGATGCCGTAGAAAAACTCAACTATGATCTTTTCTACATTAAAAATATGTCATTAGCCCTGGATATGGTCATTCTTTTAAAAACCGTTAAAACAGTCCTTTTTGGCAAAGGTGCAAGATAACCAAGATAAGCAGGGTTATAGAAACCGGCGGGCAGGGTTTCTTTTTTAATTGGTCATGATATTAAGGGAATCTGTCAAATAGACAGATTTCAAAAAGATATTAATCGATGTAATCGAGGGGGCGGAGCTATGCTTAAATTTAATTTCACAAAATGTTTTTTTTGTACCTTTTTCATCTTGTTTGCCACATATTTTTGCCTGGCAGGAACTGTTAATGCGGCTGAAAACAACGAGGCGCCCACTGATGGAGATTATAAAATAGGCGTCGGAGATGTTTTGCAAGTAACGACATGGAAAGAAGAAGATCTGACATTTGAAAAAGTCTTTGTCCGCAATGATGGTAAAATTACCATTCCCCTGCTGGATGACATCCAGGCCGAAGGCCGCACCACAATGGAATTGAAAAAAGTAATTGAAACCGGATTGGCTGAGTTTGTGGAGGCACCAACTGTCACGGTCGTCCTGGCAAGCCCAGGAAGCCAGAGATATTACATTCTTGGTGAAGTTGTAGGTGTAGGTGAATATCCTCTAATTAAAAAGCTGACCGTTGTACAGGCGTTTGCCCTGGCCAAAGGATTTACGGAATGGGCATCCAAGGATGAGATCATCCTGTACCGCAGGGTCAAGGGAAAGGAACAGATGATCAAAATTGATTATGACGATATTACGGACGGAGAACTCGGCAATGATATTCAGCTCAAAGCCGATGATATCATTATCGTTCCTTGAATTTGCGTTATTTTCAGCGAATCAGGAGACGTCTCATGAAATTGTCCATGATAACGCCCCGTGCATGTTTTTTGGCTGCTGTAGCCTGTCTTTTGATACCGGCCTCCTTTGCCCAGGCCAGGATGGTTACCCAGATTATACCGACGCTGACAGTCACAGAGGAGTATACGGACAACTATTTTCAAACCGGAACCGACCCGTTTGAAGAGTGGACCACGTCCTATGAACTTGGGTTTTCCGTGGGATTTTTAAATAGAAGAAGTCAAATCTATCTGGAATACAATCCGGAGTATACGGACTATAAAAACCTGAATGACAGGGACGGCCTGGACCAGAACGCAAGCCTCTCTGCTGCCTGTCAACTCACAAAACATACTTCTGCCCAAGCAGATATCAGCTACGACGGGCATGACGGCAACAATACCGGCGAGTCCTGGGAACATTCTGCAAGTGCATCTATTGACAGTCAATTGGCAAGAACTATTCAAACGTCCCTTGCCTATGATTATTCCAACAGCTATGACCAGCAAGTCAGAACCGGTGATTACAAGGAACACCAGACGCATACCGCCAGGACTTCCATCCGTAAGACATTTGGTCCCCAAAACAGCATGGGGGCAAATTTTTTATACGAAACAGACAGCTATAAAAATTCAGATGCCGATGAATATAAAAGCTATGAACCCAGTGCCTTTTTGACTTACTGGCTTACCCGGATGGATGGAGTCGAAAGCAATCTGGAATATGTGGGCAAAAAGTTTGACACGATAGCTGGCAAGGATTACGAGACCATTGCCGGGGATATTCGGTATATTCGAAAATTTACCAGGCATTTTGACGGATATATCAAGTACCGCCACTATATCTCTGACAGGGAGGATGGAGATCATGTCATTTATCATCCGTCTGTGGGTATTGACTGGGATATAACTGAAGACGCCGGTGTCTCCATAGGCGTGGGTATCCTTTTCCACGACTGGGATAATGCCAATGGCGATTCAACAGACCCGTTTTTGGATCTCAACGTCTACAAAGTGTTTAATTTCAGCCCAAAAGGATCGCTGTACATCACCGCCAGCAGTTCATATGAAGAATCTGATGAGGAAGCTGCCAGTTTAGGATACAATATGAGTTACCAGGCTGGATGTTACTTGAACTATATGCTGGCAAGGCGCCTGTCCTCACATCTTTTTGGTTCTTACGAACTGCAGCAGTTCAAGGACACCGTAGACCGCCAGGACGACACCTGCGAAATCGGTGGCGGCCTGACATGGAAACCGCTAAGATGGCTCCAGGTAAGTGCCAATGCCACCCATACAAATTATAAAACAGATGCTGCCTTAAGAGATGATTACCAAGAGAATACCATCACGGTTTTTGTTCGTATTATTCCGGAAAGACCTATCCGACCGGATGATGTGTTATCCAGAAAAACCCTTGAAAAATTAATATTTGATTAACGTTTAATTGTTTGAAAGAATGAGATCATAAATTGTCGCTAAAACATACTGCCATCATTGTAATCCTTCTCATTTCGGCTTCTGGCCTGACAACGCTGTTTTCACACTCAGAGCGTACCAAACCGAACCGGCCTTTCAGTCAATTTCCTCTTAGGATTGGTTCCTGGCGGGGGGTAACCAGTCAAATGGACGAACAAGTGTTCAATATCCTTGGTGTTGAAGACTATATCATGGCCAATTTCAGCAAAGGCAAAGGACTGAGAGTGAATCTTTATGTGGGATTCTATCAGAGCCAGAGCAAAGGAGATCTGATCCACTCGCCTAAAAACTGCATGCCCGGTGCCGGATGGAATATCGTCCAAAGCTCTGCCATTCCAATTAACTTACCCAAAAGCGGTAAAACAATAAAAATAGCAAGACTTCTTCTGAATAAAGACGGACAAAAGCAGGTAGTATATTACTGGTTCCAATCCCGGGGACGGATTATCAGTTCAGAATATATGCAGAAAATCTGGTTGGTGGTGGATTCAATAACAAAAAACCGGACGGACGGCTCCTTTGTCCGCCTGATTGCGTCGGTTATAACAAATGAAACAGAGGCAGAGGTTCTTTTAACGCAATTCGCAGATGAAGTTTACCCCGTTCTCAATCAATTTATTCCCAATTAATTTATATGAAATCAAAACAAATTATCCAGACCTTTTTGATTGCCGCTGCATTTGCATTGCTGTACTGGTCAACCATAAAGGATCTTATAGGGGATTGGTTTAATGATCCAAATTTTTCCCATGGATTTCTTATTCCCTTTGTTGCCGGCTATATGGTCTGGTATCGCCAGAATCATTTGCGTCAGATCCCACGTAACTCATCGATATCAGGTATTTTTATCATTGTTTTTGGCATAATGGTATATATGGCGGGCAACCTTGGCGCCGAATTGTTTTTAATGAGAACATCCATGATCATCACTCTGGCCGGCATCATAGCATTCAGTTTTGGGACGGTTATGCTCAAGGCGCTTATTGTGCCGGTGTGCTATCTGATCATGATGATTCCCATTCCAGCCATTATCTGGAATAAAATCGCTTTCCCTCTCCAGCTTTTTGCCGCCCGGATTTCCTCGGAAACAATTAGTATAGTCGGTATTCCTGTGTTCAGGGAAGGCAACATACTTCACCTGGCCAATACCTCCCTGGAAGTTGTGGACGCCTGTTCTGGAATTCGCTCATTGACTTCTCTGCTGGCTCTCACCGGCGCGTTTGCATTTTTATCCCATGTCAGCCAGTGGAAAAAATGGGTGATATTCTTATCTGCAATTCCCATTGCCGTGGCCACGAATGTTCTCCGGTTGACCATCACCGGCATGTTAGCGGCCTGGGTGGGCCCGGAAGCCGCCCATGGATTTCTTCACGACATGTCCGGATTGATCGTCTTTGGCACAGCCCTTATTTTGGTTTACCTTTTATATATTTTATTGGCGCAAATTGGCAAAAAAGTACGCAATACTCCTCACAATTGACGTAGAAGATTGGTTCCAGGTTGAAAATTTCAAATCATATATTGACTTTTCAACCTGGAATTCTTTTGAACTCCGGGTGGAAAAGAATACCCATCTGATACTGGATCTGTTGGATACCTTTTCTTTTAAACCCAAAGCTACCTTTTTTATCCTTGGCTGGATTGCACAAAAGCTGCCGGATTTGGTCAGGCAGATCCGGGACCGCGGCCATGAAATTGCGTCCCACGGAACAAACCACCAGTTGTGTACAACCCTGGATAAAAACCAGTTGACTCTGGATCTTTTAAACAGCAAAAAGCGGCTTGAAGATACGACCGGCCAGGCCGTCTATGGATATCGGGCGCCAAGCTTTGCCATCAATGACCGGGTTTTGGAGATAATCAAGCAGTCCGGCTACCTGTATGATTCCAGTTATAACTCTTTTTCCGCCCATGGCAGATACGGCACCATAAATTTATCAAGCGCGATAAAAAACGGCGGAAGTTATCAACTGGATAACCATTTTTTTGAACTGCCGGTCAGCAACCTGCACTTAAACAGTAAAACCATACCATTAGGCGGCGGCGGGTATTTCAGGCTGTACCCCGCCTTTTTTTTCAAACAAGGCATCAAGACTGTCCTGAAAAAAAATAATGCTTTTATTTTTTATGCCCATCCATGGGAATTTGACCCAAACCAACCAAGAGTTAAGCAGGCATCACGAGGATTCAAGTTCCGGCATTATATCAACTTGAACAAAACAGAAAGCAAATTACACAAAATAATCAGCGCATTTGCTGACTGCAATTTTGTTACATGCCAACGCTATCTTGAAATGACAGCCATGGACTGAGCCAGCATAAGAATCTCCTTGCCCAGTCCTCAATACAAAAAAACAGAAATAAATTAAATGAGTTGAAATACATTTCATATAAAAAAGGATGAATTAGATTGGGAAAAGATACGAAAATAGCTGTTGTCGGTCTTGGTTATGTCGGCCTTCCTTTGGCAGTACATTTCGGCACAAAATACCAGACCATTGGATTTGATTTAAAACAGTCCATTGTGGATAATAGCCTGGCACATAAAGATCCCACCGGGGAAGTCTCAAAAGAAGAATTTGAAAGCGCCATCTATTTTACCCCAACCACAGATCCCAAGCTCATATCTGATGCTGATATCATTGTGGTGGCGGTCCCAACGCCCATAGATAAAGCAAGGCGACCAGACCTTTATCCGGTGGAAAGCGCCTCAAGGACAGTTGGGGAAGTAATGAAAAAAGGGTGTATTGTTGTATTTGAATCCACCGTATATCCCGGCGTAACGGAAGATATCTGCGTGCCGATTCTCGAAAAAGAGTCCGGTATGATCTGGAAAAAGGACTTCCATGTTGGATACTCTCCGGAAAGAATCAATCCAGGGGATAAAGAACATACGCTGACTAAAATAGTGAAAGTGGTGTCTGGTGACGATGAACAGACCCTTGAAACGGTAGCGACGCTCTATGAATCCATTGTAACGGCAGGTGTACACCGGACCTGTACCATTAAAGAAGCAGAAGCCGCCAAGGTTATTGAGAACACCCAACGGGATTTAAATATAGCACTGATGAATGAACTGGCCCTGATATTTGACCGGCTTGGCATTGATACAAAAAATGTTCTTGAGGCCGCAGGGTCGAAATGGAATTTCCTGAAATTTTTCCCTGGTCTTGTGGGAGGTCATTGTATCGGGGTTGATCCTTATTATCTGACATTTAAAGCGGAAAGCGAAGGATACCATCCTGAAGTTATTCTGGCCGGCCGCAGAATTAACGATGGAATGGGTAAATTTGTCGTGGAAAAGGCTGTTAAAATGATGATCGCCTCCTCTCAGTCCGTAAAAGGTACCAAAGTCGGTATTCTTGGACTAACGTTCAAAGAAGACTGTCCGGATTTAAGAAATACCCGCGTCATTGACATCGTCCGGGAGCTTGAATCCTACGGCTGTGAAGTTCTGGTTCATGATCCCATGGCTGATCCGGAGGAGTCCAGCCGATATTACAATGTCGAGCTTAAATCATGGAATACGTTGACGGATTTAGGGGCATTAATTCTGGCTGTTCCCCATGCTTGGTACAAAGAGCAGCCCTTGAAAGCACTCACGGCTAAATTGAATCCCATGGGTGGCCTCATAGATGTAAAAAGTATTTTGGATGTCGAAACGGTTAAAAAAGCCGGTGTCCCATTCTGGCGGTTGTAAGGAGATCCAATGATTAAAATTATGCTGATTGCCGGGGCCCGTCCCAATTTTATGAAAATTGCGCCCATTGCCCGGTCTTTTGATAAAAGCAATGAAATTCAATATAAAATTCTGCATACAGGTCAGCATTATGACCAAAACATGAGTGATGTCTTTTTTGAAGAGCTTGGTATCAAAAATCCGGATTATCATCTGGGGGCCGGCGGTGGCACTCATGCGCAGCAGACAGCTAAAATTATGGTTGAATTTGAATCCATATGTGAAAAAGACCGGCCCGATTTGGTTGTGGTCGTCGGAGATGTGAATTCAACCCTGGCCTGCTCCATTGTTGCCAAGAAGATGCATATTAAAGTGGCCCATGTTGAAGCCGGTCTGCGCAGTTTCGATCTTTCCATGCCAGAGGAAATCAATCGTATGGTCACAGATTCGATCACCGATCTCTTTTTTGTCACTGAGGAACAGGGGATGCTCAATCTCAAGAAAGAGGGCAAGCCGAACTTAGCGATTCACTTTGTCGGGCACGTAATGATTGATAATTTGTACTATCAGCTCTCAAAGCTGGAAAAAATGCCTCCAGAGACATTCAAAACGACCGAATACAAACAGCAGCATACCAGGTATGGTGTTGTAACACTCCACCGGCCTTCAAATGTTGATGATAAAAATACTCTGGAGGCAGTGATTGATTCCTTGGCCGGCATTTCCAGAACACTCCCTTTAATTTTCCCGATTCATCCCAGAACACGAAAAAACCTTGAAAGGTTTGGTATCAAACTGCCGGAGACTATTACTCTAACAGATCCGTTGTCATATATGGAATTTTTAAATCTATGGAAAGATTCCGTAGTTGCGCTGACGGATTCCGGCGGGCTTCAGGAAGAGACAACCGCTCTTGGCATTCCCTGCCTCACCTTAAGAAAAAATACCGAAAGACCTATCACGGTCACCCAGGGCACCAACGAACTGGTGGGTACCTCAAAAGAGGAATTGATGGTCAATTTTAAAAAAATCATGGCAGGCGGCTGGAAAACCGGCAGAAAACCAGACTTGTGGGATGGCCGAGCCGCCGAAAGAATTACGGATACCATTCTGGCTTCTTGATGCAGTTCCGTTTAAAAACAAAGGCCACAACGGATTGGGATAATTATGTTCTTCACCATCCAAACGGTATTGCCTATCAGCTTTTTGCATGGAAAAAATCAGTACCCCGAAGAACTGCGGTCAAAAAATACATCCCGTTATGAAGATTCTTTATCTGGCTCACAGGGCGCCCTACCCTCCGAACAAAGGAGATAAAATCCGGACATTTAACGAAATTAAGTGTCTGAGCCAAAATCATGAGATTGACTTGCTTGCCTTGGCAGATGATCCAAACGATCTACCGTATAAAAGAAACCTGGAAAACTATTGCAACAGGGTTAAACTTTTTGGCCTGAATATATTGAAATCCAAGATATATAGCCTGGCCGGCCTGGCAATCCGCTCCAGACCATTGTCTGTCTCGTATTTTTATAACAAAAGGCTTCAAACCTGCCTGAATCAATGGATGACAGAGAAGAGTTATGAGGCGGTTATCTGCTTTTCATCCCCCATGGCGGAATATCTGTTTCGTTGTCCTATGCTCAAAGAAACGCTTAACCCGCGCAAGCCCATATCGAATGGTGCTTTTCCGGTTCTTATCATGGATTTTTGTGATGTAGATTCCCAAAAATGGCATCAATATGCTGCAAACAGCCGTTTCCCATTAAATCTGATTTATGATGTTGAAAGTCGGCGTCTTTTAGCATACGAAAAAAAAATCAACCGTTTATTCCACCATTCGATCTTTGTCTCAACCCATGAAGTTGAGGTATTCATTGACCTAAATAAGCAAGCTCAAAATCTGACAGCCGTTCCCAATGGGGTGGATCATGATTATTTCTCTCCGGATGCTCAGTTTGAGACTATTCCACTCAAAGAAAAAGAGGGACAGAAAGTTCTGATTTTTACCGGAGCCATGGATTATTACGCAAACGTGGAAGGTGTTTCCTGGTTTTGCCGAAAAATTTTACCAAGGATCAGATCAGAACATCCGGATGTTCTGTTTTATATCGTGGGCAGCAATCCTTCCCCCGAAGTCAAAGCGTTAGGAAACCTGCAAGGGGTCCGGGTCACCGGCTTTGTGGACGACATCCGGCCCTATTACCGGGGGGCAGATGTCTGCGTCATCCCTTTGCGTATTGCTGCCGGTGTCCAAAACAAAGTTTTGGAAGCCATGGCTATGGCCCGCCCTGTAGTCACTACAAAGAAAGCGCTTGAAGGAATCAAGGGGATACCCGATGTACATGTCTTGATCGAAGATGATCCAAAACACTTTGCCGATAAAGTTGTTCAACTATTAGACAAAAAAGAAAAAGAAACTGCTTTAGCTAGCAACGCCCGGGATTTTATTCTTGAAAAATATAACTGGCAGACCAACATAGCGGCACTGGAACGTTTACTTCCATTGGAACCTGCGACCAATTAATCAAAGGACTACGATTGCCATGCTAACTGGAAAAACCATTCTCTGCTTTGCCAGCGGATATGATGCCCCGCCCACCAGCAAGCACCATGTCATGCACCTGCTGGCGGAACAAAATATTGTGCTTTGGATAAACTACCACGCCTCCCGAACACCTACAGCCAGTTCTTCCGACCTTTTGTATATGGCAAAAAGGCTGATGGAGATCATCAAAGGCCTTAAAAACCCGAGAAAGAATCTTTTTGTTTTAACCCCACTGGTTATTCCTTTGCCCAGCTCCGATTTTGCCAGGAAACTTAACCGGTTTTTACTGATTTATCAGATCAGGCTTGCTCTTAAAAAAATTCGGAAAGGGCCGATTCAGGTCTGGTCGTTTACCCCTGACATTGCTTATGTTCTGAATCAGTTCAATGAAGAAAAAGTTGTTTATTATTGCGTGGATGACCATGCCGCCTTTTCTGGATACGATACAGCTCAAGTCCTAAAAGATGAAGAAGAACTCTGCCGGAAATCAAACCTGGTTATCACCACCTCCATGGTGTTGCAGGAAAAGAAAAAAGGCTGGAACCCCAACACCATCCTTGTTACCCACGGCGTCGATTTTCATCATTTCAACCGTGCGGTAACGGAAAATCTTGCCTGCCCGAAGGAACTGCAAAATATCCCCCAGCCCCGCCTGGGATTCTTTGGCCTGATCCGCGACTGGGTGGATGTGGATCTGCTCTGGCAGATTGCGAAAAAAAGACCGGAATGGCACTTCGTGCTGATCGGAGATGCCGACTCGAGTATAGATCTCGGCAAATACAAAGCAACCACGAACATGCATTTCCTCGGCCGCAAACCGTACCAGGACCTGCCGGCCTTCTGCCGCCATCTGGACATAGGACTGATTCCTTTCAAAGTTAATGAATTAACCCATGCGGTGAATCCCATCAAGCTACGCGAATACCTGTCTGCCGGCTTACCGGTGGTTTCAACCCCCATGCCGGAGGTTAAAAAATACGATCATCTGGTAGAACTTGCAGACACCCCACACACAATGGAACAGGCAATATCCAATTTGCTTGATTCAGGGAATTCTGATGAAAAACGGGCCGCCCGTGTATCAGCCATGTCAAAAGAAACTTGGCAGGCAAAGTTGGATTTGATTAATCGATATTTTTAAGCCGATATGGAACGCTTTAAATAAATGACTGATGCGGCAGTCAACAAAATCAAAGCCCTGATTAAGCAGGGAGAGAATCAATTTTTAGAATTTAAAGAACAAAAAGTTCATCCGGATTCCATTGCCAAAGAAATGGCAGCGTTTGCCAACACCCAGGGCGGAACGATTCTAATCGGGGTCACTGACCAGGCAGAGATCTGTGGTGTGGACGATTCAAAAAACTGGGAAGAATGGGTAGCCAACATATCCAGACAGAATATTATTCCTGCTATCCAGGCAGATTGCCTTATTGTTGAAATTGACGACAAAAAAATCGTTATTATCGATATTCCCAAAGGGAGCGATAAACCTTACCAAACAAACAAAAATTTATATCATATCCGAATCGGGTCTACCAGCCGAGTGGCATCACAGGCCGAGCTGATGCGTATGTTTCAGCACGCAGGGATGTTCCATTACGACTTGACCGGAGTTGAAAACACCTCTTTAAAACATTTAAACATGACATCGGTTTCATCGTATTTTCAAAGATATGAGATTGATATTGATGATGAAAAGGATGTGAGTTCATTACTAATCAACACCGACGTACTGACAGACCAAAAGAAGGTAACAGTTGCAGGACTTCTGCTTTTTGGTACATATCCCCAGAAATTTCTAAAAAATGCGAGTATCAGTTATGCCCATTTTGCCGGAACAGGATTGAATGACGAACTAATTGACCGCCAGGTTATTGAGGGGCCTCTTGCTTTTCAGATTGATACGGCTTTGTCTGTTGTTAAACACAATATCATGGAAGCTTCAACAATAGAAAAAGCAAAGCGGGTTGTTAAATCAAAGAGATACCCGGACAAAGTATTCCGAGAGCTACTGGTAAATGCCTGTGTCCACCGCAATTATTCAATCCATGGTTCCAGGATCAGAATTTTGCAGTTTGATGACCGAATTGAGTTTATCAGCCCGGGCCGTTTGCCAAACACGGTTACCATTGAAAAATTGAAAAGCGGTGTAAGTTATGCGGTTAACCCGGTTATTGTAAAATTTATGGAAAATTTAAGATATATTGATAAGCTTGGCAGGGGAATTCCCATGGTCTGCCATGAAACCAGGCGGCTTGGCTTTGAACCGGTTTTCCAGGAAGCCGGAGAAGAATTTCAGGCCATACTTCCACTGCAATAAATTGATGGTACAAAGGTTCAAATCCATTCAAATCTTTTTATATGCATGCGTGACGTGTCTCATTCAACCGATGGGCACAGTATATGCAGTGGCCCCATCCCAGGTATTGGTTCTTTATAATGCCGATTGGAAAGCGGATGATCCTCTTACCGACCCCGGGCAGGACTCCAAAGAGATTGCAGATCATTATATATCCATGCACACGGATCCCAAAACAGGTGAAAAACCTTATGTTTTAGGTCTCAGTTGTTCACATGCGACAAAGCACCTAAAAGACAGCTCTCTCAATGAACACCATCTCTCTGAAAAGAGTCATGACAATGCTTCAGGCGTTATTTTAAGAAAAAATGGTAAAATCATAAAATTTGCTAAAACCAAAGATATGCGTGATAGCAGGTTGCTCGAATTCACCCTTCCCCGACAAAAAGGTGAAAAATGGTTGTTTGGCTCCTTAAAGATCCAGCTTAAAAAAAATCTTAAAAATGCGGTACTGCTGGTCGATAATGGGAAAAGTCGGCATGGTAATCGAGTGCAAATCCAAACTAATGGCCCATGGAATGTTCGGACCAATGCCCGAAGCTTTCTTACCGGCTCTTTTTCCGCTCATGCAAGCTGCAACGATGCCACTGGAGAGTTGCATAAATGGGAGGCAAAGTATACTGATTTCCAGAATGTGGAATTCAGTGAAACCGGTCCGGATGGGAAACGCGATGACCAGATGTATCTTTCATATATCGAAAACCAGGTTAAAAATTTCCTGGGGGCCCCTGAAAACGCCAGGGCTGATGAAACACTGCTGAAAGACCACATTCTGTTCATGGTCGTGTGCTATGGACTGCCGAGAACTGTTGTTGCTCCGTACGGTATTGCCCGTGGAATTACAGAGTATATCAACAACTATGGCAGTATCATCAGCCTTGAACAACGGCTTCAGCTTATGTATTACAATCTTGATGCAATCATGGGATCAAAGCCCCAACCTCATCGGTTCCAAAACCTCGGTCCTTTTACGGCATTTTATCTCAGAACGCCCCAGGCAAGACCATTGTACGGCAAAAAAGCCAACCCTTTTATGCATCCATTGGTCTATGAGAAAAAAGATATCTCTCTTGATAAGATCCCACCGCCTGCTTCTTTTACTTCAAAAGAACGAAACAGTTGTAAAAACAGACAGTTGTATTTTGTAATGCGGATTGACGCCCCGACGCCTATGGCTGCGAAAGGACTCATTGACCGGGCCGTTTATGCTTCAAAATATGGTGGGTTGGCCATGGGTAAGATGGATCGAATGGTTAACGAGAAAACTGTGGACAGGGTTGGAAAATTGGAGTGGACGAATGCCGGGCAATGGCTCTGGGAAAAGGGAATTTATCATCTCTACTACGGCGGTGCAGGAAGAGACCTGTTGGCGTTTCTTCGTTTTTCCCCGACCGATGGCTTCTTTAACCGTAAACCGGTTTATCTGCCGGGAGGAATAGCCGGCACGGTTACTTCCCATAACGGCTGGGGAAAGGGTGAAATGGTGAGAGATCTATCTATGGGGATCACAGTTACGGCCGGTGTTGCTAAGGTATATAATGGAGCCCCACACATTCATAATAAAAGCTGGTGGGATGATGAAATTTTTTATCCCCTTTTTTTTAGAGGATATACGGTTGGGGAAGTTCTTCTCATGAATCAAGCCCATCTGGGATGGATCACAACTTTTATAGGAGATCCTTTGTATAGTTGGCCTCTGTCTGAATCTAAAGACACGACTACACCTGAATTTGAACAAAATAAGGATGTTCATATAATAACTAAAAAAGGGGCAGACAACGCTCAGGAAATCTGGCTTAGAGTTAAACTTCATTCCTTCTCCGCATCGCCTGAAACCGGCCAGCTTAGGGCCACTTCTTCCAGTGCCAAAGTGGCTTTATGTGAGTCTTTTGAGGGAACACCTTATGTTTTTTTGGGGAACAAGAAAGAAGTTGTTAACCAGAAGTGGCAGATAGAGGTTATGGATCCTTACGGGAATAACTATATGACAAATATCGATTTGCACTGAAAGATGCCTTTTATGGACGAATCGTGTTTTTGGAAAATGCAGTACATACAGAGACTGATATTTTTAAACATAGTTTTGCTGATTGTTTCTATTATAGTTAATGTGTCTGTAACAAACGCCTTAACAGTTGATCAAAAGGTACAAACTTTATTATCCAAAGCAGAATATTTAAGCAAGAAAGGAAATCACCAAATGGCTATGAAGTTCTGTAATAAAGCGATAAAGTTGCAGCCAAACAATTTAGCAGGCTATTATGTCCGAGGTTTTGTATTTGGTCGTATGGAAGTTTATATAAGCGCTATTAAGAACTTTTCTTTGGTGATTAAAAAAGATGAAAAAAATAACAAATTGAAATTCCCTGCAGCAAGAAAATTTAGAGCGGACTGTTATCTTGGATTAAGAAGTTATAAATACGCAGTTAAAGACTATCTAAGTCTGTTGAAAAGAAGTCCAAAAAGCGGAAAGATATGGTACTACTTAGCCGAGACTTATGCGGTAATCGGTGAAAAGAACGCTGCATTGAGTGCTATAAAAAAGGGTTGTAACACTGGATCCCATTGGTGCGACCATATGAAAGTTTTACAGCAAAAAATTTTACTGGGTGAAAAGATTACTCCGCACAAACCACTTTCAAATTAATAAAATTAACATTTACAATCATGAGTGCTCGTATCCACCTACGTAATTTAGCCTTCAATTGGGGGGGTCACGCCGCAACCCTTGTAGTATTATTTTTCCTATCGCCGTATATTGTCGGGAAATTGGATGCCGTATCATACGGTATCTGGAGTCTGTTAAATGTATTGACTGGCTATATGGGAATATTTGACCTTGGGGTGCGTGCCAGCGTGGGGCGGCATGTCGCTCTTTATTTGGGTAAGAGTGATGAAAAAGGTGTTGATGAAACGATTCGTGCAGGATTCGGCTTCTTCACTTTGGTAGGAGGAATAATTTTAGTATCAGGGATTATCCTTGGATGGTTTTTTCCGGTTATGTTCAAAGGAGCATCCCCGGAACACTATCACACAGTGCGTATGCTTCTTCCCCTTATGGTGATTACGGTCTGGCTATCAGTTATTGCTGCTATTTACTCTAGTGTCCTTGCCGCCCATGATAGGTTTGATGTTGCCCGCGGTATAGATTTGGGGGTTTTGGTCATACGAACAATAGTGACTATTCTGGCCCTGGAAATGGGATGGGATTTATGGGGACTGGTCTTAGCTATTATTATAGGGAATATCTGTGCAGTAATAGGCAATCGTTTTTTTGCAGGAAAAGTTCACAGAAGTCTAAGATCTTTCCCTGTTTTATATTCAAAAAAGCGTTTGAAAGAATTATTGAATTACGGCATAGCAGCCTTCATTTCAAAATCAGCAATTAAAATCATCGGACAAAGCGATCTAGTTATAGTGGGAGTTTTTTTAAGCGTGGCAGATGTACGTGAATATAACGTGGGCGCTATGCTGGTTTATTATTCTGCCACATTCATAGGTCTTATTGGGAATACATTCTTCCCGACTATCCAAAGGGCAGCATCAGGCGGCACATTAGGTGAGGTGAGACATTTATTTTATCGTCAATTGAAAATTACTCTCTGCTTTGGTTTGTTGGTTTATATTGGTTTTTTATTTTTTTCACGACCATTCATCCACTTGTGGATGTACCAGGATAATTTCAGCAAGGAGTCTGTAAGTGCTGCAGCAGGAGTTATGTTAGTTCTCTCCCTCTCGAAGTTTCCGACATTATATATCCATCCTTGTATAAACGTATTATCAGCGATGGGTTATGTTAGATTTACGGCAAGTGTCTCAATGCTTGAAGCCTTAGTGAACCTTGTTTTATCTGTCCTTTTTGTTTCAATATTTCACTTAGGAATTATTGGAGTTGCCATGGGCACATTGATTGGTCGTATTCTGATACCGACTATCATTTTACCGGTCTATCTTTGTAATAAATCAAACATTAAACTATCAACCTTCATTAAATCCTCAGTTGCTCCTGGAATCTTGAGTACTGGAATTTTTTCTGTTTTTTGTTACTATCTTGTAAGGCTTTTTAGTCCAACTGATTGGATTTCATTTTTTATTCTCGTTTTTATCTCTATTTTTATTTGGGTTATAATTGCTTCCATTTTTCTCATACCGAAAGATATTCGAAAAAAAGCAATAGGAAAATTTAAAAAATTTAATGTTGTTTAGAACAATGAAAAAAATAATAACGAACCTATTTGATATTGGTTTAAAAATACGTACAGGGCTAAATGAAGGGCCAAAATGGATATTTTATTCATTATTTTGGTGGTGTTATCCAGCAACGATCCTTCGTAATAAAGCAGCAAATTGTGTGAATGGGAAAATAAGGATTCTTTTGTTGCGAAAATCTGGAATTCCGATAGAGAAAGATTGTAAAATTAATTATGGAACGCTTATTCTAGGTATGGCTAAAAGGCCACCGGCAGTTACTTTTGGAAAAAGAGTTGCGGTCGCTCCATATGTAATTTTTATATCTAGTAGCTATCCTGGTTTATCAAAATTAGGTGAACATCCTGAACTAAAGTCAATGATCCAGAAGTTAGGGCCTATCGTTGTTGAAAATGATTGCTGGATTGGGGCTCGATCAATAATTTTTCCAAATGTAAAAATTGGCAAGGGTAGTATTGTGGGGGCAGGATCTATAGTGAGGGACAATATCCCGCCTTTTTCGGTTGTCGCTGGTTCCCCTGCAAAGATAATACGTACTCTTAACTCTAACGTGGTGAATAATTTATAATTATGGAGTTAATTTTTAAAAAAATAAAATTTTGGCCTAAGCTTGCTTGGGTCGCCATTTTATCTGAAACAAAGAAGGCAGAAATCCTTCATGGCCCAATGGTAGAAGTTCATAATGATTGGGCTATTGAGGGAGTCTGGGATGGTGCTTTTGATAAAGGTAACTTTGATTATTCAGATCTTATCTTTGGTAGTGGTATTAGAAAAAGGAAAGATGAATTAATTTTTGTAAGCTCTGCGACAGGCGTCGATAGATTATGGCATACAACGGGTCAAAATATAATCTATGTAAGCAACACGCTGCCAGGTCTTTTAAGTGTTTCTAACATTTCACTGCGGCAAAATTATTCACACTATTCTGAAGATATAATGACTATCGAAAGGAAAGGACTCTATAGTTACACAAAACAAATTCCATCATCTGGAGCTGATATTAACATAGTTTACTATAAAAATTTGATCTGGAACTCTAAATCAATTATTGAGATTGACAAACCAAGCATTACTCCAAATTTTACTGATTTCAATTCATATCAACAATTTCTTAAAGAAACTGCAGAGAAATTAGGTAAAAACGCTAGTTCAATTAAACGTCGGTTTCAAATTGAGATGTTAGCGGGTATTTCATCTGGCTATGATTCGGTTGCAACGGCTGTGATCTCCCGCTATGCAGGATGTAAAAAAGCTGTAACTATTACCAATTCTTCAAGTCTTTGGCGTGGTTCCGATTCAGGTGTTGATATAGCGAAAAAGTTAGGATTATCGTGTCAACAAGTAAAGCACTCCAAAAAAAATTATAAAAAAGAAATTTTTTCCTGGGCCAGTGCTGGGCATGCGGGAGGAAGAAATTTAACTCTTTTTGATTATCCAAAGCCTTTATGTTTGTTTTTTAACGGAAGTTATGGAGATATTGTCTGGGATCGCTTACATCAAAATTTGGTAGAACCACGAGGAGATATGGATGCTCTATTATGCGAATTTAGGCTGGAAGAAGGATTATTTGTAACAGTTGTTCCTTGGTGGGGAATCAGAAAGGCAAAAGAGATACAAAAAATAAGTTTATTGGAAGAGATGGAACCTTGGACTTTGGGGACAAGTTATGATCGCCCAATTGCAAGGAGGTTGGCAGAAGAAGCTGGGATCGAACGTTCGAGTTTTGGGATTCGTAAAAAAAATACAGCATCAAATGAAACTCTGTTTTGGCCATCGACGGCTGAGGCACAAAAACATTTAGAAAAATTTACACAAAGCCTAAATATTAAATTTCCAACTCCACTCAAAATATTTATTTTTTCTCAACTTTTTTTGTTATTAAATGTTATTTATAAAAATACGGCTAAGAAAATGAAAATAAAACAATGGTGGCGGCCATGGGCAAAATTCCCTTGTAGACATTTTCTTTTTTTGTGGGCAAACCATACTCTGCGGGATGTCTATTACAAAACCCAACGAAACCAAAATTCTTCTTTAACGATAGAAAACAAGAGTTCAAACAATTAGATGAAAATACTTCATATCTCAGCGCTCCCAATCTGGTCGATGGACGGGAAGGGCGGCATGCCCTCTTTGCGGGAAACATTATCCGGGCATATAAGAGAAGACTGTACAATTAAGGTGATCCTACCGCGATACGACTTGTTTTCCGATGACCTTGCCCCTTTGAGTATCGAACGAACCGGCGCGTATAAAGTGTATACTGCTCCCTGCAAATGGCTTCCAGTAATAAAATCATTTCGCAACAGAGTCAGCCGGGTGTTTGGAAGAAACACCATTCCTTACCCCATCCGTTGCATGATCAATATTTCAATGCTGCTTTTATTAACGCTCAGTCTTGTTAAAGCAGGGAATAAAGTCTGCTACCGGGGAAAATTTTCTCCAGACCTTGTTTATTCCCATAACCAGTATGCGGCACTGGCTGGATTTATTCTTGGGAAGGAATGGAGAATCCCAAACATAACAAGACTTTATGGAACTTTTTTGGCGGATTTGATGAAAAAGCCTTTTGTTTCTCTCCGGTATCCGACCGCAGCAGCCGGATACCTGGTGCCGTCCAACCTGCTGATCTGCGCAAACGACGGAACCAGGGGCGATGAAGTAGCTGAAAAATTTAAAATTCCAAATCATCGGTTTCGGTTCTGGCAGAATGGTATTGACCCGCCTTCGGAAAAGCCGTCAACCATAAGACAAGATCTTGTAAATCGCTTTGGGCCAAAACTGCGACTTGAAAGCATTTGGGCAATTTCATGTTCCCGTTTAAGCAATTGGAAGCGGATTGACCGAATGCTTTACGCCATTAGCTATTGCAAAAGAAAAAACGTGGACTGCCAGTTGGTTGTGGCAGGAGATGGTCCGGAAAAAAAGAACCTGAAAAAATTGGCAATAAAGCTTGGTATAGAAGACCTTGTCCTTTGGATAGGAGCTGTTGATCATGATGATATATGGGGTCTGATGAATGTGGCAAATATTTTTATGATTACCAATGATGTTACCAATCGGTGTAATCCCCTTTTTGAGGCCGCGTGGGCAAATCTTCCGGTTATTTCCATTAAAGATTCCTCCACATCTGATTTATTAATACACAATTGCAATGCTTTGTTGTCGGGTAAAGATAACAGCGAGGAATTGGGCCAGAATCTGGCTATCCTTTGCGAGAACAGGATACTTAGGGAAAAAATGAAGGTTCAACAAAAAAAAATGGCAGAATCTTTCTGGACATGGGAAAAAAGAATGAAAAAAGAAGTTGCAGAACTTGAAAGG
Organism: Desulfobacter curvatus DSM 3379; assembly: GCF_000373985.1. Classification (GTDB taxonomy): domain Bacteria; phylum Desulfobacterota; class Desulfobacteria; order Desulfobacterales; family Desulfobacteraceae; genus Desulfobacter; species Desulfobacter curvatus. The sequence goes on from NZ_KB893102.1 coordinate 26,703, forward strand.
TTAATTAGGCCCGTAGACAGATAAGATATGCTCTCCATCAAATCTTTAGCTTTTATTTCCATATTTTTAACCTGCACTGCTGGAGCCATTTTTCTGCCCCATCTTGGGATTTACGGATATTTAGCCGATTATTGTATCGGGACAGCGGACCAATGGTGGGAGGCACCATTCTCAGGCCTTGGCATTCGTTATTCCTTTACCCTTGCGTTGGCAACCATTGGTGGTTTTGTTTTACAAAAACATAAGCTTAGATTCGGCTTTTCAATTATTACAATTCAAGAGGTATGCTGCCTGTTATTTCTGTCGCTCATGTGGATGTCGTACTTTGGTAGTGCTGAGACTATGGGCAGGTATACAACTACAGATCATCCCACAGTGAAGTTTACAAAGATAGTTTTATTCGTTCTGCTGATGACTCATATCATAACTGACCGCAAAAAACTTTCAGGGCTTTTGTGGGTATTTATCCTTTGTGCTCTGTCATTGGGGATTAAATCATGGGAGTTGCCTAGACGAGCCTATGTCAGCGGGCGTCTGGAAGGTATTGGTGGGGCTGATTTCGCTGAGGCAAATTTTTTTGCAGCGTTCATGGCTGCCATGCTGCCGCTTATCGGTGTACAGCTTTTAAGAAGTAAGAACTGGGCACTTCGTATTCTTTGTATCATATCCGCTGCGTTTACAGCTAATACCGTTGTCCTGTGTCGAAGCCGAGGCGCTTTAGTTGGAATTATAATGGGTGGTATGAGCGCTGTGGTTATGGCTCCAAAACAATTTCGGAAAAAAATTGCCTTGGGGCTTATTCTCGGGGCAATGGGCGGTCTATATGTGGCAGATCAGCAGTTTCTTGAAAGAATTTCCACCATTATTGTTTCCGAAGGCGAGGAAAGAGATGCGTCTGCTGAAAACCGGTTTCTCCTGTGGGCTGCGGGAGTACGGATGGTAATTGATCAACCGCTTGGTATCGGTGTTGGCAACTGGTATCAGACTATCGGCAGCTATCTTCCTGAACATGCAGGACTGGATTCACACAATACCTATGTGAAGTGCATTGCAGAAATGGGAGTATTGGGTTTTTTAGTTTTCACATTTGTGATTTTTTTTGGCCTGATTGAAATCAGACGGTTAAACCGATATATTGATTATTTACCATTTGATATTTATAACGATTTGAAATTGCTTGCTTTTGGTATATCTATTACGATTGTGATCATTCTTACTTGCGGTCTGACCATCACCATGATTTATACAGAAACCGTTTGGATATTGTTGATGTTGCCGGTTTGCCTCAGGAGAACTCTTGAAAATGCTTTGTTGGATCATAAAAAAAGTAATCAGAATGATGAAATATAACAGAGTCATTTTATTTTTCTATCCGGAGGGGCGTTGCTTTTAGCCACTCTGCTGGGGAATATGTTGATCAACTTGCTAAGCAAGCCGCACATGAAAGCAAGAAAGGCAACTATCCAAAGGCATTTCAGTATATATCAGTATATAACTTGACAGTCTGAAGTTTTGTAGCAATCAGGCAACCAGTGGAAGCTGACATTCATGGTGCCTGCGGGCCTTTGCCGTAATTATGCCATAAATCGCGTCAGTACTGAAAGCGCTAAAATTATGGTAATATTCTTGTTGGATCACCGATTGAACCACCTCTTCTGATGGGACGTTTGAAGTCACGGTCCTAAGCCATCCCATATACCGTTGCCAGATCGTTTCATTGTAGTTCAGTGCTAGTATTTGGAGGGTACCTGTAGCGATGCAACCAAAATTCACAAAAGCCTCAATGGC
>NZ_KB893103.1 GCF_000373985.1 Desulfobacter curvatus DSM 3379
TGCGTTCAGACTCAACCAGCCTGTAGGTATAATATTGTGTGCCGTCTTTCCGGCTTTTGATAGTCGTCCTTCGTATATACATGGAGCTGATTATGCGCACAGTTACAATAGAAAATCAACAATTATTTAATTTTATGGCACTACATTCGCCATGATTAAAAAATCTCTACGTAACGTGCTGAAATTATAGTAAGCTACTTTACGTAGGGCCATAAAAACTAAGGAATAATGGGCGTTTTGTCGTTTTTTTTCGAAAAAATAGGTTAAGAAAATTCACTCAGAAAATGGAGTTTGAAAACGGGCAGGCCGTAGTCGGCTATAAACACAGACTCTTGCTCATGCTGGACGAGTTTACCAGTCTGGGCAAATTGGAAATCATGCAAAAGGCCCTGGCGTTTATGGCCGGTTACGGTGTGAAGGCTTATATCATTGTCCAGGATCTATCCCAATTGCAGGAGGCCTATACCCGGGATGAATCAATTACATCAAACTGCCATGTCAGGATTGCATATGCACCCAACAAGATAGAAACCGCAAAACTGCTGTCGGATATGACCGGGAAAACCACCGTGGTGGATAAAAAGACCAGTGTTTCCGGAAAACGCTTAGGCGGCATGGGCAATGCCTCAGTATCCGTCAGTGAAGTGGCAAGACCGCTGCTTACACCGGATGAATGCATGAGGCTGAAAGGCCCGGTCAAAGACGAAAAAGGGGGCATCAAAACCCCCGGTGATATGCTCATATTCGTTGCCGGGTACAACACGGTATACGGTCAGCAGATCCTGTATTTCTTAGATCCTGTTTTCCAAAAGCGGGTTAAGATCTCGCCGCCCGATCACATAGAGATTTTCAAGCTCAAAGAGGTCTCGAAAAATGAAATATAAAATTTTGCTGCCCTGCAGTCTTTTGTTTGGGGTCTGTTTTTTTGTATCTCAATATTGTTATATCAATGTTTCCGCGAGCCTGCCCCGAGGTATATATTTAAAAACCTCCCGGGCAATTGGCAACGGCTCTTATGTGGTCTTTCATCCCACTGATTCACAACAGTCTCTTGTATTAAAGTACGTTAAAAATATCCCTTTGATGAAACGTGTGGCTGCTTTGCCAGGGCAGGCATACCAATTGCCCCCGGCCTCGGATACAGACAGCAAAGGCCGGGCTATGACGCCTTTTTACCCTAAAACAGGCATCGTGCCTTCTGCGCAATTCGTTGTAATCGGCGACACCAAATACTCGTTGGATAGCCGGTATCTCGGGTTTGTACCTCAATCTTCAATAGTTGATACGATCACCCCTCTTTTGGTTTTTTAAGGATATCGGAAAGGAATGGAAATGAGCGTTGTTTTGGACAGTTTGAAGCATAATTTAGGCCCCATTGTTACCCAGGCCCTGGATGATGATAACGTGATTGAGGTCATGCTCAACCCTGACGGCAAATTATGGCTCGATACGTTTGACAAAGGAATGGTGGAAGTGTCCGCTATTCCTGCATCATCCGCCTCCGGAATACTGAGCCAGGTTGCGTCCATGCTCGGCGCCGTCGTGACAAAGGATTCTCCCGTTGTTGAAGGGGAGCTGCCCCTGGACGGCAGCAGGTTCGAAGGGTTGTTTCCTCCGGTTGTGGCCAATCCCACGTTCACGATACGCAAAAAGGCGATCAATATCTTTACCCTGGATAATTACGTGCGGTCCGGAATCATGTCTCCGGATCAGCAGCAAATTATCTGCGATGCCATTACAAACAAAAAAAACATCCTGGTGGTGGGCGGAACGGGTTCCGGCAAAACCACCCTGACAAATGCGATTCTGGCAGAATTGGCAAAGATTGCCGGTGATGAACGGCTTGTCATTATCGAAGACACCAGCGAACTGCAGTGCCTTTCAAAAAATAAGGTGATGCTGCGTACAAACCGGAATACCAATATGCAGCATCTTCTTAAAGCCACCATGCGGCTTCGACCGGATAGAATCGTTGTGGGTGAAGTAAGGGGCGGTGAAGCCCTGGACCTTTTAAAGGCGTGGAATACCGGTCACCCGGGTGGGGTGTGCACCGTCCATGCAAATTCCTGTGCCGGAGGACTGGTCCGGCTGCAGCAGCTGATTGCCGAAGTGGTGCCGAATCCTATGGATGATTTAATCCAAGAGGCTGTTGATCTGGTGATTTTTATCAAACGAACCAAAGAAGGCCGAAAAATAGAGGATATCGCCGAAATAGGAAATGATTATGGATTTCAATCGGAAACACAAAAATTAAGGATTTTAAAATGAAAAAGTTTTCAGCAATAATTACGATTTTTCTTTTTTGGATAGTTTTCTTAGGAGAAACGTCTCTGTCATGGGCAGATGATGAATTAACAAATGAACAAAAATTGGCTTGTGAATCCATCTTATGTTTGTCTTCGGGAGACAGGCCGGACGAATGTGACCCTGCTTTAAATTATTTTTTCAGCATCAAAAAAAAGAAATTATCCGACACCAGGGACGCCCGGAAATCTTTTTTGAAAAAATGCCCTGATTCAAATGCAGAAGGAATGCCCAGCTTGATTAACGTCCTGGTTGATTACAATTGTTCGTCCTGCACTGTTGAACAGTTAAATAAAAATCTTGTCAAAGTGGTTATTTCAACGGGACGAAATTTTAGCTCTATTTCTGATCAGTCTTCCGGTTATACGGTAATGGCAGTTGATCCTGAATTACCGGCATATTGTTTAAAGTATTATGCCGCCATTAACAGTAATCAATACACCGCCTACTCACAATATTCACAATCCCGACCAGTTTATATCGGTTCCAATTTAGGCCGTAAGGTCAAAGATGACGACGGCAATGAATATTATGTGATTTATGCCAAGTCAAGAAACGAACAAGCCCAGATAGCTGAGGCAATATCACAAAAGCATTGGGAATGGGCCAATTAACCAGGTAACACCATCAGGAATAATGGTGCCCGCAAAAACCGTTATTCCTGATGGTATAAAAAACGCAGGGGAGCAATGAAAAAAGACAAACGGGAAATAACCCTCAAATCTTATGTGACGCAAAAAGAATATAGCCAAATCAAACTTCTTGCCAAACAGACGGGCTTTTCTGTCTCTGAATATATCCGCCGGATTTTAACCGGCCAAAAGATAGAATCAAAGCTTGACCAGGAAGCTTTTTTATCTGCGCTCAAAGTGAACGCTGACCTTGGCAGACTTGGAGGGCTGTTTAAATACTATCTTGCCCAGGGGTTTAAAAATGTGCCTCCTGGCGAAATACGAAAGGTGCTGCATGACATTGAAGACAGGCAGCGACAGCTCAGGCCGGTCATTTCTAAAATTCGGGATATGGTATAAAGTTGCAGCTCTGTTTTCTTCCATATATTCAGGCCACACCAACATTTTTGATGGATAAGTACCATCATCACAGTTTAATGCCATGATATCAAAACGTATCCAGTGCGAACCGCAAAACGACAACATAAAACGTTTAGGGGCATATATAGGCGCCGGCCATGAAAGAGAAAAGCTCTTTGCAAAATGGACAGCCGGCTGTTATGCCGGGCAGGATTATGATCTGGCCATTGATGAAATTAAAGCCACCCAGGCAATGAATATCCGGACGAAAAAAGAAAAAACCTATCATATGGTAGTCAGTTTTCATCCTGAAGATTTCAAGAAGCTTTCTCTGGAAGATTTTAAAAACATTGAAAAAGAATTTGCGGCCGCCTTAGGTTTTGAAGGCCACCAACGGCTCTGCGGAATACACATCAATACAGACAATCCCCATATGCACGTTGCATACAATATGATTCACAAGGAAAAATACACCCGGCATGATCCTTTCTACGATTATTATAAACGGGATAAAACGTGCCGGCTCCTGGAGGAAAAATATAAGCTCAAGGTTGATGTCGGTGTTGAGCAGCAATTTAGCGAATACGTGAAGCAGCGGCAATCAGATGTAAAACACGCCTTTGACAATGCCCGGGATTGGCAGTCCTTGCACAAAGAACTTGCCGTTTACGGCTTAACTGTGAAAATGCGCGGGAATGGCAGTATTCTGGCTGCAATCGGCCACAAACAAAAAGATGCTCATCATATAAAATTAAGCGATTTTGATAAAAATTTGTCCAAGAAAAAACTTCAGGACCGGTTGGGTTCTTATGAAAAATCAGCCGGGGATTATGACGTCAAAGAATTTTTTCAACGGGAGCCCAAACGGGAAAACGCCAAAGCCAAAGATTTTGAAACTAAAACCGGGCTAAAATCCTTTGAGACTTTTGTTTTAGAATCAAAAGAGTTTATCGCCCAGGCGGCAATTAAATCTAACACCTGGCAAGACTTCCATAGGGAACTGGCCAGGATCGGTCTTGAAGTCAGGCCACGGGGAGCAGGTTATGTTTTAACGGATATAGGCGGTAAGACAAAAAAAAATTCAAGCATCCCTTTTTCTAAGACCGGTATGCGAATTGCCCAAAACGGCGTTATCCTTGAACGCCAAAAAAAAGGAGATATGAACAATGGAAGAAACACAGGACAGCCCGGTAATAGAAACACCGGAAGACAACGAAACTCAAGCATCTTTAAGCAGCCCGGTTTTAGCCAACCTGAGCCGTTCTCCAAAAACAATTTGCGCAAATTGTCCAAATGCCGTTTGGCATATCACGGAACAGGACAAGTTGAGGATATTTTGTCGTTTGATGCACGCTCTTATAGACGAGAGCCTGAAAGCTTGCGATGGGGCAATGATAGAAGACTGAAAATTTTAGGGGGATTTGAACCATCCCAAGGCGGTTATACAATTGAAAAGCCGTATAAATTTGAACCGGTGAAAAAACTCAAATCCGCCAAAGAAAAAGAAGCTTGGAAGATTTACATCCGTGAACAAAAACAACATAATTATAACTGGATAAAATTTAATAAAAATTTCCAGCGTTTTTATGGTGAAGATTATGGAATGTAAATTTATCGTTTTCAGCGCTTTTTAAATGATTTGACATTTAAGGGGATAGATGTAGTCCGTCGAGAGAATTTGAAATGCCCCCTCCACAATACTTTTGTTATTGAATGCTGTTTTGAAATAGGTCTGGGCGACGATAAATACCATGATTGCTCGGTCTTAATGGCTTCATTTCAACCATTTCATACTCTTCTTTGGGGATAAAGATGTAAAAATTGTGCTATACTTAATAAAATTGAGCTTAGTGCCCTTTGGGCGGGCTTTATTATTCCCAAAATGGAAATTCCTATACTATCAAGTTAACTATTTGATTTTATAAAAATTTTATGTATTTTTATCAGCATTCTGTATAGGACAACAAATCGCTTAAAATTCATATAGTTAACATGAATCAATGGGACTCAAGTGCATAGCTCTGTTTTAATATTTATGGAGTGCATTAAACTTTCATATAAATTCCAAATTTTATGTCTCTGGATCTAAAGGATATCCTCAATGGACCAACGAAACCATTACATTCGGATCAACCACGATATAAAACCATAAACTAAAAAGGTAGTTGCTCTGAGCCCCCCCTTTTTTTTTAGGGGTACCTCATGAACCCACCAGTTTACTGGTGGTATTCATTATTATTTCAATACATTCCTTATAGTTAATGTATTTAACTATAATTTCCAACTTCCTACCCAAGCGGAATTTAAAAGTCAAGATTTTTTATGGCAATACTCTTTTTGCATTTTGTTCATAAACTTTTAAAAGCCATGGGGCCAGACGCCGAATCCTGGTTCTGCCTTACAAACATAAACATAAGGATTGTCAGGGCAGCATTTGTTTTGTGGAAGATTCATAGGGAAAAGTCCGAAGGTCTGCGACCGGCCAGGCTTCGAATCCGCACCGGGTAAAAATAAATTTGCCCGGGGTAGAATGAAACCAATGTGCAGGCTATTTTCGTTATTTGGATTTGTATTCCGGGCTGAACAGTCTGGAAATTAGACTCTGGGGGAAGATATCATAATGCGTAAGGCCTTAACCGGAAGCTGATGTCCGGCGTACGGTCGTCAAACAGCTGTGGAAGATGATAACAACCGGGCGGCCCGGACGCGGTTCTAACAAAACATAAAAGGAAAATACATGAAAACAGATCCGGACATGGCCCTTTTTCCCGTGGGCATAATCACCAACGAGGTCAAAACTCCTTTTCTCAAATCTGATAAGACCGGCATCTCCATGCAGGGAGATATGGAAAAAGTCATGCAGGAAGTCCGGAAAACCAAAACAAGGCGCTCCAGGATTGTAATCCGGCCGGAATTTGTAAACCTTCTCACCGGCATTGAAGCGTATTCCCACCTGGTGGTTCTATACTGGGCCCACCTGGTGGCCAAAGAAAACCGGACAATTACCATGGTTCATCCCATGGGCAGAAAACAAATCCCCAAGGTAGGGATTTTCTGCACGGCAAGCCCGGTCAGGCCCAACCCCATTTTGACCACGGTAGTAAAGCTTTGGGCTTGTGAAGACAACGTTCTTACGGTGACCGGGCTGGATGCCGTGGACCAAAGCCCCGTTTTGGATATCAAACCCTATGTTGAAAAATTCCACCCCAAAGAAGAGACGAGGATTCCTGCGTGGATGGCGCAGATTATTAAAATCGTGAACCCGTAACCCTCAAAGGAGAACAACATATGAATTCCGAAGAAATGGAACAGTTAAAGGCAAATCCCAGGGCCGGATTTAACCGGGCCATCCGGGACAGGGACGTTGCCTCCTGTCTGGTGAAAACCGCTGAAATTCACGGCCACTACTGCCCGGGAAGCGCTTTTGGCGTCATGGCCACGCTCATGGGCCTTGAAACCCTGGGCGGGGATACATCCCAGGGAATGGAAGATCTCATGGCCATAGTGGAGATTAACGCCTGTTTTGCCGACGGAGTACAGGCCGTGTCCGGATGCACCCTGGGCAACAACGCTCTGGTCTTCCGGGATCTTGGCAAGATGGCCGTAACCTTTGCCCGAAGGGACGGGCAAAACGCGGTCCGGGTTAGTATCAAAGGCCGGATACGGGAGCATGTGGACGAGGTTCAGCCGGAATTTTTTCTCCTCATGGAAAAGGTGATCATGGCAAGGCAAGGCAGCCCTGAAGAGGAAAAAGCATTTCGGGAAAAGGGCAGGCAGGCGGCATTCGCCCTGATTGACCGGCCCTTTGACACCTATTTTAAGGCGGCATCCGTTAAGGCGGTTTTGCCGCCTTATGCCCCCATTGTCCCAAGCCTTGTCTGCCCGGGATGCGGCGAGACAGTCATGGGCACAAAAACCGTTTTGGAAGGCGATAAAAAAGGATACTGCCTCACCTGTGCAGGAGCCCTGATTTCCGGCGTAGACGGCCGGGGAATCGGCCGGGAATTTTTTTAAGGCCGGTCCAAAGGTTTTGCCCAAGCCACCAATAACACCACGAAGGTGTTGCGCAAAACCCGCGCTGGTTTTCTTTTCCCTTTTAATTTAACGATAACAGCCATTACCCTTTAAAAACATTTTTCCCTGGTGCGCTTTGTGTTCACAAAGAGACCGGGAACAAGTCTGTCAAGGAATCAGCCATGAAGGCTTACAGACGCAGGAACGTCTGTGAAATCTTTATGGCTTTTTTTGTGTTTAAACCCCAACCAGAAAAGAAACGGATCTAAGATGAAAAAAATTGTGATGAGAAAAATTGCACTGATTACAGGATTGCTTGTCATAATGTGGGCGGCTGTATGTTTTAGCCAGGAAAAAGAGAATTCAGACACATTTGAACTGGATGATGTGGTTGTAACGGCCCAGAAAAGGCAGGAAAATTCCCGGGATGTGCCCATCAGCATGGATGTGTTCTCCGGTGAAACCATGGAAACGGCAGGCATGGACAAGATCCCGGATCTTGTGAATTTCAGTTCCAATGTCAGCATGATGGAACGTTCTTGCGAGCATATTGTGGTGATCCGGGGTGTTTCCCCGTTCAGGGGATGTACCTATTCCCCGGCAGGTGTGTATGTGGATGATGTGAGCTATCCCTTGCACTATATGCAGAATTTTGACCTGTTTGACATTGAACGGGCCGAAATTCTCAAAGGCCCCCAGAGCACCCTGTACGGCAGCAATTCCGAATCCGGTGTCATCAAAATCGTCACACGGCAACCGGGACCTTATTTTGAGGGCCGGGTGATTTCGGAATACGCGGAATACGATACCTTTAAAACCGGTGTAAGCCTGATGACACCGGTGATTGAGAATACTTTGTTTATAGGCGGTGCTTTCCAGTACAAAACCACGGACGGGTACCTGGAAAACCTGTCAAACGGGGATGACAAGGCCGCAGACCAGGAACACCTGGCTGGCCGGTTTACCCTAAGATGGACCCCCCCAGGACGCCTGGGACATTTCACTGACCGTGGACGGGGCAGATAATGAAGACCACGGGGCAACGGGACGGCCCATGGCCGGGGATTTTGCCACGGATCGAAATAAGATCCGGTCCGACTGCGATGCCTACCTGAACCAGAAATGGTCGGACCAAGCCCTGCGTATCACCTATGACGCGCCTAAGTTCACCGTTTTGTCCGTATCAAGCATCCAGGACCAGACCCTGGACAAGGTCAATGACTGCGATCTTTGGGATAACCCGGCCAATGAAAAAATCAACCCGACCACCATTGACAGCACACGGTACAGCCAGGAACTGAGGATCTTTTCCACCACGGGCGGCCCCTTTGAATGGCTGGGCGGGATGTTTGCCTTTCATGAGGATTCTACCTTTAACTACAAGTATGAAATTGTGTCCGCAAACATGGTGTACATGAACCCGATAACGGATGTGGAAACGGACGGTGCCGCCATTTTCGGCCAGGGCCGGGTCCAGCTGACAGACAAGTTTCACGCGACTTTAGGATTGCGCCTGGATTACCAGACTAGCAAGGGGGATCTGTCCGATGCCGTGCAGGGCAAGTCATACAGCGACACCATAGACGATTGTGAATTTCTGCCTAAAGGCGTGCTGGACTATGATGTCACCGAAAATATCATGGCCTATGTCTCCGTGGCCAGAGGATATATGCCGGGCGGGTTTGACTGGGGCAACACCGGCACAAAAGAGACGTTTAGCTATGATCCTGAATACACCCTAAATTATGAGGCAGGCGTGAAATCCACCTGGTTTGACAACCGGTTTCTGCTCAACCTGTCCGCCTTTTACATCAAGATAGATGACAAACAGGTGTCCCAGATGCACCCTACCCTGGCCATACTGAACATCTCCAATGCTGCCGAAGCCCACTCCACCGGGGTTGAACTCACGGTTGAGGCACGGCCAGCCCAAGGCCTTTCCCTGTTTGCCGGACTGGGGTTCAACGAGGCCAAATTCGACGAGTTCAATGCCATGGTCAATGAAAACAACCAACTGGTTCAAAAGGATTACTCAGACAACTACCTGACCTACGCCCCAAAATACACCTACAATTTAGGTGTGCAATACCGGTCCCCCATGGGAATTTACGGCCGGGTGGATTTTCTGGGAACAGGCGAATTCTACGGGGATGCCGCCAACCAGGCAAAGCAGGATGGCTATGAAATCGTGAACCTGCGCTTGGGGTATCACTGGAAAAAACTGGATATTTCCGTGTGGGGTGAAAACCTGTTTGATGAAGAGTACCAGACATTTCTCACCCCGTTTTCCAATACCATTGTCGGCCATGACGGCCCGCCCCGCTGCTTTGGCGTGACCCTGGCCGTGACATTTTAACAGGGCGGATCCAAAATGAAAAAAATGGCCCTGTTGTTTCTCATGTTCCTGCTCCAGAAAATTTTTCTGTGCTTTACCTGGACCCTTATCCCCATTCTGTTGCGGACCCGTGGGGTGAGCCTTGGCACCATCGGCATGACTGCCCTGATCTACAGCCCCTGGGCATTGAAATTTACCTATGCGACCTGGATAGACAGAATTTACAGTCCGGTTTTAGGACGGCGCAAAACCTGGATTGTGCCATTACTTATCCTGTTTGTCCTGTTGCAGTGGATGCTTTCCATGGCAGACCCCCAATCCGGACTCCCCCTGGTTCTGGCAGCCATTTTCATCCTGAACCTGGTTTCCGCCACCATGGACATTGCAATGGACGGATATGCCACGGATATTCTTCTGCCCGGAGAACGGCCCTGGGGCAACATGATCCAGACCGTGGGCTATATGGTGGGATACATGCTGGGGGCAGGTGTTTTCTTGATCTGCTACCAGCGATTAGGATGGCAGTCAACCGTGAGAATTATGGTCGTTTGCCAGATCATCATGATGCTCCCTGTGCTCCTGCATAAGGAGATGGTACCGGTGTTCCCCGAAGCCCTGACACAGCCTGGTCCGGCATATCACCGTCCCAGTGTCCGGGCATGCATTTCCCGGGCCCAGGTGCGCTGGTTTATCCTGTTCAGCCTGATTGCCATCCTCATGGACCAGGGCGCGGCCCAGTCGCGTCTGCCCATGCTGGTGGACAAAGGCTATGACCCGGCCAGCCTCGGCCGGGTCATGCTCTGGTATGGATCAGCGGCGTCTGTTTTAGGGGCAGTGGCCGGTGCCGCCCTTTACTACCGGGCCGGGGCCAGCCGCCACTTTATGGTGGTCTGCCTGGGCGCCGGTGCGCTTTGCCTTTATTCGGCTTTAATTTTTCAACTTCCCGTCCCCGACCCCATGATGGTGGGCTTCCTGGTGGGCGGAGAAAAATTTATCTCCGGTGCCATGGGGGTCATGCTATTCAGCATCATCATGACCCTGAGCACCGGTCCCCAGTCCGCCACAGACAATGCCGTACTCAACAGCCTGGTCCACATGTTCATTTTGGCCATGGCCCCGCTGGCAGGAGCCCTGTGCGACATCACGGGGTTTTTCAGACTATACTTGGGCTTAGGCCTTGCAAGCCCCCTGATGTATCTTTCAGGCTATTTTCTGCTCCGGCATTGCCGGAAAGCCCCCAGGCAAAGTTAATTCTGGATCAGGCGCATAAGTTTTGTCGGGATTCTTTGGCCGATATCTTGTTGGACATTGCAGCAAAAATGACATCATCTATGTCGGCCTTTTTTCCTTATCCCTCTGGATTGGTTCGAGTGGGAATCATATTATTGAATTGATCCGGATCTGTTTTTCAGATATTGCTTGGGAAGGATACCAAAGCGTTTTTTGAATGCTTCACTGAAATGGCTGACATTGGTGTACCCCACCTGCCATGCGGTCTGGCTGACATTGGTCCGGGTCTCATCCAGAAGCTGCATCGCCTTTTGCATCCGGTATTCCCGGAAATAGTCAAACACACTTTTTCCATATGCCTGTCTGAATCCGGCCTGAAGTTTTGCCGGGGTCATACATGTCATTTTTGACAGCGTCTCTATGGACGGGGGCGACTGCAGGTCAGCAACCAACAGGTCCCTTGCCTTTAATATGTTTTGTTTTTCATCCAGGCTTAACAGTTGCCCCTGGGGAGACTGGCAGTGGTCAAGCCCCAGGGCGGCCAGGTGCAGGCATAGCAGCTCCAGGCTTTTACCTTCCAGGTAAAGGGGCCAGGGAAAGGCATTGCTGGATGTATTTAAAAGCTGGTACACAACAGTCTGAATATCTGGTGTCATGGGCCTGATATCTACAAACTCGGCCTGTGACGCACCTTTCAGGATTGCCTGCATCTCCAAAGGCAGGACCGTGTCTCCCGGTTTTACCAGGCTGCGGAAAAACGGCAGGGTCATGTGCAGATGCAAAATCTGCTGCTTTGCTTCTGCAGGGATGGTAAAGATTCCGGTTTGCCGGTTTTCCATCCTGACGCCGCTGTTCCCGTCTTTAACACGCATCTGCTTTGGGCCGCAACCGGATGAGCAGACAGTCTGTTTTTTGATACCACCTGAAATGACAAAGCCGAAATCAATGACCGGGTATTTTTTTTCATATTCCAGGCAGACCGGCGTGTCTGAAAAGAAATTGATCATGCTCATCCATAAACCGGGGCGAATGCATATCTCCTGGTGGCCGCCCTGGAAACCGTCATCACAATCCGTTCCGGTGCTGCAGCATGGTTTGAAACTGAACAATTTATTCTGATCTGTCAGCCCCATTCAATCTCCTTTTTCGGTACTGGGCCAGACCTGTGGATAGCCTGCGGAAATCGCCTTTAATTCAAGCCTCTCATGGAGCATCCGCAACTTTGATCCACCACCTAAAAACTAAATCTGACAGCCGTGTACACATTGGTATTGTCCTCAAACTGGCCGAAAAACGTATGCATTTCCCTGCCTGTAAATATATTGGCCCCGGCTTCCACTATGACATCATCCGTCCATTTGTACTCTGCCCTGGGCCTGAGATAGGCATCCCGGTCACTGGGACATAAATAGGAGGCCAGGGACAATTCAAGGTTCTGGTTCATCAGAAGCCAGGTCAGCTGCAAGGTGATCACGTGCCGGAACCGGTCCCGGGCCGGTCCCTGGATCAGGCTGTTTTCATATGCGTCATAGTGGAGCAACTGCTCCACATAATACTGGAGGCTGGCATTGAAATCCCTGGCCAGGTCCTGATTGTATCCGGCCAGATACCGCAGTTCTGAGTTATCAATCGCCGGATTGGTGCCGTCAGAGTCCTGGCCGGACCTGTAATAGGCGAATTCAAGGTTTCCGATACCCCGGCCCACACGGCCCCGGGCACTGAATCCGTATACGGATAATTCCGGGAAAAGGTCTTCGCCCGAACCGGACTGACCGGCAGGCTGTTTCCAGAACCCGCGGTATCCGTATAGTGCCAGCTCATAGTTATGGATGTTCTTGTACAGGCGAAGGGCAATCTCGTCATCCTTGAACCACTGGTCGGGAACCTGTGCCCCCCTCAAATTGTCCCGCCCTGCAAGTTCGCTGCCGTTCCAGTGAGAGACATATTCTCCTGTAATGTACCGGTCCGGATCAAACTGGGGCGTATAAACCAGGTCAATACTTGCAAATGAAGTGAAAAAACTGACCTTTAAAGCGTCGGACGGGGCCTTGAGATATTCGCTGTCCCGGCCGATGAAATAGGATTGCCAGTCTTTGGGGAAAAGGTCGTTTAGAAAAACCAGGTCCCCGGTGCCCCATGTCAGTACCTGCCGGCCGATTTTTACATCCAGGACATCCGACGGCCTTGCAAACATCCAGGATTCCCGGGTGTCGTACTCCCCTTTCTCTGTAATCCCGTCCGCCCATACGTCTCCTTTGTATTTAAATTCCGCCCAAGGGGCGTAGGTGAACAATTCGGCCTGGAGCCGGGATTCCATTACAGACGCCTGCTTTTGCCGGGGGTCGTCCCGGACGCGGCATCCGGCCCGCAATTCTACAAATCCGTTTATTTCCACAGGGGAGAACGCCTTGAAATTGTCCCCGGCCCAGGTCATGCAGGCAAAAGAAAACGAAAAAAAGACCCCGGCCAGCAACAGGCATCCCCTAAGGATCCGTTGTTTAACGCATGACATCTCTGGGAGGCCTCCTCAAATACCGCTCGGTAAACAGATCTGCGCCGAATCCGGTATTGTACCGGATTCCGGAAAAGGCCATTGTTGTTTGGCTGCCGGTCTCAAGATCCCTGGCCACCGTCAGGACTGCCGTGGGATAAACGACTTTGCGGTTGTCTTCCCGGGCTTCAATGTTCTCAAGCTTCATCACCTCGATCACCCTGGCGCAAAGATCTCCCCTTTTGTAATACGCCATTTTCATGGGCATAAAGGTCTGTTTGTCGATAAAGGAGACCGAATACTCAAATTCCACACTGTCCGGATTTTTCGGGACGCTTTTAATTTTATAAAACCGGTCCGTTGCTCCGGCCAGTTCGTGCCGGTCTTCTTCCGGGCTGCGGCCGGATATATCCTCATAGAGGAAATCAGATCCCACAAAACTGGTCCGCTTGTCCCCGGCTGCGATCCGCTTGACCAGGTCAAGGCTAGGCATATAGAGCCAGCGGTCGTCGTCAACGTCAAGGGCGGCATGCTTGTGCACCATGAACACCATTTTTCGTACGTCGGCCGGTGTCTGGAAATATGTAAAATAGAGCTGGTCCCGGTCTTTGGTGTCAGCATTTTTCCGGAGGATGTTAAAGGCCCGGCACCGGATACGGCCCTGGCTGTCTTTGATCTCCATCTTAACGGATCCTTTGGTGTCCTGGCCCTGGTAAAGGGCCATATGATTGGCGCGTCTTACGATTTCAGCTGCGGTCAGGGGACCATCCCCTGCATACAGGATAGCGGGCAGCAAAATACATATAATGGCTGTAAGCGTTACTTTCATTGTTGTTGCTCCTTTTTTTTTGAAATCCCCAGGCCAGCGAACTGCCCCGGGGATTTACCGTTGTTGTCTTGTGATGTCTGAACCCATTCTTTGTTTTCGGTTTCTCTCTCCGTTTTTTTTCCGGGATAAAGCCTTTTGAAAAAAATTTTTTCACCAGTGGTCAATATGGCGGGCAGCGCCAAAAGCGTAACGAGCCCCGAGCATGACAGGATCATGAAAAGCATGACGCCGGTGGTCTTGTAGGGGACAAGGGAAGCGACCAGCAGGGGCAGGAACCCGATGGCAATGACCAGAACATTCCGGCTGATGGCCCGGGCCGGCTCACCGAACAGATGGCCAACCACCTGGTCCCAGGCCCCTTTTTCCCGGTAACTGGCTCTGGAACGTTCCAGAAAATGAATGGCAAAATCCACGGCCATGCCAATGGACAGGGCGCTGAGCACCGCAATGGGCAGGTCATAATCCTTGCCCACGATACCTGTAATGCCGTAGATGGCCCCCAGGGTGATGGTCAGGGGCACCATGCACAGCCCGCCCCACAGCAGGGAACGGAACAGGTATGACATCATGATGAATACAATCAGGAAGCTGCCGGCAAAGGATTTCAAAAACCCCCAGACCAGCTTGCCTTCAAGCACCTGGTTGATGTAATGCAGGCCGGCCCATTGGTAGGTCAGCGAGGCTGGCAGGGGATTGGCTTCAACATAGGACCGGACTTCGGCCACGGTTGCTTTTGTGTTGATGCTGTCACCGGTGGGGAACTGCAGCCAGATGTTGGCCTGGGAATAGTCCGGCGTGACCATGTGCCATAGATCGTTGGGCCTGTGGCTCTGCTGGTATTGCAGGTAGCATTCGGAAACACTCTGGAACCGCCGGGGAATGACAAAGCTTTCAGGGCGGCCGTCGGTCAGTTCCTGGTTGACCTTGCGGACCACATCCGCCACAGAGCTCGCCTTGCCGATTAAACCGGTCTCCAGCAGATGGGACTGGAGATCCGCCATATAGGAGAGCACGTCCGGGCGCTTGAACGGCTTGCTCCTTTCCCTTTCCAGCCCGAAAAAGACCTGGAGTTCCCCCAGGGTAAAGCCGGCATCTTCGGATACGCCGGCAGTCATTTTGTTCAGATGACGCGCCACATTATCCACAAAATCCTCAAAATCTCTGGACCCGGCGGCGATAACCGGCAGGGCATGGGCAACGTCCCTGGCAAGCCCCGGGGCCTGGGGAAACTCGTTTTCAATGGTCAGGGCAAATTCCTCCAGCCCCCTGGTCAGGTTTTGAATTTCGGACGCATCCGGGCTGGGCCGCCCGGGGCTTTCAAGTACCAGGTAGGCCATATAGGTCCCGCCGAAATGAGTGTTCAAAGCGATATCTGCCTGGCGTATGGGATGGCTCAAGTCAAAACGTTTGGCATAATTATCGTTGATCCGTATCTGGCTGATGCCCCAAGCCGATACCAGGATCACGGCAATCAGAAGTACAAGAATGGACCTTGCGCGCCTGTGGGTAAAACGGCCCAGGGCTGCGAGAGGACGGACCAGCCAGCTTTTCCTGCCGCCCTGTGCGGACAGGCCGAAATCTGCCAGGGCTTTTTCGGGCATTATCATGATATAGGCCGGAACAAAAAATATGGTCACGATCCAGGCGATCATGACCCCGATACTGAGGAAAAGTCCGAAAACCCGTGCAGGTGGAATCGGGGCCAGGGTCAGCGAGAGAAACCCTGCCGCAGTGGTCAAAGAGGTATAAAGCATGGGGACAAACAGGGTGGACATGACCTGGCGCACGGTTTTTTCCCGCCCCTTTTCCCGGGTGTAGACATCAAAAAATTCAGACATGACATGCACGGAATCCACCATGGCGATGGACATGAGAAAAATGGGGAGCATGGAACTTAGAATATGAACCGGAAATCCAACGGCAATCATCAGGCCCATGGCGGCAACAATGGAAACCGTCGCAATGATCATGGGCAGAATGACCATACGCCATTTGCGGAAAAACAAAAAAAGCAGCGCGAGGATCACGGCCATGGCCAGGGGGGAGGCTGTGTTCATCTGAGTGAACATTTCAACACCGATGGCGCCCTCAGCCACAGGAAGACCTGTAATATGGAACTGATCATCCCCTGTGAATGTCCCGGTCTTTTCCTGCAACGCCTTGTACACCCTGTAGCTGAGCAGCTTATCTGTCAGCGGCAGATAAATACAGATTGCCCGGCCGTCCTCTGAGATCATCTGGCCTTTGAGAAGGGGGTTGGAAAGGGCCTTTTGCCTGATTTCAAGGGCTTTATCCCGGGTCTCGGGCGGTTTTTCCATCAGCCACTCGAACTTTATGGTCCCGGGTCCCTGCTGGCTCATATGATCCACCAGGGACGGGGCAATCATATCCACCTCAATAACGCCGGACATCCTTCCGGAATTGTTTTCACCCGGCCACCGGAGTGTTTTGGCAAATTCCGTCAGCTCATAGATCCGCTTCAGGGTCTTGGGATTGAACACCCCGTCAGGGTCTTTTTCGTTGATCACGCCCAGCACCACTGTATCGCTGAGGCTAAAGCGTTTCTTTGCCGCATTGTGGAACACCCGTGCAGGCTCATTTATTTCAAGCATGTTTTCCGGATCCGTATCTATTTTCACCAGGGGGAAAAAGGCACCGGTAACCAGAGGGAGCAACAGGGTGCAGATCAGGACCAGCCTGTAATGTTTGACTGAAAAATCAATAATACGTTCTTTAAATGGTTTCATTTCTACCTCACAAATCAAGTTAAGGTACTTAACTGTTAAGCCAAAAAAATATGGCGGATTTATTTATCCTTATCGGTCTTTCCTCGTTTGGAGATCCGGTTTTCCATTATCGCGCCAAGGGATTCCAGCAGCACGGAAAGCGTGGCGATCTGCGAGATGGAGAACGGTTCCAATCCGTTGATCAGTTTATTATAATCTTCCCCGTGATGCCTTTCATGCGCCTCGAACGCCTTCCATCCCAAAGGGGTGAGGGATAATTCAAATTCTTTGTTGCTGTGGGTGGCCTGCCGCTTCAGAAGAAACCCTTTTTGGGTTAACTTCTTGATCATCTGGGAGGCCCCGCTTTTGGTGATACCGAAGTGATCGGCCACCTGGGTGACGCTCATTTTCCGGTTTTCGCCGATGGCCTGGATGGTGTGGGCTTCCCGGGTTGACACCTCCGTCTGACTGTCAACCGGAATAGGCATCTCCTCTATTCTCTGGTAAAGGGTTGAAATACGAAGGAGTTCACTAATGGTGATTTTTATTAAATCAGTTTTATTTTCCATGAAAAAATGATAAAGCAGCTTAATCTTTTTGTCAACTTTTCTTTTTTTGTGTCTGAAAAAACAAGCTCTTATAGTTACTCTGTTCGGTATTGAATTTTTGTTTATAAAGTTCAGGGCTGTTGTTTATGGGTTGCCCCTGGGGTGCGGGATAAGCTAAACATAACAAGATAGTTATACCCAAGGTCTGTGTACCCGGTTTTCCTGAATCCGCATCCCACTGCCACCGCCTCAACCTCTTCCGGGGAAAGGCGCATATGTATTGGCGGGCCAAAGGACATCTCTTCCTTTTTACACTCCATCACGGCAAGCCGCCCCTTGGGTTTAAGAACTCTTGCCGCTTCAAGGAACAGGCTCTTTCTGCTGTTCTCAGTCCCGAAAATATGCAATACCGTGAACGCCATGCAAAGATCCATGGAACTTTGTTTAACCGGCATGGGCGGTTTTGTAATATCCGCTGTGAGGCATTGGACCTGGGACAGCCCTGCGGCCTTTGCTGCCGTCTTAAGGGAATCTACGATGGGCGGCCAGTGGTCTACCGCCGTGACCTGGCCCCAAGGCCCTGTCAAACGGGCAGCCTCAAGGGTATAGTCTCCTGCGCCGCACCCCATGTCCAGAATATGTTGCCCCGGGCGAATATCCAGGACATCAAATACAAGCTTGGGCTCCTGAACCCAGTAGCTGCTGGGTCCCTGGCCCCTGCCTTTTGAATGGTGTCTGCATTGTCCATTCTTCAATGTCTGTGTCATTTGCGTGTTCCTTTCAAAATCCGGCAAGCTCAGCCGGTTGGGTTAGCATGACCAAAATAAAAACATTCGTCTGCTTGTCTTTAATGCCTGATATTGCCCTTTAAATTCTACCCCCGAACCATTTTATTTTGCCCCTGGACCTTGTGAGCTATGTCGTCAATCCGCAAACCAGTAATCAAAAATACCGCACCGGGTAAAAACAAACCTGTACGGGGTAGAATAAAAACTATCAAGCAGGCTATTTCTTTCTTATTGGATTTTGTTTCCTATCCCAAACAGTTAAAAAATTAAAGGGGAGATCACAATGCCTGCATTTGGAATTGATATTGGGTCCGCAGCCGTCAAGACAGCTGTGGTGGATGACAAGAACCGGGTGGTCTGGTCGGATTATACCCTGCATCACGGGGATATCCGGGGGGTGGTGAACGCCCGGCTGAAACAATTAAGACAGGAAAACAGTTACGGGCCGTTGCGCATGGGGGCTGTGACCGGCAGCGGCCAGGACCTTGTGGCAGGCAGGATCATGGGGGTGAACGAAGTGGCGGCGGTTGTTGCCGCAGGCAGAATTTTTTGCGAACAGGCTGCCTCTGTCGTGGAAATCGGCGCCCAGACCGCCAAGTACATCACCGGGCTTAAGGAAAAGTCGGGTCATGGCATCAAAGTGGCCATGAATGCCAATTGTGCATCCGGTACGGGAGCGTTCCTGGAAGAGCAGATATCCCGGCTGGGCCTGGCCCCGGAAGATTTTTCCGGCTATGCGGCCAGGGCGAAATCCATTCCCAGGATTGCCGGCCGGTGTGGTGTGTTTGCTAAAACAGATATCACCCACCACCAGCAGGAAGGGGTGCCTGTGGCAGATATACTTTTAGGTATAGCCTATGCCGTGGTCCGCAATTTCAGGTCCAGTGTGATGAAAAAGCTGTCACTGGAAACCCCCATCCTTTTCACCGGCGGGGTAGCCCATAACAAGGCGATTATCCGGGCCTTGAAAGATGTGCTCGAACTTGGGGAAAAGGACCTGATTATCCCGGACCATTTCAATGTTGCCGCGGCATCCGGGGCCGCCATGATTGCCCTTAAGCAAGGGTTTGAAACCCGTCTTCTTTCCCCGGAAGAACCCGCCTTTGTGTGCGCCCAGGAACCGTTTTCAAACACAGACCTGGTCGGGATCAGCCTGCCGCCGCTGGCTTTATTCGGGCAGGATGACAGTTATGGCAAGCATGACATACAAGCATCTTCAGACCCTGGAAAAGGCTTTTTCCTAGGCATTGACGTGGGCTCCACCAGCACAAACCTGGTGCTCATTGATCCCGGCGGGCAGGTGACGGATTTCAGATATCTAAGGACCCGTGGGGAACCCGCCGCGGTTGTCAGCCAGGGACTTGAGGAACTGAAATCGGCCCACGGCCATGACATGAAAATTCTTGGCACAGGCGTAACCGGATCCGGCCGCTACCTGATCGGCAAAATGGTGGGGGCTAAGACCATCAAAGACGAAATCACGGCCCAGGCAAAGGCTGCCGTTACGATTGATCCGGATGTGGACACGGTATTTGAGATTGGGGGCCAGGATTCCAAATTTATCCGGATTAAAGACGGACAGGTGGCGGATTTTCAAATGAACAAGGTCTGCGCCGCAGGAACCGGCTCATTTATCGAGGAGCAGTCTGTAAAATTCGGTATTCCCATTGACGATTTCGATATTATGGCCCTGACCAGCAACACCCCCATCCATCTTGGCGAGCGATGCGCCGTGTTCATGGAAACCACATTGGCCGGTCACCTTGCCCGGGGGGCGGAAAAAAGGGATCTGGCTGCAGGCCTGTGCTATTCCATTGTCAAAAATTACCTGAACCGGGTGGTGGGTGCCAGGCAAATCGGCAATCATATCCTGTTCCAGGGGGGATTGGGCCATAACCAGGGTGTGGTCAACGCGTTCAGGGTCGTTTTAGGAAAAAAAATCAAGGTGCCGGCATTTTTCAGCGTCACCGGTGCGCTGGGTGCGGCACTTTTAGCCAAAGAAGCGGCGGAAAACAACAATGAAACCGCCAGCCCACGGCCCAGGTCCTGCCCGTCCGGGCAGGATATGGAAGCAGGCGGAGAAAACCGCTTTTCAGCCCAGGTCCAGGACCTTGTCTTTGATGGCTACACCGCTGGTTTGGATTCGGATAAAAAAACCGTGGGCCTTCCCAGGGCCTTGTTTACCTTTGGCATGTTTTCCATGTTTCACACCTTCTTTAAAACCCTTGGGTTCAATGTGCTCATGTCTCCGTCCTCCAATGCGCAGACCATTGAACTGTCCCAGGCCTGCTCCCTGGATGAGACCTGTTATCCGGTGAAACTGGTTAACGGCCATATTGCCTGGCTCATTTCTCAAAAGGTGGATTATATTTTTTTTCCGGACCTTTATACCGTACACCACCCGGGCTCCGAGTCCCGGCAGAATTTCGGGTGCGCCTATATGCAGCTGGCCTTTAAGCTGATGGCCCAGACCATGGATCTTGAAAAAACCGGCATCACGCTTTTATCTCCCACCATTGCCTTCAGCCTGGGTCCGCAGTTCATGAGTAAAAGCTTTATTGACCTTGGCAAAACGCTTGGCCGGACAAAGGAGCAGACCATGGCGGCCCTTGGGGCCTCCATGAAGGCGTTCCAGCAATTTGAAAAACGGATGGAAGACCACGGCAAAAAGGTCCTTAAATCCCTTGGTCCGGATGAAAAAACCTTTGTCCTGATCTCCAAAATATACGGGGTGGCAGACCCGGTTTTAAACCTTGGGATACCGGACCGGCTGGCGGAAATGGGCTATAAAACAATCTGCTTTTTTGATTTGCCCGAGGGCAATATTTTCAAGGAGCATCCCAATATGTACTGGCCCTTTATCCAGCATATCCTGGATCCTGCCTACCTGATCAGGGAACATCCCAATCTTTTTGCCATTCTTTTAACCCACCACGGGTGCGGGCCGGATTCTGTCGCGTCCCACTTTTTTGCCGAAATCATTGGAGATAAGCCGTTCCTGGCCATTGAAGTGGATGAGCACGCCTCCCCGGTAGGTGTTATGACCCGGCTGGAGGCCTTTGTGGACCGCATTTCCCATATCCCGGCCCAAAGGTCCGAACCCATTGAGACCTATGAAAACCGGATTGTTCACACACCCGTGAACATAACACAGGATATCAACGCGCTTCCCCCCGGGACCAGGATTTTCCTTCCCCAGCTGCCCGCCTATTCAAGCGTTCTTAAGGAAATCCTGGCCCGGCAGGGAATATCTGCAAACCTTCTTCCAGTAACAGGGGAAAGCGCCTTGAACCGGGGCAGGCAGTACACCACGGCCAATGAGTACTTTCCCCTGACCGCCCTTTTGGGAGATATCCTTGAAAACCTTGACCAGGACCCAAATCCCGGAACAGCCGCCTTTATCATTCCCCAGACCGAAGGCGCGGAGGTGGACGGGCAGTACAGCCGCTTTATCAGAACAAAGCTGGACCAGGAAGGGTATACAGGCACAAGACTGGTCTCCCCGTTCATGGAAGACGGCATTGCTGCAGACCCTGATATGCTTCACGGCATTTTCATGGGAATCCTTGCCGCCGACCTGATCTGGCTGGCCCCGTCCCGGCACCGCCAGGCCCATCTTTCCTATGTAAACGGATTGATTCAAAAAAACGAGCTGACCCTGGACAACCTTGTCATTCTGGCGGCCATTATCCGGAAAAACCTTGCAGGCACCGCGTTCAAAAAACAGATATTTATCATTGGCGATCCCCTGGTGATGTTCAACGATTTTTTAACGGACCAGTATTTTTCCTGGCTTGAATCCCTGGGGCACAGAGTGGTCTATGCCTCCATGAGCGAATACCTGGCCCTGCTGTGGAGAGACTGGGCACAACAGAACAGGAAAGAAAACACAGCCATGCTCCTGGAACGGGTGGATAAGCTGTGGCGCCTGATCCGGGGGATTGACAGGCACCTTAAAGGCTTCAGTGTGTTTTCAAAAAATCTGGATGATCTTGTAAGGCATGCCCAGGCCACCCTGGGGTATTACACAGGGGCCAACGGCCGGTACCGGCTGGGCAAGTGCCTGGATATCCATGAAAAGGTTGACGGCATTATCACGGTTTCCCCCATGTACGAAAATACGGGCATTTCCCTGAATGCCCTGGCCCGGAAATTTGAGTTCCCATTGCTCAACCTCACCCTGGACGGCAACCGGAACCCATCGGACAGGACCCGTCTGGAGGCGTTCCTTTATTATTTATAAACAAAGAGGAACTTTTTAGCGCACCTGGGCCGAACCGGTTGCCCGACGGGAAATTATCTTCCCGGCCCTTGATCTTCCATGGGAAAGGATGTTATCCCTCTGTCAGGCAGACACTGAAAAGGGTTTCAAGGAAAGGAATGCCAGGTTGTTGGGCCGGGTCCTTTTGCACACCCGTATAAGTTTGTGGACCTGATAGAGACATTGCAGCGTGGATGATAAGACTGAAATCATAAAGGACTTGATTGGAAAATTCCAGGGCACGGCCAGAAAATATTGCCAAAATGAGGCGTTGCCCATCCGGGTCAACGAAAATGTAACGGCATCCACCCGGGAAGTCCATATGATCCAGGCCATCGGGAACAGCAAAAACATTGGTGTCACAGAACTTGCCCAGGTTTTTGGCACATCAAAGAGCGCGGCCTCCCAACTGGTATCCAGACTTTCCAAAAAAGGTTTTCTAAAAAAAAGGCCGGCCAGGGCCAATAATAAGGAAGTCCGCCTGGTGCTCACTGAACTTGGCTGGGAAGCTTACAAGGCCCATGCCCGGGTTCACCGGGATGACATGGCGTACCTAATGGGCAAGCTTCAGACCTTTTCTTTGTCCCAGATTGCCGTGACAGCCGTGATGTTTGAAACCCTGGATGAGATTATGGCCCAGCGCCTGACAAAACAGATCCGTGAATGACGACTGGCAGGGAGATCCGCCCGGCATAAAGGATATTTCCAAATAGTTAATACAATTAACTACGTAAATGGCCTTATCCAAAGTCGGTCCCCGGCATATCAATGCCGTGGACCGGTTTTAAAAATTGGGTGCCCGGCGGATTAAAACCGGTAACTCACTGTAACGCCGGCGGTCAGGGGCTCTCCGTCTTCGGCAATTCCCTTGGCAGTATTCTCAAAAACAATGTATTCCCGGTCCAGCAGGTTTCTACCCCAAAGATAGATATCCATTTTTTCCGTTTCCAGACCGACCTTCGCATGAACCAGGGCATAGGGGTTTTCCTTGACCGTATTGGCATCGTCAAGGTAGCGCTTCCCGTATCCCACAATATCCAGACGGCCGAAGAAAGACCAGTTTCCTGTCAGCATATGCCGGTACTGCACCCCGATATTCCCGGAAACCTCAGGCACGTTAAAAACCTGATTCCCGGCATAGTCCGTGCCAAGGACCGGATCGGCATATTGGTCATATTCTGCCTCAAGTACGGTCAATCCGGCAGACAGGTCAAGGCCTGTCACAGGCGTCAGGCGGGCTTCTGCCTCAAGCCCGAGACGATGGGACTCCCCGGCATTGGATATGTAGGAAGTGTTCAGATCCGTATCAAACAGGGCAATCTGCTCATCTTCAAGATCCATGTAGAACCCGGACAGGTCCAGGGCCAGCCTGCCGTTCAAAAACTCAAGCCTGCCTCCGATTTCATAAAGCCAGCTGGTCTCATCATCATATGCCGTACCGCCTGCCGGGGCTAATTTATTAAATCCCCCGCTCCTGTGCCCCCCGGAAAAGGTGGCATAAACCATATGGCTGTCCGTGAAATGCCAGGCCAGGCTGGCCTTGGGAATCAAGGCGTCGAAATCGTCGGAAGCATCCGGATAAACTGTAGTGGTGGTGCTTCCGCCGTCAGGGGTGTCTTCTTTAGTCCAGTGCATGTCTGCATCCTCATATTCATACCTGAGCCCCAGGGTCAGATCCAGTTTGTTAAGCATTTTCACGGTCCCCTGGCCGAAAACCGCAGCGCCACGGCTGGTGCCGTCGGACACATTCAGGCTGCTGCCGGTATTTGTGCCAAAGGGATTTCCGGGATTGCCGGCCATTGCCGGACGGTAATAGGTGGTGGTGTGGTTTACTGAATCATTATCATAAAAATACAGTCCCCCGAGCCAGTTGAACCGGGAACCGGAAGGGTCTGATGCCAGGCGCAGTTCCTGGGTCAGGCCCTTATCCTCCTGGATATAATTCATCCGGGTCATGTCAAGGCTGGAAAAATCCGCATCAAGCAACTCATCCACCTGGTAATCCCGGTACCCGGTAATGGACGTCAGGATGCCTATGGGCAGCGTGTAATTCACATTCAGGCTTGCACCCCATACATCCGTATCAGATGTGCCCTCGAAATCATGGGAATAGTGGCCGGCAGGATCGGACTTGAAAACGCCTTTTTGAACAAAGGCATTTCTTTCGGTTCTGCGCAGGGGAAATACCCCTTCATCCCAGGTCTGGCCGTCCAGGACCAGATTCATATCAAGCATGTCCGATGGCAGAAAACGCAGTTTGAGTCGGCCGCCGCCGCCATCGGTGTGGCGTCCTTCATCCCCGCTGGTTTCCACATCGTTTTCCATATACCCGTCCTGCTGCCTGGCCAGGGCGGCGATCCCCACAAAAAACCGGTCTTGGACAACAGGAGCCTGCAGGGTCCCTTTAAACTCCATCAAGTCTTCGCTGCCATAACTTGCTTCGATTTTGCTGCGGACCTCATTGCCCGGTTCGCTTGTCCGGACATTGATGACGCCGGCCATGGCATTTCGCCCGTAAAGGCATCCCTGGGGCCCTTTGAGCACTTCGATCTGTTCGACATCAAACAAAGGAAAATCAAACATATAGGATTTTGAATAACTGACCCCGTCCACATAGTATCCAATGGCAGGCTCTCCCCCATGAATACTTTTAATGCCGCGCATAAAGCTTATGGCGTGGCGGCGGGAGCCGGCATTGTAAAATTCAAGTCCAGGGGTCAGATCGGAAATCCCTTCCATGCCGTCAACGCTGGCATCCTCAATAATGGCGGCATCCAGGACCGTGATACTGGCCGGCACATTTTTGACACTTTCAGATCTTTTCTGGGCCGTTACTACAATGGTATCCAGGGTTTTTTCAGGATCTGCCGAATCAGCGATTCCCTCTGGATTTTGCGTTTCGCCGGAACTTCCCCCTGCCAGGGCAACAGGACAAAGGGAAAAAACAAGGGCCAATACAAGTAAAGACAAGGGTGCGGATAACTTACATTTTTTCATGGGAATCTCCTGTGGTATGCATGATATCTAAAAGACAACCAATGGTTGTGTGATTGTGCTCAGCGATTTCTGCCAGGGACTGTCCGGGTGAGTCCACGGCAATGTGATTTTCTTTGAGGCGGGCCAGGGTGTCCCGGAGATTTAACCCCATATAGCCGACAATGGCAGAGGCCGGAAAGCGGGTACTGGCACCGTAAGGCGGGGTACCGTACTTTTTAACCAGACCTGTTTTCAGGAACCGGGCAAAGCCCATAACCTGCTTCATGGGCGGGGCATGATGAAAGGATCCGGTGCTGACAAACAGAGTCAGGAGCAGGGAGGCCAACATCGGCACAAGGGTTTTTCCCGGACGGATCCCGAAAGTCATGTAAGAAGCCAGCGGTTTCCAGTTGTACCAGGTGTGCACCAGCATGGCGATACAGAAAAGAATCCCGCTGTTCAAGTGAATGGCGCCCCAGTGATGCCTGTTCAGCCCCATGAACGTCCATGGAGAGAAATGCCCCACATGGCTGGGCGGCCCCAAATAGAGCACAACACTGGACAACAAAAGCACCACACCAGAAGAAAAAAGGGTAAGAGATGTAGTTTTTTTAATCATTTCAATAGATTCCTTATGGTTAATGTACTTAACTGAGATTTTTATCTTCTTAACCAAACGGAATTCAAAAGTCAAGACTTTTTATGGCAATACTCTTTTTTCATTTCGTCCCTAACTTTTAGGATACATGTTGCCAGATGCTAAGTACGCCACGCCGTAAATATGTACACGGTTCATAAACACCGGATGCCTTGGTTTAAAAAAATTTGCCGGGCTAAAAAACGGTGTACGGACTTGCGTTGTGGTGTACTAAGTATCGTTGCAGGGTTAAATCGGAAAAAAACTGAATACCCACAGGCGACGAACCCGGTTTATATTGTAAAAAATTTTTTTACGGTCCGGGTCCAACCCCTGTTCGCATTTCTGGTTCCATATTTGGGGAGTGAGCTGACAAAACCCACCTTAAGGTGAGTATAAAAAAAATAATCCATCGCACATCTATGACATGTTCAGCTTCTTGGTAGGACGCTCAACAGCTGGTAGAGGAGCAGTTGCATCCTTGTCTGCGAGATTGGGTATGTGTTCCCGGATCTTATCGTATAGGTACCACTGACGTTCCGGAGATAGTCCTGCTGAGATGACTTCCTCGGGGTGGATAGAACCGTCTAATAGAGTCGAGGAATCGGCAGTCTTTTTCAGCAATTCAAAGGTCTCTTGTTCAGAGTCAATGTAGCGTTTCGCAATTACCACTCCAGGATGACTTGAATCCATAGAAAAATGATGGTAGCCGGTTATTCCTGGCAGATTATGGAAGTACTTCGTGTCCTTTCGGCAAACATGCGTGAATTAAATTTTTAAAATGGATAGAATTGCCTCCAAATTTTAATTTTGTAAAGGAGGCAATATGGACCCAAAAAACACAACAGAAATATCATCCGAATTAAATAAGGTAAAATCAGCGTTCGAAACCATGAATTGTTTCAAATCCGGTCGTTTGGCCTTACTGTATCCGTAGGTGATGTTCAAAGGTTGGTCGGGATGATCGTAATCACCAAATACTGAAACGGATGTAGTGTCAAAATGGTGATAGCGTGTGTCCAGCTTGAAACAACCGATGGCATTCTGGGAAAGTTGAGAAAAAATTTTGTGCGTCCCTGCGTGAAAAAGCTGATCCATTGCCCGTCCAAGATTGGTATCATTAAATTGGCCCGGGGCAATGGTTTTACCAAGAAGAAGTTCGGTGTCCATGCCATTGAAGGATTCTTCAAGGCGGTACAGTGGAGTTCTTCCTGAGAGGGTATCAATTCTCATTGCAAGAACAGTCTCTCCTATAGATAGCTCCATCTGTGTATTAACCATAGCATTAATCGTGTCTACCAAATTGATCCGTTTTGCGTATTCTTTAAAAATCGGTAGAAACCGAACATCAGTGAAGCGCCAGTCCTCAGTGTTGGGTATTTCCATGCTGTGCTCCTTATCTCCTTTGGGTCATTTTAGGAGCAGAATAATATAAAAAGATAAATATGTCTAGGAAAACTTTAATACTCAACTTTCGGAGGAGTAATTTTACACCCCCAATAATTCCTCAGAACAACTTGAAAAGCCGAAATACTTGAGGGCTTGACCCATCACCTGATCAAGCATCTCCTGTACCATACGCTCGCTAAAATCAAATAGTCGCCGAATATTTACCAAAGCTAAACGCATGATCCGCTCCAAAGAAACCATAAAAGATAGATTTTTCATCTCATCATTACAAGCCCTGAAGAGTTCCCCGAATGACCGTTGATCCACACATTGCCGCTGATAAAGGCTGAGCATGTTATATCTGGCAAGAACAAGAGATGTATGAGCGATCAGGCCATCGTAGTTCCTAATTTGTATTTCTTTGACCAATTTCAAGTGTTGCTTGCACATTTTGAAAAAGACTTCAATATACTATTGATAATGCATCTATAAAAATAAACTTGACACATTCATGTGAGTCTCCTATCATTAGCCGTAAAGGGCTATTATCATTAGTAGATTTACTCTGGAGGCTGCATGAAAAAGGAAACTCAAGCACCCCCTGTCAGTTGGAGAATCATCCCGAAAGAAAATCAAGATCGTATTGTCAACCTTCTCGGACAACTGGTATGTCGCCATGTCGAGGTACCGGTAAAAGGAGGGGCAACAACAAATGAACG
>NZ_KB893104.1 GCF_000373985.1 Desulfobacter curvatus DSM 3379
CACAACATCTGAGACTTGGTATTCCGCACTATCTCCACGTTTGATTGTTAGGTGATCACTCAAAATCTTGGGCAGACCCAATTTTTCTGAGAATTTACCAAGATTAACCAAGCCAGCGTTGCCCGTCAGATTTTTTTCAGTAAATTGGGTATGGAAACGTCTCATCATATCGGTGCTCCTATCTAAAGCAATCAAAATGATGATATCATACTATAAAATCAATAAATTTAAAATATTTCTACAACAATTATTGTTTATGGATTGCATTCTTTAGGTGTAACGCTTTTTTTAGAAGTATTGCCTGATGCGACGAATGTATTTTTCGCAAAAACAGCAGGTTGCAAAAATGATGGAAAATTTATGATTTACAAAATATTGTAACGTTCGGAAAAAAAATAATTTTTGAACTGTCGTTCCAAAAATGGACCGAGCAAGCAAATTCAACTTTATTAAATAAAATCAGTTAGTTACAAAAAAGAGCTCTGGGATCAGAAGGAAAAAGTCCCCAATTGGGGACACCAGTATACTTCAATACTGCCGAATTCCCTCAACAGATAACATGATATTTGGACCGTTACAAGCACAATTTCAGCAGCTGGGTAATGCGGCGGGATAAGCAGGGTACTTTTTTAAATTTCAGCATGGTAGGCGGCGGGATAAGCCCCAAACAAGCGTTACACTATTTTGTCACTAATTCTGGGATACAGCGTTACACTTTTTGGGCTTGATCATAAGATGGGCCACTCATGAAAAAATTCGATTCATGGCACTATCAACCGATTGTAATTCCAGCATTATCTTTTATGTTCTGAAAATATGGGGACAAGGTGGCCGAAGTTATGATCAAGCCCCACTTTTTGAATCTTACCAAGTCATAGTGACTCAATTCCAAATGACCATTTTGGGCTCAATTTAACATGACCATCGACACATCCTTACTCTGGATGCTTTTTCCCCTAGTGGTGATATTTTCAAACTGGCTGGATCGGTACTCTCTGTTCAGCACCAATCGCCATTGATTACGCTGATTATAAGAGCCAAAAAAAACTGTGTGGCCTATTTCGAAGCACAGACACCTGAAAAAAAGGCCCAGGGCGACCACCAGAGTATGGTGAAAAAGTACAGCTTGATCAACAGCTATCATTTTTAAACTGAAGTTTCCTGAAAATTTTATCATAACCGGAGGTACTCAATGGGCGCCAAAATCAGATCAATCCTTGAAAAATCGTATTTTCCAATTGTCGCGGCAATTATAGGAGTTGCACTTCTATTACCCTCCCTTGATGAAGGAATCTTTTGGGATGACCTTTATCACAAATCAATTCTTACTGGTGAGTACACAATTGCAGAAAAAAAAGCAGCATCTTTCAATGCCATGTTTTCATGTTATTCCGGGAAACCGGAACAGGTCAAAACATTTAAAGATATGGGCTTCCTCCCATGGTGGACTTATGATGAGTTAAAACTGAATTTCTGGAGGCCTGTAACCGAATTAACGCATATACTCGATTACAAATTATGGCCAGAAACACCATGGATGATGCATCTGCAGAGTCTTTTATGGCTTTTTTTGATACTCATTGTCGTGAGCATTTTGTACAAACGAATAAACGGAAAGGGTTGGGTTGCCGGTTTTGCGATTTTATTATTCGCCTTAGATAGTTCGCATGGTGTTCCGGTTTCATGGATTGCTAATAGAAATTCGGTATTAGCAACCTTTTTTGGATTCTGTACAATCCTATCTCATGATTATCGATATAAAAACAACTGGAAACCTGGGTTTATTATCTCTCCCATACTTTTGGGATTCAGCCTTCTTTCTACTGAACTTGGTGCTTCCACTTGTGCATTCCTTTTTTCTTATATTGTTTTCATTGAAAAAAATGATCTTAAAGAAAAGATAATATCTCTTCTACCGTATGCTTTAGTCGTTATTTTATGGCGGACGTTCTATAACCTGTTTGATTACGGTGTTGTAGGTTCGGGTTTCTACATTGACCCTGTAGCGACACCGTTTGATTTTATAAAAGCAGTATTTCAAAGATGGCCAGTATTATTTTTGGCACAGTTTTTTGGACCATCAGCATCTATGTTTATGTTTTTCTCTGAATCTGTGGTTAGAGGGATAGTAATTTTTGGGTATCTTTTTATTCCTTTCTTTCTTTATCTCATATATCCTGTTCTTAAAACTGACAGAAAAGCACGTTTCTGGATTTTAGGGTTTGCCTTATCCATACTCCCTTTATGTGCTTCCGGCCTTCATGACAGGCTTTTAATTTTAGCAAGTATCGGTGGCTTTGGAGTTATCTCTCTCTTTTTCCAGTACAAGATAGAGCAACCGGAGCTTTTTTCAAAAACCTTTGGGTTAAAGATAATTTCATGGGGCTTTATCGTATTCTTTATTTTTATCCATATTGTGCTTTCACCATTGGGGAAGCTTAAAATGTCTGAAGTAAATGATAGTAGGGAACCTGTTATTGATTCACAAGTGAATAATAAACACCTTACCGTAAAAAAACATAATCAAATATTAATCGTTATCAATCCGGCTGACAGTTATCTTTCCTTTTTACGTATTATTAACCAGAAATTTTTAAAAAAAGAATTTAATGCCAAATATTTTCGTGGACTTGCAAGCAGTTGGTCAGACCTTACCATCAAACGTACAGATGACCGATCATTGGAAATATTTGCTGAAAAAGGATATTTTTCACAGGGTTTCGATACGCTATTCAGGGGCAAGCATAATCCTATGAAAATAGGACAGGAAGTAACTCTTGCAGGTTTGACCGTTAAAATTTTGTCATTAACAAAAAGTGGCTTTCCGCAAAATGTAAAATTTACATTTGAAAAGCCTTTGGAAGATTCAGACTATAGATTTGTTTGCTGGAAAAATATGGGATATGAGCCATATAAACTTCCAGGAATTGGAGAGATCAATTTTTTACCCAAACTCAATACGGACGAATTGTTAAAAAAATTAAATTGGTTATGAATCTTTTTTAAATTTTCAGGTATGATAACCGGGTTCAATTTTGCCTAATATGCTTTGACTTTTAGCCTGCTTTGTCGAACCAAATAATCCCCTTATGTAAAATGTGGGCACTGGGCTTCAACTATTCCAAAGTGTATTTTTAGTCTTGAGTTCTCAACATCATGGAATCCTATACGGCCCTTTGCATTGTGAGGATGCTCTCAAGGCTCAAGGCCTCCGACATGATTCCCAAAGCGACTGCCGGAATTTTTCCGGTAGTCCAATGAGATCTAACATAATTGTGTATGATTTGATGAACATCCAGAGTTCGTTACAGGCCATGCTCTGTTTTAGCGTATATCTTTGTTTTTATAATAAAAGCGCTGTTTAGTCTCTTTGATGCAGCATTTTGAGCCTCAAGATGGTTGGCGTGGATTGCATTTTTTGCCAATCTTTGATCCGTGTCAGGGTGCTCCCGCTGAGTTATTTGATATTTTGGACGTTTGCGGCCTTTCTTTCGTTTTTGATTCCTCTTATTTTTCACACGCACTTTGACTCCTTTGGGCAGCGTTTTTGGGGGGCGTCCAACTTTTCCTGTTTTCAAGACTTCCGAACATAAGTCAAACAGCATGTTGCCATACCGTCTTTCTCCATCTGAAAGAAAAGTCAGGTCTTTGGTATGGTCAACATATTTGCACACGGTTTCCATAACCGATTTAAACAATGCGGCATTTTTATTACCACATCGTTCGTCTATAATGAAGTGGCTGGTTCGCTCCATGACGACTGCTGTCTACCCTTTGGAGTCCGAAAGATCGGTGCGCTTTCCCACCACGGTATATAGCTTATCCCTTTCAAATGTGAGGGAAACAAATTCATGACAAAAGGAATACAACATCAGCGTTGCTTTCTGGTCGCCAAACAGTTGCTCCCAGCGGGCAATGTTTCCTTATGCGATTCCAATACCCGACCGGTTTCCCGAAGGCCAAACCCCTCGCTACGAATCAGCAGTGCTGAAGCAACATTGCTGATTGGTGTCTTCAATTTTTTCATGGCTGTGTTGCTAGTTTCAGAAAATAAACGATTGCAGGTTTCAGCCTTTATAGGCATACACGGAAGGAAATTTAATTATGCGAAACACTTCAAGGGTCGAACAAATAGCTAAATTTATGTTCATACTATCTATTGTTATAACCTTGGCAGGTGGGGTATACATCTATGGCGCGTTCTCTTACCGAGAAGGCCTGTTCCCAATCTCCTGGTTAAATGCTATCAATAAATACCGGATGGAAGCTCAATTTTTCAAGAAGTTCCTATCAACGGAAACTCGGTACAGTAATTCAAGCGTCGAGACATTGCAGCCTGACCGGCTTGCTCCCGGCCTTCTGATGATAGTTGGATCATTTGAAGCCACGTGTGATACGTATGTCAGGGTTATTGATCGTAAGGGTACTATCATTCATGAATGGAACCTTCGGTGGAATGACGTCTGGGGAAAAAATGAGGGAGACTTTCCAAGCAAGTTTCGTCCGCGTGGCTCTAGAGGCAGGTACTTACACGGCCTCGACATTCTTCCAGATGGAGGCTTCGTTGCTAATTTTGAATGCCTTAGTACGTTTCGTATGGATATCTGCGGCAAAGTCAAGTGGAAGCTTGACAACGTTGGACATCATTCTGTCTTTTACTCGGAACAGGGTTATTTGTGGGTAACAGCAATGCGATATATAGAGGAGGGGGAAACCGGCTATCAGAATCACGAGACGCCTCTTGCCTCGTATACGATTCAGAAGCTCAATCTTGACGGTGAGCTCCTCAAGGAAATCGAAATTTTAGACATTCTTCGCAAGAATGATTTATACGGTCTCATGTTTCTTTCAAATATTGATCACAATCAGCCAAAGGTCCATGGCGATACGCTACATCTAAATGATGTTGATGAGTTTCCAGTCGGGATGAAAAGCAACATCTTCGAGCCAGGCGATCTGATGGTCTCATTACGTAACATCAACGCACTATTTGTCTTTGATCCCGAATCTCTAAAAATAAAGTTTTTGTCGGTAGGCCGAACTTTGCGGCAACATGACCCGGATTTTCTACCGGGCGATCGTATATCGGTATTTGACAACCGCGATCTGAGCCCATCCACCGGCCCGGAACCTTTGTCGAGCCGCATCCTCGAGATTGATGCCATTAATGGAAGCACCAATGTCGCTCTTCAAGGCCACGACGATAGCTGCTTCTTCACCACGATCATGGGTGTACATGAGCGCTTAGTCAATGGAAATATCCTTGTGACTTCGAGTGATGAGGGCCGTGTGATGGAGTTTGCACCGGATGGAACAGTCGTTTGGCGTTATGACAACCGGTTATCTGATGGCAGGAATGCCCGGATCCACATGGCTATGCTTCTGCCTGAATTCATGAATGCAACATTTTTTGAACAAGGACGAAATTCTTGTGAACACTGAGAGGGAGGATTGATATGAGAAAAATTCAATTATTATTAATTATTTTTACGCTGGTTCCAAAGCCTGCATTTGCTTATATCGGTCCGGGGGCAGGACTGGGTATGATTGCCACCTTTATAGCGATCGTATTGGGAGTGGTCCTTCTAATTGTCGGTTTTGTTTGGTATCCACTGAAGCGCATACTTAATAAGCGACGGCAAACTAAAATCAAAAGTGTCGCAGAAAACGTAGTAGAGAGGGAAAATCAATGGTAGTTATGTGGCTCGTCTCGTTAGTGGCCGTAGGAATCTTTGCGCTCGGGCTATATATCAACAGGATAGAGAATGTGGCTCGAAATGTGTCGCAGCACGCGTATCAGGGCATTGCAGCGATGACGAATACGCAACTGACGGATGATGATAAAGAGTTAACCGTTCGCCGTGCGGGTATCGCCTTATTCATCGGGGCATGGTCGATTTTTTGGCGTTTTTCCCTATGTTTTTCCATGACATATGTGCCGATTTTTCTTGCCGACAGGCTCAATATTGCTAAAGAGCAAGAGATTCTAGAGCTGATGTTGCGTCCCAGCTACATAATTATTGTTAGTTTGGCGCTGATTGCGATTGTTTGGTTGGCAGGCTTGCAGCGACGTGCTGCCGGCAGGGTTGATAGTGCAATGTCTTATAGCATGGGTGAACGGATAATACACATGATCGCCTTTTCCAGTCCAATGCTGCAAAGATTCGCAGCTCGGTGTGACGACGCAGCCTTTCGTCTGTTGCATCGCAATATTGAATACAGCCCCCCAATTTTTATCACTTCAGTGGCTCGGGGTGGAACAACTGCGTTGTTGAATGCTTTCAGTGAGTTGCCTTCCATTGCAACGCATACTTATCGTGATATGCCTTTTATTACGGCACCATATCTGTGGCGCCTATTAAGTGCTCCCTTTAAAAGAAAGGTGGTGCGAAGGGAAAGGGCACATGGAGATGGATTAGAGATAGACCTTGATAGTCCGGAAGCATTCGATGAGGTATATTGGAAACTTTACTGGCCTGAAAAATATGACGGGCATAGAATCGGCATATGGCAGGCAAGCGATCAGCAGGCCGAAGGAATTTTACGTCTGCAGACATGTTTTCAAAAGATTACACATCTTCAAGGGCGTGGCGCCACACACTACCTCTCAAAGAACAACGCCAATATTGCGAGGTTAGGGCTGATTCAGCTGGCATTTCCGGGCGCCCAAGTGATCGTACCTGTTCGTAAACCTGCACCGCATGCCGCATCACTCTTCCGTCAGCATCTAAATTTCCTGGAGCAGCATTCCAATGATGATTTTATTCGGCGCTACATGCGCGATATCGGACATCTAGAGTTCGGTCTGTTGCACACGCCGATTGCCTTTGAGACATTCGAAAACATCACAGCATACAATCCTGATTCGCCGGACTACTGGTTGGCATACTGGATTGCTGCCTTTCGTGATGTGCTTGCCAATATAGATTCCTGCTATGTCGTATTACAAGACGACTTGCGATTTAGTGCAAACTCGTGCATGCACCATTTGCTCAGCAAACTGAACTTATATTCCGGCGACTTAGATTTTACGCACTGCTTTAGGCGCGAAGTGGATGAGACTGATAGAACAGTTTTTTCGCCCGGTTTGTTGACCATTGCCGACTCTCTTTACGCTGAAATATCAAGGAAAGCACTGCAGTGAATCAAACCCCAAAGGGTCAGAGCCTATTTGCGTTGTTTTACAAAGAAAATTAGTTATGTTCGCAAAAGCCTCTTTGTTCAGGGTGCATTCCCATTTAGTGGCATGCGCAAAGTAACCGATTTTGCCTGAATATATTGTTGGTGAGTATATTCCATCTTCCGGACAAAAGCTGACTTCTTAAAAACAACATGGATTCGGATGTCTCTGATTTCCAGAATATACCTGGTGATTTCATCCGAAGGTTTATGACCCTGCGTATTGCACTCTCAACACAACCGCTGCCGGTAGATATTTTCAGGTCGCTGAATTGACTGTACTGCATCCTGTGCTGATTCTTCAGGAAATAGCTTTTAAATTTATCAAGAGCCTCTTTGCGTCTTTTCGGATATGTAATCTGTTTTACAATTTCTTTTTTGAGGTCAACGAATTTACCGTCCCACAGCAGACTCTTCCAATGTTCTACGATTTTGATTTTTTCTTTTGTAGAAACTCTTTTGGGCAATTTGTCTACGATTTCATGTAAGTTTTGTTTTGCATGGGTGTAGTCAATCACTTCATAGTGACTTGAAATTCCAACTCTTTTAGCCAATGGACCTGTTCGTTTCCAATAACTGCGGGCACCGTCACAACAGAAAACAACTCGGTTGGCTGCGGTGGCATCCAATTCTTTCAGGTACCTTTCAAGAAGTTCGAAGGCAGAATCGATGTCACCCATTGTGGCATCATAAAGCGGCAGATGCTTTTTTGATGTCGTACCGTCCGAATTGATAACTTGGATTACAAATTGAATGGGTTCTTTCCAATCAGCATGGTATCCTTGGCGCTTTTGGCCTTTTTGTTTTCGCCCTCGTTTAGGCCTGCGCTCACGCAAACGACCACCGTCAATGCAAACCAGAATTGTTTTACCATTGACTCTGTCGGTATCACACAGGGAGACACTGCCACGCAAGGGCATGACTTCATTGGCAAGATTCATTGTAATCTGTCGTATGGTTTTAACATTCAGGTTGATGGCATGGTTTTTCAGGGGTCTCCTGGCGATTTCAAAAGAGGGGCAAAGCAGTGCCGCTTGGACCACCGATGAGGTGATCAAGGTTGAGCATCTTCCGATAAAACCAAGATAAGAGAGCCCAAAATGACGACCTGTCCCTTTCTGTCTTTTTTTTGATTTCGGTCCCGGTCGTCGATTAGAAACCACTTTTGAAAAATATGGGGATCGAATACTTAGGCTAACTCCAGTCAACAAACGAATGCTGCTAGGACGGTACCCGTTGAAGCGTAGTGCCATTTTGCCGGCCCCTATTTTCAGTTCAGCAAGAAGCTCCGGGTCACACAGGATTTTTTCAATAGCAGGAACCAGAAAGGATTCTACTATGACAAAAAGGTCATCGCGAACCTGTTCACATAGGTTGTTTACATTTTTATGATTTTGAAAATCAACAATGACTTCTGTTAAAAGTGTTCGAATTTCTTCTATAGCGGAGGCAAGTTCCATGGTCAGTCCTCAAATTGCAGGTTGAAAAATTTCCTGTCGCTTCGGTGACTGATATTCTCAAGATTGCGCACATAGCAGTTTTTTGTAATTGGTGGTCAACGGGTATACATAGATGTCTTTTATCGACACTTGAATCCTGTGATACCTGTCTTGACGGGTTCGCCCCTTACTACTGCCAATTTTAATCCAGTTCGCAGCCTGATAGCAGGTTCCGGCAAATTGTGATCGATCCACAAAAGTCTCCACCAGACAGATATTATGGCTGTATTTATCTCTCCAATCCCGGCTCAGCCGTCTGAGGCTTAAGCCAAGGATATGACTGGCAAGATGGGGAATTCGAATCCATGGCAGGATCAGAAACCGGGTGTTGTTGGTCATCAGATTCAGGTTTCTGCGACGAGCCGCCCCATCCCAACCTATAAATCGGTCACGGGGAGATGTCTTCCAAGCTGCAGAACCGAAAAGCAGGCATGCAACCGGACGATTTTCAGAGTCAACTGCCATATATTTCATATGTTCTCCAACATGTCCTTTGCACCCAAGATAATGATATCGATCCATAAGGCAGTGAAACAAATCATCAACGGCTGTCCGATTCTGTACCGGTATCAATTGTATGGGACGGAGGTTACGCAAACCTGTTTCAATCAGATTACAATCATGGGGAACATCCGGAATGCGTCGTTGGCGATTACCGCTATGACGGGCAGCGGGAAGAGTGACCAGACCTTTCTGCTCAAGTTTTCTCAGCATGCTTCGACAGGCCATATCTTTGAGCAGGCCTTTTGGGGTGCGCCACTGCCAACGCTCACATAGTTCTTTTGATAAACGAGTGCGGTGCCAGTCGGGATTATCGGCAATCAAATTGCTTATCGTTTTGATATCAACGGCCGAAAGTTCACGTCCTTGAATGGTTAGTATCCTGCTCATGTGGATTTATATATCCATTTTGGGGGCAGGAGTCCAGCTTTTTTTGAGGAAGTTCCAGTACGTTATTCAACCAAATTGATAAGAACTTCCCGGTACCACTAAATGGGATTGCACCCCTTTGTTCATGCGTTGTATATACCATAACCACGCGGTTTTTGGCAGTTTTTAATGTCAAAAAACGTCGGATATTTAATTTGAGTCGCCAAGTTGCCAGTTTTTTCAGATAGTTTCAATGCCTCTGCAATATAGATTATGTAGATTTTTGACATAACGAAAGTGAAAAAGTATGAATCACCAATTAATTTCAATAGTCTGCCCATTTTTTAATGAACAAGAAATGGTTTCAATTTTTATAAATGAAATTTATAAAATTCTTAATCAAACTCATAAATCATTTGAAATAGTATGTGTCAATGACGGGAGTACAGATTCTACACTAGAGCAACTGTTATTAGAAAAAAAAAAGAGAAAAGAAATTAAAATTGTGAATTTGTCGAGAAATTTTGGCAAAGAAGCTGCATTGACCGCTGGTTTGGATAGTTCAAAAGGGGATGTTATTATCCCAATTGATGCTGATTTACAAGATCCTCCAGAGTTGATGTTAAGGTTCTTGGAGTATTGGGAAAAAGGTTATGAAGTTGTTTTAGCAAAAAGAAATGATCGCTCATCTGATAGTCTATCGAAAAGAATAACCGCAAAAATGTTCTATAAAGTGCACAATATTATTTCTACAACAAAAGTACCTGAAAATGTGGGCGATTACAGGCTTATAACTCGTAAAGTACTACAGAGTCTTCAAAAATTGCCTGAGAGTCAGAGATTTATGAAAGGTCTTTTTGCATGGGTTGGGTATAAAACTGCAATTGTTGAATATAGGCGCGATGAGCGAAAAGCTGGTTGTACAAAATTTAACGGATGGAAATTGTGGAATTTTGCTTTGGAT
This sequence comes from Desulfobacter curvatus DSM 3379, assembly GCF_000373985.1. GTDB lineage: Bacteria > Desulfobacterota > Desulfobacteria > Desulfobacterales > Desulfobacteraceae > Desulfobacter > Desulfobacter curvatus. The sequence goes on from NZ_KB893104.1 coordinate 10,513, forward strand.
GGAATAACAAGTTTTAGCACCATACTATTATCATTTTGGCTTTATTTAGGGGCGGCAATAGCTTCTGTAGCATTCATTTATGGTAGTTTTATAGTTATCAAAACATTGGTTCTTGGAGTTGATGTGCCTGGTTACGCCTCACTCCTTACAATTATTTTGTTTATGGGTGGTATTCAGATTATAGGGATTGGTGTGTTAGGTGAATACATCGGAAGGTTGTACATTGAATCCAAAGGAAGGCCAATCTATATTATTGATGAGATTCTTTAAATGCGTCACTATCAATTAGTAAAATATGGCATTGTTGGAATTTCCTCTGCAGCTATTCATTTTTGTGTGGCTTCTATTTTTGTATCAGTTATTTATAAATCTTTTTTTTTATCAAATGTATCAGGTTTTTTTCTAGCTTTTTTATGGTCATATTTTGCTCAATCAAAATACGTTTTTAGTTCCAATTTTTCTAAAATAAAAGGAATGAAATTCTTTTTTGTTCAGGCTACATCTCTTCTGTTGGTTATTGGTATCGCTAATAAACTATGCGAATCGAGTATCTATCTTAAAATATTTGTTGTTGCGATGGTATTACCTGTTTGTGCTTTTTTTGTTCATAAATTTTGGACGTTTGTGGATAACAAATAGATCACTGCCGTTGACTTAAGAAGTTGTATTTATTGTCTTTTTTGAACACCGAAAGTTGAAATAGAGGAATTGTTATGAAATTTGCAATCGTAGATGTCATTAAATCAGGGGACAAAAAAGACTTTAATGGCGGATTTGGTACTTCATTTGATATTGGGGGTGGCTTTTTTTTAAAAATACTAAAATTCTTAAGAAATTCAAATGAATTTTTCCCCATTACGCTTTATGGCATTTATATCGCACTTCTAAAAAATCAGGGACATGAGGTATATTACGCTAAAAATAGAGTTCCTGATAATATGGACGTTATTATAATGCACGTTTCACTTGTAAGGAATAAAGAAGAGTTGGATATCCTTAAAAAGATCAGGAGAACTCAATCTTCTTTTGTCATGCTAATTGGCCCTGCTGCGTTTCATTGTTCAAAAAAATTTGAAGGATTGTATGATTTAATCGTTCATGGCGATTTGGAACCACACATTCGAGAGATTAGTTCTATAGATGATTTACCGCGGGGGATATCTGACTTTAATGTGGAACATGATTTAGATTCTCTTCCTTTACCAGATTGGGGATTGTTTGATATCAGTAAATTTTCTCAATTTCCTCTGTTGAAAAGAAAACCTACAGCCCCGGTCCTTGCTAACCGTGGATGCGTTTTCAAATGTAATTATTGCCCATATGTAGTAAATGGATCGTCAAATAGGCGTAGATCTGTATTACATGTTATTAAGGAAATAAAATATCTTAAAAATTGTGGTTTTAAGTCCATCCTATTTAGAGATCCGACGTTTACTTTAAATAAAAAGTGGATTGAGGAATTCTGTAATGCCATTATTGCTGAAAATATAGAGATAGAATTTGCTTGTGAGACACGTACAGACTGTTTGACAGAAGACCTTGTTAAAAAAATGTTTGAGGCTGGCTTGCGAGCTGTGAAAGTCGGTGTTGAATCATTTGATCATAGATCTATAGAGAAGCATTCTCGTATAGCGCCCAAAAAAGAGACTCAAGAGACTATAATCAATTACTGTGAATCTTTAGGAATAAGAGTCGCAGCTTTTTATATTTTAGGATTGGATTCAGATACCGCAAATTCAATGCAAACAACCATTGATTATTCTCTTTACTTAGGCTCTTCATATGCAAATTTTAACATATGTACGCCTCTTCCCGGAACTAAATTTTACGATGAAGTTAAGGATAAAATTTTTGATCATAACTTGAATCACTATGATAACTTCACGCCAGTCTTTTATACAAAATGTTCAACTCCTAAAGAAATTAAATATTTTCAACAAAAAGCATTTTCAAAATTTTATTTTAGACCCTCCTTGATAATGAAGCGCATGAAGGATTTTTTTTAAATGATTTTGATTACTGGATCTCAAGGCTATTTAGGAAAAAATCTTACCCACTTTTTTTTTGATAGTTCTCTTGGAACAAAGTTACTTTTGACTCATAGAAATCCAGTAATGAAGGAAGGGCTCGTCGTAAATCTAAATAATGAAAAAGAGGTGCTCAAACTTTTTGAAAATGATATAGAATTCATTATCCATGCTGCTTATGATTGGGAAAATGTCAACTCTAATATTGCGATCGTTCAGAATATAATAAAGTTATGTAATATTTCTAACGCCCAATTAATTTATATTAGCAGCTATGATGTTAATTTTTCTGATATGTCTTTATATGGAGCAATTAAAAAAAAATGTGAAAATATAATTATTAGTAAATGTAATAGTTATATAATACTTAGACCAACAGTCCTTTTTGGTGGAATTGGGGAACGCCAATTTGCAAAAATGAAGACTCTTTTAAAATTTCATGTAGCGTTTGACTTCGGACAAGAAAATATGAAGATAGCCCCTCTTCATGTTTTTTCTTTATCTGATGTTGTTTTGAAACTTATTCAGAAAGAAAAAGTAGAAGATAAAAAAATTATTGAACTTTCAGGGATAGAGGTATTTACCTGGAATGAAGTTGTTGATATTATGTGCAATAATGTATACAAAATCCGCATTCCTCGTTTTGCTACTCAGCTTTTTTTAAAGATTTTTACTTTCATTGGGAAAGATACAAGTAAAATTAAACTTCTTTTAAAAAATAAAGTGCCAAGTGTTAATCACATTGAATCCTATTCATCATTAAAATTTAGCTTCAAAGAATTTCTATTTCAAAATATTGATTCGGCAAACAAATAATTAAGCGCTTACTTCTGAAAGTCTGCCCCAAAAAATAAGAAAATCATATGGCCATTTGTAGCAGATTTTCAACGGAAGCGGCTAATATTGCATTCAAAGCTTTAATCAATCGTGTCCCTTTGAGTGTTACCTGATACCTATTCTGTTTCGGTAGCTTTCGAATAATTCCATGGATTCTGAGCAAGCGAAAATGACGACTAATTCGAAGGAATAAACCACCGGCATGCCGGTGGTATGAACAATGGCTATGCCAGTGATTAGTGTCGAGAATAAAGAAAGCGCCTACAATGAATCTGTGGGCTCGAATAAAAGGTATAGATATCATTGAGAGCATGCGAAGCCCGACCATATTCACCTTTGCCTTTCGATCTCGTCCCAATATGCTGCGGCACATGTCATTGGCCTTTTGGGAAGAAATAGGGATTTAAGTTTAAATAAAAAGGTAGTTGATTTAAGACCCCCCTTTAGGGGGGCTCATGAAACCACCAGTTTACTGGTGGTATTCATTTTTGCTGATAAGTCATTTATCGTATCAAATTATTTATTTATCCCCATCATGTTCCATTTCGTTCACCACGGAACCAGACTAAGAAACCTTGACAACAACAGGCCCATTACCGTTCCACCGGCTCTGAAATCTAAAAAGATATGAAGAGCCGGATCAATGTATTTGTTTCAGGGGTCAGGGGTCGGCAGCGGGGGACCCTCAAGGGCACGGGGACATATCTCAAGGAGAAATAATCGGATCTGAAGCTTATTGCCGTTAAACCCAGGAACAATTCCGCTTTGCTGGGACATGTGCCCGGTCTCCAACAATAAACTTCCAGCATCGAACTTTGAAGAAGGCATTCTAAACACTACGAAAGGAAACATCATGAAGGAATTCATCCTTGAAGAGCCGAATCTACGAAAGGTCATGTGGCGACTGTCGATTCCGAGTATTCTGGGCATGGTCTTGTTCGGCATCAATCAGCTAATCGACGGAATCTTCGTCGGAACGTTCGTGGGCGAGCTCGCGCTGGGCGGCGTGTCCCTCTCCCTGCCGCTTGCACAGATGTTCCTTGGCCTGGGTAGCATGGTTGGTGGCGGAGCGGCGTCACTCCTGAGCATTGCCTTGGGCTCCAAGGACGTCGAGATGCAGCACAAAGTGCTCCCCATCATGAACACGGTTTCGGTGCTGATTACAGCGATGACCATGCTGGTGGGACTGCTCTTCTCCGGCGGCCTGGTACGCATGATGGGCGGTACCGGGGCGCTGTTCGATTTTGGCAATGCCTATCTTCGTGTGATCGTGATCGGCGCGATCCTTCCGATCTGGGGCCTCGGATGCAATCTCGTGATCCGTGGCGAGGGGAAGATGAAAACAGCCATGATCATGATGGGTATCGGTCTGGCCACCAATATCGTGCTCAACTACGTCTTTATCGTGCTGCTCAATTGGGGCGTCATAGGAGCGGCGTGGGCCACCAATGCCGGCATGCTCGTGGTCTGCGTTCTGGGCCTGTCCTATTTCGCGTCCGATCGGCCCTCGTTCTCGACGCGCGTATGGGCGCTCGGTTTCGATGGCAAGGTTCTCATGCGCCTCGTCGTGTTGGGGCTTCCTTCGCTGATCATGCAGGTTATGATGGTGATCATGATGTTGACCGTGTACCGGCTGATTGCCAGGCACGGCGGGGACGCGGACATTGCCTTCATCGGCGCCGCCTTCCGCATCTACTTTGTTGCCAGTCTGCCTGTGATCGGTATGATGCGTGCGCTCCAGCCGATTGTCGGCATCAATTTCGGTGCTGATTTGTTTGATCGTGTACAAGACTCGGTGCGAACGTTCTGGATCGCCATGACCGGCATCCTCGGGGGGATGTGGATCGTCGTTCTGATCTTTGCCGTACCGATACTCTCGACCATGCTTCCCAACCGGATCTTCAGCGATGCAGAATTGCAGAACTTTCGCCTCTTTATGACAGCTTTGCCGGTGCTGCCACTTTCTTTTATCGCAATCACCTACTTCCCTTCAGTAGGGAATGGGCGAGCCGCCAACATTCTTGCGCTGGCGCGGCAGGTGGTGCTGTTCATTCCGGCAGCCATCGTTTGCGCGTCGATCTGGAAGGTCAACGGTGTGTACTATGCTCTGTTCGGCACGGACTTCATTATTTCGATCGTCTCGGGCCTCATGCTGCTGATCGCTTTACGCCGGCTCGTTCGCAAAGAAGGCACAGAAATAGAGGCACGGATGGGTGGTTACAGCAATTGATTTAACTCTGAATCAAAACAGGAGATAAGTATGTATGTATCTAAGTTAGCCGGAGATGTTCGGGAAACTCCCGCTTTGGTGGTGCATAAAAATAATAGGGTGATTCTTCGGATGTTTTGTTTTCCCTATGCCGGAGGAGGTGCCGCAGCTTTTCGAATGTGGCCGGAGTTTTTACCGGATTCCGTGGAAGTGTGTGGGGTCCAGCCTCCGGGCAGGGAAAATCGCATCGGCGAAGAACCTATTGCCGATGTTCATGAACTGGTGACACGGCTGTTACCATCGTTAAGTCCCTGGTTTGACAAGCCCTTTGTTTTTTATGGACACAGCACCGGAGGGTTGGTTGCTTTTGAGATGATCCGGGAGCTGCGTCGACAGCAAATGCCTCTTCCACTGCATCTGGTTGTCTCAGCGGCAAGGGCACCTCATATTCCAGAACCTTCTCCTTTGCATCATCTGCCAAGAGAAGCCTTTTTACAGGAGTTGCGGCGCTTTTCCGGTACGCCTAAGGCTGTGTTGGAAAACAGTGATCTCATGGAAATATATATACCCACTCTCAGAGCGGATCTTGCCATTGAGGAGAAGTACACTTTTAAAGAGGAAGCGCCTATTAACATACCGATAACGGCCATATACGGTAATGAGGATGATGAGGCTCCAAAATCAGTGATGGCACCATGGGAACGATATACCACGGATACCTTTGAACTGATTGGCCTGCAAGGGGGGCATTTTTTCATCAATACCGATAGGGAGGCTTTTTTATCCTGCCTTTCCAGTATAACAACTTTTTTAAGTAAGTTGTGCAGTTGGACTTAGGACCTAAATGCATCATTTTTAAAATGGAGGTAATTTTAAAATGAGTTCAAATAAAGTTTTGGACCAGATAGGCACTACCCCCATGTTTCGGATTGGGCTTGGGGGCAATGATGATATGAATATCTACGCAAAAGCAGAATATCTGAATCCGGGAGGTTCAATCAAAGATCGAGTGGCCCTTTTTATTATCGAACAGGCTGAAAAAAAAGGTAAATTAAAAAAAGGCATGTCCATTGTAGAAGCAACCAGCGGAAATACAGGAATTGCCGTTGCCATGGTTGGTTTGGTTAAAGGGTATGATGTCAGGATCATCATGCCAGAAAATATGAGTGATGAGAGAAAAAAGATGATCCGGGCTTTGAATGCCGAATTAATTTTGACTGCCCCTGAAAAAAATGTGGGGGGGGCTGTTGAAAAACTTAAAGATATTATGCTTGAAGATGACAACATATTTGTACCTGACCAGTTTGAAAATCATGACAACAGTATGTCCCATTATCTCTCCACAGGACCGGAAATATGGAAAAATATGAATGGCCATGTGGATATTTTTGTGTCTGGACTTGGCAGCGGCGGTACACTTATGGGAACAGGGAAATACCTGAAGGAAAAGAATCCTGAGATCATGATTGTTGCGGTTGAGCCGAAAAATGCCTCTGCGCTTCTGGGCCATGAACCGGGGCTTCACAAGATAGAAGGCATCGGTGATGGATTTGTTCCTTCCATTGTGGATACCAGTCTTATCGACAAGGTCATTGAAGTTGACGATGACAGTGCGGTTGAGATGACCCGCAGGCTTGCACGTGAGCAAGGCTTCCTTGTAGGAATTTCTTCCGGCGCTAATGTATGTGCAGCTCTTGAAATGCGGAATCTGTTTGGAAAGGGTAAACATATCGCCACCATTTTCCCGGATGGCGCGGAAAGGTATTTCAGCACAGCACTTTTTACCGGCCGTCACCGGGAATTTGCAGTTGCTATATAGGGGGTATATAAAGGCTATCTGTTTTATATCACCAGCCGCCTGAAAAACTCAGAGGCTCCTGCAGACTTGTTCATCGATGATGCTATTAAATTGACTGCTGCCTACACCAGGGGAAACAGAAGGGGAGGAATGAATACAGCCACTGCCGCCCTGGAAGAAGAATATTATCATAATGAAAAGAAGGTCACAGCCGAGATACTATACAACTTAAGTTGAGTCAACGAATCTGAGTGAAACGAAAGCGCTTGTGAGGGGACTGCGGCGCTATGGATAACTCAAGTGCGGAAGACTGCTGTCTAATGATATAAGCCGGAAGGAAACCCCTTCCGGCTTTTTTTATTGCAAAAAATATCTCTGTAATCAATTTGGGAATTTTAAAAGGTTGAACTTCGGGAATCTACAAAGGTTTCCCGAACGTCACTGATAGGATACTGTTTTCCTTAAAGTTTTAAGTTAACGATAGACAACTTCTATCAATTTTGATATTTAGTGCAACTAATATTATTTAATTGGTTAAAGTTATTTCACATAATAAGAAAGGTGATCATTATACTAAAAATAATTTTATTATTAACATTGTCTTTGCCGGCTTCTTTGACCCACACCCATAGTATCTGGATCAACGCTTTTGAATCTCATGTCCATCACTTTGACCTTTAAGACACAATAAAGACTATGATGCGCCATACTTTGATCACTGTTGTATTGATGTTGTTTTTTTTATTTCCGGCTGCAATCTGACATCCCCTGACCCTGCGGCTGTGATGCCTGTTGAAATTCCTGATGCCTATGTTCATAAGGCGGGTATTCACGACACGTTCTGGACCGGTAATGAAACCACGGCCGGCGGATGGTGGCAAAAGTTCGGGGTTGATGAACTGAGCAAACTGATTCAGACAGGCCTTGACGAAAATTTTGATATCAAATTGCTTAAAGCTAAGGCTGACCAGGCTCTGGCGGATGTAAAAGATAAAAAATCAGGCCGTTGGCCCTCTCTTGATTACGCCCTTGGGGGCAAGCGAACCCATTCCCAATCTAAAACCGATGGACAGTCTGCGACTTCAGACCATGATCACACCTATTCCGCCGCCTTGGATGCTGAATATACCCTGGATCTGTGGGGAAAAACCCGAGCCGGTGTCAACGCTGCAGAACTTGAATATCTGGCTGCCCGCCAGGACCTGGAGGATGGGGCCATGACCCTGTCCACGGATATTGCCGATACCTGGGTGGATATTGTGTCCGTGCGAACCCGAATGCAAGTGCTTACCCGGCAGATCGAAGCCAACCGGATGACGCTGAAGCTGCAGGAATTGCGCTTTATCAACGGCAAAGCCACTGCCCTGGAGGTGTCCCAGCAACGGGAAGCCCTGGCCCAGGTCCTTTCCGCCATGCCATTGCTTGAAAAAGCGGAAAAACAATTGATCAATGCCATGGGCCTGTATCTGGGCCGGACACCAGGGACACCTGTGGCGGTTTTTGCCCCGGAATTTCCCCAAACCTTTCTGGCGCCCCAGCCCGGTATCCCGGCAGACCTGCTTGGGAACCGGGCTGATATCAGGGCCGCCAGGAATTGCCTTAATGCGGCGGCACTGGATGTGGAAGCTGCCAAAGCAGATCTGTTTCCCGAACTGACCCTGTCCGCCTCGGCTGTATTTTCCAGCGGAACCCTGGACCTGCTGTTCCGGAACTGGGTAGCCACCCTGGGTGCTGCCCTGGCAGGGCCCCTGCTGGACGGCGGGGCGCGCAAAGCCGAAATTGAGTGCACCCGGGCCGTGGTTCGGGAAAAGGTCAATACCTATGCCAAAACCGTTGCCGCTGCCATCTGCGAGGTGGAGGACGCCCTGGTGGCCATTGACTGTCAAAACGCCTATATCCAATTGCTCGAACAGCAGTTGGCAGCCGTTCAAGCAACCCTCCAGGACGCCCGGGTTCAGTACCTGAACGGCCAGAGCAGCTACCTTGACTATCTTACGGCCTTGGGCCTCCCTGGAAAGTTTGGAGCGCCAGCTGATCAGCGAACAGGCACCCTATGTCAAAGAACGGATTGCACTTTATAAAGTAACAGGTTGGAGGGGTTCTTTTTTTCAAGAGCCCCCCACCGATGATAATCATGCCGGAGCCCAATAAGTTATGAACCAGCCCCCCTCAAAGAGATCCTTTGGCGTTATCCTTGTAAAAATTATTCTGCCTGTGTGCCTGACGGCATTGGGTGTTGCCGGATTTTGGTACTACAAATCCAACACAGTGAAATTCAAACGCAAACCTGCGGTAAAAACCGTCCCGGTGGTGGATACCATAAAAGTGAATCCCGGGCGGGTCACAGCGCAAATCAGGGCCATGGGAATCGTTCAGCCGGACCGGGAAGTGGTGATTAAATCCCAGGTGGCTGGCACGATCATCCAGGTGGCGCCTGAATTTGTTCAGGGAGGCTTAATTCCCAAGGGACAAACCATGGTTCGAATTGACCCGGCGGACTATACCCTGGCCGTGAACAAGGCCCAAAACGCATTGGCCCAGGCCCAGGCTGATTTTGACATCGAAAAAGGCCAGCAGCAGATTGCCAAAGAAGAGCTCAAGCTCATGGCCGCGATGTCGCCTGACGGGGTGAAGGAGACCAGCCTGGCGTTGAGAAAACCCCAGCTTGAACAGGCCAGGGTCGCCGTGGAAAGCGCCAAAAGTGATCTTGAAGCCGCACGCCTGGACCTGGAACGGACCCGGATCATTGCCCCCTTCCATGCCCTGGTGCTGTCCAAGGAGGTGGATGAAGGGGCCATGACCGCCGCCCAGGGCGCCCTTGCCACCCTGGTGGACGTGACCTGCTACCAGGTGGAAGTCCAGGTGCCCATGGACCGCCTGGACCGGATCCGGTTCCGTGAAACCCAAGGCAGTCCTGTGCGTATCCGTTCCCTTTACGCGGGCCGGGAATGGGAGGGACGTGTGGTGCGGACCACAGGCTCCGTAACCGAGCAAAGCCGCATGGCCGGCGTCATAATCCGAGTGGATGATCCCCTGGGGCTCGGGTCTGCCAAAGGCCGTGCCGCCATGCTGCTGGATGATCACGTGGAAGCGCTCATTGAAGGCCAGTCCTTTGACGATGCGTTTTCTGTACCCCGGACCCTGGTCCGGGAGGATTCCAGTTTATGGATATATGATGACGGGCACCTGGAGATCCGCAAAGTGGAGCCCGTGTGGATTGAAAATAACCGGGTGTTCATCCAGTCCGGGCTCTCCCCGGGTGACCTTGTGATCTCTTCTGATCTTCCCACACCTGTGCCGGGCATGGCCTTGACCTTGGGCTTGGGGGAGGGTTGATAATGTCTGAACAAAAAACAAATATGTTCGATCATGGGGGCCACAGCCCAAGGGGCGCCATCGCCTGGATGGCCGGCAACACCGTGGCCGCCAATCTGCTCATGGTGGTTTTCCTTGTGGGCGGCCTTTTCATGGGGTTTCACATCAAGCAGGAGGTGTACCCCGATACCACCCTGAAGTCAGTGAGTATTACAGTGTCCTATCCCGGGGCCAGTCCCGAAGAGGTGGAATCCGGCATTATTCTGGCCGTGGAAGAGGCGGTGCAGGACCTTGACGGTATTGATGAAATTACATCCAAAGCCTTGGAAGGCAATGCCTCAATCACCATAGACGTCCTGGACGGTGTTGATGTTACCCGGTTGTGGCAGGAGGTCAAAAGTGAGGTGGACCGGATTGACACCTTTCCGGATGAGGCGGAAGAACCGGTGATCACCATTACCTCCGGGAAGCGGAACGTGCTGCTGCTGGCCCTTCACGGGGATGTGCCGGAAACCACCATGCGGAATCTTGCCGACGATGTCAGGGACCGGCTTTTGTCAGACCCGGATATCACCCAGGTAGAATTGCAAGGTGTCAGGGAGCGGGAGATCCTGGTGGAGATCTCCATCAACACCCTGCGGCGCTACGGCATGACCCTGTCTGATGTAGCGGATGCCATTGCCACGGCTTCGGTGGAGCTGGGGGGCGGAGCCATCAAGTCCGGTGGCGGAGACATTTTGCTGCGTGTTAAATCCAGAAAAGACTATGCCCGGCAATATGCAAAATTGCCCATTCTCACCCGGGAGGATGGGTCCCATCTGGTGTTGTCGGACATCGCCACCGTCAGGGAAGGGTTTGAGGATTCGGGCACCTGGGCCTCATTTAACGGCAAACGCTCCGTTACCATTACTGTTTACCGGGTGGGAAAACAGACCCCCATCCGGGTGGCTGATGCTGCCAAGGAGATGCTGAAAACTATTAACGCGGATCTGCCCGAGGGAATTCATCTAAGTATTATCTGGGATATGTCCAAACTCTTTGCCCAAAGGGTGGACCTTTTACTGCGCAACGCCTATTTGGGACTTGCCCTTGTGTTTTTATGCCTGGCCCTGTTCCTTGAAATCCGCNTGGCCTTCTGGGTCAGTNTGGGNATCCCCATTTCATTNTTAGGNTCTTTTATCTTTTTGTCNGCAGCCGATTTTACCATCAATATGGTAAGCATGTTTGCCTTTATCGTTACCTTGGGTATTGTGGTGGACGATGCCGTGGTGGTGGGGGAAAATATCTATCATTGCCGAGGCCAAGGCATGGGATTTCTGGATGCCGCCGTCCATGGGGCCAAAAGCATTGCCGTTCCCGTGTTTTTTTCCGTGATTACCAATATGGTCACCTTTATGCCCATTATGTACATCCCAGGCAGTCTGGGGAAGCTGTTTAAAACCATGCCGCTGGTGGTGGTGGCCGTATTTGGTGTCTCTATGATCGAAAGCCTGTTTATCCTGCCGGCCCACTTAAACCATGCCGGGCGTCCCTTGTTTTTTCCCTTGAATATTCTTGAAGCCTGGCAGGCAAGGTTCTCTGAAAAATTTGAAACCGTTGTCAAATCCGGGTATGGCTCAATCCTGCCTGTGCTGCTTTCCTGGCGGTATACGGTCTTTGCCCTAGGGCTTGCGCTGTTACTGATCACATTCGGATATGTGAAGTCCGGAAAAATGGGCATGATCCTGTTTCCAAAAGTTGAATCCGATTTCGCTTTTTGTGAGATTTACCTGCCGTACGGCACGCCTGAAAGCAAGGTGCGTGAAGTAGAAAACCGCTTGGCGGCATCGGCCCAAAAAACCGTGGATGAAAACGGCAAACAAAATTTATCCACCGGGATATCTTCCCTGGTCAGTGAGAATCATATCCAGGCCAGGCTTTTTTTGACCGATCCCGAGATGCGCCCGATGTCCACCTCCGAGGTTACCCGGATCTGGCGGGAAAAAACCGGTATAGTGGCCGGCGTTGAGACCATTGCCTTTGCGGCCGACCAGACCGGTCCCGGTTCCGGAAAGGGGCTGACCATCAGCTTAAGCCACCGGGATGTGGATGTTTTGAACCGGGCAGGCGAAGACCTTGCCCTGCGTCTGGCTGAGTACTCAATGGTTTCGGACATTGATGACGGATCTGCCCAGGGAAAACGGCAGTTCGATATCACCCTGACCCCTGAGGGCTATCGCATGGGACTTACCCCGAGAAGCATTGCCGACAAAATCCGGCATGCATACCAGGGGATTGAGGCGGTGAAGCATCAGCGGGGAAGAAACGAAGTCACGGTAAGGGTGCGGCTGGCAGGGGACGAGCGCATTTGTGAAACTTCATTTGAAAATTATGTGATCAATGCCCCAAACGGAGAGATCATGCTCAGGGATGCCGTTAAAATTATCGAGGGAAGGGCCTATACCCAGATCCGCCGGAGCGACGGCCGGCGGGAAATTAAGGTCGCGGCCAATGTTACCCCCCAGTCCATGGCCGAGAATATCCTCCGGGATATGAAACAGGAGATCCTGCCCTCCCTTGTGGGTCGGTATCCGGGCCTGTCCTACGATTTTAAAGGTAAACAGGCGGATATCAAGGAGAGCATGTCCGCGCTGTTCAAAGGCTTAGGGCTTGCGTTATTCTGTGTGTTTGCCCTGCTGGCCATTCCCTTTAAAAGCTATTTTCAACCCTTGATCATTATGGTCTGCATCCCATTCGGCATCATCGGGGCTGTGGTCGGCCATATTATCATGGGGTATCCCATGTCCCTTTTGAGTCTGTTCGGCATTGTGGCCATGTCAGGCGTGGTGGTTAATGACGCTTTGATGCTCATTGATTTTGCCAACCGGCTGGTGCGCGGGGGCATGCCTGTGAAGGACGCAGTCACGGCCGCCGGGATACAGCGGTTCAGGCCCATTATTTTGACCACATTAACCACCTGTGGCGGGCTTGCCCCGATGATCATGGAAACGTCGTGGCAGGCCCAATTTCTTATCCCCATGGCCATCTCCCTTGGGTTTGGTCTTTTTTTTGCTACCCTGATCACCCTTGGGCTTGTGCCTTGTCTTTACCTGGTATTGGAGGACATAAAAAATTTATATGTCAAACAGGATGTTTAAGACATTTTATTCAATTTTTGCTATACAAAAACGGTGGATTTCTAAGTGATTGGAATTGCCATATGGAATTCAGTCACATGATACCTTTGATCGGATTTTTGAAAGAATGAACTCACAAGAGCTTCAGGATAGCTTCAAAAAATGGATTTCCTCCGTAGCGAAACAAACCAAAGGCCAGGTGGTAGCGATAGACGGAAAAACATTAAGATGCTCTTATAATAAATCTGAAGATAAAAAAGCCATCCATATGATTAGCGCCTGGGCCTCGGAAAAACAAGTTGTGCTCGGTCAGCTCAAAACGGAAGAAAAATCCAATGAGAACCCTGGGCAAAAGCGATTTTCCATGCCATGGGCACACCCTCAAGCCAATTCTAAACTGAGTTGGCTTTTGTTATTGGGGGGCGGTGACCCGGGTTAAAAATCTTGTGTATGAATACTTGAAAAGTATATCACAAAGAGTTATAGTTATTTATGAAAAAATTATGCACCAAATGGTTTAAGAAATGGGCAAAAAAGATGGGTTTGGAGAATCATCAGCTCATTGAAGTTGTTGAAAATTTAGAAAGAGGTCTCTCTGCCGCAAATTTAGGTGGTTCTCTGTTCAAAGTGCGCGTGAACAGGGACGGGCAGGGGAAAAGTTCCGGATTCAGGACAATAATAGCATATAAGGCAAAGGACAAAACTATATTTCTGTATGGATTTGCCAAAAACGAAAGAGCCAATATAGACAAGGCAGAATTACACTATTTCAAAATACTGGGCTCAGATTTGATTACCATGGATGCCTGTCAAATTGAAAAATTAATTGCAGAAAACGTTTTGTTTGACTTGGAGGAATGACATGAGAGATTCAATAAAAAAAGCAATCGGTGAAACTGTCCAGGATATGGTGAATTCCGGATTTAAAACCTCTTTTACTGAAAAAGAGTTAAATTCATTGGGGGTCACGATCCCCGAAGTACAGCTATCAATTGACCAGATAAAAGAAATCAGAGAAACCTTGAATTTAAGTCAGGCTGTTTTCGCCAAACTGTTAAATGTAAGTCCGTCTTCAATACGACAGTGGGAGCAGGGAAAAAGAAAACCAACCGGCTCCACAATGGTCCTTCTTGATCTGCTTAAAAGGTCTCCCAATATCCTTGATTACAGACTTAACGCATAACGCGCGAAATATCTTTTTATAAAAAATTTGATGCTCAGGGGATTGAAACTCCTTTGGGTTTTGATGTGCCCCGGCTGTGCCTAAATTGTGCCCGTCAAGGTCAAAAAATAACAAATATTTCCAAACAAAACCAAAAATGATGCTCAAAAAGTAAATCAATTCAAGTAGTTGAAAAATCAACTTTTTTAAATTTTCTTTAAAAAGGACTTAAAATCCCTCGCCCGCAAGGGTGTACGAGTTCAATTCTCGTCCCAGGTACCAAATAAAAACAAGGAGTTAGCCTGTTTGTGGCGCTCCTTTTTTTATTGGTAAATTTCAATAGGAAGCAAGAGGGCAATCGTTGATTTTTGGCTAAATGCTTTGATTTTTAGTTTTCCTGGCCCACTCGCCCCAAAATTGAGGTAAGTTTCACTGCATCCCAGATACAATATTGATAATAGCTTGTGATTTGACAGAAAGGCACTGTAAAGTTGGAATGGCTTTAATATCAAAAATAGGAGGAGATATAAAAATGAAAAAAATACTGTTTCTAATAACACTGCTCTCATTTATTATTACATCATCGCTGGCAATATCAGGAGGTGATTTTAGTTGGATGAATGGGTTTAATGTCCAAGCACAAGCAGACCCTTTAGGATTTAGGGCAAGGCTTGCGACGCGATTTAAAATAAATGATACCACTGTTGATGCCGTGATAAGCGCTACTAAAAGTGCCGCAGATGCCTATATGGTTTTACGTTGTCGGGAGATTTCTGGATACCCAATACAACATGCAATTAACAACTATAAATCCAAGCGGAATAGTGGATGGGGGGTATATGCACAGAGTCTTGGTATAAAATCGGGATCACAAGATTTTAAGAATCTAAAATCGGGTGATGATTTATATTCAGGCAGCAAAAAAACTCAGGGTAAAAAATCATCCAAAGGGAATGGGAACGGCAAATCAAAGGGTAAAAAGTAATAATTTTTCGGCTATCTATATACTTGAGTTTTCGGAAAACAGTTAAAGACAAAAGAATCGAAGAATGAAATAATATGAAGGTTATTATTCAATTAAGGAGTTACGGGTGAATATACCGTGTGTCTGCAAGCCAGCCTTCATAATTACCGGATTCTCATTTTTAAAACCCGAGCTTACTAATATCCAGTTCCAAAATTTGACGCTGATTGCATCAGCTTTGATTCTCGGGGCAAAATTCAACCTTACCGAAATCAGTCGAATGTGGCTGAAGCAAAAGAGCATATCTGCGCTGTCGGAATTTTTAT
>NZ_KB893105.1 GCF_000373985.1 Desulfobacter curvatus DSM 3379
TGTGCTTGAATTGTTATCCGAAAGAGATAGCTTTATTGATTTGATACCTTCAATTTGTAACGGTAATAAAAGTGTTGTGGAACAAAAAGCCATACAACCAATGGAACGCTATTCCCTTTTTTGAGGGGAGTGTTTCATATAAACAGCCATGGGCTGACCTGGTCTATCAGCACCCAGGCTCAGCCCACAACCAAACAAGAAAGTAATTCAACAACTAAATGAGACTTTCTTATAAAGAAAGTCTGGGTAAGTTACTCAGATCTTTCAAGCTTCGTTGTGGGCTATGCCTGGCAGCTGATATGTCAGGGTCAGCCCATGGCTGTTATAAAAAACGCCATAAGTCCAGAATACAACCGGATATCATATATTGGGCTCAGGAATGTCCCCAAAAATATCGCCGGAAGCCTTTTGGTTCTTGAAAAACCGGTTATCCTGTCTTATAGTTTTGCCATCCATTGCAAGTCCTATTGGGCCTAAACGGAGAATGATACAAACAACTTAGTGAAATAATAGAAAATGACGGTACCAAAAGTATTCGTAACTCAGGAACTAACGGCCACCATTGCCTGTGAATCATGCGGACAGTCCTACACCAAGGACGTGTCCAAATTCGTCAAGCACAAAGCCCGGGTCAGGTTGAAATACACATGCAAGTGCGGACATAGTTCCAGCGTGATATTAGAAAGACGGCAGGTCTTCCGAAAGGAAGTCCGTTTTAAAGGGATTCTCATCCAGAACAAAAAGAAGTACCCCGGTATGGTCATAGACATCTCCCGCAACGGCATCCGGTTTACAACCCAGGAGAAGGCATTACTCAAAGTGGGCAACACGGCTGAGGTCGTGTTCGCTCTGGACAATCCGACCCGCTCCGAGGTTCATAGGCCTATAAGGATCCGAAAAGCTTTTTCCGAATACAGCTTTGGCTGCGAGTTTGTGGACACCGAACATTTGGACGATCTGGGGAAATATTTTTTGTTTCATTTCTGAATAACGGCCATGGGCCGACCTGACATATCAACACCGAGGTGCAGCCCACAACAAAGTAAGAAAGTATTTCAGTATCTTATGGGGACTTTCTTATAAAACAGCCATGGGCTGACCTGGTTTATCGGCACCCAGGCTCAGCCCACAACAAACAATAAAAGTAATTCGACAACTTATTGTGACCTTCATATAAATTTTTAAAAAATCCCCCAACGCTTCAACGCCATCGCCTTCATGACCCTGCGCTGGGCCAAATGCAGCGCGGCGTCCCTGGGGAGGATGTTCTTTCGTTTGGCCTCCTCCAGCATAGTGCGGGTATTAGTGCTGATTTTATCGCGGATCTCTTCCATGGCTGTTGCCTGGGAACCTCCGCGATATTCCACCGCAGCACAGATGACGCCGCCGGCATTAGCGACAAAATCGGGCAGATTGAGCACCCCATTGGCATGGAGATACTGCTCTGCTTCATGGGTCAGCGGTATATTGGCCCCTTGGGCAACCAGCTTGGCCTTTAGGCGATGGATGTTGTCCTTATGCAGGATGTCGGGCCGGGCGGCAGGCAGCCAAATGTCACAATCCAGGTCAATTAACGCCTCGCGCTCAAGTTTCTTACCCCGTGGATAGTCCAACACCGAGCCGCCACCCGCCTTGATCCGGATCAGTTCCTCCACATCAATACCGTTCGGGTCGTGAATGGTTGCCTTGGAATCGCCCACCCCCACCAAAATAACGCCCTTTTGTGAGAGAAAACGGGCGGCATGGCTGCCCACCGCGCCAAAGCCCTGTACCACAAGACGCGCACCGGAAAGGGCAAAGTTGCAGTATTCCATCGCGACTTCGATGGCCTGGTAAACACCGAACCCGGTAGCACCGATCACGTCCAGGGGAATACCGCCCAACTCAAGGGGCAATCCCACGGAACGGCCGATTTCATCCTTGATCCAAGCCATGCATTCCTCGTTGGTACCCATGTCCGGACCAAAAATATAATCTGTCTCATTACGCAGCGCATGGGCAAAGGCGCGAATCAACAATTCCTTTTTTTTCGGATCCATTTGCGGGTCAGCGCAAAGTACGGACTTTCCCCCGCCATGGGGAAGTCCTGCCATCGCGTTTTTCAAGGTCATGGCCCTGGCGAGACGGGCACATTCGAGGGTGCTTACATCCGTCGCCATGCGCAATCCGCCGATGGAGGTGCCGATGGCGACATTGTCTACTACGAGCACCCCTTTAAGGCCAAGGTGCGGCTGATAGATATGAATAACCTTGGCCGGCCCTAAACTGTCACCTAATGCAAAGATATCTTTCATAGTAGTCTTGCCTCCTTTGTGATGGGATAATATTAAAAGGACAGGCACTACCCTTACTATAAGTAAATGATAACAAAGAACAAAAAGATTATCAAGGACCAAAAACAGGATCAGCAGGCCATGAAGACCGACATATTGGGGCTTCGATGCCAAATCATCCTTGGGAACAAAAAACAACCTTGAAAAAACCAAAATAAAAAATCGAACCCGATTTACTGAAACCGGCTGAATGACGGTGAAAATCAAATCAACCCATGGCTGTTATACGGGGGTCAGATATTTTCTTCCTCCATTTCGTGGATAAGCCCCAGAGCCCGGGCTTTATAACGATCGTGGCAGGCCACTTTTTCAAGGGCTTTTTTAGCTGAATTTATATCCCCGGCCCGGCAGGCGCAAAGGCCATGTAAAAACAGGGAATTTATATCCTTGTGATCCAAGCCGCTTGCCTTGCCAAAGGCCTGGGAAGCCAGGCTGTAGTCTTTGTTTTCATAATGCACCCAGCCTTTAATCCGCCAGAGGCGAGGGGATTTTGGATAGGCGACCAGACCTTTTTGCGCGGCCTCAAGCGCGTGGTCATAATCACAGGCTTCAAACCAGCAGGCCGCAGTCCGCTCCCAGAGTCTGGCACAGGGATTGGCAGCCACGAGTGCTGCATAATTTGGGGCGGCCCGGGACGGGATGCCCAAATTGACGTAAAGGTCTGCCAGCAGTTTTCGCTCTTGCCTGGACAATGTTGCAACAAGGCTGTAGGCTTCCAGATTCTGAGCCGCTTTGCGGTAATTGGCCGACTCCAGATAGAGGACCGATGCCAGGCGAAACAGATAGGCATCAGGATTCGATCTATTCAAAAGCCGCTCCACGGTTCTCAGGGCCGCTTTAGGTTGCTTCACTTCCACGGCGGTCTGAACCAATAGTTTCACCCATTTCTCTTCAGGAGGGCCGGTCTTTCCCGAGCACAGATCTGTCAGTATGGGCAGCGCTTTTCGTTGTTTTTTGGCTGATATATATGCCACAGCGGCATGGAACCGCAACAGATGGTTCTTACGGCCGGTCAGCTCCCAGGCCTTTTCCAGGGCCGTACCCGCCCGGGTGTATTTCTTTAAATCAAAACAGATCTTGCCCAGATTCTGCCAGGCCGGCGCATAGGCCGGACAGAAATCAATTGTTTTTTCATACTGTTCCAGGGCAGACTTAAATTTATTTAAGTCCAGATAACAAGCGGCCAGGGTATATACGACAAAGGCATGGTTTTCATCCGGATGCTTTTGAAGGAATCCGGTCAAGATCTTTTCAGCCTGGGCCGGCTTTTTTTCTGTCATAAGTTTCTGGGCTTCCACCAGGGCCATCCTGGCGTTTTGGGTCAACGTCTTTTCATCCGGGCAAGATCCTTTGGAAGCGGTCTGGGCCCAGGCCAGGGAAACAGATGCAAGCACAATCAGCAGACATGTTAAAAAAGAATATCGTCTCATTGTTAGTTCTCCAGTTTAAATACCACCGAGGTGGTGACCAAAGTTTTCACCTTTCTGCCCATAAGCTCACCAGGTGCGTATTTCCATGTAGACACGGCATCCAGAACCGCCTCTTCAAAAAATCCCGGGGGTTTTGCTTCCAAAATTTTGATGTCCGACACATGCCCCTCTTTATCCACCAGAAAACGAATCTTAACGGTTCCCTCCCGGCCCATGCGCTTGGCGCGGTAAGGATACCGGGGGGCGGCTTTAAACCGGGGCACAGGAATGGTATCCACGGCATCCAGGTCCATGGCGGCATTAAAATCAGGTCCGGTGCCGGTCGGCCCAGGCTTTGCCGACGAAACGATATGAATATCACTGGCAAGCCTTGGATCAATATTCAGATCCAGGTTGGGCATTTCCATCTTCAACTGCTGTTTGGGTACGTTTAATTGCTCATGGTGAACAATTTTATGAATCTCTTCCGGAGGTTTTTCTTCCTTAACTTCCTCTTTTTTCTCGGGCTCCGGCTGGAGCGGCCTGGGCTTGAAACGTGTAAAGGTCACCACATTCAGGCTTTCCAGGTCCCCGGGACGGATTTCCATGTGAATCAGGCCCGGCAAAAGCCCGAACAGGGCCAGGTTGATGATCATGGCCCCTAAAACACCTTGAACCAGATATGACCGTTGATATGGCAGTTTCATTAACCGGACTCTCCCGACCTGGTGGCGGCAATGCTCACCCGTTTGGCACCGGCCAGCCGGCACTGGTCCATCACCTGGATCACCTTGCCTGTGTAACTGACCTTATCGGCCACAATCACCACAGCCCCTTCGGGGTTCTGGGCCAACGCCCGGGTAATATGGGCCCTGACGCTTCGGACATCAATCTTTTGCCCGTCAAAATGGATGGTGCCGTCCCGGGACACAGCCACAAGGATATTGCCGTTTTTTGTCAATGTGGCGGATGAGGCCGAGGGCCGTTGTACATCAATGCCTGTCTCCCGGACAAAACTTGTGGTTACCATAAAAAAAATCAGCAGCAGAAAAACAAGATCAATGAGGGGACTCATGTTGATATCCATCTCATTGCTTTTCATGCGCAACGAATTTCTTACATTAATCATTTCCCTGTCTCCTTTTTCAGAGCCTCCTTTTAAGAATAATAGCCGCTTCTTCCAGACGATTTTTAGCGGCATGGGAACGCCGGAACAGCAACGCACTCATGAAAAAGCCCGGAATGGCGACCACAAGGCCGCTCTGGGTGGTCACAAGAGCCTCGGAGATACCGCCTGCCATGGCCTTGGCGTTGCCCGTACCAAACAGGGTGATCACATCAAAGGTGGTAATCATGCCGGTAACGGTGCCCAAAAGACCGAACAAAGGTGCCACGGCCGCAAAAACGGCAATGGAGGCAAGATACCGCTCAAGCCCGGGCACCATGGCCATGCAGCACTGGTCCACAATCCGTTTGTTCACTTTGCAGTCCTTGGTACGGTGAGACAGCACATGGCGGGCCAGATGGGCCCGGGGGCCTTTGGCTTCAGACGGAACCAGACACTTGGAAGCCGGGTCCCTGTCCAGAATCCTGACCAATGCATGAAGGGCGATATCTTTTCGCTCCAGGCGGGAAAAGAAGAACATCCGGTCCAGAATCAGGGCCCACATGGCAAAGGAACACAAAATCAAAGGAATCATGACGATACCGCCCTGGCCCAGGTAAGCCAGAATATTTCCGATCATATCGGAATTCATGCCGGACGCCCTCCCCTGAATACAATGTTGGTCAAGGCCACGGCTTTTTCTTCCATATCCCCGATCACATGTGACACACGGCGGCACAAAAACGTATACAAAAGCATGATGGGGATCGCCACGGCCAGACCCAGCATGGTCGTCACAAGGGCGGTGGAAATGCCGCCGGACATCATCCGGGGATCACCTGTACCGTAAAGGGTGATGACATGAAAGGTTGAGATCATGCCCGTCACCGTGCCTAAAAGGCCGAGAAGCGGAGAAATGGCCCCCATGATATTGAGCATGGGCAAAAACCGCTCAAGCCTGGGCAATTCTTTCAAAATCGACTCCTGGAGCACGCTTTCCAAAGTTTCCCGGTTCTCCTTTCTGGCGTTAAGACCTGCGCGAAGCACATTGTACACCGGCACCTTTTTCTTACCCACAATCTTTTGGCAGTCATCCCAGGCTCCCTGGGCCGCCAGATCATTTACCCGGCCCATAACCTTGTCGGTCTTGGCGTGGACCCGGCCTAGAAACATGGTGCGTTCAATGCCGATGACAATGGCGAACACGCCAAGAGCCAGGATGGGCCAAACCAGAACACCGCCTTTTTCAATCTGGTCTTTCAGGGTCTGCTGATGGGTGATCTGTTTCAGTGCCCCGCCCCGGGAGATATCAATGTATACATCATCTGTATTGCCGTTCAAATAACCGGACAGATTTTTCTGAATGCCCCTGGCAGGCAGCGCGGACAGCGCATAAAGTTTTTTTGTATCCTGGGAATATTCAAGAAAACCGGCCTTTCCATCCTTTTCATAGGCCCAGGTAAACCCGCCCAGACTCAAAACCTTGCCTTCAACCGTTTCCCCGGCATCTGAAATAAAAGGCATGATCCGGATATCAATACCGCCGGTCAGTCGCATCTCCTCCAAAAACAGATCTGCCAGAGCAGCCATATCATCAAGCCCCGGGAAACGGCCGGAATCCAAAACAGGAGACAGCCGGTTTAAGCGTTCTGGTTCCCGGGCCGTATAGGCGGATTCTGCCAGCAGGGCATTCAGATTGCCTGCCGCCACCCTGACGGCACCGGAAAGTTCATTGAGCCGGGTCTGGCGGACTGCTGTCTTTGCATCCAGCTCGGCATTTTCCTGGGCCAGGGCATCCACTTGCCGGATTTTCCCATTCACCTCGGCTTCAAGTGCAACAACCCTGGCCTTTAACCGGCTAAGTTCCTGGGACATCCGGCTCTTATCTGCCTGGATTTGTGATCTCACGATGTGGTCTTTTTTCTGGGATTCTTCGAGCTGTTTCCTGGCTTCAACAGCAGCCTGGCGCAGGTCCCTGGCCTGGGCAACCCCGGCAAGGACAGCAGGAACCATGATGAAAATAATCAATCTTGATATCAAATACGAAAAAAATTTCATTGTGAAGCAATCCTTCCCAACGGGAGTTTGACAAGTTCAATACTTCTTTCCAGCCGGGCCATGGCCACGGCCCTGGAAATATCACGGTTAACGCTTTCGGGCAGCGTCTGCCAGGTCTTTTGACCCGGGTCAAACACCGCACTTTTTTTCTGGTCAATGGTCTGGCACAAAAGGCTGACCCGGCCCACTCGAATCACGTCCACAAGAACCGGAATCTGGTCCAATTCCACGGTGCTCTGGGTAACTTCCACGGTGATGCCGTACTCCGCCTCAATCTGGAGAGCCTCAAATATGCGCCTGAACTTCTCGGCAGAAGAAGTTTGGGGGTCCACCATCATCATTTTCAAATCTGACAGGCGGCCTTGGCGCTCATCTTCCAGGAAGGGGAGATCTTCAGCTATGGCCGATTCCAAACGTAGAAGCACTGAATCCAGAAAAGCCTCCAGCTCCGCTTCCACACGGTCGGTTTCCTTTTCACGCCGAATATTTTCATCCAGTCGGGCCTGTTCCAGTTTCAAACGCAGGTCCATCTTTTCCAGACGATTTTCCAGCTCAGATTCCCGGGTTTCCAGGATCTGCAACTGGTCAGCTATGCTTTTTGACCGCTCAGACCAGTCCTTCTTCATATTCTGAACGTCTTTTTCCACCTTGATAACCTGGCCGAGATCTTCCCTGATCGTTGCACTTAATGGTTTTCCGTCGGCATGCCCGGCATTTGCTGAGAAAAAAGACAAACCGAACAACACAAGCAAAAAAATAATCCAATTGAACCTATACAATCCCTGATCTCCTTTGCTATCCTTAATTGAAACATTAACCCATTGATTTTCAAAGGCGACTTTTCAACGGACGGGCCGGACGGCCTGTTCAGTCCCCTTTGAGAAAATTTATATATATCAAAAAATTTTAAGCTGCAACTAAAAATATTAAATAAACTAATTTATTTTTTAAAACGCTATTTCTGGTAGCAAGACAAATAATAAACTTGATGTAACAAATTGTTCGTCGTATATGACTTTTTAAATATATCAAAGGCGTCTTCAGTATAGCTACATCCCGGGAAAGGAGTTACCCCTAACCATGGAACGGAAAATCAGCACGACTAAGCAGAATACCAACGCAAAACTCAAACGGTTGGAGACATTTGGTGACAGCAGTGATGGCGGTAAAGGCAGGGTATTTTATGCCGGTATGAATTTTAAATTCCAATACCTCTTAACTTAGGGCATTATGGCGCGCAACCACTCGATTGAATCGACTCTAAAATATCCTGAAGCCGGCAACGAACGGTAAATGATCAGAAACTTCTTTTTTGAAAGCCTCCCGCCCAATGCCCATGGTCCAATGCATGGGAAACAGCCGCAGGCTACCGCGCACATAGTCGGTGGAATAGGTGCGTGAGATTGCAAATCCGTCCAAAAGGTTTGCCCGGCCTTTTTTGAGAATATGTGAAAACCGATCTTGCAGATCCCAGCAAGAAACAAAATCCATAATATCGTCGCCACCTAAATGATGGAAATTGCTGACATCCTGGCCGGGGATCATATTGAAGTCGCCCACCAGCAGAATCGTACGCTGAGTCAATCCTGGCGTTTGCCGAATTTGGGCAATATGCCGGCCAATCATTTTACACTGACTGTCACGCAGTTGCTGCTCGGGACGCTCCCGCCCCGATTTCAGGTGCACCCCGATCAGTATCGCTTTGAATTTTCCGATCCTGATATCTGCCTGTACCGCCTGACGACCATTCTCATAGTCTCCTTCGGAGCCGGGAATAAGTTGGAGATTGCTCAAGTCAACCCCATCTTTATGCAGAAAACCGATATGAATATTACCGTTCGGCTGCCGTATAATAGTTGTATTATATGAAACACCATACTTATCGGCGATGAGTGTCGCCAGCCGATCAATATGGCTGAGTGGGCTGACCTCAACAAGCGTTACCAATTCTGCGTCCAATAATGCCAGTCCTTCAGCCTGCCGTCTTGCGCGTTTTGTGTTAGGACCAATGCCTGCTGCGGGATTGAACTGATTGTGCCCCGCAAGATTCCAAACGGCAATACGGGCAAGACTATGCTTAAATTGGCTCATGCAACCTCCTTTTGTTGGTTTTCAAAAACAGAACCGGACCTTCACAACAACGCGGCCATTATGTATGAGCGTATTTTGTGAACGTCTCTTAATCTAATGTGCAGTTCAACGATTATAGCAACAGATAAATAATTTCTCACTTACGAACAATATATAGCAAAGGATGAACAGAGGATCAACAGCCTGAAATATGGCCATGGCGGGGTATGGCCGTTGGGATAAAAGACACTGCCTGGGAGCAAACTAAAAAAATCGGGCATGATTCACGAAAAAACCTGAGCAACTGTCTTTCGGTTTTTTGACGCAGTACCGGCATGGCTGATTCCAGTCTCTGCGTTTTGCTTCAAAAAGCCGTTTTCAAAAAGCAGTTGAGTCCAATTGCATTATTTTGCTGACGAGGTTAGGATGAGTTTCAACATGGAAACAGTGACCCTGATTTTTAGTTTAATATACTGAATAATAAATGATAAAGGATCATACAAATGGCAACCTTTCAACCCGCCTATATTGAAACCAAAGAGAAAGGGCTGCTCCGGGATAAAATCAGTGAAGCACGACATCTGTTAAAATCCTGTGAGCTTTGTCCCAGAGCGTGTAAGGTCGACCGTTTTTCCGGAGAGTTGGGGGAGTGTTCCACCGGTGAAGAAGCGGTTGTTTCAAGTTTTAACCCCCATTTTGGAGAAGAACCGCCGTTGGTCGGGGCGTTTGGTTCCGGCACTATTTTTTTCTCCCACTGCAACCTGAAATGTAATTTCTGCCAGAATTACGAAATCAGTCATGAAGGGAACGGAGATGAGTGTGGACTCGGGCAGCTGGCCGGTATGATGTTGATCTTACAGAATAACGGTTGCCATAACATTAATTTTGTAACCCCTACCCATGTGGTGCCACAGATTTTATCTGCCCTTGATATGGCCATTGACGGGGGATTAAAAATCCCCCTGGTATACAACTCCAGCGGATACGACAAGGTAGAGACGTTGGAACTGCTGGAGGGGGTCATTGATATTTACATGCCGGATTTTAAATTCTGGGATCCGGCGATTGCCGAACAGACCTGCAATGCGCCGGATTATCCCGAAGTAGCCGCAAAAGCCGTTGCCGAAATGCATCGACAGGTTGGAGACCTGCAAGTTGATAAAAACGGTATTGCCACGCGGGGCTTGCTGCTCAGACACTTGGTTATGCCTTCCGGAATTGCCGGGACCGGGGAGGTGATGTCATTTATTGCCAACCATGTCTCAAAAAACACCTATGTGAATATCATGGATCAATATCGACCCTGTGGAACGGCACACCATGTGAAAGGATTGGAAAGGTCGGTCTCTGAAGATGAGTTCAACAAAGCGGTCCAAGAGGCAAAAGACGCGGGGATCACCCGATTTGCAGCGTTGTAGGTATTTGTAAACGTTGATCAAAGGGGATCGGGGCCTGATCTTAGTCCCCTTCCCTCAATTCCCCGAACAAACGCTCGGGGGTTATGGCGGCACAATGGGCGGTTCCGTGGGTATGGCAGGCAAAGGGGCAACCCTTCTCGACAGCGGTATCAAAGACCATCTCTTTGTCATTCTGTCTGCCGGATAATGTGTCTCACCGAAGCAATTGATCAATTGTATCATCAAACAACGGCACCGGATCTACCAACCGGCCCTGTATGGATATGGACAGATGCAGGTGAGGCCCCGTGGCCCGGCCCGTACAACCGGATCGACCGATAATTTGTCCCCGTTTTACAACATCCCCTGGAAAAACGTCGAATTTACTCAGGTGAAAGTAAAGGGAAATGACACCGTTGCCATGGTCTATATACATAGAATTGCCGGCATAATAGTGAGATTCAGCCAAAATGACCCTGCCGTCCGCCACCGATTCCACGGCGGTTCCTACAGGTGCCCTGAAATCCAGTCCCCGGTGGGGATCTTTGGGTTTACCGTTCAGCACACGTTGCAGGCCATAAACACTGGTCAATTTTCCCTCCACCGGCCGGTGAAATGGGAGTCGCCATAACCTCTGGTCTGACCAGGTATTTTTGGCCTTCCGGGTACGCGCCCTTTCGGATTTTATTCGTTTAAGTTCAACAGTGGGAGGCGTCACCATCTTTGACGGCAAATTCAACTCCTGACGGGGATATGTTCGGCCAATAATACTTACTGACCGTTGCCATACGGTCTCGTTACCTCCGGCCCAAGCCCTGACCAGAAGTTTTTGGCGCCCCGGCTTAATGGTAAGAACATCCGTACCCAACATGGCAATGGCCACATGATGTCCGTTCCACTGGGAAACTGACGGCACAAACTCCCGATCCATCCAACGGATAAAAACCTTGTCAAAGGCCCGGACTGATGTCAGCCGAACAAGAAAAGGCTGGCCCGCGCCCGCCTGCTTTGGATGGGCAAGGACCATAGCACCTTTGCCGTCAACAGTGGTTGCCGCCAAACTGACGGCAGTTATGATAAGGAATGTAAATAATACAGCAGCGCAGGATCGAATACGCAATGAGAGAGTTCCTATTTCAACGGTTCTAAAAATTTAAATCCGGTTCATTTCAGCTAATCATTTGTTTTGGCAGATATGCGTTATCTGCCGGAAGACGGGTTTGGGTTATTCTTTAAAATTAATTCCAAATATTTGCTGTTTTTAGGAGAATTTTTTACCTGGTAAATCATCTGCCCCGGACATCGCCTCTTTT
Organism: Desulfobacter curvatus DSM 3379; assembly: GCF_000373985.1. GTDB lineage: Bacteria > Desulfobacterota > Desulfobacteria > Desulfobacterales > Desulfobacteraceae > Desulfobacter > Desulfobacter curvatus. Next base: position 11,686 of record NZ_KB893105.1, read on the forward strand.
TACTGTCACCGATCTGTTCTAATTGTACTTTTGCATGTAACCCATGTAAATACATCAACTTCTTTGCTTGTTTCGCAATTGTAAGATGTCTGTCTTCAATGGATTGAACTTCTTGGGTCGGAATTTTATTAAATGAAAAGGCTAAAATTCGCTCAACCCACCTCTCGTCGGGCTCCTGAAATAATTCATCCATTTTTTTATGCAACTGCTTTGTTAAATCTTCAAGGATAAGATTAATTTCACTTTCAGCTGCCATAAACGCTGCCAAAAAATCATTTCTATCCATATGTTCACCTCCTTTTGAAAATTAAGTTTAGTGTAAAGAACTTCAAAAATAGGTGAGAATTACAAAATGCAATTTCCAAACGATGAGGTACTGATTAAAATCAATTATCACACAGGGTCGGTCATAGGTAGTGTCTATTATTTTAAAAAACGTGACAGATCTTGTCAATGTTGTTTCTGGATTTCAAAATTCATATCAACTATATGTGGGAAAAAGCTGCAATCGGTTTGAGTTTAAATCCATGATGTCCAGTCTCAAAGACCACGGACTTTCCAATGCACCGGCTATCTGCCTTAATCTACCATTTGCGGAAAAAACCTGATAGAAAAATACCAAGCCGTTCATGGCGGAAGATAAATCAAAAAGGAACTGAAATGGAGACAGAAATTAAGATCAGAGGATACCATACAGATCTGTATCAGCATGTAAATAATGCCCGGTATCTTGAATTCCTTGAAGAAGCCAGATGGCAGCTTCTTGAAGAGTACACGGACCTTGAGTCGTTTATGAAAAAGGGATTTTTATTCTTTGTGGTCAACATCAATATCTCATATAAAAGCCAGGCAAGGGTTAACGATCTGATCCGAATCCGGTCAGGGATGAAAAAAATCGGAAATAAAAGCGCCATGGTCCGCCAGCAGGTGATCAACCTGACAACCGGGCAGGTCTGTGCAGATGCCGATATCACTTTTGTTGTGTCTGACTTTAAAGGAAAAGCCCTCAAGCTCGAAGCTGAGGTGCTGGAGACGGTGAACCGGATTCCGGTGTTTGAAGAATAAACGCCATCGTTGATTGGGGTCGGAGGTGGGGTGGTGAAAATCACCCCAGGCGGGGCCTATTCATCGGCTTGAGAAAGATATTTTTCACTTGCCCTTAGTAATTGATGAGCTATCTGAGAATTGGGGAATAAACGAATAGCTTCATTAAAATCTTCTTTCGCTTCTTTATATTTCTTAAGCACGATATGTAATTTCCCTCTTAGGATATATCCTTCATATCTGATAAGGCTTTGTCATATTGCTTTAATACGGTCCAGACTTCGCTTCTATTAGTAAATGATTCAGCATTGTTCGGGGCTAATTTTATGGCATTGTTATAATCAGAGAGTGCCTTTTCAAAATCCCCGAGTTCTACATACAACATACCTCTATTATTGTAAGCACCTGGAGAGGCTTCAACTTCTACGGAACTCCTAAGTAAGAGATTGCTTCTTTAATTTTTCCATTAATTTGACTCTCTCTTCCCTTCGTAAATAATCTGGACGAATGAACATGTTTTTAGAACTGACATTATTTTTCCCTCCGCTACAATAGCATTCGAAAAATAGCTATAATAGTCTCACTAATGCTGTTTCAGCCTATTTTCAGGACCTTTGCTCCCCTGATAGCTCCCTTTTTCAGGGCTGCCAGGGCCTGATTAGCCTCTTCAAGTGGAAATTCCTCAACCTCTGGCCGGATTCCAAACCGCTCAGCCAAGGTCAAAAATTCTACTACATCTTTACGGCAGATATTGGCAACGCTCTTGATTTCTTTTTCCATCCAAAGATGAACTGGATAATCCAATTTTAAGAGGTAATCCTTGTCCATCTCTTCTTTCCTGATGGCATTGATGACCAGCCGTCCGCCAGGTTTAAGATTTTTCATTGCCTCAACAACCGTTTTCCAGACAGGTGTGGTGTCAATAACAGAGTCCAGCAGATCCGGTGGCGATTCTGCCGTATCTCCGGCCCAGACAGCCCCAAGCTCTTTTGCAAATTCTCTCTCTACAGGATTTCTAGCAAAAACAAATACCTTTGCATCAGGATAATTAAATCCGACCAGCTTTAATACCAGATGACCCGAAGCACCAAACCCGGTCAGCCCGAGATTCTGCCCATTCTTGAGCTCTGTTAATCTCAAAGAGCGGTACCCGATTGCACCTGCACATAAAAGCGGGGCAGTCTCTGTATCCTTAAGCCCATCCGGAATAGGGACTGCAAAGTGCTCTGGAATGACCATATATTCTGCATATCCGCCATTGGCATCCTTCCCTGTGGCCTTGAAATCCTTACACAGGTTCTCATTACCGGCCAAACAGAATTCACATGTCCGGCAGGCTGAATAAATCCATGCAACCCCAACCCGGTCACCAAGTCGAAAACCTTTAACATTTTTACCGGCCATTTCAACCTGTCCCACCACCTGGTGTCCCAAAATAACAGGCAGAACCGGTGGTACAGCTCTGCCTTCAATTTCATCCAGTTCAGTATGGCAGACCCCGCAGACAGATACCTTAACCAAAATTTCGTCATTTCCCGGAACAGGAACGGGTAGATCAACCAAATCCAGAGGAGTCTGGTTTTCAGTAAAAATACCAAGTTTTTTCAGGACCATTGCTTTCATAATGAAATTCTCAATTGCATATTTGTTAAAATTTAACGCACTAAAAATAAAATTTGAATATTACATGTATTCTCAAGTGGTCGGCTTGAGCAAAAAGATAGCCGAACACTTGGCTGTTCGATGTCATTTTTAACAGTTGAACTTGAAACACTTAAAATTGGGTAACTTCAATATTAGACACAAGGGACAAACACACCGTGAGGCCAGCTTGGTGCGGAAAGCGGATTTCCAAGATTATAATCCACCAAACGATCCCGTACCTCTAAAAGCTGCTTCACAAGTGCAGGCTCAGCTTGTGAATAAGTTTTGGCATCGGGCACTCGACGCACGACAAGCCCCAGAAGCTCAGTAATGGCATTTCCTACAGAATTTTGACTAATAGTAACGATAAGTCTACCAACATCATCTCGATATAAAAGTTGTTTATAGGCTGGTTGCCACCGAATTTCATTAGCAAACATTGGATCATCAATCACTTGCAATCTGATCATCCGGGCTGCTTGGTGGAATTGATCGCTGAACAATAGAATATCCTCAATCTGATCTGGAAATGTTGCACCTTTTTGAACTCTGGTACTCCCTGATGACACCAACGTAAAAAAAGTGCGGTAAAAGTCTAAAAAACCTTTAAGAACAAGATCGTATTCATGCCAGAATCGCCCGGAGGACAATGCGCCAAGACCACCGTTCACCTCCCATGAGGGAAGCCCCTGTGGATAACCGGTTAATTTGAGTCGGCACTCAATCGGAGGGATGGGCTTCAACACCTCCAAGTCGAGAACATCAAAAAATTTTAGATAGACTTCACTTAAATATTTTAAAAACAAACCATTATGCCCACTATCCGTCAAATCAGAGTTATTTTCATCTGCCAGTGAGGCCTGACTGATTATCTCGTTTTCAAACACCATAAAATGGTTATGGATCATTCTGATACTGGGTACCCCCATTCTATTCAAAGGCCATGTAGCGTCAAGACTGGCTTCTCCACAAAAAACCAAGTGCTCTTTCGGATCAGGATATTTTTCGAGCATATATTCAAGAATTACCCGTGTCATTCTACTAAAAACTAAATTTTCCTCCGATGTCAGTTCATCCCTACGGACTGGCCTACCCATGGGATTCAGCACCTTTTCTGAGGTGTCAAAAATAATGGAAGTGTCGAAGAGATTTGAGTGCCCAATGGCTTTTCGAAAAAGCAAAAAACCTTCCGGTGTCCTTAATAGACCGTTCTCTCGGGCCAAATGCCTCAAATTGCATGAACTGTTAAAAAATTCCGTAGGTGAAACGCCTTTGGGAACTTCTAATGGAATTTTACGATGAGGTATTATAATCTCTCTCGGTGTTGCCATTGACACGCTATTCTCCAGTTTTAACAAGTTGATCTGTAGTTCCCGTTTATCATTCATGTCCACTTATCTAACGGGTAACATCCGAAAAGTAAGAATAACCCAATTTACATAGCTGACCAAGCGTTAGTTAATGGTATGCAGGCCGGCTCAAGATTATTTGAGAGCAGCATTCGATAACAAAAGAAGTCAACACCTCTATTGAGAAGCGTTTCGGCATGGAATCATACATAATGTGGGTTCCTGTTTTCCTAAAAAATAATGAAAATAACCGGTTTATCTTGTGCCTTTTGGGGTTAGAATTAAGTATCATGTCCCCCGGAGTTCACGGATAATCAATCTGTCTGAAATATTATTTTATTTAAAATCAGGCCTGACCCGGGCGCAATTTCTTTCAACGGCAAGGCCTGACTGCCTGAAAGGGATTGTTTAATGCGGTTTAGATCGATATCTTTTTTCCCGAGTTTAAACAACTGGCCCATGATTAAACGGACCTGGTATCTTAAAAAACCAGATGCCTGAATCCTGAGCAACCAGCTTTTTTCCGGAAAAAAACTGGCCTGGAATTCAGTGTTCTCTTCAATCCGGCAGACACGGATGTCTCGTTCAAGGCAGGTTTTCGGGCCGGGTTTGGTGCAGTATGAACCCAAATGATGCCACCCTTCAAACAGCCTGGCGCCCTGTTTCATCAATTCAATATCAAGATCTTCCGGAACCGTATGCATCATGGCCGCACAGAACGGATGGCTTTTGCATCCAAATGCAAACAGGTAAAGATATTCTTTTACTTTGGGAGAACGGATAATATTAAAGGTTCTGGATTTTTCTTCTACGCCTGTCACACGGATATCATTGGGCAGGTTTATATTTAATTTTGACTGCAGTGCTTCCATATCCAGTGCATCACGGACAAAAAGCATGAATGCTGACTGATTAGCAGAGACTTTTGAATCGGTCCGGCTGGTGCCCAAAATCCTGAACCCGGATTTTTCCCCGGACTTTTCAAGGACAAAGCCAAGCGTCTTCTCAATCATGGCTTCAATGGTTTTTACACCTGACTGCTTTTGCCAGCCATGGTACCGGAAACCCAGATACTGGATATGAATCAGGTAATGGTATGATTTTTCCTGTGCCATAGGAAAATAATCTTAACTGAAACAGCATCATAATACCACAGGATATATGACGTTGAATTCCATTTATCCCCAGTGGGATTGTCACCCATAATAAATAGATTTCCGTGATGACATCTGGTACTTTTATACCATGGACTTTTAAACGGCAAAACGCATTCCTGACCACCAGCGAAAGGTAACCTGTGAAACAATATAAAATCAACACTCTGATTTCCGGAGGCCTGATTACCAATTATCACTGCACGTCAAAATGCCGCCACTGTCTGTATAACTGTGGTCCGGGCAGACCTGCAGACTATATGGATAAAAAAACATCCCTGCTGTGTTTTGAAAAAATCAGGGAATTCGGGGCGGCATCTGTTCATATTGGAGGCGGAGAACCATTTCTTAACCCAGCAGGCCTTGAAAGCGTTATAGAATGTGCTGTTCAAACAGGCGTACGGATCGAATATGTTGAAACCAATTCATCCTGGTATAAAGATGAACAATCTGCCTGTAGACTGCTGGAACGATTGAAATCAAATGGGCTGAATACCTTGCTCATATCCATCAGTCCTTTTCACCTTGAGAGCATTCCATTTTCAAAAGTTGAAAACGTTATGGCAGCCTGTTCAAAAACAGGGATACGGATCTTTCCCTGGATGGACACGTTTTTCAGCGATATTGAAAATTTTGACAAAAGCAGATGCCACCGGTTTGAAGAACTGATGGAGCATTTCGGCCCTTCATACCTGGCCGGTATTCAACGCCGGTACTGGATTCATCCGGGAGGAAGAGCACTGGACACGTTTCGTCCGATGCATGACAAAAAATCAATTGAAACCATATTGAATGAAAACAAAAACTCCTGCTCAGGCCATCTTCTGGATACATCACATTTTCATATTGATCTGTATGGAAATTATATTCCCGGTCTCTGTTCAGGCATTTCCCTGAAAATGAATGCCCTGGGAAACAGTCTCACCACTGATAAATATCCGGTTATCGGAACATTGCTGGAAAAAGGAATTACCGGACTGCATGAAACAGCTGTGGATGCCGGATTTAAACCATCAAGGGAATCCTACATATCAAAATGTGATCTTTGCACTGACATTCGAACCCACCTGGTTAAAAACAAACTATATCTTAATGAACTTCAGCCAACAGGATTTTATTCGGTATAAATAATCTCACCGTCTCTTTATGGATGACTTGCCGGAAAACCATGCTCCCTTCCCTGAGTATGACTGCAGTTGCCAAAGCAAACAGCATCAATACCACAAAAAGTCATCTCCTTATTGAACGTTAATTGGAGTGACAGATAATAGACAAATAGCGGGGTTTTCAATTCCTTAAAATTGGTGATTTTAACGCAAACCTTTGTGATTTGTCCGCAGCATGTTTTTGTCAGCCAGCCATTTTGAGCTTCTTTTATCTTTGGTGTCTATTTTTTCAATAGTTGTCGTATATTTTCAATTCAGAACGCAAATTTCGTATAGGAGCGGGGACTTAAACTCGAATGGAACAGCACAACATTCCCCTGTCGTCACGGCCGAATATAGACAATGTGTATGGGGTTCATTTTCTGCTTGGAATTTAGTGGCAGGAAGTGATACTGTTTAGCAGTGTTGACGTTGAACCCATCCATGGGGAGAGTTACCACATAATAGGAGAACCGAAATGTCCAAATCCAGAGACACCCAGAAAACCCAAAAGAAAAAACCTGAAAAAACGCTGAAAGAAAAACGCAAAGAAAAACAGGAAAAAAAATCCCAGAAGGGCATCATCTGATACGGTAAATTCTTATTGCATTGATTGGCTGGGCAGGGCTTGCGGACAAGCTCTGCCTTTCTTTTTATTCCATCCCCAACCCTTAGGCTGGCGCTTGATTATAGGAACACTGGAAAAGGACACCCCCCAATAGATTGTTGTTTTAGAGTTCGGGCTCATAGCGATCATGAATAAGCATCGCTTTTGTTATTCAATTTATCGACTTTATTTATGAAAACAAAAAAGCCCCTGAGTAAAGAGCTACTCAGGGGCTATAATGTCACTGGGATAAAATGGTATTTAAATCACGGTCACATTTGCAGCTGACGGGCCTTTGGGGCCCTGTTCAATGTCGAATGATACTTGATCACCTTCATTGAGAGTTTTAAAACCAACTGCATTGATGCCTGAATGATGGACAAATACATCTTTGCCACCACCTGCATGTTCAATAAATCCAAAACCTTTTGACTCGTTAAACCATTTTACGATACCGTTTGCCATGTAGGCGTTCTCCTAAGTAAGAATAAAAATAAATCGTCTCGATCTTAAAGAATAATCACTGATTTCTCTGGGAAAATATCTAAGGAAGAAACTCAAGCACTTCAAAGTAGTGCAATGAGTACAAAGCATACAGGAAAGGTTGAGTATGTCAAGGGAATTAAATTATTATTGCAAAATAAATAGCTTCTGCCGGCATCTACCGAAAGCAGATTAATAGAGAAAGCAAACTGCGCAATGATGGTATGATCAATCGCTCCCAATGATTTCAAAAAGGTGAAAAATGGCAAAAGCAAGGCTCGGTGCTCTTGTTTTAGAAATATGACATACCTTTATATTGAGTCTCAAAAAACGTTCATAAAAAAAACTTCCCTTTGGGTGTGAGGGTGCCACCCATATTCGCGCGTAGATATACGCTAAGGATTTTGCAGAAATATAACCCCTTTGAATTCCAGTTTTCATCAAGGGTCATAGACATTGAATCTCCACTGGAAAAAGGAGGGCTCGTTTTTTGATCTAAGGTCCTGCTGGCACACTTCAAAAGTAGTCATCTCCTTTCCGGGCAAGGCTCTTGCTTAAAAATAATAGTATGGCGTTTTGATTACTGAAAGCATCCTCAAAAAAGACGATTAATTAATCGTATCAGGAAGCATAAATCCAAACAAAATATAATAAAATTAAAAGTTTTCTCAAAATTTGCACCAAACTTTTAATGAAACCCAACTCAGGGCACATATTTCAATACGCCCCCTGAGTTCGCACCTTGAATACGAATAGAAGAAAGTATCAAAACGGTTACTGCCAACAAGAAGCCGGCTCCGGCTATGGTCGAACCTCCGATCTTATCAACAAAATAGCCCATCGGTAGTGTCGCTATGGGCATCAAAGACAACGTCATGCCATAAGTACCCATAACCCGGCCATACAAATGCTCGTCGGTATTTAAAATTACCATCATGTGGTTAACCGTCATAAAAACCTCATTGCTAAAACCAATCAGCACCAGACACGTCAATGAGAATACAAGATTGCCTGAAAGTGCAAAGGGAATAAGCAGTGCTCCGAAACAAACACCAGCAATTAATTGATAACCCTGACGTCTGGGATCACCTGACCGGTAAACAACGAAAAGAGACCCAAACAATGCGCCGACTCCCACCGCCGTATACATAAAACCCAGCACCTCCGGTCCGGCATGGAGTACATCATCCTGAAAAAACGCCAGCATTTGCTGGTAAGGCATACCCAACGTAACAGCCAGAAAACCCATACCAATAAAAATAAGCAAACGTCGGTTTTCTATAATGTAGCTAAATCCATATAGCATTTGCTGCATGGGGTTCTGGGTGGAGTCGACAGTGGCCTTTACCGAGGGAAGTTTCGTCATGGTCAATATTGATATCAAGTAAAAAGCTGCTACTGTATAAAAAGCTATAGTTGGACACCAGGTAATAAGCACGCCCGCCATTGATGGCGCCAGCACCCGATTTAAATTACGACCAGCAGAGTCCATCGCCAGAGCATTGGGTAGATTATCCTTACCCACCAGTAGCGGTATAAGCGCCTGCCGAGTCGGCATAGTAAAAGGAAATACCGCTCCTTGAAATATACCTATCACAACCAGATGCCATATCTGGATAAGATTTGTATGTACGAGAATGGCATTGAACAACGCCAGTACAAGCAGTATTGATTGAGCAATCATCAGGACCTTTCGTTTATCAAAACGATCTGCGATGACGCCTCCGATAGGGGAAAGAATTATCTGAGGCAGGCCACGAGCAATAGCCACGACTCCCAGCATCAAGGCCGATCCGGAAAGATCATAAGCTATCCAGGATCGAGTGACCACATTAATTTGCATGGAAGCTACAGTGAAAAACATACCCAGCCAAAGTGTACGAAAATTCGGATCAGAGAGCGACTTAAATGTTTGAATAAACCCGGATGTCTGTTTTGTTTCCGATGATGGTTCAATATTCATGATTTTAAAAGAGCCTTTCTTCCATTTATTATGTTTTGCTTTAAGATTGCATGGAGTGGCGGTTTGACCCACCACTTGCTGTAGCACATTGCCCAGATGGTGAGCATCACCGGCTATTCCCACCACGCCGACAATGACGCGAGTGCCCCACGAACCCGGTTTTCGATATCATGAAGATCATGCCCATCCGGCCTGCCTTCGATATTTCCCAGTCGGCCATGTTGGTTGAGTTCTGGACGGTTGGAAAATTGACCAGGCACATGCCATTCGTCCAACACGATAAAACCCAAGTGTTCCAAGGCAGAACGCAGCCAGAGAGTCATGGGTTTTGCCTCGCCAACACCGATATGCGGTCCGCCGAAGGTTGCGAAACAAACAGCAAACTTGCCGGGAATAATTGGGGCCGCGGGTTTAATCCGTTTTTGTTTGTTGGCTGTTTTCATCGTGCGTTGGACAAATGCCGTCATAGTTTTGGTGGGTAGCCAGTTGATAACCGCCGAGCCGATAAAAACGAGATCATGGGCCGACAAATCGATATCGGTATCATTGTTTACCTTGACGATTTGCGAGGGCAATGATTCGGCTGATGTCTCATATATCCTTTGGGCGACCTTTTCCGTGTTTCCGCTGAAAGAATCGTAAACGACCAGTGTATTCATTTTTTTCTCCTTATCTTTTTGGTAATAGTCATACCATAGAGTATGTTTATTTTTAACGTACCGGTCTTATTATGATTCGTCAATAAAAAAATCATACTGCTCAGTTTGTTTTTTTAAATAGTATAACAGCAGGGCAGACCGCATATAAAAAAAATAGAGCAAAAAAAAGTTGAAACTGTATAGTATTCAGAAAGCTGCCCAGAAATTATTTCAATCGAACGGCTTCAGTGTCTCGGCTGATACTCATTTGAATTCATTAGCCCATAAAAAATGAAGACAGGACATATTCCAATAGCAACCAAGCACTGGATGCAAATAGAAAGTTTGATTGAACCTACTGAGAAAAACAATACCGAGCAATGATGGTATTCAGGTTCACTTCGCCAAGTTTTAAATCAGGCAGGAATAACAGAAGTAGCCAACACCACGAATAACAAGCGTTACAGCGTTCAAGCATAGATATTTTGAACTATCTTTCTAAATGACCGCCTTCTATCTGTATTGATTCCCCAAGAATGGCAAGGGCGTTGGAACGGTCCTTGGTCAGCTTTCTTCCAGCATTCAGGCGAATACAGGGATTAAAAAACCGGCTTGCTGAAAAAAGATCTCCCGGTGCTGCGATCAAGCCTCTACCAGCAGAGTGTTCAAACACCTTTGTCGCGTTGATATGAGGAGGAAGGGTGATCCAGATGAGGCAGCCACCGCTGGGGCGCCTGACACTGCTTCCCAGGGGGAGAATTTCAGATAATCGTTGGATATGTTCGTCAATGCGGGTCTTCAACCCCTCTCTAAGGGTTCGGGTATGACGGCGATGAGCAGTGGTCCCGATAAATGTTCCTAAAATAGCCTGGGCAACTCGGCAGGTATCCATGGATGACCGCAGTTTTTCCTCGGTAAAGATTCCGGCATAGTGATGAGACCTGATCCAACCCACCCTGAGTCCCGGAGATATGGTCTTGGAACAGGAGGAGATCAGAATGATCCTTGGATCATCCGAATAGAAGGTCAAATTCCGGGGTCGGAAAGGGCCAAAGTAAAGATCTCCATACACATCGTCCTGTAAAAGAAAAGTGTCGTGTTTCTGGGCTAGGGCAACCAATTTTTCTTTTGCGTCTTCGTTCATGGTTACTCCTGTGGGATTCTGAACATTGGGCTGGGCAATGATCATTCGGATGTTTCGATTCAGCAACTCGTCTTCCAATATGTCCAGATCCATGCCGTTCGGTCCCATGGGAATTTCCACCAACTGGACTCCCCGCGGGGCCAGCTGCCGGAAAAAATTCATATATGTGGGTGATTCCAGGGCAACCTTGTCATCCGGACGGAGCAGTGTTCGGAGTACAATAGCCAGGGCCTCGGTAGCCCCGTTGGTGACCACAATGTCATTGGGAACGGCGGGTCCGTCGGTTTCCCGGCTGGTTACGGCGATTCGTTTTCGGAGGCTGAAATCTCCCTCTGGATGGTTGTATTCCATCCATGACCGGCTCAATCCTACAGTGATATCGTGCAGCTGGGCCGTGGGAAGAAGATCCAGGCCCGGGGCGGCTGATGCAAAGCTGTCATCAATGTACAGAAGTCTTTCGTATAGCTGATCCAGACGCTCACCGGTTTCTCTGGACGCTGCGACATGTCTCTGAGACCGGGGGGCTGCCTTACCGATCCCCTCTTGGGTCAGATCGGACGCACCTGCCCGGACATAGTATCCCCCCCTTTCCCGGGACCGAATCAGTCCTTCATCCAAAAGAATATTGTAAGCGGTCAGTACCGTATTGATAGAAACAGTGGAGGTAACAGCTTCTTCCCTAACGGAAAGCAAGCGTTCTCCCTCTTTAAGGATGCCGGATTCGATGTCGGTCTGGATGCGACGGACAATAGCTTCGTATTTTTTCATGAATAAAATCTACTGTATCCATAATAAAAGATCAAATTGTATCTGTACCCAAATCGGAGTTGATATTACGTTGTGCCCCAGGAGGTAAGTTATGCGAACTAAAAGAATATACGGTTTATTCATCCTGGTGTGCACCCTTTTCGGGAGTACATTTCTTGCCATCAGCCTTGGATTGAAGGCCGGGGCTTCTCCCCTGTTCTATGCTGCCCTGAGGTTTACCACGGCTGGGGGGCTTCTCCTCATCGTTCTTCTCTTGTCAAAAAAGGCAAGTTTGGCGACGATCCGACCTCTAACCGGTCGGGGAATTCTTTTTTCCTTTTTTATGACCGTCGGAAGCTTTGGATGTATGTTTATTGCCCAGACCCGGGTAGATTCAGGATTCATGGCCAGGTTTGATGCTACCGGCCCCCTGGTGACGGCTCTTTTTGCCGTCCTGTTTTTGGGGAAAAAGCTTTCTCTGGCCCATTTTGCAGCGTTCTTTCTCGGCACTGCCGGTTCTTTTCTTATTGCATCTCCGGCAGCCGAGGCAGAGCCGGCATACCTCATCGCCACGGCCGGAACTGTTTTATTTTATGCAGCCGGGAATGTCCTATACCCCATTCTTTTTTCTGCTGATGAGAACCCGGTTCTAATCAGCGCCATCCAAGCCTTTGCCGGTGGCATTATTCTCATGGGAATCGCTCTGGGTACAGAGACGGTGCGTTTTCCATTTGCTGCGTTATGGCCCTTTCTTTACCTGGTCATCGGAGGCTCTATTCTTGGCCACACCGCCGCCCTGGTTCTGGTCCGGGATGCCGGGCCTGTATTCGCTTCCAGCTGGCTCTATGTGTCGCCGGTGATTGCCACGATCCTAGGGGCCGGGATTCTAAACGAATCCATCACTGCGGCCGGTATATGGGGGACAGTTTTGGCCTTTTCCGGAGTTTTTCTCCTAAACCGGATAGAATAAACGTCTGGTAAATTCGGGAAGGTTTAATTTGTAGGATAATGGACTTAAATTCTATGCTGTGGCTGTCAAAAGCTGTTTTTCAATTTTAATTTTTTTCAAAAGTATTTTTGCAACGCCGATAGGCTCATTGTCAAAATAAAATCATCAAGTTTGTTTCGTTTTTGCAAGTTAGCTTTAATAGTTTGGTAAATGTGATGGATTGAGGATAGTTACAGGTAAAAATCTAAGGCAATTGGATTGAGCCTCCCAACAATAGGAACACCAGTGCTCATTGGGATTTTCTGAAAAATAGAGTTTTTTTCATAGACATGATGTGGGTTCTCCGATTCCTCAAAACTTCTGAGAATTGGCGATTCTAACGCCGTTTTTGCAGCGGGCGCGGCTTTTTGCGCTCCGCTGCAAAAACCTTGTTAGATGAGTTTATATAATAGTGACCCATGAAAAAAAGAATCTTGCAATAAAACCTGCTATTATCGGAAGTATTGCGCTTGATACTAACCTTACAATGGTAAATTCCCATCCTAAAATTCCAATTTCTAAAGGAAGTCTCATTATAGCCCAAAGAGACCAAGAAGTAATGAAAGCAACCGTAGTTCCTATTCCTGCACCTGAATGAATAAATCCTGCTACAATAGGCAAGCTAACAAAAGGACCGCCAGGTGTAATAGCCCCAGTAATCGTACCTAAAAATATTCCTTTAACTCCAGATTCTGGTCCTATCCATTTTAAAAGCGCATCAGGAGAAACTAAAACCTGAATCATTCCAGCAATAATAAATGAAAAAAATAACAAGGGCAGAATTTGGATTGTCATAGTAAAACCGTTTTTCAGACCTTGTATATGGACACCATTTTTGTGCCCAAAAATAAGTAACCCAATAGCAATAAACCCTAATATTAACGTTGGAATAATCATAGTATTTTTATTTTTTTGCATAGAAAATTTATTTTTATTAATCGTTATCTCTCGCGGTAGGAACGCCAGTTACCCAGCGCCCCCCGCACAGACCCGGACGTGCGGTTTTCCCGCATCCGGTTCCTCGGTTATACTCGCTTTCGTATAAGACATCTGTTCATGTGAATACTCGATGTTGCCTGTTCACAATTCTCATCTTTGGTTTGGCAATACCCAAAAGGTCTATCGCTTTTGTGAAAATCTTCAAGGTGAAGCTTTTACGCTTCCCTCCACGGCGATTCAGCCATTTGAAGGCACATGCTTCAGCCCAGCTATAAAAGCGCCATAAT
>NZ_KB893106.1 GCF_000373985.1 Desulfobacter curvatus DSM 3379
TGGGGATGGTTGAGAGCACAAGAAATATCAACGGTGAGGTTAGTCATGAGAAACGCTATTATATATCCAGTCTTGAATGTAATTCTCAGACATTTGGAGAGGCTATCAGAAAACATTGGGGTATTGAAAATTCGGTTCACTGGGTTTTGGACATAGCCTTTCGGGAAGANGAAAGCAGGATCAGGAAAGGGTTTGGGCCGGAAAACTTTGCAGCAATTCGCCATATAGCCTTGAACCTGCTCAGAGAGCATAAAAATTTTAAAGGCAGTGTCAAATCCAAGCGGTTGAATGCAGCAATGGATCCGGATTATCTAAAAGAGGTGGTGTTTGGATGACAGTTGCCAATATCGAAACTATAGGCTCTTCGGGATATTTACTTGCGTTGGCCCTGTTTATTTTCCATATTGGGGTTGACAAAAAGCAAGTTCTTACTTTAATGAATTAACTATCCATTTTAATATCAAATTAGGGGGTATCATGATGTCTAAATTATATAAAATCATCTTAATGCTCTTACTATCAAGCGTGGTTACCTTTGATCTTTCTTTATCTGCCACAAATGAATCCACGAACCTTGCCCAGCAGCTTTATGTAAGCTATTATGGCCGTCCTGCCGATCCGGACGGACAAAGCTATTGGGCTGAGGTGTTTGATGAAACCGATGATTTAACGGCTGCACTGTCAGATTTTGGCATATCCGAAGAATATACAAACAATTTCGGTTCTATGACCAATGAAGAACTGGTTACCAATCTTTACCATCAGTTATTTGGCCGTGACCCTGAGACCGAAGGTTTAGATTTCTACACCACCCGTCTTAGCAGCGGTGAATCAACCTTAGCCACCATTGCCAAACAGATCGCCGACGGCGCATCTGGTGATGATCTGACCACTATGAACAACAAAATCACGGTTGCAAACACATACACGTCTGCAGTCAGTGAACTTGGCGCAGACTATAATTTCGATAATATAGCCGTTGCCCAAGCTATTCTGGATGCTGTTGACGCCACTGCTGCATCTGTGACAGAGGGTAACGCTGAAGCAACAGAGGAAGTTGCTTCAAATGTTTCATCCACCACAAACCATAAGCCTATTGCAAGTTCAATTTCTTTAAATATTGATTCATCTGTTCCATACTTAGAACAACAACTCATCGGTAATGACCCGGATGGAGATACCATCACATATGAATTGATTTCAGATTCCAGTGGCGACGGTTACTCACAATCCTACGTAAATTCGACAACCGGAATGCTTTACATTAACTGTGAACCCAATGGCAACGATTCCTTTACATTATCCTACCATGTAACTGACGGGCAGCTTTTCAGTGACCCGGCGACTGTTACCGTCCAGGTGACATACCTTTCTGAAGACGACAAAACTACCGGAAATGAGGAGGTGGGCTCGGAAGAGTATTCAGGTTTTGATCTGAGCACCTACAACAGTGATCTTTTAGGCGGTGATTCAGAACCGGTTCAGCCCACATCCATTGATCTGAGTTTAAATTTTCCCACTCCAGGGGACCAGGGACAGCAAAGTTCCTGCGTGGGATGGGCCACAGCCTATGCTTTGAAATCCTATCAGGAAGGCGTGGAGATTGGTTGGTCCCTGAATACTTCCTCCCACCTGTTCAGCCCTGCATTTATTTATAACCAGATCGTAATCGGCAATGACGGGGGGTCTTATATCAGTGATGCTTTGGACCTGGCTGTGAATTTAGGCGTCTCCACACTTGCCAGCATGCCTTATTCTCACTTGGATTACACAACACAACCCTCTGCTGCAGCTCTTGAAGAAGCGTCTCAATACAAAGCTGCCAGATGGTCCAGAGTAAACGATACGGCCCAGATCAAGGCTGCGCTGGCAAACCGAAAACCTGTTGTCTGCGGAATCGCAGTCTATGAATCCCTTGTAAATCTTTACGGGGACGATTCCGTGTATAATACGATATCAGGTCAAAACTTAGGCGGCCATGCAGTCACTATTGTAGGATATGATGATAACAAATTTGGCGGTGCTTTTAAAATCATAAACTCCTGGAGTACCAACTGGGGGGATGATGGTTTTTTCTGGTTACCCTATTCCTTTGCCTCCCAAGGCATTATGAGAGAAGCCTATGTACTTGAAGATGTAGAAAACGGGTCAATACCGGACGATACAGAACAAACAGAATCTGAACCTGATTACAATACTCTTCCAAACCTGACTGTCTCTTCATGGCATGCTGACTATGATCCTAGGCCCAATGGAAGCGGGACATTGACATATGAAGTCATCAACAATGGATCAGGCACTGCGCCTTTGGGGGCAGACATAAACCTGATGCTTTCCGATAACGACAATATTACCAGCAATGATTATTATGTTGTCTATGAGGAAAATCCCTATGATTTACTTCCTGGTGGTTCTGTCTACAGAGACTCTGATAATGCTCTGTCATTTAACTTTCCCGATCAGATTGAATCTGGGGTCTATTATATGGCACTCTGGGTGGATGATCTGGATGAGGTTGAAGAATCCAATGAAAACGATAACATATCACTAAGTAGCAGTACAATCACAATTGAAAATTCCATGCCTGATCTCAGTGTCAATTCCTGGTATGCGGAATGGGATGGATATGGCAATGGCACCTTAACCTATGAAATTGAAAATAGTGGGGTTTCTGCCGTAAATTCCACCGACTGGTATATCAATCTGGTCTTGGACGAGGATCAAAATGTAGGGAATGGGAACGAAATATTTCTATTCTATGAGCAGGCTGCATTTTCTTTAAATCCTGGTGCCCAGATTTACAGAAACAGTTCAAATCCAGCACATTTCAACCTGTATGTTGATTATTATGGATATAGTATCCCCTCTGGTGTTTATTATATGGCGCTATGGGTTGATGATTTAAATGCTGTTGATGAAAGTAATGAGTTTAATAATGGGTCATACAGTTGGGACGTTGTTAATGTTTCAAGTTACTATGGGACTTCAGATGAAGATGACAAACCGCTTTCTTATACTGAAACCTCAGGCAAAGCTTATAACGGGAAAAAGCTTCCCTCAAAAGATGTTTTGATGAAAAAAGTTATGATTACAAAATCATCATCAGGAGAAATCACAATGCAAATACTGGATGAGGATTCCAGCAAAAAAACAGAAGATTCCAGAAGTGAATTCCATACCAAACAGATATCTTCAAGTACAGGGTTGATCTTTCCTTCATCCGAAAGAATTCCAATGCCCAATGGAATGCCGACTTATGAAAAGTAAACTTATTATAGGAATATTTCTACTATTTATATATAGCTTCGCCTGTTTACAGGAGGAGAAGCAGTCTTTAACAGATAGCCGGACCATGCCTACAAAAGGAACAGCAAACCCGGCTGCGGCAAAATGCATAGAAGACGGACATACCATTAAAATAATTGAAGAAAATGGCGTTTCTATAGGATATTGGTGTGTAAATAAGAAAACCAGCAAGAAGTGTGAGATATGGTCCTATTTCAGGGGTGAGTGTGATTTAAGTCCTTGAAATAGAGCGAACTCATGATTCCTTTCCCTATAAAAAATCCATCACACCTTTGAATCACTGGTTAAAGGTAAACAATCTCTTATAAATTTGCCAATAACCTGGTTAAAGATTTGGCCATGAACAATAAAATAAAATACAACGATCTTAAAACACCTGTCAGTATAGAGGAAAACCGTTCGCCCTTGTGGGAAAAAATTTTTGCCGAGGCTGTGCGTGATCCTGAAGAACTATGCAGACGCCTGGAAATTTCAGACGAAAATGTTGATTTAAATCCAACTTTCTCAATGCTTGTGCCTGAACCCTTTTTACAGCGCATTAAGCCGAAAGACCCATTGGACCCGCTTTTGCTCCAGGTTCTTCCCAGAAAGGAAGAGTCGGTTTTAATCCCGGGTTTTACAACCGACCCTGTTGGTGAGGATGGACATTTAAGCCCTGAAGGCACCTTGTCCAAGTATCACGGCCGATCCCTTATCGTAACGGGCAAAAGATGCGGTATCCACTGCCGTTTTTGCTTCAGGCGACATCTGTCCTTCCCAGGAACAAAAAAAACCGACATTCCGGTCTGCTTTGCCATTGATCCGGAAAGGATTGCCGCGCGATTCATGGCAGACCCCACAATCCATGAGGCAATTCTCAGTGGCGGAGACCCTTTGATGCTAAGCGACAGGCAACTTCAGGATCTAATCTCCCACCTTGACGAGGTCCCAAGTATAAAAAGGATAAGAATTCATACCAGGATGCCGATTATCATTCCCCAGCGGCTCACGGAAAACCTGCTTAGATTTCTTGGTAATAATAAACGTTACGGCAGGACAGCCAAAATGATTGTCGTATTACACGTAAATCATCCCAATGAACTTGATTCCGGAGTTTCCCGCTCAATAGAAAACTTAATTGATTCCGGGGGTATTTTATTGAGCCAGACGGTACTATTACAAAATGTTAATGACAACCTGCCTATCCTGTCTGAACTTTTTGAGCGTCTTATTGATTTAGGGGTAATACCGTATTATCTTCACCAGCTTGATCGGGTTGCAGGTGCTACTCATTTTGAAGTATCAACGAAAAAAGGAGGCGATTTGATAACAAAACTAAGGACGCGGTTGCCGGGATATGCAGTCCCACGCTATGTAAGGGAAATATCAGGGGAGCCGGGTAAGGTTGTATTAAAGTAGCTGATATTGATTTCGCGCATTAAGCCTGGTACCGGAATTTTTTTTGCCTGTTAAACTGCCCCCGTGTTCTTATTCAGTGCTTCAATAATTGCATTGAGAATATCGTCGGCCTTGTCAATGGCTACCTGGCAGGTTCCCACACGCCTGTGGCCTCCACCGCCATATTTAAGCATCAAAGACCCCACATCTGCGCCGGCGGTTTTGTTGATAATGCTGTACCCGCAGGTGATGACGATATTCTGCCGCTTAAAGCCCCACATGATCTGCATGGAGATATTCGCATCGGGAAACAGGCTGTATAACAAGAACCGGTTGCCTGTGTAAATTTCATCCTGATTTCTTAGATCAAGGACCACGACATTTCCTTCCATGCAGCTGTTTTCAAGGAGCATCTGACGAAATAACTTGTCCTGTTCAAAATATCGCATGGTCCGCTCCTTAATATCCGGAATTTCAAGGATTTCCTTGCCGGTTTTGTTCCGGCAGTAATCAATCATATCCATCATCAACGCATAATTGCTGATGCGGTAATCCTTGTAACGTCCAAGGCCGGTGCGGGGATCCATAATAAAAGATAAAAGAACCCACCCTTTGGGATTGAGTATTTCCTCTTTTGTAAACCGGGCGGCATCGGCTTTATCAACGGCACCGATCAAGTCATCAAGGTGCTTGTTCCTAAAACTATTCAACCCGCCATAGTACTCGTAAATAACCCGGGCTGCGCTTGGCGCCGAAGGTTCACTTTTTCCTTCAAAGTTGCCGAATGCCCTGCGCTCCTGTTCGCTGGAGTGGTGATCAAACCAAATCCCGCAACCGTGAACAAAAGGAATGTTTGCCAGAATGTCGTCGGAAGTTATTTCGATTTCGCCGTCCTGGATATCCTTGGGATGAACGAATTTAATGTCATCAATAATTCCTTTTTCTTTGAGAATGGCTGCACAGCCAAGGCCATCAAAGTCGGATCGGGTAACCAGTCGCATGAATATCTCCTTTTGCTGCGAATTCAAGATGAAGGATTTTAATACACTACCATAAAACCCACCGGAATCTCAAATAATTTTAACACCCGGAGACACAAAAAAGCGCTATCCCAATTCCCGCCCTATACCGTGATATTCAAACCCGGCTTCTTTAATTTCGTCAGGGTCATACTGGTTTCTGCCGTCAAATATCACCCGCTCTTTCATCAGGGACGCCATCTTTTTAAAATCCGGCTGCCTGAAAGCCTTCCACTCAGTAACCAGAATACAGGCATCCGTACTGTCCAGGGCTGAATATTGGTCTTGGGCAAAACAAATCCTTTCCTGCTCTTGTACCGGGATCTCCTTTCTGGCCTGATCCATGGCCACGGGGTCATAAACATTGACCCGGGCACCTGCGTCCACAAGGGTTTTAATCAATACACGGGAAGAGGCTTCACGCATATCATCGGTGCCGGGCTTAAATGCCAGTCCCCAGATACCGAATGTCCGTCCGGTCAAATCCTGCCCGAATCGATTGAATACCTTGTCTCCAAGCACCTGTTTTTGAAGATTATTTCTTTGTTCCACCGCCTCCAGAAGACTGGGTGAAAAGCCTGCATCCCGACTGGTTTTCACAAGGGCCTTGACGTCTTTTGGAAAACACGAACCGCCGTATCCGCAACCGGGGTAAATAAATGAATACCCGATACGGGAATCCGAACCAATCCCCTTGCGCACGTTCTCCACGTCCACCCCCAACCGCTCACACAGATTGGAGATCTCATTCATGAATGAAATCTTTGTGGCCAGCATGGAGTTGGCTGCATACTTTGTCATTTCAGCATCTTTGACATTCATGAACAACATTTTGTCCCGGTTTCTTGAAAAAGGCGCATACAACCTGCGCATCAATTTTGCGGCCCGGGCAGAGTCCGCGCCCACAATGATCCGGTCCGGCTTGAGGAAATCATTAACCGCCGCCCCTTCTTTAAGAAATTCAGGATTTGATACCACGTCAAATTCAACGTCTGCCCCCCGGGCCTCAAGTTCTTTGCCGACCTGCGCCCGAACTTTGTCTGCCGTTCCCACAGGTACCGTGGATTTATCCACAATCACGGCGTAATCTTCAATAACGGAACCAATCTGCCGGGCAACTTCCAGCACATACTTCAGATCAGCAGAGCCGTCTTCCCCCGGCGGGGTGCCTACGGCAATAAAAAACACATTGCAATCCGTTGCAGCCTGGGCCAGATCAGTGGTGAAATCAAGGGTACCTTCCTTATAATTATTGAGGACGATGGACTCAAGACCCGGTTCATAAATGGGAAGAATGCCTTGTTTCAAATTTTCTATTTTTTCCCGGTCAATGTCCACACAAGTGACATGGCTTCCCATTTCAGAAAAACATGCGCCTGTGACAAGGCCTACATATCCGGTTCCAATAATTGTTAATTTCATTTATTGAGTTCTACCTTTCATTTGTTGTCAAACCGGACCGGTCATTTTCGGCCCTGGACAAATTGAATTTGGATTAATTGAATATTGTCAAACAATGGATTGAAATACTTGCAATGTGTGCTGAATCCTTTTATGGATTTTAATCTTAGTCATTTGCTGATTAACAGAACAACCCGTATGTTATCCCGTTAGGCTAATTTCATACTCTCTTCATAAATTGCTTGTCAACTTAATTCCTTTCTGATAGGGGAAAATAGAGGTGATATTTCTATCGCTTTATAGAAACAACAACATGATTACCTGTTCGCATTTGTTATCCGGAGAACACATAATTTTTAGCAGAATTAATCAAAAAAACGACCATTTGAAACATTTTAATTTGGAGGATTGATTATGGGCAAAAAAATAGGCGTACTATTAGCTGGGTGTGGCGTATATGATGGTTCTGAAATTCATGAAGCCGTATTGACAATGCTGTACTTGGATCAAGCCGGTGCACAGATTATTTGCATGGCGCCGAACATGGATCAATATCATGTCATTGATCATTTATCAGGGACGGAAGCATCCGAAAAACGCAATGTTCTGGTAGAGTCTGCACGGATTGCCCGGGGAGAGATTAAGGACTTAAAAGATGTTCAAGCAAATGATTTGGATGCCCTCATCATACCGGGCGGTTTTGGTGCAGCCAAAAACTTAAGTGATTTTGCAATTAACGGTACCCAAGCCCAGGTTCATCCGGAGGTCCAGAGAATCATAACCGACATGATTAACGGCAATAAACCCGTCGGAGCCCTTTGTATTGCGCCTGCAACGTTAACCAAGGCACTTGCCGACAAACAGCCGGAAGTCACCATTGGAAACGATCAGGGCACTGCAGACGCCATTGAGCAAATGGGCGGCAAACATGTGGCATGCGCTGTTGATCAGATACATACGGACAAAGACAAAAAAATTGTAACAACACCGGCATATATGCTTGGTCCCAACATTAAAGATATCGCAAAGGGAATTGAAAAATTAGTTGCAGAAGTGCTGGCCATGGCATAACCGCAATTTATATATCCCTTAATTGACATGACTGCGGGCCGGTTGTATTTTACTTGTATTATGAATGAACACAAAAAAATACAGTTAAAAGACTACCGGCCCTTTGAATTCATTGTTGACCATGTTGACCTGATCTTTGACATCCGGGATGACCATACCCGGGTGACATCCAAACTTAAAATGAGAAAAGATCCGGCCTGGGCAGACGAGACAACGCCTTTGATCCTGAACAAAGGAAAGTTTGACATTGTTTCCGTGGTTGCCGGGGACATGGTGCTTTTGCCCAATGAATACAAAAGTGACGATGAAACCTTTACCCTCGCGGCCACCCCGGATGTTTTTGAGCTTGAAATCACAAACATTCTTAAGCCGGATGAAAATACAGCTTTAGAAGGCTTATACCGTTCAGGCAAAATTTTATGCACCCAGTGTGAGGCCCAGGGATTCCGCAACATTACGCCCTACCCTGACCGGCCCGATGTGATGGCCCCTTTTTCCTGTACTATTGTGGCGGACAAAACCCGCTACCCTGTGCTTTTATCCAACGGCAACCCCGTAAAATCCGGAGATCTTGACAACAACCGCCACTTTGCTGTCTGGGAAGATCCTTTTAAAAAACCCTGCTATCTTTTTGCCCTGGTGGCAGGGGATCTTGCCGTATTGGAAGACCGGTTCACAACAGCATCCGGCAAGGATGTGGCCCTTAAAATTTACTCTGAAAAAGAGAACATCACCCTTTGCAGCCATGCCATGACTTCCTTGAAACAGGCCATGGCATGGGATGAAAAACGGTTTGGCCGGGAATATGACCTGGACTTGTACCAGATCGTGGCCATCAACGATTTTAATGCAGGCGCCATGGAAAACAAGGGCCTGAACATATTTAACGCCAAATATGTGCTGGCAGATCCCCAAACAGCCACCGACGATGATTTCATGGGCATCCAGGGCGTTATTGCCCACGAATATTTCCACAACTGGACCGGCAACCGGATCACCCTGAAAAACTGGTTCCAGCTCAGCCTCAAAGAAGGGCTTACTGTGTTCCGGGACCAGGAATTTTCATCGGACATGAACTCACGGCCGGTGAAGCGCATCAGTGATGTGAAAAACCTTATGGCGGCACAGTTTCCCGAGGACGGCGGCCCCATGACCCATCCGGTACGGCCGGACTCATACATCAAAATGGATAACTTTTACACCATGACCGTGTATGAAAAAGGGGCTGAAGTGATCCGCATGATCTATCAGCTTTTAGGACAGGACCTGTTCAGAAAAGGCATGGATCTCTATTTTGAAAAATTTGACGGCATGGCCGTCACTCTTGAGGATTTTGTCGGTGTTATGGCAAAGGTGTCCGGCCGTAACCTGGATCAATTCTTCCTGTGGTACACCCAGTCCGGCACACCGGAAGTATCCATGGCCCGCCAATATGATGAAAAAACCGGCACCCTGGCTTTAACCTTCACCCAGGCCACATCCCCGGATAGAAATCAGTCCGAGAAAAAACCCTTTCACATCCCTGTTCGGATCTCTTTGATCGACAAAGCCGGGGAAACCGTCAAACAAGACGCCCTTTATGAACTGACAAAGGAAACCGACACCTTAAAATTTGAACATGTATCTGCCGATACCTACCCGTCCGTATTCCGGGAATTTACGGCCCCTGTCCGCCTGACCACGGACTTTTCAGATCAGGACATTGCCTTTCTCATGGCCCGGGATACCGATCCATTTAACCAATGGCGCGCCGCCCAGACCCTGTTCATCAATGAGATAAAAAATCTGGTGACGGCTATCCAGGCCAACAAACCCATGGGTGTATCATCAGGACTTGTTAATGCCTTTTCCCTGGCCCTTGCGGATAAGGACAAAGACAGGGCGTTTCTTTCCAAGGCCCTTGCCCTGCCCCTGGAAACAGAAATAAAGGATCATTTTGAGATCATTGATGTTGAGGCCATTCACCAGGCAAGAACCTTTTTGAAGCAAACCCTGGCCGAAGAACTGGCTTCAGAATTTAAAACCGTATATGACATCTGCAGTTCCGCTAACCCTGATGATATTTCAGGTCCGGCCATGGCGGACAGAAGTCTTAAAAATCTTTGTCTTTCCTACCTCGGTTGCCTGGCGGATAAAGATATTCAGAATCTTGTGCAAAAACAATTTGAAAACCCCGGCAACATGACGGATGAATTTGCCGCTTTCAAAATCCTGAGCCATATGAATCCAAACGTGCGTGATAAGGCATGCCAGGCGTTCTATGACAAATGGCAGGCCCGGACTCTGGTGATTGACAAATGGTTTTCCGTCCAGGCTCAGTCCAGCATAGAAGACACCTTAGACCAGGTAAAAATACTGACCGAACACAAAGATTTTACCATGGCCAATCCCAACAAGGTCCGGGCACTCATATTTGCCTTTGCCATGAACAATCCCATACACTTTCACAGGGATGACGGACAGGGCTATGAATTTGTGGCCGAACGGATTCTGGCGCTGGATAAAATCAACCATCAGACAGCGGCACGGCTTTGCGCATGTTTCAATCTATGGAAACGCTATGATGGAAACAGACAGGCGATGATGAAAAAGCAACTTGAAACCATGGCCGGGCAAAAAGAGTTGTCGAGAAATTTATATGAAATCGTATCCCGGGCGTTAGAATAATCCCATGGACGAAGCCCCGCAGCGTAAACTGCGGGGCATCATTTCAGGCATAGTATTCTCTATACCAGTCCACAAAGTTTTGTATCCCCTGTTTTACAGATGTTTCCGGCTTAAACCCGGTGGCGGCGATAAGGTCATCCACATCAGCCCAGGTGGCGGGCACATCACCGGCCTGCATGGGCAAATAGTCAATTTTTGCCTTTTTGCCCAGAGCATCTTCAATGGCGTGGACAAAGTCCATCAACGGCACAGGTTCATTATTACCAATATTATAGATCCTGTAAGGCACACACGATCTTGAAGGAACAGGATTTTTCCCGCTCCATTCCGGATCCGGCTCAGGGATATTGTTCATCACCCGGACCACCCCTTCCACAATATCGTCAATATAAGTAAAATCCCGTTGCATCTCACCGTCGTTAAACACCTTGATGGGTTCATCGGCCAACATGGCTTTGGTGAACAGAAACAGTGCCATGTCAGGCCGCCCCCAGGGACCATACACCGTAAAAAACCGCAAGCCTGTTGCCGGCAGATTGTACAGATAGCTGTAAGTATGGGCCATGAGTTCATTGGCTTTTTTGGAAGCCGCATACAAGCTGACCGGGTGATCCACATTATGGCGGACCGAAAAAGGCATATGGGTATTGAGCCCATACACTGAACTTGACGACGCAAACACAAGATGCTTTACCCCGCCATGGCGGCAGCCTTCAAGGATATTGCCAAATCCCACCAGATTGGAATCCACATAGGAGGCCGGATTTTCAATGCTGTACCGCACCCCTGCCTGGGCCGCCAGATTCACTACGCAATCAAAAGCATTTTCCTCAAACAATTTTGCCATATTGGGCCGGTCCGCAAGATCCAGGAGAATAAATTTGAAATCCGGATCCCCGGACAAACGCGCCAGCCGATCTTTTTTCAGATTCACATCATAATAATCGTTAAGATTATCAATCCCCCAAACACGGTGGCCGTCATTCAACAGCCGTA
Organism: Desulfobacter curvatus DSM 3379; assembly: GCF_000373985.1. Classification (GTDB taxonomy): domain Bacteria; phylum Desulfobacterota; class Desulfobacteria; order Desulfobacterales; family Desulfobacteraceae; genus Desulfobacter; species Desulfobacter curvatus. Next base: position 11,838 of record NZ_KB893106.1, read on the forward strand.
AAGCAAGTGTAGACCCAATAAACCCGGCGGCACCGGTGATCAATATATTCATCTTCAATCCTTTAAACTAAAAATATAAAGTCAAAAAAACCTCGATTCTTTTTGCCCATATTCGACTATAGGTCAACCCGGATAAGCCGGAAGGCCTTGTTTGTCTATTTAGTGCCCGACCGAAAACCGTAAATTTTGCCGATTACGGCGTTGGTCTGAAATTTTAATCCTCAAAATACTCCATGTATTCCTCCGGTTAAAATTTCAGTCCGCCTTGTACGCAACAAAATTTTCAGGTTTTCGTCCAGACACTATTTACTCAAGTTTAAGAGTTGTACCACGATCAGATATTTGTGACAAATCAAGGGATACAATAGAAACAAAATTTAGGGAGGTCTAAAGCCCCTCCCACTTTGTTTTTATGCACCCCTTTCACGGCCTGTTCCCAAGTACTTGGCAAATCATCACTAAAACCGATTTATTTTGCTCTATATATACCCTATACTAAAAACAGATGATCTCTTATCTGTTATGCTTTTTCTTGCAGGAGTGGTGACGTGACCGACTGTTTCCGCCCAATGGATTTAATTCATAAGACATCGGCTTTGACCGGACCTCAAAACCCACCAGTGCCGGGCAAAGACCAGAGAGGAGAAGATATGAAATTTAAAAAAATCCTTAACCCCGTGGATGGTTCAGAACATTCCAGACGCTCCACCCAATATTCCATTGAATTGGCAAAGCAATTCGATTCAAAAATCATCTTACTTCACTGCCACGCCAGATTCCCTGTTGTCCTGGCCGAACCGCATTTCCAGGATGCCATCAATAAAATCTTAAAAAGTTCCGAGGAACTGATCAAGCCTTTTGAAGAGTTGTTGGAAGACAGTGGCGTTGACTATGAAATCCGGATTCTGGAAGGCTCCCCGGGCATGAATATCGACACGGTAGTAAACATTGAAAAAATAGATTTGATTGTCATGGGGTCCAGGGGGGTCAGTAATCTTGAAGGGCTTTTTCTTGGGTCAGTGGCCCACCAGGTCCTTCATAAAGTTGAATGCCCGGTATTTATCATAAAATAATAACCAACTGGACTTACAGCTGAAAATGTGGATTACATCCCATGCTTTTTTTTCAGACCCCGGAACTGGTCATAGGATATCCCAAGGTCTGCTGCGGCCTGTTTCTGGTTGAACCGGGCCGCAGTCAGGGCCTGGGATAAGCGGAAGCGTTCAAGGGCAAGTACTGCCTTTTTCAGCGGCAGCTCAACCAGTTCCGACAATACCGTTTCAGTGTCCTTGATTGACGTTTTGCCTGCAGACAAAGCGCCTGTTCGGTTTTCAGTCTGTTCGATTGACGGGATTCCAGGTCCGGGCAGGGGGCCGTATGGCGATGAAAACGGTGAAAAATCAATCCGGGTAACAACCGGTCCGTTTGTTTTATACACAGCACGCTCCACCACATTTTTCAATTCCCGGACATTACCGGGCCACAGATGGGATTCAAGATCCCGGGCCGCTTTTTTACCAAATTCCGGCACCTGATCAAACCCCAGCTCAAAAGCCATGCGTCCGGCAAAATGATTGGCAAGCAGCATGACATCCCCCTTGCGTACCCGCAGCGGTGGGACATAAATCACCTCAAAGGAGAGACGGTCCAAAAGATCCTGTTTAAAAAGACCACGCCGGGCCATTTGGGCCAAATCCACGTTGGCAGCCCCCACGATGCGAACATCGGATTGGACGGGGTTAACGGCTCCCACCCGTTCAAACCGGCCATATTCCACCACCCGAAGAATCTTTTCCTGAACTTCCATGGGGATATTTCCGATTTCATCCAGAAACAGGGTACCGCCGTCGGCCTGTTCAAACCGCCCGATCCGGCGGGCCCCGGCACCGGTAAACGCCCCTTTTTCATATCCGAAAAGCTCGGATTCGATCAGACTGGCAGTCAAAGCCGCACAGTTCAACGTAACAAAAGGCCTTTGCCAGCGCCGGGATAAAAAATGCAGTCCTGCGGAAGCCAGTTCCTTTCCCGTGCCGCGCTCTCCTAAAATCAAAACAGGCCGGTCAATGGGTGCGACCCGGGAAATCTGTTCCTGGAAACTTAAAAACGCTTCAGACTGCCCCAGGGCCCCGGACATGTTCACAGGCCCAGTATTGTTATCCATGGAATCAGTATATGCCAACGTCCCCCCCCCCGAAAAAACAGCAATGGCCAAATCGACCAAATCTTAGCTTTTTATACCACATCACGACCAATGTCACCACTCTAAAAAAAACATCACAAAACGGCACAACCAATTGAAATTCAAGTCAAACCAAGATCCTGAACTTTGTGGCACATTTTCTGCTCTGATAAAGTTAAGAAAGAACGAAAGCAAAAGAATCCAAGAGACCTATAATAAGGAGAATAAAAATGGGTATTTTTACACGCTTCAGAGACATTGTATCTTCAAACATTAACGCCATGCTGGACAAGGCCGAAGATCCTGAAAAGATGATCAAGCTCATGATCCGGGAAATGGAAGACACCCTGATCGAGCTTAAATCATCCTGCGCCGGCGCCATTGCCAATCATAAAAAAGTGGAACGTTTAGGGCAAGAGGCCCGGGACAAGGAGGCGTTCTGGAATGAAAAAGCTGAACTGGCAGTAACCAAAGGCCGTGATGACCTTGCCCGCCAGGCTCTGATGGAAAAACGCAGGTTCAGCCAACGCCTGGAAGTGGTGGAAACGGAACTTGTTGACCTTTTAGCTATGGTGGATCAGTACAAAAACGACATCACAGAACTTGAAACCAAGCTGAAATCAGCCCGGGAAAAACAGCGCATGCTGGTCCAGCGGCATATCCGGGCCCAACATAAGAAACGGGCCAGACAGGAAATCCGAAGGGCTGACTCCACCGAAGTGATCAAAAAATTCGAAGAAATGGAAAATCATATTGAGCACATGGAAGCCGAAGCCGATCTCGTTGATTTCGGCAGACGATCCAGCCTTGAAACCGCATTTGATGATCTGGCCGCCGATGAAGAGATCGAAAATGAACTCAATGTATTGAAATCCTCCCAATCCGGAACAATTAATGATACAAAATCCTGAGCCTGACAATTCCAAAGGAGGTATATGAAAATCCTATTTATTACAATCATCAGTGCCGGCGCATCAATCCTTGCTCTGGTCATCCTGGGAATCATCATCATCGGCATTATCCGGGCAGCCAAAACCGGAGGGCTTTCAAGAAATGAGAAAGACGCCCGGGCCGAAGAGACAAGAATGATTCAAGACATATACAATGCCCTGCCAAGAATGGAGGCGAGGGTTGAAGCCCTTGAAACCATACTCATCGAACGTGGACACCAAAATCAATAACGGCTGTTTTCAACACGTCTGAAAGGATAAAAAATGAGGTACCATAAAAACCGTTATCACAGGGCAGGTGCAGGCATGAAGGGGCGGGGAAGATATGGTGGATTCCGCCAGAGAATGGACCGCCTGACCGCAGCCGAAGGCTTTTACCGCTCCCGACGGGGCATCATCTTCGGCGTTTGCCGAGGCTTGGCGGAACATTTTAACTTCTCAGTATTCTGGACCCGGATTATTGTACTTGTCCTGTTTTTATTCACCGGGTTTTGGCCGGTGGGCGTCCTTTATTTTGTTGCGGGACTTCTGCTTACCCCTGAGCCTGTCATTCCGCTGGAAAATGCCAGTGATGAAGAATTTTATCAGTCCTATACCCGGTCAAGATCCTCGGCCATCCAGCGAATTAAAAATAAATTTGACAATATTGACCGCAGGATTCAGCGCATGGAAGATACGGTTACGTCAAAAGAGTTTGATTTTAAATAAAAATAATGTTAGGTCAAGGGCGGAACAATAAAACGCATTGTTCTTTTCCTTTTTTTCGCCTGCCCGGCAACGGGCAGGCGTTTTTTTTATGCATCAAAAAATTTCATTATAAATGAGGCGCCAAAGGCGCTGCCCCTCTGGTTGCCGGTTTTTTACCATTAACGCTTAAGTGAATGTCATTTGGGTACCAATGTCAGCGTATTCTTTGCATGGGCTTTAATGGCGGCATCTGAAAACCACCAGTACCGGACAGAACCATCCATAAAATCTTCAACCATATTTTTCTGATGGGGATGAAAAGTGCGGCCTGCAGCCCCACCCGGCAACACCGCCATGAGCTTTTCATCATCCCTCATATCCGCCACAAAACGCAAGGATGCACAATGGGTCACCGCATAGGGGGCATCAAAATCATACCACCCCCGATACAGGGTTTCACCGGCCCCGCCCATGGGCATAGATCCTGTGCCGAACACGCTCTTGAGTTTCCCCTGACGAAAAAGGGGATTAACCAGTTCAAGGGTATGCAGATCTCCCCAGCGCCATTGGGCAGGGTTATCGCCAAGGTGTAGGGACAACTCCTTTCGGGCGACATGGGCAGCCCGGATAAAAAGATCTGACATGGTTTCCGTTTTACCGGCAGTGCGTATATCATCGAAAAAAATACTCTCACCGGCCAGCACAAACTGCAGAAGGCGTTCCTGCCAGTAATACCAGCAATTCAACAGCGTCAAAACCTTTTGCGGCCCCAGATCGTCTTCAAACACAGCCAATGCAAAATGCCGGTAGATGGATTGGAAAACCAGAGGCCCTGCCTTTTCAGGATCATCTTTAAAATCCCAATCCGCCAGAATTCGCCCCAAATCTCTTGTATTCTCGTTTGCCAGAATAATCCGTGCCATAATCGGCGCAATTCGCCGGGCCATTATATTGCCGGTATCCCTTTGATATTGCCACATGTCCAAAGGGGTCTGCTCGGCTTTACCCGCCATCAGTTCCTTTAGTCTTGCATAACGGAATGACGGTGCAAAATAGGATGAATAATAATGGGGAAAGCCTGTGTCCACCGTTTTATTGTTGCAGGTGCCCACCCAATTTTTCCCCGGGTTGATCTGCCCGGGCATTTTATCCGGGGCAATCCAGCCCCGCCAGTTGTCTGTGCCGTCTTTGACCACATAGGGAAATGTGCCGCCGCCCCTGCGCACAGGAATCCGGCCGGATGCCTGGTGGCCGATATTGCCGGAACTGTCGGCAAACACCCAGTTAAAACAAGCCACGGCCAGGTCCTGCATGGACCGGGATAATTCTTCGGCATTTTTTGCCGTAAGGATATTCAGCAACCCGATATCAGAGGTCATGGACTCCACCGGTGCAAATCTGAGCGTAAACACCTTATTGCCGTCCAGCCCCTTGAGGACCTTAGACACCACCGGGCCCCTGCGGGTAGTACGGATATCCAGGTCTTCCGTTCGAAAGCCGCCGGGCGAATCCTTATCTTTAATTTTCAACCGTTCTTTAATATGCCCAAAGGCAATGGAATTGTCCCCTTCCAAATAATGATCCGGATTTTTCGGATCAACGGTTTCAATGTAAAGATCCAGCATGTCACCATAATTGTTGGTGGCGGACAACGCAACGTGCTCGGTGCGCCCCACCCCCATACCCGGGATGCCGGGAATCTGAACCCCGACAGCCCGGATACCGGGACAAATCAATCCTGCGGGATACCAGACCCCGGGCAGAAGTCTTGGGTCCAAATGAGGATCGCCGCACAGCATCGCAGATCCGGTGACGGATTTTCCCGGGGCCACGGCCCAGTTGTTACTCCCAACCCGCAGCTTCCGATCCCCGGCAAAGGCCAAAAGACCAGGGTCAAATGGCAAAGCCAACCCAAGATTCTCCTTGGGCGGCATCGTAATAACGCCTTTATCATCAGGGTCATCCACATTGATATTCAAAGGCAGAAGCATGGCGGTCTTTTTATACCCAAGGGTATCCAGCAGCATCTGGGAAATGATCTCCGTGGTCAGATTGGCAGCCGTAGAATACCCCAGATAAAACAGCACACCCAGGCAGTCTTTCACCTGCCATAAATCAGGCTTGATCCCAGCCAGACGAAACTCCAAGGCAAGGTCATCGGGGCACTTTCTTATAAAGGTATTTATGCCGTCCACATAGTGCTGAAACTGTTTTCGCAAGACAGGATTCAATATATGAGCTTGTTTTACCGCCATGCGTTCAATTCCGATGGTACGCATGCGGACATCCAGCTTCCTGGCCTGTGATCCTGCCAGCTCACACATCCGTCCTTCATAATACATCCGGGTCATCTGCACCTGAAACAACTGGTCCTGGGCCGTGACAAACCCCTGGGCAAAAAACAGGTCCTCTATATTTTCAGCATGGATATAGGCAATGCCAGAATCGTCCCGGGTTACGGTCACGGGACGGCTTAAACCAGCAAGCTTTAACTGTCCGTCATTCTGGTAACCATTAAACGGCGGCAGAAAGGAAAAAAGAATTACACAACAGACCACCAGCAAAGCGATGATCACACCGACACGCCGAATCCATTTCATGGCAACTCCTTGGATAATCTGTAAAATTACCCCATCATATGCCCTTGGCCCCGGCAGTGTCAACAAAGGCGAAAATGCTTACATCCAGCCCAGAAGCCCTGCGCCCTCCCGGGCAAGCCCCCAGGCAAAACAGCACAAAAGCAGGCCAAGCCCCCTCATGGTCCAGACATAAGCCGCACCGGTTAAAAAACTGCGGGTCCGGGCCACCACAAAGGCCAGGGCGAGTTTGGAACCTACAAGCATCAGATAGAAGCCGGCCACAAATCCAATGGCGCCCCCGGGATGGATCTGCCAGGCCTTGGATGCCAGGGGCGCCCCAACGGTAATCCAGAACAGATAGGGGTGGGGGCTTAAAATATTTACCAGCACTCCTTTCATTAGGGATGCAGACACCCGGTCCGGGGATTTGGGCATCTGCCCGGCAGTTCTGATGCTTGAAATGCCCATTTTCAAAACAATCACAGACCCGGCAAGGGAAATGACACCTAGCACAGGATCGGACCCGGACAGGTAAAAAACCAAAAGAAAGGAGATAATCAACACAGGTAAATCCGAAATCAGCGGCGCCATGGCAACACGGATACCGGCGCTTATACCCAGGCGAATGGTTTCACTAATGACAAGGGCCAGTAAAGGACCTGGAGACAAACCGGCGGACAAGCCTAACACCATTCCCATGAACAAATATTTTTCCATCTACCGGCCTCATTTTTGTTTGCCCCAAAAATTTCAGGCAATTAATTTACCAGCTATATTTCACCTTTTCCATCACAAAGACAGTGGGGCCCTAAAAATCATGCCTTGCAATCATCTGCGCTATGGTTTAATTTTTGGCCCATTATTTGGTGGTTTCCTATAGACAATTAGTGCGCGGCCTGTTGCCGCTTTTTTAAAAACCTGGAACATATTATGAACACCGAACAGCAATTGATCGCCCTGTCCAAATTCAGACGCACCGTTGTCAAAGTGGGCTCAGGGGTGCTGACCCGGAAAAACAGCCTTAATATTGACGTCATCAACAGCATCGCAAATCAGATCTGTGCACTCCACGACCGGGGCATGGAAGTGATCCTTGTCTCCTCCGGGGCCATGGCTGCGGGTGTAAAAAAAATCGGTCTTAAAACAAGGCCGTCGGAAACCCCAAAACGCCAGGCGGTTTCAGCCATTGGCCAGGCGGATCTGATCCGTGAATGGGAAAAGGCCATGGAACACTGTGGCCGAAAAGTGGCCCAAATTCTTCTGACCAGAGGTGATCTGTGTGACCGGGTCCGGTATCTGAATGCCAGAAACACCCTGAATACGCTTCTGGAATGGAAGGTGCTGCCCATTATTAATGAAAATGACACTGTGGCTGTGAAATCCCTGCAATTCGGAGACAATGATAATTTGGGTGCCATGATCACCCTGCTGCTTGGCGCTGATTTGATGATCAATCTCACCGATATCGGCGGTTTGTACAATAAAGACCCCCGGACCCATGACGATGCACAGCTTCTCAAGCAGGTAACAGCCATGGGCAGCGATATTGAGGCCATGGCCGGAGAGATAGCCGGACCTTTGGGTACAGGGGGCATGGGCACCAAAATAAGTGCCGCAAAAAAGCTGACGGCGGCGGGTATTCCCATGATCATTGCCTGCGGCCTGGAACACGATATCCTAATAAAAATAATGGACAATAATTATACGGGTACCTATTTTGTTCCCAATGGACAAAAAGCCTCATCCAGGAAAAACTGGATCGGCCTGACCCTGCAGGCCAAGGGGAGAATCACCATAGACAAAGGTGCCCAGAAAGCCGTGGTGGAACAGGGAAAAAGCCTTTTGCCGTCAGGCATTACCCGGGTGGAAGACTATTTTGAAGTAGGCGATCCCGTGGAATTCATCACAGAGGACAAAGTGGTCCTGGGCATGGGCCTGGTCAATTACAATGCCTCGGATATATTAAAAATCATGGGCTGCAAAACCAGCCAGATCAAGAAACGTTTAGGTTTCAGATCCTATGACGAGGTGATTCACAGGGATAATCTGATGATCACCGCATACCCGGATGACGCACGTTCGTAATAATTTCGGGATAAATTTAAAGGAGAACCATTCTATGTCTTTGGAAAATCAAATCATTGAAATTGCCAAACAGGCCAGGGCGGCAGCCCGGATTATGGCGGCCCTGCCTGCGGAACAAAAAAATAAGGCCCTTTTTTCCATTGCCCGGCAGTTGGAAAAGGATAAAGACGTCATCCAGGCAGAAAATGCCAAGGATGTGGCCGCGGCCCGGGAAAATGGGTTATCCGATGCCATGATCGACCGGCTGACCATTACGGATAAGGTATTGGACGGAATGGTTGAAGGCCTGGAATATGTGGCAGGTCTGGAAGATCCTGTGGGCACGCTCTCGGATTCCTCCATCCGTCCCAATGGCATTGAAATGGCCAGAATGCGCATTCCGTTGGGGGTGATCGGCATTATCTACGAATCAAGGCCCAATGTTACGGTGGATGCCGCAGGTCTGTGTCTGAAAGCCGGCAATGCCGTGATCCTGCGGGGCGGTTCCGAAGCCATTTACTCCAACCAGGCCCTGGCTCGGGCCATTGAACAGGGTATTTCCACAGAAGGCCTGCCGGCCGGTGCCGTCCAGGTGATCCCCACGTCGGACCGTGCTGCCGTAGATATCATGCTCAAGCAGGAAGAATATATCGACCTGATCATCCCCAGGGGAGGCGAAGGCCTGATCCGCCATGTGGTGGCAGCCTCCAGCATCCCTGTACTCAAACATTACAAAGGGGTGTGCCACGCCTATGTGGATGATCTGGCAGACCTGGACATGGGCGTCAGCATCGTACTTAATGCCAAGGCCCAGCGGCCCGGGGTCTGTAATGCCCTGGAAACCCTGCTGGTTCATCAGGGTGTGGCCCAACAATTTCTGCCCATGGTACATAAGGCACTGGCCCAGGCCGGTGTCACCCTTAAAGGATGTCCCAAAACCTGCGAAATACTGCCCGATGCACTCCCTGCCACCGAAGCGGACTGGCCCATGGAGTACCTGGATCTGACGCTGGCCGTCAAGGTGGTTAAAGACATGGATGAGGCCATGGCCCATATCGCAGCCTACGGCTCCAACCACACTGAAGCGATTATCACAACGGACCTGAACCGGTCCCGGCGCTTTATCCGGGAAGTGGATGCCTCCCTTGTTATTGTCAATGCATCCACCCGGTTCAATGATGGGGGCGAACTGGGCCTGGGCGCAGAGATCGGCATATCCACATCAAAACTGCATGCTTACGGTCCAATGGGCATAAAAGAGCTGACCACCACTAAATTTGTGGCCTGGGGGAACGGACAGATCCGGTCCTGATCAGTGCTATTCTAAAACTTAAGATCAGCCCGGGGTGATACAACTAAGATTATCCGGGCTGATCTTAAAGTTCCACTGTACAGTGGCATTACAACCAACTTTTAATCACTGGTAACTTCTAACCATATCTTTTGATTGTCTTATTATTCATGGTCTGCGGCCTAGTACAAAACCCGAATATATGCGGCAGAAGGAAATAATATGAGTCTAAATAACGAGGTCCTGAATTGTATTCATGAACGAAGAAGTACACGCCGTTTCACTGAACGGCAAATATCATCAGAACAGCTGGATACGCTGCTTGATGCCGCAATATGGGCGCCCAGCGGCGGCAACAACCAGAGCTGGTTATTTACTGCCATTCAGAAAAAAAGTGTGCTTCTTCACTTAAACAAACTTGTTTGTGAAGGATTCCAACGTTGGGTGCCTGATGACGATTACCCCACAAAACATGCCATGAAGAAGCGTTCAAGCCAAGAAGGCTATAATTTCTATCACAACGCACCAACCCTCATTATTGCCTCCAATAAACCCAATTACGAAAATGCCATGGCAGATTGTTCCCTGGCGCTCCAGAACATATTCCTTGCGGCCCAGTCCCTTGGGCTGGGAAGCTGTTATATCAATCAACTTCATTGGCTTCGGCATGATCCGGACGTCCGGGCGTATCTGCTTGAAATGGGCATCCCCAGAGAACATACCATCTGCTCTTCCGCTGCTGTCGGGTTTATAGATAAGGAATCACCCGCACCTGTCCGTAAAGAAGGCACGATACAGATCATTCGATAGAAAAACAGCGGGCTTCATCCTTGACAAGGTTTGCACAATGACCTAACCAGATATCTGTAATCGATTTATCCACCAGCTAAAGGAGTTTTTTATGGTTCATCAGCCGGACACCCTGAGAAAAGAGGTTCTTCAAAGTGACTGCTGGGATCTGTCTCCCATGTTTCAAACCACAGAAGCGTGGGAAGCGCTTTTCCAAGAACTGGAAAAGAAAATACCCACCTATGACGATTTCAAGGGCACCCTTTCCCAGGGCTCTGACAGGCTTTTAGCCTGTATTGAGTTCGACCACGGTGTCGGCCGGGATATGGAGCGCCTTTATACATTCGCGCACCTGAAAAACGATGAGGATAAAACCAAGTCGGACAACGAGGGGCTTTTCCAGCGCGCCTCCAATCTGTACACCCGCATCGGGGAGGCCTCAAGCTTTATGTCGCCTGAAATTCAGGCCATACCCTCTGACCGGCTGACAGCATTTCTCGATGAAGAATCGTTTAAACCATACCGGTTTTACCTGGAACAGATGATCAGATACATCCCCCACACAAGGGATGCAGCAACCGAACAGCTGCTGGCAATGGCCGGCGAAAGTCTGGGCGCCCCCCAAAGGATTTTCTCCCAGCTGGATAATGCGGATCTTAATTTCGGTACGGTAAAAAAGCCATCAGGCGATGTTTCTCCCTTGACCCATGGAAACTTCATCACTTTTCTGGGACATAAGGACAGGGGCTTTCGCAAAACGGTTTTTGATCAATATTACCGGACATACCATGACCACAGACACACCATTGCTGCGACATTAGCCGCCTCAGTAAAAAAAGATCTGTTCTGGGCAAGGGCGAGGCATTTTGATTCGGCACGAAAGGCTGCCCTGTTTGGGGACAACATCCCGGGAGATGTTTACGACAACCTGATTGCCAATGTGAAAAAAGCATTTTCACCCCTTTACCAATACCTTGATTTCAGAAAACAGGCACTGGGTGTTGACGAACTGCACATGTACGACACCTATGTGCAGCTTGTCCCTGATATTGACTTCCACATGGACTATGCACAGGCGGTTGCCACCTGCATCGAGGCGCTTGCGCCATTGGGCCGGGACTATTGCCGCACCCTGGAGCAGGGCCTGCTCAAGGGCTGGGTGGACAGATACGAAAACAAAGGCAAACGAAGCGGCGCCTACTCTTCGGGGTGTTACGATTCCAACCCCTATATCCTGCTCAACTATGATCCGCATTCCATTAACAGCCTGTTCACGCTGATTCATGAGGCAGGCCATTCCATGCATACCTTGCTTGCAAACAACACCCAGCCCTACCCCACCCACGGCTACACGATTTTTGTGGCAGAGGTGGCATCCACCCTTAATGAGGCACTTCTGGCCCGGCATCTACTGGAAAAATACAAAGATGACCCCAAAATGAAAGCTTACATACTGAACCGGGAAATCGACAATATCCGGGGCACGTTCTTCCGCCAGACCATGTTTGCCGAATTTGAACATATTATCCATGGACTGGCCGGTGACAACCAGGCCCTGACCATTGACACCTTTACATCCGTGTATCAAGATCTTTTATCCGTATATTTCGGAGATAAAATGGTGGTTGACGAGGCCCTGACCCTGGAATGCCTGCGCATTCCCCATTTTTATTCTTCCTTTTACGTCTATAAATATGCCACCGGCCTGGCGGCGGCCCTGACCATTGCCAAACGAATAACTGACAAAGGCAAGCCTGCCGTGGATGATTACCTTGCCTTTCTCAAGCTCGGGGGATCCATGTTTCCCATTGATGAACTCAGGGTGGCGGGTGTGGACATGGCATCCATTACCCCTGTACAGGCCGCGGCCTCCCATTTTGAATCACGGATCAGCGAACTGGAGACCCTGTGGCAATCCATTTAGAACCCATCGGCGTCATCCACACCTGCTTCAAAGAAAAATTCGGCATTCCCCGGCAACCCAACCTTGCGGAAGGGGCCCCGGGGACACTGAATTTTTTTCCTGAATTTGCAAGATTCGAGGCCGTAAGAGGACTTGAACAATTTTCCCATATCTGGTTGGTTTTCATTTTTCACAGAGCCGTGAAAAAGGGCGGGAAATGGTCTGCCATGGTTCGTCCTCCCCGCCTTGGGGGGAACAAAAAGGTGGGCGTATTTGCCTCCCGGTCCCCCTTCCGGCCCAATCCCATCGGTATGTCCTGTGTACGGCTTGAGGCCATTGAATCGACGCCCAAAGGGCCGGTGCTTCACCTGACCGGGGTAGATATCCTGGACCAGACCCCTGTTCTGGACATAAAACCCTACCTGCCCTATTCAGACCGGCTGGACAATGCCCGGGACGGTTTTGCACCGGCACCGGACAACAAAACTTGCCAGGTCGTTTTTTCAGACACGGCAGCGAGCCAGATTCGGGAACGGGAGAAAAATATACCCAATCTGCTGTCCATCATTACCCAGGTACTGGGAAATGATCCCCGGCCCGCCTACAGCAATGCCCGGTTTTCCAGTACAAAAAAAGACACCCGGGCTGGGCTGAATAAAGACCGTGTATATGGAATCCGGCTGTTTAATTTTGATCTCAAATGGCAGGCAGCAGGGAGTAAAGTCCGGGTGCTTCGCCTGGACCCGGCATCAGACTAAAAAATTTACTTTGGACTAAACCAAACGTCCTTTTAAAACAGATAAAAAGTGGTCATATCTCATGAAATCAGATTAAAGTTGATGGACTCGTAAAAAGTCCAAAATCAATTTAACATGTTAATATTATTGGCTAAAATCCATTTTTTAGCTTGCATTAAAAATACTTATTCTATATAATATACTCTATGTTATCAATAGCTTAGGGTTGACTAAATGATTAAGACAAATGACCACAATCAGCTCCACCTTTTCGATCCCTGGGACTTTTTAAGCCCGAAGCGCAGGAAATTGCTCGATGACTCCTGGGCAGGGCTTTTTCAAAAAGAAATCCTCCGCTCATTACCGGTCAATCTGATCAAACCCTGTT
>NZ_KB893107.1 GCF_000373985.1 Desulfobacter curvatus DSM 3379
TTAGTGTGAGACGGCAACCACGGACAGGTAATCGAAACAGTTTCAAGCCTGGAATGGGGGAGAACTATGCCCGGACGGAATGAAAATCTTCGGTACAGGCCATGGTTTGTGTAGGAAGAACTACCTTTCCGATGCCTTCTGAAAGAAGGAAAGGCGGAATTTTCCCAAAAAGGAGTGGGCGGAACAACTTCGGCCGACCTTTTATTATTTATGCGTCAGCACTGCCTTTAAAAAATCAATGTTTACAAAGTGGCTAAAACCAAATTATAATTCGCGGTCAATTTTCTGAGATGGATTTAAGTAAGCAAAGGAAACAAAAATGAAAGGCTTTAAATTTGCCGGAGTCTGTGCCGGAATTAAAAAAAACAGATCCTTGGATCTTGGTCTGATCTATTCGGAAAAACCTGCAAGTGCCGCAGCATTGTTTACACAAAACCAGGTGGTTGCAGCCCCTGTTATTCTTGGCAGAAAAACCATGGAAAGGGGTATGCTCCAGGCAATACTGGTTAATTCAGGGAATGCCAACTGTTTTACCGGTGCACAGGGCATAGCCCATGCAGAGCAATGCGTTGAACTTGTAGCCAAAACCCTTCACATTGATCCTGAACATGTATTGGTCTCTTCCACGGGGGTGATCGGTGCGCCCTTGCCAATAGATAAAATTGAAGCAAAAATTCCGGAAGCTGTGAAAAGTCTTGGCTCTTGCACTATTGTAGATTTTGCCGGTGCTATCCTCACCACAGATACCTGCACCAAAATGGTGTCCCGCAAGGGACAAATCAATGCATCCGGGGATGAAAAAAGCTTTACCATCATGGGGGTTGCCAAAGGTTCAGGTATGATTCGGCCGGATATGGCCACCATGCTTTCCTATATATTTACTGATGCTGATATTTCAAGCAGCCTGCTCAAACAGGCACTGACCCATGCCGCGTCCCGTTCCTTTAACCGGATTACGGTGGACGGGGATACCAGCACCAACGACACCCTTGTATGCATGGCCAACGGGGCAGGGCAGGCTGTGATTGACAATGATGAATCCCTTGGGGTGTTCCAAGCGGTTTTAGATGAAGTCTGCTATGAGCTTGCTAAAAAGATTGTCAAAGACGGGGAGGGTGCCACTAAGGTTGCCGCCATCACCGTCAAAGGTGCATTGACCCAACAGGATGCATTTGCAGCGGCCGAAGCCATTGCCCACTCCCCCCTGGTCAAAACCGCCATTTACGGCCAGGATCCTAATTGGGGACGGATCACAGCGGCGGCCGGAAGATCCGGGGCCACGGTGGACCAGAATAAAATGGATTTGTATTTTGAGGATGTCCTGCTGGTTCAAAACGGGCAGTGGCAGGGCAAAGGGGCGGAAGAAAAAGCAGCAGACATAATGAAGAAGGGTGAAATCAGTATTGTCCTGGATCTTAATCTCGGAGACGGCCAGGATAAGTTCCTGTTCTGTGATTTCAGTGAAAACTATGTGAAAATCAATGCCGACTACAGATCCTGAAAGCATCCGGCTGCAGAAAATTTTAGCCCATAGCGGGCTATGTTCGCGCCGAAAGGCCGAGACGCTTATCCTTGAGGGCAGGGTGTCAGTGAACGGGAGGGTCGTAAAAGAACTTGGCTCCCGGGCAGATCCGGCAAAGGATAAGGTCTGTCTTGACGGAAAGCCGGTTCACTATACATCGGATAAAAAGCGCGAATATACCTATCTTGCTGTAAACAAACCTAAAGGGGTGGTCACAACCTGCGCCCAGAAAAATGCAAAAATTATCCTGGACCTTGTGCCGGTAAAACAAAGAGTCTATCCCGTGGGACGGCTGGATAAAGATTCCGTAGGGCTTGTTTTGCTCACGGACGACGGTGATCTGCACAATCGGTTATCCCATCCCTCCCATGACCATGAAAAAGAGTATCTGGTCTTTGCGACCCGGCCTGTGAGCGATCAGGATCTGACTGCCATGGCCCAGGGCATGGTGATAGACGGGAAAAAAACCCGGCGGGCCAAGGTCCGCAGGGTTTCTGAAAATGGATTTAAAATTGTTTTAAAGCAGGGGTTGAACCGCCAGATCCGGAAAATGGTGGGCAAAACCGGCAATCAGGTGGCCATGCTCAAACGAATCCGCATGGCCAATATCCACCTTGGCAGTCTGCCCCCCGGCAAATGCCGACATCTCTCCGAAAAAGAGGTGAAAGGGCTAAAACAAGGTTAGGACAATGATTGAATTCCCACACTCTTTCTGACTTTATCCAGGAAGGGCACGGAATACTCCCTGGCCCGGAGCGCCCCTTTTTTCAAAATATCTTCAATATCTTTGGGGTTCGCCATCAGCTCTTCGTACCGCTGTCTGGGTTCTTTTAAAATATCGTTGATGTATTCAAACAACTCCTGTTTCATGGCCCCCCAGGCAATGCCCTCCCGGTACCGCCGGGCCAGGTCTTTGGTCTGTTCCTCGGTGGCAAAGGCCCGGTAAATTGAAAACAAGGTGCAGGTGTCCGGATCTTTGGGTTCATCAGGTCCCAGGGAGTTGGTCTGGATTTTCATGATCATTTTGCGCAGCCGTTTTTCCGTATCAAACAGCGGAATAAAGTTGTTGTAGCTTTTGCTCATTTTGCGCCCGTCAAGGCCGGAAAGCACGGCTGCGGTTTCATCCACAACCACCTCGGGCAGCACAAATAATTCTTCGTACATATGGTTGAATCTTGCGGCAATATCCCTTGTCATTTCAAGGTGCTGGATCTGATCCTTGCCCACGGGCACCTTGGCGGCATTGAACATGAGAATGTCGGCAGCCATGAGAATGGGGTAGGAAAAAAGGCCCATGGTAACGCCCTGGTCCGGGTCTTTTCTTTCCTGTTCCTCGTTTTCCTGGACCGCGGCCTTGTATGCATGGGCCCGGTTCATCAGTCCCTTGGCGGTCAGACAGGTTAATATCCAGGTAAGCTCCGGAATTTCAGGGATATCAGACTGCCGGTAAAATACACAATTATTGTAATCCAACCCTAACGCAATCCAGGCGGCTGCAATTTCAAGGGTGGAGGTTTTTCGTTTTTGGGGATCATGATTTTTTATCAGGGAGTGGTAATCTGCCAGAAAATAATAGGAGGTCAGGTCCAAATTTTTACTGGACTCAACAGCCGGACGAATCGCCCCCACATAATTGCCGAGGTGAGGCGTTCCCGAGGTGGTAATACCGGTTAAAAAGTCTGCGTTTTTCATTTATATTCCTAAAGAATTAATTAGTGTTATGCAAAAAGAGGGAAGTACCAGAATCTTGTCTTTTTTTCAAGCCACGCCTTTCAATGGGGAAAAATTTGTCCGGCCACTGATTCAATCATCCGCATATTGGGTTATGGCTGCGCCATGCGCACACAGTTCCTGCCGTCATTTTTTGCTGAATACAGGGCGTCGTCTGCCTTTTTGATGAGCGATTCTGGGTCCTTCTCACAGGCAGAGGAAAACAATGAAATACCGAAACTTGCGGTAATATGGATGGGCGGCCTGCTGGTTGATATTTGCATCGGTGTTGTTTCAATTTGGCTTCTCATACGTTCAGCAATGTCCCGGGCTTCCTTAATCGAACAGTCCGGCAGACATAGGATAAACTCTTCTCCGCCATACCTGCCAATAAAGTCATAGGGCCGTATGACCTGGGCCATCTGGGACACAAACTGCTTGAGCACCCGGTCTCCTGAAAGGTGGCCGTACCGGTCATTCACCTGCTTGAAATGGTCTATGTCGGTCATGAGCAACGATAAGGGGGTGTTTTTACGGGCTGCCCGCTCAAGTTCCTGATCCAGCTTTTCCATGAAGGCTCTGCGATTCAAGGTTCCTGTCAATGAATCCTTTCTGGCAAGCTCCAGCACTTTTTCTTCCAATCCGATGATCCGTTCGCCGATGCGGATGCGGTATTTGAGTTCAACATAATCAATTGGCTTGGTTAAAAAATCGTCTGCCCCGGCTTCAAGGCCCTGGAGAATATCCTGCTGTTCCCCTTTGGCTGTGAGAATAATAAAATAGATATACCTTGGTGCCTCATGGGCGCGCACCTTGCGGCAGAGCTGCAGGCCGTCCATTTCGGGCATCATCCAGTCGGAAATGACTACATTGGGACATCCGGGTTTCCTGATGATGTCCCAGGCCTGCCTGCCATCAGAGGTGGATACAACCTGGTATCCCCATTTTTTAAGGTTGTTTTCAAGAATGGTTTTGAATATGGGATCATCTTCAGAAATTAAAATTTTCATGGCTCATCTCTTCAATGGTTATTTTAAGTTCCTCTTCAAATAAAGCGACCTCTTTTTTCAATTGTGAAAAAATCGGTTTGACCTGGCTAAGGTCCCCTGTTCTTGCCTGTTTTTCCAATTCATTTGCCTGTTGCTGAGCCCCAAGGGCCCTAAAATTGCTCAAGGCACCTTTCAGAGCATGGGCAGTCTTGGCCAATGTTGGCCCATCTTCAGCTCCAATTGCCTTTTGGATGGCATCCATATGATCGGCCCGGTTCTGGAAGAACATTTCAGTGATCTGGAAGAAAAAATCTTTATCGTTGCCCACTGCTTCCATGACTTTGGGCAAATCAAAACGCCGGGGCAGGTCAGGCGTTTGGTACATATTCTGCTTTGCCTGGAGGTGTTTACCCGCCTTCTTTATGCCGAGTGTTTGATCGGGGCGGGTTCCAGGATCAAAAGATTTTAAATCAGATGATTCAGGCAAGGCTTGGGCCTCCACACTCAAATGCCGGCAAAGGGCTATGTAAAGTTCATTGGGCTGGACCGGCTTTGAAATATGGGCATTGGCACCAAAATGTAAGGCCCTGTCCACATCTTCGGATAATGCTGCGGCTGAAATTGCTATAATCGGCAATTCTTTATCTTTTTTGCGGATGATGCTGATTGCCTCAAATCCATCCATGACCGGCATCTGAAGGTCCATGAAAATAAGATCCGGCCGCGTTTTTGCCACTAAGTCCACAGCTTGACGCCCGTTTCTTGCGGTCAGCAGGTCTGCTCCCGTCCGATTTAAGAGGCGAACGGCCACCTCCAGGTTTAAATCAATATCTTCCACCACCAGGATAGAAAAACCTTTTAGATCCGGGGGGGCAATTTTATTTGAACTTTCCGGATTTTCTCCGAGTTTGGCAGGGTCGCCCAATGCCATGCAGATCTCAAAATAAAACGTGCTGCCCAGATTTTCCCTGGATTTAACTTTTAGTTCGCTTCCCATCAACTGGGCCAGTCGTCTGCTGATGGCAAGTCCCAGGCCGGTGCCGCCAAATCGCCTGGTGGTGGTTGAATCGGCCTGGGAAAAGGCTTCAAATATTTTTCTCTCCTGTTCCTGGCTCATGCCGATACCAGTATCTTTGACTGAAAAAAGGAGCCTTACCTGTCCAGTGTTATGATCCTCTTCCTTTACGCTGATTTGCGCTGTCACCCCGCCTTTTGGGGTAAACTTGACGGCATTGCTTAAAAGATTCATTAAAATTTGTCTGAGACTGTGGGAATCACCCTGGACAATGTCAGGCACATCCGGTGATATGATGATGGAAAAGTCAATTCCTTTTTCCTGGGCCAAGGGAGATAACATGGCGTCAATGGGCAGCACCATGTCTTTTAAAGAAAAATCATGAATGTCAATGTCGATCTTCCCTGCTTCGATTTTGGAAAAGTCCAGAATATCATTGATAATATCCAGAAGAACCCTGGAGGAAAAGTCTATTTTTTGGGCAAAGTCCAACTGCTTGTCCGTTAAATCGGTTTCAAGCAGAAAACGGCTCATGCCTATGATGGCATTCATGGGAGTCCGGATTTCATGGGACATATTGGCCAGAAATTCGGATTTTGCCGCATTGGCTTTATCTGCCTGTTGGCGGGCGATAATCAACGCCTTTTTGGCCGTTTCCTGATCGGTCATATCAACAAAGGTTAAAATATAGCCTTCCTTAAAAAGCCGTCCGCCAACCAGCATGTCCCGGAGGACTCCGTCCTTGCATAGCAGCTGGTACATGTCAGGTTGGATTATGCCTCCTTGTTTTGGGGCGCTTTCAAGATAGGTCAAAAAACGCTGGCCCCCCTCTTTTCCGATGTCATTGTCCGGGAACATTTTTTTTAGTGCATGATCAATGTCAGAAACTTCTTTTTCATTATAGCCCAGCAGCGTTGTAAAGGCATTGTTCCTTCTGTAGATCCGTCCTTGGGCATTGACATAGATGATGGGAATGGGAACCAGGGTAAATATGGTTTCAAATTCTTTTTGAGAGGCCTTAAGCTGGGCATCTTTGGCCAGGCGGGCAGAAATATCTCTAAAACTCACTACCGAACCTGTAATTTGTCCCTGGTCAATTATGGGTGAAGAGACATAGCTGACAGAAAATGCGCTGCCGTCTTTTCGCCAGAAAACCTCATTGTCAATGAGTCGTTTCTCGCCGTCATCCAAACCGAAGTGAAGGGGGCAGTCCTTTTCTTCATATGGGCTCCCGTCAGGATGGCTGTGATGAAACAATTGATGAGAGCTTTTGCCTGAAACCTGATCTTGGGTCCATCCGATCATTTTTTCTGCGGCCGGGTTTAAAAAGGTGATGTTGCCGTGGGTATCAACGCCGTAGATTCCGTCTCCGCTGGAAGATAAAATGAGGGCATTCTTTTTATAAAGATCTTGGATGGTTTGCTCATCTTTTTTCCGCATACCCAGCACACGTTTGCGGTGGGCTAAAAGATAGCTGATCAGCAGGGTGACAAGAAGATGCATGGAAATAAGGAGGGGCTGCGCAGGGCCATAAATAAAGGACTTCTCCTTGATGCTCTCTTTGGTGATAAAATGAAACAGATACCAGTGACTTGAGGAGACAAGCTCACCGACATCAACCTTTTGGGTGCTTAGGGTAGAAATTGGAACAGACAGTACCCTGATCAAAAAAATGCCCTGGGCGGTCTGGATCTGCGCTTTTCCTGCCAGCGCAGCCTGCCAGGCTTCTGGAAAATCAATGGAGAAACGCTGATCTTGGTTGACGCCGAACATAAATGCAAACTCTTTATCCGGGAACATTTCCGACTTTAGATAATAGCCTTTTTGATTGACAAGAAAACTGTAATGAATGCTGCCGGAAGCGTCATTCATTGGGCTTTTTTCAAACAAGTTTTTTAGCAGGATACTGCCTAAAAAGTTCATCACCAGAACCGCCCGGGTCGCTCCTTCCGTATCCTTGATGGGAAGGGCAAAACGAATTATGGGTTTGTGCGGGACTTCGACTTTGCCTTGCTCCACGTTCAAATCCATAGGAGAGACAAATATTTGATCTGCCGGCAGCATAAGGGCTTCTTTGAAATAATAACGGCCCACCTTGCTTTGAAGGTTTGCCTGGGGAACTTTATTGCATTTTCCGCCGTCAAAATTAATGCGCACCATCTCCCGGCCGTCGGCATGGATCAGGCGAATCTGATCATAAATCCCGTAAAAACGACAAACCGAATGAAGCATATGTGTAACCGCCTGACGGTTTTCCCGGGTTGGATGGGTCAGAAATCTGGCCACACACGGGGACTGGGCAAGCACACGGATATTGCTGATACGTTCACGAAACATGGACTGGAGTAGATGCTCAGCCTTCATCACATGGCCGGTTTCCTGGCTGATTTCAACTTTGAGACGGCCTTTATCGTGTTGATTCAACAAAGGATAAACCAAGGCAGCCACAGCGATAAAGGCCAGAATAAAATATTGCACCCAATAACCTAAAAATTTTTTATTCAGCACAGATGCCCCATATTTTAATAACGGCCATGGGCCGACCTGGTCTATCAACATCCAGGTTCAACCCACAACGATTGCATTTGGCCATACAAAAACCTTTCAAATGAAAACTTACATTGATGCTGAATATATGGGAACGATTTAGCGCCTGAACAAAACTTTAGGAATTTTGTCGAATACAAAGTGAATGCAAATTTTAACCAGAGAAATAGATGAATTATTTCGAGGATTAAAATGTGCGAATCAAAGTAATCGGTAAAATTTACAGGGTTAAGCCGGGCACGCTTATAGATTTATCTTTTTTTAATGCATATGCAAAATCCATTAAAAAGTCAATCAATTACCCAACAACCCGAATCCACCGCCTGTTTTTTTGGGGCACTTGCCCGTCGTGTAATATCAATTTCAAATGACTCATACCGATAAATGAATGAAAATTTATTCTTTCAAATCAATACAAATAAGTATAGAAAATTATAAGAAAGTCTGTGTAACCAACACAGATCTTTCAGGCTTTGTTGTGGGCTATGCCTGGCAGCTGATATGTCAGGTCAGCCCATGGCTTTTATAAAGAAGGACAAACAACTCTCCAGTACTTAAGCTAACATTTGCATGATTGGTGCTGACGTCATGTCTGCAACCGGACGCCAAGCACCGGATTTGAAAACCACAAGGATTATTTTATGAGGGCAATGGATCATTTGGACTCAGTTCCAACTCGTGGCAGAACTCTTGATTATGCAGCAGGGGTATATGATCTTCTGGAACCCTGGGTCATGTTCGGGCAACAGTCAAAAATTAATGCAGAGGTTATTGATGCACTAAATCTTCAAAAAGATAACCGGGTACTTGATGTCGGATGCGGAACCGGTGTCGTGACAAGGGCCATTGCCGACAGACTCTCAAAAAAGGGCAATGGTATGGCCATGGGGATCGACGCGGCCGGTAAAATGATTTTGGGTGCCCGGAAGAAAAGGGGCGCGGATAATTGCCGGTTTGAAACCGCGGCGGCTGAAGATTTGCCGTTTGAAGATGAAAGCTTTGACAGTGCGGTTTCTACGCTTTTTTTTCATCATATTCAGCTGGATTTAAAAAAAATTGCGTTCAAGGAACTATTTCGTGTGTTAAAACCGGGCGGACGATTGGTGGTCTGTGACATGCATATCCCTGAAACGGCTTTTGGATGGCTTGTGGCACACACCTCCAGATGGATACTGTTTCAACCCCAGATCGGTGAAAATATCCGCGGCGTGCTTCCCGGCGTCATTGAGCAGGCCGGATTCACCCCGCCTGTGTTAGAAAAGACCTATCTTGGCTATATCAGTCTGTTTACAAGCTTTAAACCGTAAACATAATAAAATCAGGCAGCCAAAGGAGATCAAATCCCGTATGGCAATAGATTTTCAACAGTTCTCTATGATACAGGACGAATTGAGAAACGGTCTTTGCCTGTTTTGGAAAAAGGCGGCATATATCCTGTCAGACAGTGGCGTGGAACTTGTAATTCCGAAAAGAGATGACATTCGCATGCAAGATCATTTTTTTTCCCTGCTGTTTTTATATGCCTATGTGAAAGCCGGGATTGATTCGCAAAAGCGAACCTTGTATGTGGCAGCCAACCAGTGTCTGAGAGGTATGGTCACCGGATGTGACAACCTGTTGGACCAGGAGTATAAGGTTACCCTTGAAACCGGACTTCCCAAAGAAGCGAAAATATTCAGGTCTGTTCTGGATATTATGGTATCTGACCGGGTGTTGACCGAAATTATGTTTCATGGATTCTATGCGGACATTTTTACACTGGACCAGGTTAAATCTTCCGGGAAAATTTCCCTGGATGCATTGATTCGAAGCGGTGCCCAGGAAGCTGGGGAAGAAAAGGGAATTTATGAAATTCTACCGGCTAAATCCGTTTTAAATGATATTCACAGCATCAAAACAGGTCTGTTGTTCCAGGCACCATGGGCGCTGCCGGACCGGTTCGAAGACAAACTGGATGCCGGCAATTGTGAAAAAATAAAAAAAGCGTTGTTCCGTATTGGGCTGGGCTGTCAGATTTTAGATGACCTGGTGGACCTGATTATCGATTTAAAAATGAAGCGCCATAATTACGTGGTCTCCCTTTTTTATGAATCGCAAAAAAAGGCATGTCTAAAATTCATCAATACAATTTGTGAGCATGGAGAAACCATTGATGGAAAAGGAGAGGTTTCAGCGCTGCAGCAGGCGTATCCGGATGTGTTCCGGTCCGCTGCCGATCAGGCTGAAACCTACATCCAATCGGGGTGTCGGACGTTGTTCTCCGGCGGGCAGGAATCTATGATTCCATTTTGCGTTTCATTTTTGATCCAACGGATCGGTGCGCAATCCTATTTTGACAACCATCAGGTGGAACACGTCTGAAATGAATTTTTTTCTGTGGTTGAAAACGGCAGTTGCGTTCCTGGTAGAGAACAGGCGAACTACTTTTATCTTATGTTTTTTAATCAGCGTGGCCATCGGAACCCTGGTCTTTGTTATCAGCCTTGCCAACGGGATATCGGACATCATGGTCACCAATTCGACCGGTATGTATTCCGGCCAGATTTCCGGCAGCAACCTGCCTTCAAGCATTCGTCCGGAGGAACTGAAAAAGCCTTTTGTAAACGCTGTCCTCCAGCGATACCAAATGCCTGGGACGATTATCCACCAAGATAGGAAAAGGCCGTTGGACCTTGTGGCCATTTATCCGGATCAGGAAAAAGCCCACAGTTTCTTTTACAAAAAGGTCATAGCAGGCAGATTCCTTTTAAAAGGGCAAAAAGAGATTTTATTAAACCTTGAAACTGCTGAACGGATCGGTTCACGACCGGGTGATACGATCATTGGACAGATTGGTGATCATCAATATACATTGAAAGTCGCAGGTATTTTCCAAACCGGGGTTGACAGCCTGGACCGGGCCCTGGCCTTTTGCCCGGTATTTGAAGGCCTCATTCTGCCGGAAACATGGCAGGCAGCGATTTTTATTAAAAGAGGAACCGATCTTTCATCTGCCATGTCGGACTTTGCCCGGTCCGGTTTAAAGATGGACGAATTGAAACCCTGGACTCAATTGATGCCGGACTTGACACAGCTTCTGGAACTCAACGACATTTGTGTCAACATCCTGGTGTTCATCGTTCTTGGCGTTGTTTCGCTTGGATGCGCCGGTTCGTTTGCGATTTTTGTTGTCAGCCGCATCAAGGAATACGGTGTGCTGCGTGCAATGGGCGTGACAGGACTGGAAACCGGGATATTGATCTGCCTTCAGGTGATTTTAATGAATGTGGTCGCCTCGGCAGTCGGTGTGCTGGCCGGAATGCTGGCTGTATGGATTTTTGGCAGGAGTGGAATTGATCTGTCGGCATGGACGTCTCACAACAGATACTTTGCAGCAACTGCATTGATTTTTCCGAGATTGAGTATCGGTGCGGCAGCCATCCCGCCTGCCGTATCGTTGGGATTTTGTTTTATCGCCGCTGCCTGGCCGGTCTGGCTTGTTGTAAGCCAGAAGACCTGTGATATTATATCGAAGGGTTAGAATCGGACATGATCCAGTTAAAAGATCTTTCTAAAATTTATGCTAGGGGCAAAACCGCTGTTACCGTTTTGTCTGATGTTTCGTTCAGTGTTAATAAAGGGAAACTGGCACTGATTTTAGGCAAATCAGGCTCGGGAAAAACAACACTGCTGAATTGCATCGGTGGACTGGATCTGCCGCAAAAGGGAAGCGTGAGCTGCTTTGGAATAAGGGTGGATACACTTTCAGGCAGAAAACGGAACAATTTCCGGCGCCGGCAACTGGGTTTTGTTTTTCAATCCGGAAATTTAATAACTTGTCTGAGTGCCCGGCGTAACATAGAATTTCCGCTTATATTGAACAACTATTCCAGCGCACGGATTCAAGACCGGGTGGCCTTTTTGCTGAACCGCCTTGATCTTGAAAATGTTGCAGATGCAATGCCGTCTTCTCTGTCCCGCGGCCAGGCGCAAAGGGTTGCTTTTGCCCGGGGGGTTGCCCATGGCCCGGGGCTGCTTCTGGCAGACGAACCCACTGCAAGCCTGGATACCCGGACCGGGCTCGAACTGATTCGCCTGATGAATGCGCTGTCAAAAGAGGAAAAAATCACAATGATTGTGGCGACCCATGATAAAGAGATCATTCCGTTTGCAGATTTGATTCTGCATCTTTCGGACGGGCGGATAACAGGAGAAAATCAATGAAAGCAAAAATTTCTAAGATTTTATTGACCGGATTACTTTTTTTTGTCGCAGGATGCGGCCATTGGGCCTATCTGGGCGTCCATGGCACTTCCATCCGGCAGAAATGGGATGTCCACGCAAATGTCGGGCAGACAGATGAACAATGTCTTGAATGCCATCATCCCGACAATGCACAAGGACCGGCCACGCCGCATCCGGATTTCACCGGCTGTTTGAAATGTCATAATGATTAATAGCAAATCCCTTAAAGGATGTTCGGCCTGGGGGCTGTTGAACAGACCCCAGGCCAAGATTATCGCATAACAGGATTTAATGAAAATATGCCAGGCTTGCTCTGAACTTTTTGTCTAAGGGCTGGACAAAATGTCCTTCTTCCTCTCTCTTTTTACCTTTTCCATGTAAATAGTGATAATCATGGATGCCGTTGTCCCATCCAATTTTACCCCATTTTTCGGCCCAGTCTTCAATTTTGAATTTAAGGATATATTTTCTCATAAGACACCCCTTTCGTGGCGATTACGAAATGACCATCCGGCCACGAACATAAAATAATCATTAAATGAGATATTGCAAAAGGTTCATTAGATTGAAATCAACTATAATTTCATGAAAAAAGCGGTATCCTATCTGTAATCTATGTCACCATTCTTGTAACGGCCGTATGGGCCTTTTACTTATAGCCGAGGCCTTCATCGTTTTTATGGCAGCCTTTTCGAATCATTGTAATGCTTTCCTCGGCCTCAGGTGCAATAATTGCGGTAATCCGCATATGATCTTCAAGAAAGGTGTCTGCCATCGGAACATGCTCTTTTCCGTCTAAAACATATCGAACCAGAAGACAACCGCTTGGAAGTCCGAGATCGCTTATCTTTTTTCCGGAAAAAAGAGACCCTTCTTCAATTTCAAAATCGAAAAGTATGGGTTCGGTTAAATTCAACCCACTTCCGTCACGATCAAGATCCCGCTCAAGCAAGGTTTCATAAATAGGTAGATTGTTCATCGTTTCCGCAACCGCGTATGCACAAAAACAACTTACAAGCAAAGGCAGCATCTGTTGATAACTGCCGGTCATTTCAACGATCAGGGCTACACCGGTCAGGGGGGCACGAACGATGGCGCAAAAATAGGCAGCCATTCCAACAACGGCGAAGACTGCCGGCTCCGTCACAATTGACGGGGCCACATACTGAGAGGCATAGCCCACTGCAAAGCCCAAAAGCGCCCCAAGCGACAAAAGGGGAGAAAAGATGCCTCCTGAAGCACCGGTACTGTAGCTGGTCGTTGCCAGAAAAAAACGAAAAACAAAAAAAAGAGGAATTGAGAAAAAGGCAAAATTACCGGCCAGAACTACTTCGGAAAGGGCATGACCGCTTCCAATAGCAATGGGGGAAAACCAGCCCACCAATCCGGTTACGGCGCCAATAAACGCAGCAACACCGAGTTTTTTCTTGCCTTTAAACAGATCAAACAGATTGAGGGTCCCGATCAGGCTCCGGTTATATAAAACCCCCAATAATCCGGCCACAAAACCAAGCAGAACAAAGAAAGGCAACGATGCGATGGAAAGCGCCGGGTAATTGGGGACCATAAACGACATCCGGCCGCCAGAGAAGTAGCGTACCACGATATCGGCAATAGCCGCCGCAAGAAAGACCGCTCCAAACACAAGAGGATGAAAATCACGTTGTATTTCTTCAAGAACAAACATCACGCCCGACAACGGGGCATTGAAGGCTGCGGCAAGTCCGGCACCTGCCCCGGCACCGATGAGTGTTCGTTGCTCCCGGGGTTTGACTTTAAAAAAGGTAGAAACGGCCTTGCCCACGGCACCACCCATCTGGACGGTTGGTCCTTCACGGCCAAGCGCTAACCCGCTGCCTATGGACAGAATCCCGGAAATGAATTTAACAGGCAGGACCCGTGACCATTTCAAGGTTCGCAAACGGTTCATGACTGCTTCAATGTGAGGAATACCACTGCCACTCGTTTCAGGGGCATAGCGGCGAACGATGAAAACGGATACCCCGGCACCCATGGCACCGAATAATACCGGGAATATCCATCCCCACTCAGGGTATTGGGTGGACCATATGATCAGGGTATTTCTCAGTTTGTCCGCGGCTTCAATAAATGTACTGAAAAATGCGGAAACAAGGCCGGCGCCCAGCCCGACCAGGGCTGCAAGGGGAAACAGGTTTCGGCGCTGCCGCCTGGTCTGGATGCCCTTTTGAATTTCGGAACGGGTTGCCGGCTCTGCAGATGAGGCGGAATAATCTTTGATGGTTTTTTTGGTGGGCATTTGAAATTCCGTGTCAGTCCGGTTTAAATAAAGTTCATATTCCTATTATGTGTAAAACGCTATTGATCCAATCAAATCAGCTTGTTTTCAAAGGCGTAATGTTTTGCAAATTCAATCTCTTCTTCCACGATATTCAATTTGCCGTCCAGCTTTTCATCAATAATTTTATTGAGAATCGTGGTGTAAACCGGTCCCGGCTTTATCCCCACGGATTTAAGTTCTTTTCCACCAATTAGCGGTTTAATATTTCGCTGGTGGGTATAGAAATGGGAGATGGCTTTGCGTACCGATTCGTTTTTTGTCAACGCGACCATAAACAAAAGGCATTCTGTTTTAAAGTGGATCAGCCACCAGTACATCTGCTGATTTGAGACCGGATAGCTTTTCTCAATCAGCTGAATCCGATGTTCGGCTTTCATGCGTTGCTCAAGCAGCCGTGCCCTCTCCTTTTCGGGAAACATCAACCTGTCCGCAATCTGGGCGGTTACCGCAAAAGGGTACCCGTGAAGCCAGGCCATAAAGTAAACCGCCCATCTTGGATAATCATCATCAGCGTACAAAAGATCATGCCATGCCAGGGTTTTCCCCACGGACTCAAACAAAGCACAGGTGGCAGCGGTTAATTTCAGGTCAGGATGGATCACCTTGTCCAGGCCGTAATCCGCCAAGGTCTGCACCGCAGGCAAAGGATTTTCTTCTCCGAAAATCTGCTTGAGTTCCGAAAGTACCCGCAGTCCGCTTAAATGTTTAACCGCACCGACATTTAAGGCGTTTTTGATCAGACTTGCGGTCACTTTGCCGATCCTGAACCCAAACCGGTTGGAGAATTTGATGGCCCTGAAAATCCGGGTGGGATCTTCAATAAAACTTAGATTATGGATGATCCGGACAATTTTATCCTTAACATCCCTGACACCGCCAAAATAATCAATGAGTGTGCCAAAGGTTTCGGTGTTCAGAGAAATGGCCAAGGTGTTGATGGTAAAATCCCTTCTGGCCAGGTCCATCTTGATGGAGGAGTTTTCCACCACAGGCAGTGCCGCAGGTGTTGCATAATATTCGAGCCGGGCTGAGGCCACGTCAACCTTGAATTCATCCTCAAAAATGATGACGGCCGTGTTAAATTTGCGATGCTGGTGCAACCTGCAATGATGCTGTGAAGCAAAATAACGGGCAAAAGCGATGCCGTCTCCTTCCACCACCACGTCCACATCTTCAATGGGGCGCTCCAGCATCAGATCCCGGACAAAACCACCCACCACAAATACCTCTACGCCCAGGGTGTCTCCGGCATTGCCGATGTCGGAAAGCAGGGTGCGTACCCGCTTGTCCAATTGGTGCTTCAAACGGTTTCCCACGTATTTTGTCCGGGGTTTCAGGCCGGAAATATCTTTTCTTTCACTCAGGACAACTTCCCGGTTATGTTCCACCAGAAAATTTAAAAGGTCGGTGCGTGTGATAACCCCGCAAATTACCCGATTCTCCATTACCGGAATAACCCGCAGTTTTAAATCAATGATTTTTTGTTCAATCTCGGCCAGGTCGCAGGAGAGGCTGACACTCTGGCCTCCGGGTTCAAAATAATCGACAACAGGCTGATCCCCAAGTTTGTGATGGACTATCTTTTCGGATACATGGCGGGTGATATATCCTAAGTATTCAAATGTTTGTGTGTCAAGAACAAGCAGGGTGTTGATATTGTACCGGATCATCTTCTGCGCTGCATCCAGACATGATTTATCAGCGGCAATGGTAATGGCCGGGCTGGACATCAGTTTTTTTGCCACACGCACGTGCTTGATCTGCTGTTGGATCAGTTCAATCAAACGCATTTCAACCTGGGGAAGGGTCTGGTTTTCCACCTTGGCGGATGCCGCATAAAAATGGCCCCCGCCGCCAAGGGCCCCCAGAATTTTACCCACATCCAGCTCATGAAGACGGTTCCGGGCAATGACATGTACCTTGGCCCCCATGAGCACCAGGGCAAAAAAACAGTCCAGATTTTCCATTCTGACAATTTTTTGTACAATGGAAGCAAGATCCGGAATGTAATGGGATGCTGCAATGGCGGACAGGTGGATCTGGATGCCGTTGACGGTAACGGCCGTCATTTCATTGATCAATTCATTGAGCCATGTGACCTGTTCGGTCTTCATCTCCTTGACCACAAGACTTGAAATGGTGGACAGGCTTGCGCCACAAGAGAGCAGAAAGCCTGCCTGTTCAAAATCCGCCGGGGTCGTGGAGGCATAGGTGAAGCTGCCGGTATCCTCGTAAATCCCAAGTGCCATCACCGTGGCTTCATCACTGGTGATGGCGATTTTTCTTTCACGCAGTAGTTCACACATGATGGTGGTGGTGGCACCATAGGGCTTTGACAGGTCAAAGGTGGCTTTGATTTCGTCAGGAAAGGACGGATGGTGGTCGTAAATGTCAATGACCAGATCCGGTTTTTCCAAAAGCGCTTCAACACCTGACAGGCGGCTTCTTTGCCGGGTGTCCACAATAACCAGCCGCTGGGTTCCGGAAAAATCAATGTTAGTGGGATCTGCCATATTAAACAGATATCCCATGGAGTGAATGAAAAAATCCCTGAGATTTTTTTCCTGGGACCCGGGGAAAATAATCACACTTTCCGGGTATAGTTTTTGTGCGGCAAGCATGGCGCCAATGGCATCGAAATCAGAATTCATATGGCTGGTTATGACTGTTTTGGGGGAAATCTGCTGTTTTTTTGGGGGCACCGGATAACTCCTGTTGAAATGCACTTTGCAAATTTATATAGTATATCTGTATTGAATTTACAATGTTCTGACAAGCTCTGGGTATACATCGCAAAATAATGGCCGGCACCGGACGGCCTTTATCCTAAAAATATGAAGGAATAATTATGGCCGTCATTTACGAGTGGAAGGGAAAGAACCCCAAAGGCAGAACAGTCAAAGGGGAGATGGAAGCTGAAACACCCGAACAGGTAAGGAGCAGCCTGGAACGTCGCAAAATAACGCCGACAAGAGTTAAGAAAAAGCCAAAAGATATATTTGAAAATATCTCCTTTCTTGCGCCTAAGGTAAAAGATAGTGATGTTATCATTTTCGCACGACAGTTTTCCACAATGATTGATGCGGGCCTGCCGCTTCTCCAATGCCTGGAGCTTTTGTATTCCCAGCAGGAAAATCCCACATTTAAAAAACAGCTTAAACATATTAAAGAGTCTGTTGAATCCGGAGAGACCTTTGCCGACGCACTGAAAAAATATCCCAAAACCTTTAACGAACTTTTTGTCAACATGATCTCCGCAGGGGAGGCCGGCGGTATTCTTGATGTCATTTTACAGCGTTTGTCAGCCTATGCCGAAAAAATGGCGAAACTCAAAAAGCAGGTCAAGGGCGCCATGACTTATCCTGCTATTACCCTGGCTGTGGCAGTTATTGTGGTGGCTGTTATTCTTGTCTTTGTTATACCGGTGTTTGAAGAAATGTTTGCCAGCATGGGCTCGGCGCTGCCTGCCCCCACCCAGATGGTTGTTGCGCTGAGTAATTTTGTGGTGGGGAACATAGTCTGGATGATCCTGGGATTGATTGGTGCCGTTATTTTGTTCAGGCAAACGTATAAATCAAAAAAAGGACGAATTTTTCTTGATGACATGTTTTTACGTCTGCCTGTTATCGGCATTTTGATCCGAAAGGTGGCCGTGGCAAAATTTACCCGTACCACATCCACCATGATTTCATCCGGTGTATCGATTCTTGAGGCCCTGGATATTGTGGGCAAAACCGCGGGCAATAAAATCGTTGAATTTGCCATATCAGATGTCAAGGTCGGCATTTCCGAAGGCCGGTCCATGGCAGACCCTTTGCTTGAGAGCGGGGTGTTTCCTTCAATGGTATGCTCAATGATCGCAGTAGGCGAATCCACAGGTGCCTTGGATGTAATGATGACCAAAATAGCAGATTTTTATGATGATGAAGTGGACCAGGCCGTAAAAAACTTGACTGATATGATCGAGCCTTTCATGCTTGTGTTTTTGGGTGTTGTGGTCGGCGGTCTTGTTATTGCCATGTATCTGCCGATTTTCTCAATGGCCGGTGCCATTGGATAGCCCGGATTTTTTATTCCGGCGGACCCGGGAGCTGTTCGTCCAGAGCAAGTGGGTTGTCCTGGCCAGGGCCGTATTCGCCCTGGTGCTGATATTTTCCACCCTTTTTTTTTCCGATACCGATCTGTCCGGCCAAGGGGCCCAATCTTTTTTGTCCCTTTACAAAATTTCAGGCACCATCCTTGGCCTGTCTATGGTTTATTATGTCTGGCTTTGCCAAAAAAAATGCCTGTATGCCCTTGCCTATACCCAGATCATTATTGATACGTTTATCGTCACGGCCATTGTTTTTGTTACCGGCGGGTACCATAGTATTTTTACATTTTTATATCTATTGGTTATCATCTATGCCGCCATGCTGCTGCTTGCCCGGGGCAGCTTTTTAGTGGCTTTGGCATCAAGTATTCAATATGGTCTTCTCATTGAGCTTGAGTATCTTAAGATCATTGCCCCTTTGCCGGAAAACCAACCCCTTTCCCTGGTGGTGGACCAGCACCATATCCT
Organism: Desulfobacter curvatus DSM 3379; assembly: GCF_000373985.1. Taxonomy (GTDB): domain Bacteria; phylum Desulfobacterota; class Desulfobacteria; order Desulfobacterales; family Desulfobacteraceae; genus Desulfobacter; species Desulfobacter curvatus. The sequence goes on from NZ_KB893107.1 coordinate 18,889, forward strand.
GTACCGGATCGTGATCATCATTTCAGCCTGTTTTGCCACGGCAGCGTTAAGCGGCATTCTCTCCATGCAGCTTAGAACAGCCAAAAAAGACCTTAAAATTGCCCAGGAACATTTAAAACGTGTGGAAAAAATGGCGGCTGTGGATGAAATTGTATCAGGTATTGCCCATGAGATTAAAAACCCCTTGGCTTCATTATCCGGCTCCATACAGATGCTGAGAGAAGACATGGCACCGACAGGGGAAAATGATAAACTGATGCAGATTGTTTTAAGGGAAACGGAACGCCTCAAACAGATCGTGACCGATATCCGACTGATTGCAAAACCAGGCCGGACCAATGCAGAATTGATTAATCTGGCCAAGGCAATTGATGATGTGAAAATTTTGTTTGACAATACACCGGACTGGCATGGCCGAATCAATATTGATACCCAACTTGAACGGGATCTGCATGTGTTCATGGATGCAGTTCATTTGCAGCAAATTTTATGGAATTTAATTAAAAATGCAGCCGAGTCCATTGAAGAAAAAGGAAAAATTACAATCTCCCTGTATTCACCGCGACACAAGCGTATTTATTTGACCGTTCGAGATACAGGGATCGGCATTGATCAAAAAAATGCCCCTCATATTTTTGATCCGTTTTACACCACTAAAAGTGACGGGACCGGGCTTGGGCTTTCAATTATTCACCGGATTGTAGACACCTATGACGGCATGATTGACTTTGAATCCATTCCCGGGAAAGGCACGGTTTTTACGCTGATTTTTCAAAATCCCCATTTTAAGGAGTAAGTTTGTGCGGATTCCCACTGACCTATCCCCGGTGCCGGAGTCCCTTCGCATGCAGTTTCCTTCCACTCAGATTCGTTGAACCTGATATTTTGTTTGACAAAAAGCAAGTTCCTTCCTATTTACTTCAAATTGCTTCATGGTGTACGTTTTTAATCTATTGATATTGGGGCGCTTCATTTCAATCCCATAAATGAGCGTATGCACTGCTTTGGGTTGTTTCGCCGCAAAAGCGGCTTTTTTCAACAGCTTTGACTGTCCAAAATAAGGAGTGGGGCTATGCCGCAGCTTAGACTTATTTCATCTCCGATAAAAACGCTGGCTGTTTTTTCCTGGATTCTGTGCCTTCTTTTTCCCGGGCTGGCCGCTGCCAAAGAGTAATTCCCCAATCAGCCGATGCTTCGCCTTGAATCGGGGATGCACAATGCCATGGTCAGACGAATCGGCGTGGATCGTGATGAACGGTTCATGGTTTCCGGCTCATTGGACAAAACTGTTCGTCTATGGGACCTGAAAAGCGGTAGGCTGTTGCAGACCCTGCGTGTGCCCCTAGGCAAGGGTGCTCTTGGCAAGGTATTTAGCGTAGCGATATCACCGGATGGCGCGGACATAGCTGCCGGGGGGTGGCTCGGATCTGAACAGGATAGAATATTCATTTTTGATCGCCAGACCGGAAACATCCTCCAGGTGATCAGCGGCCTGCCGAACGTTGTCAGGCATCTATCCTACTCCCCTGACGGGAAATACCTGGTCGCATCGCTTGGTGCCAGTAATGGAATCCGCGTTTACAAAACCCGGACCTATACCCAGGTGGCCGAAGACGCAAAGTACGACAGTGATAGTTATTGGGCGGATTTCGACACGGCCGGGCGCCTGGTAACAATAAGCTTCGATGGTTATATCCGACTGTATGACGAGGGTTTTTCCAGAATCCTGAAAAGAAAGGCCCCTGGTGGTGATTGGCCTTTTTCTGCGGAGTTCGCTCCGGATGACAGCCGAATCGCAGTTGGATATGAGGATTCGACCCGTGTGGATGTGCTGTCGGCAAAGACACTGGCGCTGCTTTTTTCTCCCGACGCCAGCGGAACAAATGGGAATCTCCATACAGTTGCCTGGTCACGTGACGGCCGTTATCTTTATGCTGGCGGGCTGTATGCTGTCCCTGGCAAATTTCCGATCCGATGCTGGTCCGGGGCAGGCAGGGGCGATTTTACCGACCTGGAGGCTGGTAATAACACGGTCATGGATATTAAACCACTTTCGGACGGGAGCATTGCCGTTGGTGCTGCTGATCCTTATCTGGTGGTGCTGCAACCCGATGGCAAGATCAGGTGGAAACACCAAGGCGATATTGCAGATTTCAGAGAGCAGGTAGGGGATAACGGAATTTTGCTCTCCTCAAGGGGGGATCAGGTACAATTTGGTTTCGAGGCGTGGAGCAGGCGGTCGGCATGCTTTTCGCTCAAGACCTGGCAGTTGGAACTGGCGCCAAAAGAAACCGGGCAGATGTTAAAGCCCGTCACGGACGTTCCGGGATTGGAGATCTCCGATTGGGTGAATGAGTATACCCCCAAACTCAACAATAAATCCCTTGAGCTTGACCAGTACGAACAATCCCGCAGCCTGGCCATTGCCCCGGACCACAAAAGCTTCCTGCTTGGAGCAGACTGGAGTCTCCGATTGTTTGACAAAACCGGCCGACAATTGTGGAAAGTCGCTGCCCCAGGTACCGCCTGGGCCGTGAATATCAGCGGTGACGGCAAACTGGCAGTTGCCGGCTACGGTGACGGCACCCTGCACTGGTATCGCCTCTCAGACGGGGAGGAACTGCTGGCGCTTTTTCCCCACAGGGACGGGAAGAGATGGGTGGCCTGGACACCCGAAGGCTTTTACCAGGCGTCTGCAGGCGGGGAAGACCTGATCGGCTGGCATCTCAATCACGGCAGCCAGGAGACACCGGAATTCTTTGGCGCCTCCCGCTTCCGTGACCAGTTTTACCGGCCGGACGTTGTTTCCAGGGTGCTTGAAACCCTTGACGTAAAAGAGGCTCTGGCTCTGGCTGACCGGGTGCGGGGCAAAAAAACGATTATCAAGGCGGTAGAGGATATTTTGCCGCCGGTCATAACCATCCTGTCTCCTGCGGCTGGTACAGAGACAACTTCAAAGAATCTGGTTCTCTTTTATAAAGCGGAATCCTCTACGGACGACATCATTGATGTTACACCACGGGTGGGGGATAGGCCGGCAAAGGTCCTTGAGCATGTTTTTGAAAAGGGAAAAGACAAACAAGGCCGGGACATGATGATGGGTAACATAACCGTGGAGGTGCCGCCGGAAGACGTTGTGGTTTCATTGATTGCCCGCAACAGGCATGGAGACAGCGAGCCGGCCGACTTCACCACAAACTGGGCCGGTCGTAAGGACTGGTATAAGCCCAACCTGTATGTGCTGGCCATTGGGGTGAGCTGTTATGATCAAAAGCATTTGAAGCTCAATTATGCGGCCAAAGACGCAGCGGATTTTGTTAACGCCATGAAAAAGCAGGAAGGCGGTTTGTACAAAAAGGTGATGTGCAGGCTGGTGGTCAGTGACAAAACGAGAAAAGATGCGACTCAAAACGGCATCCTTGATGGGTTGGACTGGATAGAGCATGAGACGACCAGTCGGGATGTGGCCATGGTGTTTTTGTCCGGCCACGGGGTCAATGATACAGAAGGAAATTATAATTTCCTGCCCCAGAACGGAGATCCCTGCAGATTGCATCGGACCGGCATCAATGATCACGATTTTAAGAAATTCTTGAGTAATATTCCCGGCAAAACAGTGCTCTTTTTTGACAGTTGCCGATCAGGAAATGTCAGAATGGATGTTGCCAAGGGTGATCAGCAGGCAGACGTGGATAAATTTGCCAATGAGCTGGCTGACGCGGGGTCCGGCGTGATTGTTTTCTCCTCTTCTACAGGAAAGCAGTTATCTTTTGAAAAGAAAGAACTTGAGAACGGTGTGTTTACCGAGGCCCTGCTGGAAGGTATTGAGGGCCGGGCAGATTTCTACAAGGACTGGCATATTTCAATTGCCGAGCTGGAGGTTTATCTAACTGAACGGGTTAAGGAACTGACCAATGGAGATCAGAAACCCGTAAGCGCCAAGCCCAAATCTGTGGAGGATATGAAAATTACAAGGGTTCGAAGGTAACAAGAGGGAGGATAAAATGAAATGGAAGCGTGGGGTTCACCCCTTAAATGTTCAGCAGATGAGACAACTGGTCGTCTTTGCGCTTGGCGTTCCGCTGATGGTGTTGCTGTTCTTAAGCTGTGGAACCGCAGAATCAAAGAATGACCAGCTTGCCGGGGCCATCGGATTTTTATCCAAGGAGAAGTCCCTTGCCAAAAGCTATGGATCGCTTCTCAAGGAGTACGGGAAAGATGATATAAACAACTATGTAAAAGGCATCCGGCTGTATGCCGTTGCGAAAGCAGAGTTCGACGGCCTCATCGAACAACTCAAGTGGAATCTCAGCCATGGCCGGCCCCTTGAAGAATCATCCGATTTTAAAACTGAGCTCAATCAGGCAGCAGAGCAGCGGGTTGCTTTTACCAAATTTGTAGAGGATGTCATCATCACCAAGGAGCAAGGGAGTAAGAATCCACTGGCCGTTGCGGCTGTCGGCTCGATACCGGAACTGATAAAGGCGCTGAGCGAAGCGGGGAAAACCATCTGGCAGGGGTATAGTCAGGCGAATAATAGACAAAAAAAAGAGGTCCTGGACAGTCTTGATTCCGCTAAATGGCCTGACTATGCAGAAATTGCCGGAGCTGGTAAGTAAACGCAGACATCCAGCAAGACTGCTCCGGGGTAGTAGCCTACGGACCATTTCTGCCGCAGCCGGATGGCAGAAGCCTGGGTCTGGAAATATACCTCAGTGAACAAAAAAGAGGTTGCCTACTGTGGCGGCAGTTGCCCACATCACCGTGGCGTAAAGCCAATTGCTTTGGATGATCACTTTAGGTGACACCTGATACCGGCTAACCAACGCCAGTCCGACGCCGGACAATGGACTGCTGGCCGTTGATATGGCCCAGCAGCTGAGAAACACAAAGCCCAGTTGAGAAGGGTTCGGGTTGAGCGGAAGAAGCAGGGGGCTGGCGATGGAGATGCTGACAACCGGATGGACGCCGGCGATTCCGATGATGATCATCACGGCCAGGATAACAGACAGCAGTCCGGGGGTTAAAGTTGCCCCCCCGAGGCTGAACAGGGCAGGATACACTTGGGTCATTGATTTGATACCTGCCGAAAAAACACCCGCAGCAAGGAACAGGGTAAATTGACTGCCCACCGATGAAAGGTTTGTGTTAATAAAATCACGCAGTGCAGCCGGCCTCGGACGGAATTTCATGAATACAAGGGCTCCCAGGGGCGCAACCAAACAAATAATGGTAAGAATGCTGATGTCGGGTTGAAGATAATGAACACCGAGAACCACTGCAGCAAGAAAAGTCGGCACGATCATGGTTTCAGTCCTGAAGGGATATCCGGAAAATAGGTCTTTCTTGAAAAAGCTCACCTCAACAATTGAATAGCCAATGGCAAAAAGACTCATCATTGCGCCAGGGATCAAGGTTTCGTGCCATGACATGCCCGGGGCATAGGTGAGGGCAACACCCGTGGCAACAAAGAAGGGCGACCACCATGCCGCCGAACAGAACGAGCGGGCGAGAACCAATGCTTGGGTTTTGGTCAAGATGCCGTTTTTACGTAGACGATCGCCGAAGACAAACAACACTGACAGATTAATGACCGCTCCGAGCAAGTGGGTGCCGAACGCTGTAATGGTGAGCGCCCGCTTACCTTGGGGCAGGGCTTGGCCTTCAATGCCGGTATTGGTCAGGGCAAGAAAAGAGACGGCAACAAACATCGCCAGCAACGGCAGGTTGGCGGTGAAAATTTTTTGCCATCCGAGAAATATACCCCGGTACGCCGCAAAAATGACGAGGAGGCCGCCGGTTATCAGGAGCAGCAACGCCTGGTTGCGCGCACCCTTACCTAGGGTAGACCACATAAGAACCGGCACAAGCCATCCGAGCAGTGTCGGCAGAGCCAGAATACAGGGCGCTGGGATACTCATAAGATACAGAACAAGTGTCCCAACAATAATCCATCCAATATATTTTTTCATTTTAAAGAGGCTGAGAAAAGCGAGGCTAAAAGGCGGTTCAAGGTATCCATAAACCAAGACAGTCCGACAGGACAGCCTTTTTCTAAATTTTTAGATCGGGATATTAATACCTTCATTATGCCTTTTTATACTTTTTTTTATTTTTTGGCAAATTTTGCATTTATATAGATAATGAGTTGAGATTATCCGTAATTTTTTATGCGATTTTTTTGCCTTCCGCAGCGCTGACGCATCAAAATTTATTATCAATGATATCAGGGGGGCGGAGCGACATCTAAAATTATTTTGTCGCAAAATTATAATAGACACTCTGCAGGTCTTTTGATAATGTAACGTGGATGTGTGTGAGTTCACCCACCAATCGAAACGTTACATTTGAGGAGAAAACGCTGTGATAAGCCAGTGTGGTCGGCAGATTAAAAACGCAGAACTTGAACAGATTCGCGAGACGGTAAAGACATTTTCGAATTTAAGTCAGAAGGAACTGGCTCAGACAATATGCGAGCATTTG
>NZ_KB893108.1 GCF_000373985.1 Desulfobacter curvatus DSM 3379
AAAGAGCGTCTGTCCGCCCCCTTTCAACTCCGATTAGTGTGAGACGGCAACCACGGACAGGTAATCGAAACAGTTTCAAGCCTGGAATGGGGGAGAACTATGCCCGGACGGAATGAAAATCTTCGGTACAGGCCATGGTTTGTGTAGGAAGAACTACNTTTCCGATGCCTTCTGAAAGAAGGAAAGGCGGAATTTTCCCAAAAAGGAGTGGGCGGAACAACTTCGGCCGACCTTTTATTATTTATGCGTCAGCACTGGGTATAGATTTAAATTATTGACACGGGAATTGGTTGGGCTATATTAAGAAGTTTCAAGTTAATGGATGATAACAGGAGAATCCAATGAAACAGAAAATTAGGTTTGAAAAGAATATAAAAGACAATATACTGACAGTCCTTGAATCTGCTGAGGTGGATCCAGGTGTGATTTTGCCTTTGCATGAAGAAGACTATGACCTTGAAACCATCAGTGCGGCGTGCAACGAAGGGTTTGATGCCTTTCTTCGCGTATTTCGCCGCCGCAGTTTTTTTCCCACCAGGGATTTGTCTGAAAAATTATTTGAAAGCGCCGTTGGATTTTTTGCCGATCCTGAATCGGATAAGCTGGTAATTGATTTTAATGATGTGGACACATTGCCCGGGGAAGAAGATTTTTCCCTTGAAGACGATGATGTGGAACTGGATGAATTGTTAGATGAAGATGGGGACACCAAGGAAGACGAGATGAAAGAAATTGATTCCGAAGATGATACCCCTAAATTCACCCCCGAAGATACTTCTGAACACGAGAATTAATCCTTTATGAAAACAAAAATCAGAACCATGGTCCTGGATGCGGCCCGTAGTTCCTTTGAAAAGGGCCTGCTGCCTTCTGACCAGGTGCCGGAATTTGAGGTCGAAACACCTAAATATGAAGGCCAGGGCGATTTTTCAACCAATTTTGCCATGGTGTCGGCAAAACTGCAGAAGATGGCCCCGGCAAAGATTGCTGAACGTCTTGTTGCATCCATGTCCGAAAGTGCTCATACTTCTTTAGGTTCAGCACTGGAAAAAATCGAGGTGGCAGGACCAGGATTTATTAATTTCTTTTTATCCCCCGGGGCCTGGCACCCGGTGGTGGATCAAGTGCTGAACCAGGACGAAGCCTTTGGCCGTTCCGCCATGGGCAACGGGGAGCGTGTTCAGGTTGAATTCGTCTCTGCCAATCCAACGGGCCCGCTTCATGTGGGGCATGGCCGGGGGGCTGCCGTGGGGGACGCTGTCGGCAATATACTCTCCTTTGCGGGTTTTGACGTGCAAAAGGAGTACTATATTAATGACTCCGGCCGCCAGATCAGGACCCTTGGCACATCGGTGTGGCTGCGGCTGCAACAGATGCAGGGCAACACTGTGGATTTTCCCCAGGACTGCTACCAGGGCGATTATATCCGTGACATTGCCCGGCAGGTGCTTGATGCCCAGGGAGAAGATCTGGCTGATGCCGATGAAAAACAGGGCATTGAAATTTGTGCACGATTTGCCGCCGGTAAGATTCTGGGCGGCATTCGGTCTGATTTAGATGATTTCGGTGTCCGGTTTGACAACTGGTTCAGCGAGCAAAGCCTTTATGACTCGGGCCGGGTCCAGACCGCCATTGAAAATTTTAAAGAAAAAGACCTGATTTACGAAAAAGACGGGGCCCTTTGGTTTCGTACGGAAAAATTCGGGGATGAAAAGGACCGGGTAGTGGTGCGAAATAACGGACTGACCACTTATTTTGCATCGGACATTGCCTACCATGATGAAAAATACGAGCGCGGGTTTGACCGTGTCATTGACGTCTGGGGGGCGGACCACCACGGATATATCAAGCGTATTGATGCGGCCGTGGTGGCCACGGGACGAAAAAGCGAACAATTTGATGTGATTCTGGTCCAGCTGGTCAATCTGCTGCGGGATGGAAATCCTGTGCAGATGTCCACCCGGGCCGGAGAGTTTGTGACGCTTAAGGACATTGTGGACGAGGTGGGAAAGGATGCTGCGCGGTTCATGTTTTTAAGCCGTAGCTATGAGTCCGGCCTTGATTTTGATCTGGAATTGGCTAAAAAGAAGAGTTCTGACAACCCTGTCTATTATGTGCAGTATGTCCATGCCCGAATCACTGGGATTTTAAACAAGGCAAAAGATGAAGGCCTCATTGAAAAGACAGATTTCAAAGTCGGCATTAACCTTGAAAAATTGGTGGCCGAAGAGGAGCTTAAACTGATTAAGCAGGTTGCCGGTTTCCAAGAACAGGTGGAAAAAAGTGCGGAAACCCTTCATCCCCATGTGATTTTTACCTATTTGATGACCTTGGCTGCGGCCTTTCATGCCTATTACAATCACCATAAGGTTATCATGGCTGATGAACCGCTGTCCCTGGCCAGGCTGTCCCTGGTTCTGGCGGTTAAAAAAGTGATCCGCAACGGGTTAAAACTTTTAGGGGTATCTGCCCCAGAAAGAATGTAGGAGGATTTAAAATTCGTGGTGTCGGGACATACGGTAAGTATTTTTTAATCGGGATCTGGATGTTTGGCCTGGGAGTGCTTGTGGGCAGAGGATCAAGTCCTGTCCTGTTTGAGACCCGGCCTTTTCAGGAACGTCTTGGCCAGATGGTCAGTGATCTTGCTGCCAAACTTCCTGAAAAGGGAAAAGTAGATCTTAAATTTTATGATGTCCTTGATGAGCCGGTGTACTATCCGGTTAAAGGCAAGACAGACGATGCCGGGGAAATTACCCCGGGGCCGGAAACCGGGAAAACTGCGTCGATAAAGCCGGCACCGAATAATTCCCAGGCTGAAGATATCCCTGTCAAGCGTAGCAGAAAACTGGCCACCTGGCATCAGACCGGGCAGGACTACGGCAATGCGGCTGCTGCGCTGCCTAAAAAGAGTACTTCGGTAAAAGTATATAAAAAAACCGATGAAAAACAGACCGTGACACAGCTTGCTCCCAAGGTGTTAAAATCAAAAAAACAAGCGGGTGAAAAAACGGATGCGGTAGCCAAGGAACCCAAGCCTGATACCGGGAAAGCATCGGTACCTGTCCAAACCCATGGTGCATACACTATTCAGATTGCGTCATATAAGAATTTAAATGATGCCCTGGCCCAGATGGTTCTTTTGAGTAAAAAGGGAATTACCGCCTACCGGGCCAGTGTGAAAATCAACGGAGAAACCTGGTACCGGGTCAGGACCGGTTCTTTTGCCGATTATAAAGCGGCCGGTGCTCAACTGGAAAAACTCGCCGGTTCAGGGGTCAACGGCATGGTCATCAAAAAGGAATAAAAATGAAAATATCACAAGAGGAAGTGGAAAAAATGGCTCATCTGGCCCGGTTGGATGTGGATGATAAGCTTAAGGAAACCCTGGCAGGACAGCTCAGTGATATCCTGGATTATATTGATGCCCTCAAGGACGTGGATGTTGAGGGGGTGACGCCGGCATCAGGTGCGGCATTCATGAACAATGTTCTCAGGGAAGATGAGGAAAAACCGTCCCCGGGTCCGGATGTGACCCTGGCCAATGCACCGGAACGTGACCAGGATTTTTATGTGGTGCCAAGAGTGGTGAAGTAGTGTTTGGGCACGATGTCGTCCCCTTAAAAAAGACGAAAGCGTAACGAGAACGTAAGGAAATAAAATGAATCTGCATACCCTGACCATTGCCCAGGCCCATGACCTTCTGGCCAAAAAGGAAATATCTTCTGTTGAACTAACCCGGGCCTTCCTTGACCGTATTGATAAATATGACAACACGATTTCAGCGTTTATTACTGTTGACCCGGGCCTTGCCCTGAAACAAGCCGAACAGGCAGACCGGGTTATTGCCAAAGGGGAGCACCAGGCGTTTACCGGGATCCCCGTGGCCCTGAAAGATGTGTTATGTACAAAGGGCGTGAAAACCACCTGTGCGTCTAAAATTCTTGAAAACTTTGTGCCCCAGTATGACGCCACGGTGGTGGAGAAATTTAAAGCCCAGGATGCTGTGCTTATCGGCAAGGCAAATATGGATGAATTTGCCATGGGGTCTTCCACGGAAAACTCCGCCTTTTTTGCCACCCGTAATCCCTGGAACACTGACCATGTGCCCGGTGGTTCATCCGGCGGATCTGCCGCTGCCGTAGCGGCTCAGTTCTGTGCCGGGGCCGTGGGTACGGATACCGGCGGTTCCATCCGTCAGCCCGCTTCCCATTGCGGCGTGGTGGGTCTGAAACCTACCTATGGCCGTGTGTCACGGTTTGGTGTGGTGGCCTATGCGTCATCCCTGGACCAGGTGGGACCCATTACCCGGGATGTGACGGACACGGCCATGATGCTTAATCTTATAGGTGGTCATGATCCCAAAGACTCCACCAGCGCACCTGAGCCGATGTCCGATTTTACAAAGGGCCTTGCCATGTTCAAGGAGAAGGGCCTTGCCGGGATGACCGCAGGCATTCCCAAGGAATTCTTAAGCCTTGAAGGCATTGATCCCGAAGTCAAAACAATATTTGAACGTGCCCGCAAAACCTTAGAAGGGTTGGGCGTTACCATTAAAGAGATCTCACTGCCCCATAGCAATTATGTGGTGGCTGCCTACTACATCATTGCCCCCTGTGAAGCCAGCGCCAACCTGGCCCGGTTCGACGGGGTAAGATACGGGGTCAGGGATATGGATTCCGATGATCTCATTGAGATGTACAAGAAAACCAAGTCCAAAGGATTTGGACTCGAAGTCCAGCGCCGGATCATTATTGGTACTTATTCCCTGTCTTCGGGATATTATGATGCCTATTACGGCCGGGCCTCCCAGGTCCGGGCCCTGATCATGGATGATTTTAAACGGGCTTTTGAAGAATGCGACATTATTCTGTCTCCTGTGGCACCGACGCCTGCGTTTAAAATCGGTGAGAAGGTGGCAGATCCATTGACCATGTATTTAAGCGATATTTTTACCATCTCCTGCAATATGGCGGGTATTCCCGGGATTTCAGTGCCTGCAGGTATCTCCTCCACCGGGCTTCCCGTGGGGCTTCAGATGATGGCCCGGCATTTTGATGAAATGTCGTTGATTCGGGCAGGGTATGGGTTTGAACAGGCTGTAAACCAAGATTTTGAATTGCCCGAATTGTAACCACGGAAAACACGGAAATGAGTTTGATTTTTAAGGAATATTAACATGTCCACTGTCATACCCCAGGGCGATGCCCTGAAAAAAGCCATTGCGTGGGTGTCTGAAAAAAGAGGCGCCCAACCGGACCTGAATGTAAAAAAAATAGTTGATGAAGCCTGCCTGCAGTTTGATTTAAGTCCAAAAGACAGTGAATTTTTGCTGCGTTTTGTAAAGGAACTGCCGGATACGCCTATATGACCAGGATCCGTATTCTCCCTGATATCCTGTCCAACCAGATTGCCGCAGGAGAGGTGGTTCAGCGTCCGGTCTCCGTGGTTAAGGAATTGGTGGAAAATGCCATGGATGCCGGGGCGGACAGGATTATCGTTGAGATTGAAAACGGCGGGAAAACCCTCATCCGTGTTTCGGACAACGGGTGCGGGCTTTCCCGGGATGAGGCGGTGCTGGCGTTGGAACGGTATGCCACTTCCAAGATCTACACCAAGGAAGACCTGTTTTCCATTTCCACATTTGGGTTCAGGGGTGAGGCCCTGCCATCCATTGCATCTGTCTCAAAATTTAGTCTTGTGTCTCGAACAAAAGACAATGCCACCGGTACCCGGGTGGACATGAACGGCGGAAAGCTTGTCGGTGTAGCAGATACCGGCGCGCCTGTGGGCACCATGGTGGAGGTCAAGCGCTTGTTTTTCAACACCCCGGCCCGAAGAAAATTTTTAAAAAGCGAAAATACGGAGTCCGGTCATATTGCCGATGCCCTTGCCGGTCTTGCCATGGGGAATCCAGGGGTGGGATTCCGCCTTGTGGTCAATCGTAGAGCCGTTAAGGGCTATCCGCCCGGCCAGACTCTTTTTCAGCGGGCCCAGATGGTGTTGGGTAAAGATGTGGCGGATCATTTGTACGAAATGCAGTGGCCGGCAACGGGTGAAGGCTCGGATAATCGACTGCCGGGATTATGTATCTGCGGGGTGTGTGCCAATCCCGGAATTACCCGAAGTACGGCCAACCGGATTTATCTGTTTGTCAACCGGCGTCTTGTCTATGACAGAGGGTTGATTTCGGCCATGTTTCAAGGTTACCGGGGCAGGATCATGAAAGGTCGGTATCCTGTGGGAGCGGTGTGTGTTGAACTGCCATGCGACCAGGTGGACGTAAACGTACACCCGACCAAACGTGAAATTAAATTTGTTACCCCCGGTCCCGTATACCAAGCCTTGGCGCTTGCCGTGGCAAATACCTTGTCCCGGGGCCAGGACGATAAATTGTCCTATTCCAGGGCTGTTATGCCTGGGAAAAAGGACTCCCAAATCCCTGCCCAGGCGGCGCTGAAATCAGCATCCCTGGCGGAAAAACGATTCACTCCTGACCTGTTTGAAAGCGTTCCCGCCTCGCAGTCGCAACCTGAGTATACATCTTTTGATCCGACTTCTGAATCTCTTCAGGCCGCCGAACCCCGTGAAAAAACCTGGACTCCGGCACCGGAAATAAAATTGCCCGCCCAAGCCCCTTTGTCTGACCATGAAAATCAAACATCCGGGCAGGAAGAGACAACGCAGCTTCCAGAACCGTTTCAGGCAACTCAATCCAGGGTAAGGGTGGTCGGCCAGGTGCTCAATATTTACATTGTGGTAGAAAACGAGAACCACCTGATACTGGTGGACCAGCATGCCGCCCATGAGCGTATTGTCTTTGAGCAGCTTTTAGAACGTTATCACAGCATGGATGCCCAAAGCCAGTCCCTGGCCGTTCCCGAGGTTCTGGAGCTGAGCCACAAGGAGGCCTTGGTCCTTGAATCCATCATGGCTGATCTGGCCGGTTTGGGCATCAGGGTCGAACCCTTTGGCGGGACATCGTTTGTAATAAAAGCCGTTCCTGTGTTGGTCGAGGAAAAAGATGTGGGGGCCATGGTGGTGGAAATGGTGGAGAAGATCAGTGATGCCAACGGCACAGGCCTTAAAGATGACTGGCTCAAAGATGCCCTGGCGACCATGGCCTGCCACCGGTCCGTGCGGGGGGGGCAGGTCATGTCATTAAAAGAGATGACAGCACTTGTGGAACAGTTGTTTGCTTGTGAAAACCCCATGCACTGCCCCCATGGGCGCCCCGTTTTTGTCTCTTTTGATGCCCGCAGCCTTGAAAAGCTGTTTAAAAGACTTGTGTGAGGCCGGGGGATGGGATATAAATCTTTCTCTAAGGTTCGCCATCATGTTTAATCTGACAGGAGTGTAGGAAAAACCCATGCGAAAATTCATGCAACCCATTTTTGCTTTCAAAACAGCCGGCGCTGTTCTGGCCTTTTTTGCCTTCTGGGCAGCAGCCGGTACGGGAATGTGCAGTGACACAAAAACTGTGGCGGTCATTCCCTTTGAAATGAATTCGTCCCAGGATCTTGGTTTTTTACAGAACGGATTGTTCTCCATGCTTTCCTCAAGGCTTTCCGATGCCGGGAAAGTGGATGTTTTGGACCGGGAAACCATTGATAAAGCCCTGGCCGGGGCAAAGGCAAGTGGGCTTATTAAAGGCCGTCTCAATGAAACGTCTGCCCGGGAGTTAGGCGAACAAATGGGTGTGGACTACATCCTTTTCGGCAGTCTTACCCATTACGGGGAAAGCCTCAGTTTAGATGCCGCCATGGTGGATGTTTCAGGGCAAAAGAAAACCCTTGCCTTTTTCGAGCAGAGCAATGCCATGGGCGATGTTATCCCCCTGGTGAACTCCTTTGCCGGTGATATCAACATGAAAGTGTTCAATCGCAATATCGATAACAAGCTGTACGCCCGGCCCCAGGAACCGAACCCGACCCTTGGGGGGCTGCAGTACGCCGGCGGTGCCGGTCTTTATGGCGGCGGCATGATGGCCATGCAGGCAAGCCAGGGATTTACCACTCATCTTAAGATGGAGGAGGTCATCCGGGCCATGGCCACCGGCGACTTGAATAAAGACGGTCGTCTTCAGGTTGTGACGGCCACAGACTCTTCTCTTCAGATCTGTCATCTTGAGGGAACGCTTCTTGCTGAAGAGATCCACCTAGATTACGCATCCTATCTCAGAATTATCAGTCTGGATGTGGCGGACATCAACGGCAACGGGTATCCGGAGATTTTTGTCACGGCCATGACAATCAACAGAGAAACCCTTTCCTCTTTTGTGGTGGAATATAATGGTTCGTCCTATACCACCATTCAGGATGACATGTCTTACTATTTCCGTGTGATTGATTCTCCGGATGGCAATCCCGTGCTCTATGCCCAGGATAAAGGCCGAGGTCCGTATGCCGGAAAAATTTACATCATGACACCGGCCAATGATACCTATCAGGAGGAAAAATCCATTCGTGTGCCCAGGGGCACATCCGTGCTGTCTCTGAGCCGGGGACCGGTCCGGGAGGATAGTGGCCATGAATTTTTAAGTATTAACCAGCATCATCGTCTGGTGCTCATCAATAGTGCCGGGTCAGATGAATGGGAAAGTACGGAAAAATACGGAAAAACCAATAATTACTGGATCTCAGGGGAGCGAAGTGCAGATATAAATTTACGTGATCGGGAATATTTTAATCCCAGAATTAAATTTTATCCCGTGGGAGAAGACCAGAAAGAGAAAGTTTTTTTGATCACGAATAATGAAATCGGCGGCGGGGCTCTCGGGCGGATTAAGCGGTTTAAAGAGGGGCGTGTTGAAGTGATGTCCTGGAACGGTATCGCCCTTGCACCGGTATTCCAGACCGTGCCCCTGCAAGGTTGGGTCTCTGATTTTGATATTGCCGATATAGATAATGATGGGATAGAAGAATTGGTGATTTCTGTTGTGACCCGCTCCAAGATCGCCATTCTTGCCAGGGATAAGACCTCGAATATTATTTCCTATAAGTTGAAATAATAGGCGAAATATTGAAAAAAATATTGACAAACCTATTAAAATAGCATTAAAACGAGAGCTAATTGGATATCCTGCTTTTAAAAGGAGGGCTGGATATCCAGGTTCAGGCAGTAAATAAAACCCAAAAGGAGAAAAAGATGAAAAAAATTATTGTGGCTGTTGCAGCGCTTGCGTTGATGGCAGGTACTGCATATGCAGACGACGCTTGGAACTTCTATGGTTCTGCGCGTGTTTCTACTTTCTGGACTGATGCCGATGTTGATGGCGGTGATGACCCGAACACCCAGTTCGACGAAGGTCTTCAAAGCAACGCCCGTATCGGTGCCAATGTTAAAGTTTCCGATGAACTGATCGGCGCTTTTGAATACGGCGCTGATGATGGAAACGCCAACATCCGTCTGCTTTACGGTGAATGGGATTTTGGTGCAGGTAAACTGCTCATTGGTAAAGATTATGTACCCTTGAACCTGACTGGTTCAAATCAGGTATATATGGATGATGGCGCTCTTGAAGGTTATGGCGGAGAACTGTATGGCAGCCGTCGTGCCCAGATTAAGTTGACTTTCGGCGATTTCCAGATTGCTTTTGTTGAAAATAACACTAACTATGCGGCATATGATGCTGTTAATGTTGTATCTCCAGAGTCAGACGCTGACGTTGATGTTATTATGCCTAAGATTGAAATTAAGTATGCCCTTACCGGTGACAACTGGGCCGTTGTCATGGTAGGTGGATATCAGACTTTTGATGTCGATAACGGAACCGTTGATGATGATGTGACTTCCTGGGGCCTTGGTGTTGATGCTTCTGCAACCTTTGGTGGCTTTTTTGTTACCGCCCAGGTTAACGGCGGTACCAACGTTGGTAACCTTTGGTTGATTGATGTAACTGGTTTTAACCCCGATGATGACGCTATTGGCAAAGGTTATGCTGAAGTTGCTGGTAACAGAATCATTGATAATGACGCTATTGGTGGCCGTATTTGCCTTGGATACACTTTCAATGACATGTTTGCTGTAGAAGTTGGTTATGGTTACCAGCAGACTGAACTAGATATATCTAGAGCTGACGAAATCGAATCTCAGTCTTACTACATTAATTTCCCCATTACCCTGGCTCCTGGCGTTGTGATAACTCCTGAAATTGGTGTTGTTGATTACACTGTTGACGATTTGGCTTCTGGTCAGGAAGATATTACTTACTTCGGCGCCAAATGGCAGATCAATTTCTAAGTTTAGCTTAACACCTAATAAATTTAATTTAGTTAATAATACTGCCTGATTTTATGAAACGGGCCGGTGAAAACCGACCCGTTTTTATGTTTGTTCGAAATGTCGGGAAAACCCTATCCTGAGGTAATCAGGCCTCACTCCTATATTTCAAAAATCATCTCGAATAGCAGCATTCATCACTTGAGCCGCATCAGACCATCTATGCATATCATTAGAGTATTTCGTTAGAGCAATTTCTACCATTAAAGGGATCATAGTCCGGCTTTCTTCTTTTTCTTGAACGTCTTAATGATATAATGATCGAAAAATACACTGACTTTTTTCTTTCCATCTTAACAAGTTGTTGATTCTTCAGGATGGAATCTGCCTACCATGCAGGACCGATATCACACAATGAGAGTTTAATTTGCTTACAGTGACCGATATCGGTGCGGACATGTCTGCTTATGTCCTATAAAAGTTATTTGCTCCCTATTTTACAACAATGGATCAAGAGAAAGGGACTGGAATGGAGCTGTGTTGTGTATGATATCATCACCGACATGGGAACGTATCGATGTTGCTGACATATTGACAGGGGTGTCTTTAAACTGCACATCTTACAATTGGTCCAGCAGGAATACAGAGACTACTATTCAGGCATGAATGATCTGACTCGAATAATTCCCATCTGGTGATTATAGATTTTACAATGCTGGAAAAAAGAACAACGAAAAAACGTTTTGTCAAAGGCTGGTTTGCCGGCAGAAAAAAATACTGCCGGCAAGGGACGCTTCCCTTGCCGGCAGGTTAAGTTATTAGTCTGCTTTTAGAAAATTACTGGAGCAGGCTGGTCAGGTTTGAAGATGCGGCGTTTGCCTGGCTCAAGGCATAGGAGCCTGTCTGGGCCAGCAGGGACAGCCTTGCAAAATTGGCTGTTTCCGCAGCAAAGTCAACGTCTCGGATGGTGGATTCGGAGGCCGTTACATTGGTTTTGGTCACCGAAAGGTTGGATATGGTGGATGTCAGCTGATTTTGCACTGAGCCCAAGCCACTTCGTGTGGCATCCAGGTCCGCCAGCGCGGCTTCCGCAATTTCAATGGCAATTTCAGCATCCTCCTGTGTCAGAACATTGATATCTGCCAGGGTCAAGCCTTCCTGGTCTGAAACAGTCACGTCTTCACTGGATGCGGTGATTTCAAGTGTCGAACCGTCCGCAATTTTACTCCCGTCTGCCAATATCATTTCTTCGGTCAGGACAACATCATGATCCAAAGTGATTCCAGTAGACAGGGTGGTTCCGGCATAATATGTGTCAGTACCAATTGTGATATCCTGGTTGATCGTTGTCCCTTTAGCAATTTCAGAACCACTCTTAAGAGTCGTTCCTTCAGACAAGGTCATATCTTCAGTCAATGTAGTTTCAGTCACTTCCACTGCCCCGCCGATTATAGAACCCGTTGCCATCATTGAACCTGATGCTATCTGAGACCCGGCTGCCACATCCATGTCGTCGGAAGTCGTCATCTCCTCGGTTAGTGTTATCGAATCTCCCAGAGTAGAGCCTACTGCGATTACAGAACCGGAGGCTATGTCTGAACCGGCTTCAAGGGTCATGTCGGCAGCTAAGGTCGTGTCTCCACGGGTGGTTATGTCAGCGCCCAATATCGTTCCTGCGATCAATGTACTACCCGAGGTAATGGTGGAATCATCTGCCATCACCATATCCGAGGTGACAATCAGGGTGTCCTCAAGCGTAACATCGGCAGCTAAAGTCTCTCCTGCCTCATATGTCATGCCGGCGTTTGTAAATGACTGATTGACCACTGTGCCTGCGCCAAGCACTGAACCAGTTTCAAGGGTTGATCCGGCAGTAATGGTCATATCCTCTTGCAGGTCGGAATCTGTATTGAGTGTTATATCGCCTGTTATATTAGTGCCTTGTGCAATTACTGATCCGCTGAGCAGCTTAGAGCCGGCTTCAAGTTGGAAGTCGGACACAATGTCGGTTTTCGCTGCAATTGTTGCATTGCCCCCAAGAACCGTGCCTGCCGTCAACACCGAGCCTGAGGTGATGGTGGAATTGTCGGCAATGATCGTGGTTCCGGTGGAAGTATATTCGGCGCTAAGCGTGAGTTTATCCCCTGTACCACCGTCTACGGTTCCGTTAATGTTGAACTGACTGGAACCTTCCTGGGTCAGGGTGATGTATCCGACAGTGGAGAGGTCCGCCGCTGAAATGGTTTCACCGAAAACGCCTCC
Organism: Desulfobacter curvatus DSM 3379; assembly: GCF_000373985.1. Lineage (GTDB taxonomy): Bacteria > Desulfobacterota > Desulfobacteria > Desulfobacterales > Desulfobacteraceae > Desulfobacter > Desulfobacter curvatus. The sequence continues at coordinate 12,481 of NZ_KB893108.1, forward strand.
TGTATCACCGGTTACACTGAGAACCCGTCCGTCTTCAGATGTCAGGGTAATGGTGCCTGAATCATTAATGGCGGCAGCCACCCCTGTCTCACTTGTCTTATCATTGATGGCCGTGACAAGAGAGGCATCCGAATCATTGTCTTCAACATTGATGGCGCCGATGTTAACGCCGTTGATGGCGAAATCGGCACCGGTGGTGCCTTCCTGAATAGCTTCACTTGTGGTGGTTTCAACAACCGCCATTGCAGAAACGCCTGTTTTGGAGGTCACCGAGTTGATTTCATCGGCCAGGGCACCGAGTCCATTTTCTTCTTCGTTATTATCTTCAATGGTAATGGCTTCCAACTCAACATCTTCGCCGGTGATGGCTGAAGTAATGGACAACTGAACGGTGCTGCCTACTTCGCCGTCAAGATTCATCGTGGCTGTTGAAATATGGCCGATGGAATCGGATTGAGTGTTTCCGATGCTGATAGAAGAGGTTTCATTGGCAGAGGCACCGGTGTGGATGACCTTATTAGTATAGGTGCCGTTGAGAAGCTGCAAGCCGTTGTAGGATGTGGTGGTGGCAATATTGTCCAGCTCTTCCAGCAGCTTGTCAATGTCCTGTTGGATGGCGGACCGGGTCGTTGTGGTCTGGGTGTCTGATGCAGCCTGAATGGCTTTGGTTTTAATGGTGTTAACAATGCTTACGGACTCTTCAAGGGCGCCGTCTGCGGTCTGGACAATGGAAACACCGTCATTGGCGTTCTGGATGCCCTGGCCAAGACCGTCTGCCTGTGCTGCCAAAGAATCGGCAATGGTCAGACCGGATGCATCGTCCGCAGCTGAGTTGATTCTCAGACCTGTGGAAAGACGGGTCAAGGATGTACGCATGTCATTGTCGTTGGAAACCATGTTTCTGTGGGCGGTAAGTGCGGCAACGTTGGTATTAATACTTAAACTCATGTTATTTCCTCCGTGAATTTGGGTGTATAAGTGCCGGCGTCATTGCCGGGGCACTTGGGGCATTCGTCAGATCCGTCTGATGAATGGTTTAAGGGTTTATGGCGGGGGCCGGCCGCCTGGATTAATCCGTTGTTCTGCTATCTTATCGTGAAAAAAAAAGGTAACCTTTAATTGATAACGCTGACTGGAGATGGAAGGTAATAAATGTATCAGAGATTTGAAAATTTATATCTATTTGAATTTATAGATAAAAGATTATCATAGTCGAAACCAATCAAGTGATATTTTGTTGTGATAATGTTTTCTATTCCGGATAAAAAAGCTATCCCATAGACTGATCCACAGGAAGAGAAAATTCGGATGATCAAGAAATAACGGGCTTGTGTTTGAAACTGTTAGGAAAATGGGTGTAATGTGCGGCCATGGCCTGGTATGGTGTTTTTTGTTTTAAAAAGCTGAGAGGCAATTCAAAGTTGTAATGGTGTATCTGTTTTGTTAGTGCTTCGTTTGTTCCCCAGTTGGTTGTATCTTTTCTAAGATCGGATTGGTTGGCGATTTTTTTCATCTGCAGGTTTAATTGACTGATGGTATCCCTATGCAGATCATCCATGCGAAAACAAGGAAGGCCCCATTCCCTGAAGAACTGCCCAATGGTGCTGCCAGGCGCGCTATCGGGATTATTCATATCCATATCTTTGAGATTTAAGTTTTCAGCACAAAGCCTTACCGGATCATTGTAAATAACGCCTAAGACCTTTAAAGGGAAACCCTGAATATAATCTGAAATAAATGTGTGCGCCGTGGTGGCGTATTGAGCATGAAAGGTCCTGAACGAGCAGTCAAGAAGGGTTTGCAGTCGTACTGGCGCCTCATTTTCCTGAAAAGAGGGCAGATGAAAACAATTATAGTATAAATAGGTGCCGGTGTAATCTTTAAGATTAAATGGAACAGATCGCTTAAGTTTTGTCAATCTGGAGATCTGATACCGCTTGAGGCATCTATTGAGGCCAGCCCTGGAGCAATTAATCTTAAAAAAGGATTCCGCAATTTGAAGCAGGTCATCAAGGCCTGCCCTGAATGCCATCCGGCAGATGATGATTTTAATTTCTTCAACGGGTGTCAGGGCGGTTTTTATGTGCTTGGGGGTATGCGGGCGGTCATATACGTCCATGCGTTTTTGCCATCTGCGAATGGTGGTTTTACTGACACCGGTTTTTTTTGCCAGACTGGCAACGGACAGATGGGAATTGTTTTGAATATATGCACGCTGGGCAGGGGTTGTTGTGGCATTTTTATGAAGACGTATTTTCATGACAATACCTCAGATTTTTTTCAATATTAATCCAGATTAATTATAGTAATCAGTTTCCGGTGAATACAAAAGGTTTATCCGTATTTTTCCGGCACATGATATAGATTTTAGAGGAATTAAAGAAAATGAAAAGATGTTGTACCGGGCAGGATCAGGATTTATAAAAAGTGGTAGATCTACCCTGTTTATTTGTATGGTCGGGATGAGAGGATTTGAACCTCCGACCCCCTCGTCCCGAACGAGGTGCTCTACCAGGCTGAGCCACATCCCGACGCATAAGCCGCTATTTAATATACCAGAATCAAGAAAATGTCAAATTAGAAAATCTTTTCTTTGATAATTGTGGCCTCACGCCCCGGCCCTACGGACACAATTTTAATTTTGACTTCTGATAATTCTTCTATCCGTGCAAGGTAAGCCTTGGCTTTTTCAGGCAGATCCTCAAAATTGGTTATATGTGATGTCTGGGTTCTCCAGCCGGGATGTGTTTCATAAACAGGCGTACATTTTGTCAGGACATCAATCTGGGCTGGGAAATCTGCTATGACATTGCCCGCATATTCATATCCTGTGCAGATTTTAATCTCATCCAAGTCATCCAGAACATCAAGTTTGGTGATGGCAAGTCCGGTCAGGCTGTTCAGGCGGGCGGCATTTTTTAATACCACCATATCCAGCCATCCACAACGCCGTTTGCGTCCGGTGGTGGCACCGAATTCAGCCCCGGTTTTCTGGATCTTGTCGCCCGTTTCATCAAACAGTTCCGTTGGGAAGGGGCCTGCACCCACCCGGGTGGTGTATGCCTTGACAATGCCGATGATTTCGTTGAGATGTCCTGGCCCCACACCACTGCCGCTTGCAGCATTGGCTGAAACCGTTGTGGAAGAGGTGACAAAGGGGTAGGTGCCGTGCTCAATGTCAAGGTGCGTGCCTTGGGCCCCTTCAAATAAGATCTGCATACCCTGTCGGATGCCCTGGTCAAGAGATACGGAGACATCGGAAATATACGGGAGGAGCCGGGCGCGAATTGTTTCAAACTGATCGATAACAAGTGCCGGATCCATGGGATCGGTTTTGAAATACTGCTTCAAATAAAAATTTTTTTCCGCCATGACTGTCTGAACTTTTTCCTTGAACAAATCAAAGTCAAGAAGGTCACAAAAACGGATACCCACGCGGGTTGCCTTATCTTCGTAGCATGGGCCGATCCCGCGACCGGTGGTACCGATTTTGTCCTTGCCTTTTTTCAGTTCCCGGGCTTTGTCGATTTCCTGGTGATAGGGCATGATGAGATGGGCACGATTACTGATTTTCAGCATATTGGGGGACACATCAATATTATTGCCCGCCAGATAATCAATTTCATCCAGCAATACAAAGGGGTCAACCACTACACCGTTGCCGATAAAGCATTTTTTCTGCTGAATTATCCCGGAGGGGATCAGGTGGCTGATAATTTCTTTTCCGTTGACCACCATGGTGTGTCCTGCATTATTTCCACCCTGGAACCTGACCACATAATCAGCGTGTTCGCTTAGCAGATCGACAATCTTTCCTTTTCCTTCATCACCCCATTGGGTTCCCACAACAACTGTGTTTGTCACGGTTTCTCCTTTTTGCCTCAAAAAAGCTTTTAATAATCCGTCTTGTCTGTTTTCTACATACACCCTGAATAATTTCGGGGTGATGGTTTAATCGTAAATCCGATCCCATTTGATAAAGGGAGACCGCTGCCCCCCATTTGGGATCCGGTGCACCAAATACCAGGCGCTGGATCCTGGCATGGATTATGGCCCCCATGCACATAATGCATGGTTCTATGGTTACATAAAGTGTTGTTTGGGGCAGGCGATAATTATCCACGAATCTGCAGGCCGAACGAATGGCCTTGATTTCAGCATGGCTTGTAGGATCGTTTTCAGATATCGGGCAATTATATCCCTGCCCGATGATCGTGCCGTCCTGGTCCACCACAATGGCCCCAACGGGTACCTCGTCATGTTTTTCAGCCTTTTTTGCCTCATCCAAGGCAAGCATCATGTAATATTCATCATCCATAATCCAACCCTAACTTATATAAGCCTTTTTCCATCAGGTCAAATGTTATGGAATACTATTTTATATGCCGGGCAAAAATCAAAGCGGTTGACCCCTTTCAATTCAGTTTGGTATATTCCATCTTTTAAGGTTAATTAATGGTAACTGTGACACTTCCTGTAAATATATCAATGAGGATTAAATATGGAACGAACCAAATCAGCTGCTTTATTTTCATCGGCCCAAAATTTGATACCCGGCGGGGTCAATTCTCCGGTAAGGGCTTGCGGTTCAGTGGGCGGAGAACCCGTTTTTATTGAAAAGGGAGAAGGTGCCAGGCTTTTTGATGCCGACGGCAACGCTTATATTGATTATGTTTTGTCCTGGGGTCCACTTATTCTTGGTCACCGTCCGGGGCCTGTGGTTGAAGCGTTGAAAAAAGTGCTGGATTCCGGCACGAGTTTTGGTGCGCCGACTGCCGTTGAAAATGAACTGGCCCAGCTGGTTGTGGATTCTGTGGCTTCCGTGGATATGGTCAGAATGGTTAACTCCGGCACCGAGGCGACCATGAGCGCCATCCGTTTGGCAAGGGGGGTGACCGGCCTGGATTTGATTGTCAAGTTTGACGGATGTTACCATGGCCATGCAGATACCCTGCTTGTGGCAGCAGGATCCGGTGTGGCTACGTTAGGCATCCCGGGAAGCCCAGGGGTGCCTGCTGATGTGATCCGCAATACCTTGTCTTTGCCATACAACGACATTGAAAGTTTTGAACGGCTCATGGCTGAAAAAGGCAAGGAAATTGCCTGTGTGATTCTTGAGCCTGTGGCGGGGAATATGGGCATGGTCGCTCCTGATCCGCTGTTTTTAAAGACATTGCGGCAAAAAACGGCATCCCATGGTGCCTTGTTGATTTTTGATGAAGTCATGACCGGATTCCGGGTCGGGGGCAGGGCCTGCGCCCAGGGCTATTTTGATATTGATCCGGATTTGACCTGTTTTGGTAAAGTAATTGGTGGTGGACTGCCCGTGGGGGCATATGGCGGGAAACGTGAAATAATGTCGCAGATTGCCCCCGGTGGATCTATTTACCAGGCAGGGACCTTGTCAGGCAATCCTTTGGCCATGGCCGCAGGGGTAGCTACATTAAAAGAGCTGGAGAATGACCAACTTTACGCTGATATGGACCGGCGGGCGGATATGTTGGTCAACGGTCTTCAGGCCGCAGCCGATGACGCAGGCATTCCTTTTTCTGCCGGGCATTTCGGTTCCATGGCCGGGTTCTTTTTCACCGGTCGGAAGGTGCGTAATTTTGATGACGCCAAAACTTGTGATCTGGACCGGTTTGCAAAATTTTACCGGGGCATGCTGGCCAAAGGTATTTATCTTGCGCCCTCACAGTTTGAGGCTTGTTTTATCTCCACCGCCCACACGGACGAGGATATTGAGACTACTCTGGATGCCGCACGGCAGGTCATGGCAGAAATTTGATGACTGATTCAATTAAGCGGATTCACCTGGTCGCAGCCTGTGGTACGGGCATGGGCACCTTGGCCTGTATCCTTAAGAAAATGGGTTACATCGTTACAGGGTCAGACCGGAATGTGTATCCGCCCATGAGCGATTTCCTTGAAGATAACGGGATTACTTTGTTTAATGGCTTTCACCCAGCCAATATCAGTGACGACCCAAACCGGGCTCCGGACCTGGTGATTGTCGGCAATGCCGTGACACGTGATAACCCGGAGGCGGTCGCCGTAATGGAAAGAGGACTGCCTTATATGTCCATGCCCCAGGCGGTGAACCGTTTTATTGCCAATGACAAGAAGATTATTCTTGTCACCGGTACCCACGGTAAAACAACCACTTCTGCCATCATGGCCCATTTGCTGGAAACGGCAGGTCTTTGTCCCTCTTTTATGATCGGGGGAATTTTAAAGGATTATAACTCCTCATTTAAAATTGGTGATGGGGAATATATGGTAATAGAGGGGGATGAGTATGATACGGCCTTTTTTGATAAGGGGCCAAAATTCATGCATTATGATCCTTTAATAACCATTATGACGGGCATTGAATTTGACCATGCCGATATCTTTGACGGCCTGGATCATATCTGCCGGGCCTTTGATGCCCTGGTTTCAAAGATTAAGGATAAAAGCCGTATTATCGCCTGCAAAGACAACGTCAATTTGATGCAGGTCCTCGAACAGGCGGATGTTGTAGACCTTGAGACTTACGGCACGAACGCCATGTGGCAGGTGCATGACCATCACCTGGGCGGTGAATCGGACCACGGCACGGGGCGTTTGCACACCCTTGCCCGCATCACAGGCCCTGGTACGGATATCAATATACAAACAGACCTGCCTGGGCGCCACAATCTTCTCAACGCAACGGCATGTATTGCCGCAGCCCGAAGCCTGGGGATAACGGCAGCTGATATTGCCCGGGGGCTTTCAACCTTTAGCGGGGTTAAAAGACGTCAGGAAATAAGGGGGCAGGTTGCCGGTATCACGGTGATGGATGATTTTGCCCATCATCCGACAGCGGTTAAGGAGACCATTGCCGCAGTCAAACCGTTTTATTCCCAGGGCCGTCTGGTTGCCGTGTTTGAGCCAAGAACCAATACCAGCATGAGAAATTTTTTTCAGGATACCTATCCTGCATGTTTTGACCTGGCAGATCTTACGTGCATCTGTTCTCCCGGGGTAAAAAAGAATATTCCTGAAAAAGAGCGGTTTTCACCTGAACGCCTGACCGAAGATATCTGCAAAAGGGGTAAGGTTGCTTACCATTTCAATGACCCAGGCCAGGTGATCGACTTTCTTGCCTTAGAACTTAAACCTAAAGATCTTGTTTTAGTCATGTCCAATGGCGGGTTTGGAAATATTCACCAGCGCCTTTTGGAGCGGCTGGGATGACAAAAATAGCAATCAGAATTGTCGGCATTGGACTGCTGCACTCATTTTTGTACGGCTATCTGGTGCCTTTTGTCATTTACCCGCAGTTCGGGCAGAATGGAATTACTTTTGCCGTAATTGTTGCCATACTGATATCCGTGGGTATCATGGCCACCCTGTGGCTGGGAAAAAATAGAAAAAAGAACAAAGGAGAGTGACCCATGACCAATATTATTGAATGGGATGAAAAATATAGTATTAATGAGCCTGAACTTGATGAATGCCGGAAACAGCTTATGGATATGTTTAATTCCCTCATTGGAATGAAAACAAATAAGGGCAGCGCCAAGGATGTGGCTAATTTGGTTACCGAAATCAATGATTTTAGCAAAATCTTTTTTTCAAAAGAGGAAAAACTTCTTGGCAAAAAAGGGTATCCCGATCTTGATCCCCATGCAAAGGCCCATCGCCGGTTTATCAAGAAAACCATTGGCCTTCGTCGTGAAATCGCAGAAGACGTTGATAATTTGATGCTTGAAGATATTTTGGATTTGCGTGACTGCCTTATTACCCACTTTGAAGCCGTAGACACGATGTTTATTCCGTTTTTGAGAATCCACAGATATGTAGAAGAGTGTGAAAATAAAAAATAAGCACGAGGCCCAGTCCACGCCGGGGAATTTTTTCGTTTAATAGTGCATTGAGCTGTAACTATTAAAGAAATATCTAATCGTTGACGATATCAAAGATTAGAGGTTAGGAGTAATTGTTTAAAACAAAAAGAAAAAGAAAGATTGATGAATTATTATGATTGCAGACATTGAAATAATACAAGGTGCCAATAAGATTGTGGGGGATGGGGACAGGGGGGCTGGCTTTGGCAGATACCAGAGTTCTGCTTCCAAGCGTAAAAAAGACAGGCGCAAGCGGCGGTATGACCGCAGGAAAAGCGTAAGAGACGGTGTGATTGTCACATTGTCCTTTAAAAACGATCGCAGAAAAAAACCTGATCGCCGTTTTCAGACGTCAGTCAGGCCCGTCCCCACAGATGACGCTAAAGGCTCCGGTTATGATATCATTGCATGATAATTGCGTCTGAGGCTTTATAAGGCATTGTTGAAATATTTTGAGGAATCCGCCTCTTAGGGGGCGGAATTTTTATTTTCCACCTGCTTTTCTTTTTTGATCCTTGCTGATAAAACAAAGGCATGAGCGACCTCTCCTTCAATGATCTTGGCATTCTCCATGAATCGGGAATCTTTTCCCATCTGGACTACTATTTTGCTAAAACCATGACCAATATGTTTAAGGGCTCAGGACCATTGGAAGCGCTTTCCGCAGCATTGACCTGCCGGGCACTTTCCAACGGCTGCATATGCCTGGATCTTGCAGGTATGTCCGGGACGGTTTTGAAATCCTTTGAGGGCAAAGAACTTATTCGGCTTCCTGAACTCGAACCCTGGTGCAGTATCCTTAAAAATTCCGCCATGGTGGGCAAGCACGTCTCAAATCGTGGGAAAAAAGAAAATGGCATGGTGTCCTGGGTTAACAAATATCCCTTGATTCTTGACAGTGACAACAATCTTTATCTTTCCAGATACTATAACTTTCAATGCCGGCTCTCAGAAAATATCAAAACACGGATCAAAAGGCATATTTCCGGGCCCGATGATGAATTTGTGAATCACAGGCTGGCTGCTTATTTTGACGGTCAGGATACCCACAGGACTTTGGGTCAGCAGCAGGCCGTTAAAAAGGCACTTTGTTCCGGTTTCATCATGGTGTCCGGGGGACCGGGTACTGGAAAAACCTATATTACCGATATAATACGGGCACTCTTGATCATCTGGGCCAATGAAAATGACCTGACGCCTCCCAGGGTGATGTGTCTGGCCCCCACGGGCAAGGCCGCCGCCAGGTTAAAAAATGGGGCCACCATCCACAGCGCGCTTAAACCCGTGAAAAACGGAACCGGGTTTCGGCACAATGCAGCCAATCCTCTGGCTGCAGATCTGGTGATTGTTGATGAAGCATCCATGATCGATATGGCGCTTATGACAAGACTTTTTGAAGCCATCCCCTTTGATGCGCGTATCGTCCTGCTCGGTGATATGAACCAACTTTCTCCTGTTCAGGCCGGTGCCGTGTTTTTTGATCTGTGTCATGCAGATGTGTTGTCGGATTTTCGGGTGTTTCTGGATGTTAATTTCAGATCCGGGGGGAAAGCCGGCATTGAAAAGCTTGCACAGGCCGTTAATGTCAGTGATGCGGATACCGTGGCGGATATCCTTAAAGCCGATTATTCTGATCTTGCATTTGTGGATACTGCCAAAGACAATGCATACCAATCCCGCCTTGAATCCTGTATCCTGGAAGGTTACAGGCCGCTTTGGGATGCCGTCACCCCAGAGCAGGCAATGGCAGGCATTGATGGTTTTCGTGTGCTGTGCGCGCATAATTTAGGAAACAGCGGAACATTACAAATTAATCATCTATGTGAAAAAATATTACGATCCAAAGAGAAAGATGGTATAAAACGGCCTATTTTTAAAATGCTTTTGATGGTCCGGCGCAATGATTACAAAAGGTTGCTGTTTAACGGTGACACCTGTGTGGTCATGGAAGAAAACGGGAAGTCTACTGCCTGGTTTGACGCAAAACAATCAGGTCCCAGGCATTTCAGGTTATCTGATCTGCCTGAATGTGAACCCGGTTTTGCCGTGACCGTCCATAAAAGCCAGGGATCTGAATTTGACACAGTGCTGATTCTTATCCCTGAACGGATATCACCGGTTGTTACCCGGCAGCTACTGTATACGGGTATCACACGGTCCCGGAACAAAGTGATTATTTTCGGCAGCATGCCCATGATCCGGCAGGCCGTACAGACTTCGGTTGAGCGTAGATCCAACCTGCAGGCAGTACTGGATGGGGAATAGCCCTCGAACAACGGTAGGCCGATATGTTGATTGATATGGATCGGTCCGGTAAGCGCTGCCGGATATGGCATACAACATAACATGAAAGTTGCTTGAATATACTTGTGGCTTTCGTACAAATTTTTTAGTGAAAGAATTGTTTTGAAACAAAAAGACAGCTTTGCCGATCAGATATGGATGTTTTTTGCCTCGGTGAAACTCACTGTTTATACCTTGGTGCTTTTAGCCGGAACCTCCATCATTGGGACTGTGGTTTTGCAGAACGCAAGTCCGGACGCCTATATCAGGCTTTACGGCCCGGGGCTATACAACATGATCCAGGTGCTTGATCTGGACAGGATGTATCAGGCCTGGTGGTATCTGTTGCTCATGGTGGTATTATGCGTTAATATTGTAGTCTGTTCCATTGACCGGCTTTCGGCGACCTGGAAAATTATTTTTCCTAAACAGATTTCAGTCAATCCCCAGCGGTTTGAAAAAGCTAAAAACAGGCAGCAGTTTGACAGTCACCTTCCCATGGAGCGCCTTGTGCAACAGGCTAAACAGATGCTCAGCGGACGGACCGGAAAAGTGATTGAAAAGACGGATGACACGACTCTGATTTTGTATGCGGAAAAAGGCCGGTGGTCCCGCCTTGGGGTTTACGTGGTCCATACAAGTGTGCTTATGCTGCTTGCTGGCGCCCTGATCGGGTCAGCATTAGGCTTTAAAGCCAATTTGCGCCTGGATGAAGGGCAAACCGCAGATACCGTGTTTGATAGCCATACACGGTTGCCCATAAAGCTGCCGTTCACAGTTCGATGCAATGATTTTCAGGTTAAATTTTACGATACGGGCGCGCCGGACGAATTTAAATCCAGTTTAACCGTCCTTGAAAACAACCAGGAAAGTTTTACGGAAGATATTTTGGTCAACCATCCGTTAAGATACAAGGGCATTAACATCTTCCAGGCGTCCTATGGTGCCACCACACCTGATAAAGCCTTGTTTGAAATTACTGACAGTGAAACCGGGGCGGTTGAGACTCACACCATAAAAAACGGTGGAGTTGTGCCCCTGCCGGCCGGTGGCGGGAATTTTATATTTGAGGGGTTTGTGCCCCATTATGACTTTAATGGTCATAACCTTGGTGAGGCGTTTATCGGGCGCCTTGATACAACCGATGGCCGTAATGCCCAAATTGTTTTGCCAACCAAGTTTCCCACTTTTGATAAAATGCGAAAGGGCAGATTCACCGTTGAGGTCAAATCCTGGGACAAAGCCTATTACACCGGACTTCAGGTGACAAAGGACCCGGGCGTCCCCTTTGTGTACACGGGCTTTCTTCTCATGATCATCGGCTGCTGGGTCACGTTTTTTGTTTCCCACCAGTCCGTGTGCATAGGCCTTGAACAAGCCGGGTCCGGCAGTACCCGGGTGTGGGTGGCCGGTCGGGCCAACCGCAATGCCCAGAGCACCAATTTGACCGTCAAAAAACTTGTAAAGGAATTAAAGGAAGTATCAGGCAAATGAATTCATCCCTGCTTTTATCGGCTGCAACATTTATCTATGCCTTGGCATCGGTATTTTATATTGGATCTTTTTCTTTCAAAAAACAGGCACTTGCCCGGCTTGGATTCTGGGTGATTGTTATTGGGCTCGTGGCCAATACCGGCGGGATTTTACTGCGTTGGATAGAGTCCTACCATATGGGATACGGGCATGCCCCCTTTTCCAATATGTATGAGTCCCTGGTCTTCTTTTCATGGACTGCCGCTGCCCTCTATGTGTTTGTGGAATTTAAATACAAGGAAAGCATCATCGGGGTATTTGTCTCTCCCTTGATTTTTCTGGGTATTGCTTATGCCAGCTTTGATCCGTCCATTACATCAAAAATAACGCCATTAATCCCCGCACTGAAATCCAACTGGCTCATTGCCCATGTCATTACCTGCTTTCTGGGGTATGCAGGCTTTGCCCTTGCCTTTGGGTTCAGCTTCATGTATTTCATCAAACCCAAAGATCCCGAGACAAAACGGCTGTTTGCAAAATTGCCGGACTGGGATACCATTGATGAATTGACTTACCAGATGATCGTTTTTGGATTTCTTTTCCTGACCATTGGTATTATCACAGGCTCTGTCTGGGCCAATTCCGCCTGGGGCAAATATTGGTCCTGGGATCCTAAAGAGACTTGGTCTTTGATTACCTGGTTTATTTACGCCATTTTCCTACATTTGCGACTGATGCGCGGGTGGCATGGAAAAAATCTTGCCATTGTTTCCATCATCGGATTTTTAGGGGTTCTGTTCACCTATTTCGGTGTGAATTTTCTTTTGTCCGGGCTTCATAGTTACGGATAAATAAACAAAAATTACTCCATCTCTTTCTCATATCACTTGGATTTCGCTCTTTGAAAATGTGCGTTTTTCGTTTTTCACCCTTCATTGTCATTGATTGCTCCACCATTAATTCAGCTTGAGTTGCCCAAGTATTGGTAATCATAGTAATGAAGTGGAACGTCCAGAATGAAAAGAATATCTTTTTGAAGATCATTTAGCTCGGATACAAAGCCATAGTTATTTCCGTCCGGCAACTGCATTTGTCCCAATACAATGTCTTCGAATTCTTTCAGCATAAATTCGCTGCGCGGGTTGCGGACATCC
>NZ_KB893109.1 GCF_000373985.1 Desulfobacter curvatus DSM 3379
CGATGGATGAGCCTGGAGAGGGCAATCATGCAGTTGGAATTTATTTGACCGATCCATCTGCGGCGTAAAAAATTTAAAGAGACAACTGAGCCAATGGATTGGTATACCTAAGCTACGCTTTTGATAGTCGTTTGGAATCAAGAATCAGCTACTGGAGGGGGGGCATTAGCAATACTGACTCGATTTTAATGAAATTTGCCTCTTTTTGGGGTACAAAATTGTCTAATGGTGAGGCCACGGGCTCTGTCCTTTTGACTTAGCTTAGACGCTGCATTTTTTAGGTATAAGGTTGATATATGGGCCTATTTCCTGATGCCCAATCACATTCACCTTATTGCAGTTCCTGAAACCAAGGATGGATTAAATCTGGCCATCGGGGAGGCACACCGGAGATCTAAGAGAAGGATGGCGCGGTCATTTATGGCAGGGAAGGTTCGCATCATTTATCATGGAAGAAAGTTACTTGCTGGCATGCACGCGGTATATTGAGAAGAACCCAGTCCGTGCCGGTTTTGCAAAACGTCCTGAGGATTGGAAGTGGGGTAGCGCCGGGGCACATATGGATGGGGAGGATGACATTCTTGTCAAAACAAGGCCCTTGCTCGAGATTGTTAATACACCTTGGGGAATTTTTTTCTCTTCTGACATTAAAGAATCAAAAATCGAATTGTTCAGAAAGCCTGAACGTAACGGTCGACCGTTGGGAAAAATGACTTTTGTAAAGAAATTGGAGACTATTTAGACAGACGACTCAGGCCCAAAAAGCCAGATCGAAAGAAAAATGCGTAAGGTGTCCCCAAATTACAAATTAATAACGGCTGCTCCACAATAATCCGGGTAAGGAAAAATAACACTAATGCCGTAACGATCACGGTGCTGATGCTCAGCCTGACAGCCGTTGATGCAGTTGAAATTTGAGCACCTGAAGGCGGCGGGTCTGTTTTTCGATTTCATCAAGCTTGTAGAGGATCAGAGTACGGTCAGCCTCTGCTTGGAGGCCCCCATCAATCAGGGATTAGGTCAGACTGATGATTTTTGATTCCAGCTCCTGCACACGGGCTTGACCATCAATCGGCTAATTTTTCTTGCATCTTCGTCAATTCTTGATCAACGACAAGGAGCCTATACAAAAGAAATTCAATAAAAAACCTTCAAAAAATATTGCCCATCCATGTCCTCGGGTAAATATCCCGTAACGTAGTCACAAATAGTTCCCTTTTTCGAGACTCAACCATGTTGAGGCGGCACTAGTGAATCTCTTATGCTGTCCGCATCATGTTCTGTCGAATTACCCCAGAGAATGTCAGCACTTTTTATTAAATTCTCTGCAATTTGGCTTGTATACGTACCATCATTAAGCAGTGAAGAAGCCATAGACTCAGTAATTTTTCCCTCTCTTAACAAAACACTCAGCCTTTTTGCAGCAATAATGTCCAGGCCTTTATTCTGCTCTTTTGCTGTTTCCAGATCGGTTATTTTTTCCAGATCTCCCGGATCTTTTCTCAAACAGGCAATAATACGAAGCAGTTGCGCTATATCCTTGCGCAGGAAGTTGTATTCGTTTTTGATATTTTCATTGTCTCTTGCCATATAACCTGCAATATTTTTCTGTAACTCCCTGATATCCTTAATGGCCTCGATCATGTCCCTGCTGGCAAGTTTTATTTTGTAGACCTTGTGGCGCTGCTCCTTATTCATATTTTTCTCAGCCAATATGGAATACTTCAAAATATCGCTATAGAGGAACTTGATTCTTCTCTCATAAAGATCATCAATGTCTATATCCGTCTCTTTGACTGTTTTCAGGGCTTCATCCATATCACAATCAGAAAACACTTCATGACGATGCAGTCGCAAGGCTTGAATAATGATCTCTGATGTTCCGTCAAACATATGCCCTGCCTCCTTATAGAGTGCGGCAATGGCGGGTCCAGGCGTTTTAATCACTTCCTCATCAAGATATCGTGGCCTCCAGCGCCTGTCGTCCTGCACAACAAATAGTTTTTCGAGAAAATTAACCAGTTGGTGTACAAACGGCGCTAATACAAGAACACCGAGACTGTTAAAAATAGTATGAAATAATGACAATTTCATAGCAATATCCTGATCGGTTATCCCGACATATCCACTGATCAGATCAACACTTTGCATTAAATATTTCATAAAAACCACGGCAATGAATGCCGTAATCATGTTAAATATGAAATGAGCAACGGCCAAGCGCTTGCCGTTTTCATTTGAGGTCACAGCACCCAGGGCAGCCGTTACAGTGGTTCCAAGATTTGCCCCAATGGCAAGAGAGATTGAACTTACGTAGTCTATCTGGCCGGTCGCCACAGCTGTAATAATCAGGGCCATGGTGGCACTGCTCGACTGAATAATAATTGTCGCTGCTGCTCCGACAAAAATATATGCCAATATTCCCGTAAATCCGCCAATACTATATTGCGACAAATCAATACCGCTTTTCAGAGTTTCAAACCCCTCTTTCATAAAAGAGATACCCAGGAAAATAAATCCAAGGCCAAGCAGAATATTGCCGATACCTTTATACGTTCTGTTGTTAAAAAAAGTGAACAGAACGCCGAAGACGATCATTGGCAGGGCAAATGCTGAAATTTTAATTTTCATACCGAAAACCGCAACAATCCATGCCGTAGCAGTGGTGCCGATATTTGCACCGAAGATAATGCCTACAGCCGGACCCAAGGCTATAAGCTCAGCGGACAAGAAAGATATTGCAATGACAGATATAAGAGATGAACTCTGGACAATTGCTGTGGCAAAAAACCCGCTGAAAATCGCTTTGGGAATCGTATTCGTAGTTTTACTCAGTATTTTTGAGAGAATCCCTCCGGTGAAGCACTTAAAACCATCCTCCATAAAAAACATACCGACAATAAAGATGGCAATGCCGGAAGCAATTGTTGCAAAATCACCACTTTGAAAGATTCCATAGCCAACAAATAATAGTATCGGTAAAATAAGAAATCGTTTTAACATCCATCCCCTCTAAAAATCGAGACTATAGCTGAAACGCTCAGCCCATCCTAGTCAACGGCGGCAAAGCAACCGCCTACCCCATTGAAAAAGAACGGGTTCCGGTTGTCCAGGGACTACCGTTCACCCAGGAGTTTGTTGTAGCTTTTGGATTCTTTTGGCTTCTTCTTGAATCATCATTTGTAACTCAGAAATATTTTCTTGAATTCTCTGCTGACCGATTTTCCCACCCTGGGCCATCATGGCAGGGGATTTTTTTAAGGCTTTTTGTCCTGTCGGCGTGCTGTAAAACGCATTGAGTTCATTGATCTCTTTTTCCGTAAACGCTTCAACATAAATATCAATAAAATCTTCTCTTAAACTTTCTCCGCTCATATATTTGTTGAAAAATTGCCTCATGGTATTTTCATATGGCTGCAAGGCAGGGGTTTGTGATAACTCTAACTGTAACATACTTTCGATTGTTCCGGCCAAAAGAGTATTGAGATCCATTGTATCGAGTAATTGCCCCGCGGCATTACGGTGACTTTCTGAAGCTGCAACGACATTCAAATTAAACGATATAGTTATTGCCAGTACTAAAAAAACGACATAGATTTTAAACTTCATGGTTACATCCTTTCATTTTATAAGGAACTCTCTGTAACCCACAGAGATGTTTAAATATTCGTTGTGTGGCGAGCCACAGTCAAAGACCAAGGACGGTCCGTGACCGTTTTATATGAAAGTCTCCAGCAACTAACCGGATTCTTTCTATCTTTGTTGTGGGCTGAGTCAGGGTGCCGATAGACCAGGTCAGCCCATGGCTGTTTACTGACGATTGATCTTCTTTTCAAGATAAGGTTAACAAAAAACATAACCCCTCACAACCATATGGTTGTGAGGGGTTATGTTTTTATGCGCCTTGCATCCGGGCAACTTTGTAAGCAGCATACGCGCCGCTAACGAGCCGGCCAAATACGCGGTTTCCGTTCAGAGGCGAATTAATAATTTTTATCTGCAAACTCTACCCACCCCCCGGTCTCCACCAGGGTTTTGTCGAACTGTGAAATAGGAAATTCAATTTTCAATTCGTTGCCGCCGGCATCTGTTGCGGTAAGGGTTTGATTTTCAACGTCTGCGGAGAGCTGAGCAGTTTTGCCTGCCCCCACCTCGAACAGGGCCTGAATCTTATCTTCAGACAATTCAATGGCCATCATGCCGCAATTAAACATATTCTGCCTGAAAATCCGGGCAAAGCTCGTGGCAATCACGACATTAATGCCGTTAACTTCCAAAGCCCATGGCGCATGCTCCCGGGAAGAGCCGCAACCAAAATTACTCCGGGTTACAATCACACGGACATCCTTGAGATCCGTTTCAGCATTAAAGCCATCCAGCACCAGATCTTCAAGCAAGTGGGGCTTTAAGGCGGTTTTGGATATTTCGGTCAGATATTTGGCCGGTATAATTTCGTCGGTATTGATATCTGCCCGGTCCAGGCAGAGCATTTTTCCTTTAAAATCTTTCATAGTCCCTCCCTAATTTTTAAACCGGTCAGAGTGAGTGAGCACACCATGGAGTGCCGTGGCTGCGGCTGTGGCCGGGCTTACAAGATGAACCATGCCGCCTTTGCCCATCCGTCCGTTAAAATTCCTGTTGGTGGTGGACGCAGCGACCTCCCCTTCGGCCAGAACCCCGTTGCTCATCCCAAGACAGGCACCGCAGGTGGGATTGGTGACGCAGAATCCGGCATCCATGAAAATTTTAATCAGGCCTTCATCCAGTGCCGCACTAAAAATATCAGGTGTGGCCGGAGAGACAATCGCCCTCAAACCGGGATGGATTTTTTTACCTGCCACCTCGACGGCCGCCTCACGAAGATCCTCCAGGCGCCCATTGGTACAGGAGCCGATGTAAACCTGGTCCACCCGCGTATCGGCCATCTGGGATACCGGTTTAACATTGTCCGGTTTGAATCCAAAGGTCGCCAGGGGTTCAAGGGTACTCACATCAATGGTCTTTGTTTTGGCATAGACGGCATCCGGATCGGAACAGAACCGGGAGTATTCTGCCAGGGCATCTTCGGGGGTCTTGAACTCATCCTTTATGAAAGGCCACAGATACTCCACAGTTGTCATATCCGGCAGACAGATGCCCGATGTGGCACCGGCCTCCACAGCCATATTGGCCAGGGTCATACGCTGGTCCATACCCATGGCATCCACCACGGGTCCTGCGAACTCAATGACCATGTTGGTCGCCCCGTTCACTGTAATCTGACGAATCACCTCAAGAATAATATCCTTGGCATATACGCCCGGCCGAAGGGTTCCGGTAATTTCAATTTTAAATGTTTCCGGCTGTTTAAAGGTACACACGCCCTTTAAAATCCCCACCTCCAGGTCGGTGGTGCCCACGCCCGCCCCAAAGGCACCAAATGCCCCATGGGTACAGGTATGGGAATCGCCCATAATGATGGTAAACCCGGGACGGACAAACCCTTTTTCAGGAAACAGGGCATGGCAGACCCCGTTTTCACCGATATCAAAGAAATCTTTTATGTTGTGACGAAGGGCCCAGTCCCGCAGAATTTTCCCCTGCATGGCGGTTTTGGAATCTTTGGCCGGTGAAACATGATCAATCACCGCCTTGATTTTGTCCGGATCGAACACCCGGTCTTTTCCCCTTGCAACCAGGTCCTGGACCGCAGTCGGGGTGGTAATTTCATGACAGAAAACCCGGTCCAGACGCAGCACGCTGACATCCCCGAAGGGTTTGTCCACCAGGTGGGAGTCAAAAATTTTTTCAGCAATTGTTTTTCCCATGGCACTCTCCATTTATATGAAAGTCAAAATAAAGATTTAATTACCTTCATGTTTCGTTGTGGGTTGGGTCTGGGTGTTGATAGACCAGATCAGCCCATGGCTGTTATTTGTTATTTCCTTCACCAAAATAATCTTCACCGTCCGCCGGTGTGACAATCCAGTAGGCTTGAAACAGATCGTCACCGGCATTTTTAATCACATGGGGTATCTGAGACGAAAAAGAGAGGGCATCTCCGTTACTGATATCGTAGACATCCCCGCCGTAAATTAACTGGCCGGAACCGTTGACCACAATCCCCAGCTCCCGGCCAAGGTGTCCGTCTTTCTTATCCCCCCGCTGCTGTCCCGGTGCAAGCTCAAGAAAAAAGGCGGTAAAGGAATGGTTTCCTTTGGATTGGCTGAGTCCGCACAGGGTTTCATATTTAAACCCCTTGCGCTGGTAAACCCGGCGCTGGTCCTTTTTTATAATCTCCACCCGGTTCATGGTTTCATAATCTTTAAAAAACTTCTCCGGAGAGACCCCGTAAACTTCCAGCAATTCCAGCAGGGTATCCAAGGACGGAGATATACGGTTGCGTTCAATCTGGGACAACAGACTTGAACTGACCCCGGCTTTTGAGGCCACCTCTTTGATGGTCAGATGCCGTGAATTTCGAATGGCCCGCAGCAAAGGGCCCAGCTTGATTTTCATTTATTCACCAAATTCAGTATTTCTTATTTAGATTAAAGAATACTGAAATTTCTCTGGGTGTCAATACTTTTTAATCGGATGGAAAACAGATACGGGGAAAATCATTTTTGGGGGATACACACGCCAAACGATCAGGCAGTTATTTTCGTGTAGTCCAAAAGTCCCTGGCGTTGGTATTGAATGAGCAATGATTCCAGGGCAGGAAGATCGGACAATTCCACAGCCAGCTCATGGGTGACTTTTTCTGTATAATCCGTTTGGGCAATTGTGGTCTTCAAGGCGCTGATGCGGTTTAAAAATGAATCATTCAGGCTGTAATCCAGACAAATTTGGAAAGACTGAGTTTTCACCAAGCGGACCAGGGGGGCCTGGCCAATGGTTTCCTCCACAGCCAGGGCATAGGCTTCAATTAAGCCTCGAACCCCAAGCTTCACCCCGCCGAAATACCGGGTAACAACCGCTGCAGTACAGGTCATCTGATGGGATAACAGCGTATTGAGCATGGGTTTGCCGGCCGTACCCGGCGGTTCACCCGCATCCGAGCAATGACTGATCTGCCCGGAATCGCCCACCACATAAGCCCAGCAGTTATGGGTGGCTGTTTTGTATTCTTTGGAGACGTTGGAAATAAACTCCTTGGCACCTTCAATGGTATCCGCATAGCTGAGCCTGCAGACAAACACGGAGCGCTTAATTTTTATTTCCGTCTGGCGAACGGGATCGGCCACAGACCGTCCCACGGAATAAAAAACCGGTTTTTCGCAATCCGTATTCATGGATCATGGTATAGTACAAATCAAAAGCAAATAAAAGGTCGAATATGCCTGTAAGCGCCCGTTTATCTGGCGTGAAGGGTAAAGGCCCTGATCATCTGTCTTCTGAACCCCTGGATAGACGTCAACGTATTCCGGTCCGGAGCCGGTGTTTTTTCATCCCAGTCCACATAAACCATAGAGACAATTTTGCCTTCCACAAACACAGGAAAAATGCCGAAGCCCATTACCAGAAAGGGGCCTGCGATTTTTTTCATGTACCAGCAAGGAATTTGATGCCGGGAAAACTCTTTTTTTGTATCTTTGACAATAATATCGATTTTCCGCTCAATGGCGTTGTTGAAAATACCGGATGCCGGTTCAATTTTAAATCCCATGGTTTTGCCGAATCCATCCGGCCGTTTTTCCCCCCGGACAAACCGGGGCTCCATGGTGTTGGTCTCTTTTTTTCTGATACTGATAACAATCTGGTTAAAACAAAAGCATTGGGCCATGGTATCAATAAGCCGGGTAAAAATTTCATGGATGCTCAGCCCTTCATCTAACGCCTCTTCCACACGCCTGATACCCTGATCCAATACATCCTTATTTTTTAACTTTGGATCGGTTTTCACAGATGTGGATGTGGGCTGTACAGGTTCAATTCCTAGAATTTCAGCATGCCGCATCACCCGATCCATGGCCGAACAAGTCAATTCCAGTGCCTGCCGGGCATCAAAAGCCAGAACACCGCAGTACTTATCCACAAGTTTACCTGCGGCATCAAGGGAAACAGGGTCATTTCCCGGCACAGGGATATTACATAGTTCATAGACAAAGGCACAAAGATATCTGGCTTCTTCTTTTGGTCCGATTTTCAAGCTCTGTCCGGCAGTCAACCGAACCGGCCGCATGGCCTGAACAATTTTCGGGGGCAAATTAAATTTTAAAGCAACCATCTGCCCGAGTTCAAAATAGTTTAAGCCTAAAATCATTTTAGCCGCAGTTTCCCTTGACAGTCCTTCTTCTTCCAAGGCCACCTCGACCTTAATGTAAGTCCCCGGGTCCAGAAGCGCCACCAGGTATTCCCCCAGCTCATACAGCATGGCTGAAACAGGAAAGGCATCCGAAGTCCGGCCCCCCTGTTCCCTTTCAATCTGCCTGGCCACGGCACTGCGATGAAGGCTTTTGAGCATTTTCTCTTTCAAAATCAATGAATTGGCCCTTGATTTCATCATCTCAAAGATCTTAAGCCCGGCGGCCAACTCCCGAATTTCATCCGTACCCAATATGATCATGGCCTCGGAGATGGTGGAAATACCTTTGTTTGAAAATTGCCGGTAAATTGAGGAATTCACAAGTTTCAGCACCTGTGCGGTCAAACTCAGGTCGTTCAAAATCACCCGGGCAATATCCCCTGCAGAGGAATAATCCATATTCAGTATGTGATTAACGTCGTTGATCTGTTGGGAAAAGGTTAAAAACGCCTCCCTGCCCTGCATCCTTTTAAGAATGCCACTTAGGTAGACCCGATAATCCTGTGGGTCAGAACGTAGGTTGTCCTTAAATTCTTCCGTGGCACCTTCATCTCTTTTGACCAGTTCGTTGATGCAAATGACATCCAGATCAATGCCGGTATGAGAGGTATCCTTTTGGCCCATTCATGCTCCATGTTAAAACTTAACTTGAAAATAATAAAAAATCGTTTTTATAATATCACTATATAATCTTAGACATTTTGTATTATCTTTTCAAATGATTTACTCACCAGAAAGCCGGGACAGGCCATGCATGCGTCTTCAGCACCCATAGAAAACACCCTGGCGGCCAAGCTCACCAGGATGAAAGCGGCCTTTTCCAATTACAACGTGGTGAGGATGCGCGAGGCGTTACGGTACCTTTCAGGCCCAAAGCTTGAACTTTTCATCAAAATTCCTTTTCTCATTCACATTAACCATCCGCAACTTCCGGGGTATGTGCCGGATCCGCCTGAAGCCTGCGGCATCTACAATTTCAAAAATTCAGGATTTTACAAAGCTGTGCTGGATAAAGGAGGGGTTCCCCGGGATATTCTCGACACTGACACGGACATCAAAAATCCCTGCGTACTTGGTTTTTACCACATCGGTTCCCTGGGCACCTTTACCCAATCGGCCCAGTCGGATTTTGATTATTGGGTCATCATTGACAAAACCTGCTTTACCGAACAACGATATTACAACCTTGAAAAAAAACTCAACCACATCGTTAAATTTTCCAGGGAAAAATTTGATCAGGAAGTGACGTTTTTCATCATGGATCAGGCAGATATCAGAAAAGACTGCTATGCCGGATTTGAAGGGCCTGAAACAATGATTGCCCCCAAGCTGTTTCTTAAAGAAGAATTTTACCGGACGTTTTTAATGATTGCCGGTAAAATTCCAATATGGACCCTTCTGCCTGGAAATATGCAGCAGGGTACATACGACCGCTTGGTCAGCCACCTGTTCCGGCTGCCTGAACTGACTTTTTTATTAAAAGATTTCATTGATCTTGGCAAAGTCGAAAAGCCGTCCATCAAAGACATTTACCAGGGCATCCGCTGGCATATCTGCAAATCCAAAGAAGATCCGGTCAAGGCGCTGCTTAAAGCCACCATGATTTTTTCCCACATCACCGACGAAAAAAACAGCGCCATGCTCCTGTGCGACGAACTCAAACAAAAATTTGCAAAAGCCGGCATTGACGACTGCGAAAGCGATCCTTATAAAATTGTTTTCGATAGAGTGCTCCACTACCACCAGGCCCATGCCCGCGATGGGCTGAAACTTATAAAAACCGCCATATTTTTCAGGCTCTGCAGTTATCCCAGAGTCAGGTTGCCTGAACCGGGATCACCCAAAAAGCAATTGTTGGACAAATATATCCGAACCTGGAACATCCTTCCGTCCGAAGTCCAGAAACTGATGTCATATCCGAACTGGCCTGAAAAGGGAAAACAGTTCTTTGACACAAACGTAATTCAACGCCTGGCCGGGATGTACGAACAAATCCATGCCAAAGGAAAGGCTGTTGAAAAAGACCTGCCCCTGACGGAACAACGAAATATGAAAATTCTGAATAACAAAGTCAAAGCGCGCCTGAACACACAAGCAGACAAAATTTCGGAAAGTTCAAATTTTTTGACCCGGCAAACAATTCCATCTCTTTCAATAAAACAAAATTCAATGGGGGAATGGCTATTAAATGCCGCGTTTTCAAAAACAAGCACTGAAAGCGTTATTCACACATCCAAAAATTTTCTGGGCCTGGTGGGATGGATTATGGAAAACCGGCTTTATCAAAGAAATAAAACCCACATTAAACTTGCAACCCAACTCAAGCTTTATGAAAGCCGGGATCAAGAAATATCCACAGATACCCTCTATCTGGTGATGCAGCCGGTCAAACCTCTTTTTGACGGCTGCTTTGAACACGATGCCCAATGGACTAAAATATTGATTCTGCTGGTTTGCCCGGATTCACACTGCGGTGTGGGGCAAATTGAACTATTGGCCCTCAATTCCTGGGGGGAGCTGTTTCTGGAGCAATTGGCGCTTGACATCGACCGGCATCTGGATGATAGGTATAGAACCATAGCCGATAAAATTAACCAGTATACCGGAGAAGAGATCCGCCTGTTTTTTTTTCAGATGGCAGAACGCCGGGATGCCGATGCCGTATACGAAATCAAGGAACTTCTGGCGGATCGTTTTCTGATGCACCGGCCGGGAACGCCTAAAAGCAATCGCCCAATGCTGGACAAATTATAGGAATAGATATGACCCACCCGTCAATTCTCACCATCACCGAAGATGCCCTGGAGCAGGACAGACTTTTAACAGCCCTGAAAAAAATCGGATACACCCGAATCATCACTGCCGACAGTGCAGATAACGGGTGGGCAGTGTTAAAATCATCCGACGTCGGATGTGCCATTGCTGCCTATGATATGAGTGATATGTCGGGCCTTGCGCTGTTGAAAATCTTAAGAAAAGAAGAACGATTAGGCGATCTGCCTTTTTTTTTAACAGACAGCGCATTTACCAAAATCAAGGTCATCAAGGCAGGCCAGGCAGGCGTCAGCGGCCTTTTTGTCATTCCCTATAATCCCAAGGCCATGAAAATGAGGTTGGCCACGGCCTTGGGAAAGCTTGAAGATCCTGTCATCCACCAGGTCGAGCTAAGTGTAAAAAAAGGCCTCAAACTCATTGAACAAAAAGAATACAAAAAGGCGCTGGAGTTATTCCAAGCCCTGGTCAACCAGAAAGAAAATCCGGAATATTATTACAACATCGGCTACATCAAAACGGCTCAAAACAAGCATCACGAAGCCATAGAGGCCTTTTCAAAGGCAACTCGTCTGGACCGGCTTTTCGTCAAAGCATACAAGGCCATGGCCATGGTATACAGGGCCATGGGTGTCGTTGAGAAGGCTGAGGAGTGTACCCGGATCGCGGCAGAAATCTATATGGATACCGATAAACTGGGAAAAGCCGAGGACATGCTCAATGAGCTTTTAGCTTCCGGGACCAATTCATTGAACGTCTTTAATACATTGGGGGTGCTTTACCGGAAAAAGGGCGACATAAAAGAGGCCATGAAACAGTACAAAAAAGCATTGAGAATCCACCCGGACGAGCCTTATATCTATTACAACATAGGACGTCTTTACCTGGACGCCAAAAACGCCACCAAAGCCAAGACCTATTTCCAGGCCGCCCTTGACAAGGACCATGGGTTTACCGAAGCCAAACAGGTGATCAAAGCCATTGACCTAGGAATGATCTAAATAGTGGCGTGTTGCATAGACCCCGTTGCGTCGCCATGGTCCTATCCGGGCAAGGATGGCGGTTATGCCCAGCAGCATGGCAGCGGCCAGGTGTATCCAGTCAACAGCCATGACCGTTATGGGACTGAAACCATGGTCAGGCAAATTCTTTACTGTTCGCAATATTCCGGTCACCACGATCAGCGCCAGAATGGCCAGGCGCACCCGCCCCATGGCTGTGGGCCGCCACGTTTTTCGGTGGTTTAACAGATAAACCGTCGCCATCCAAAAGAGCAAAGCCAGGAAAACGGCAGCAGCAATATAGTGTATTTTGTGGGTGGTATAAAAGGCCGCAAGCCAGCCAAACCCTGGAATATCCGCAATGTAATACCGTTTGAAAATGGGCATCTGGGCAAACCCGGTCAGGGCTAAAAGCGTCATCACGGCAAGCATGATCCGGTTCAGCCACTTGGGAAACATGCTATTCATGGGTTTCCTCCTTGTCTTGTTGTCCGGACTTGATAAATTTTGCCCCGGCCGTCAAAAGTCCTGCAGCCACACCGGCCACCGGAGCTGCCAAAGCGGCCATCCCCAGGAACTCATCCTGGGCCATCATATCTTTCACCGGATCCATATGCGGATTTCCCGGACCTGCTTCCAGGGCCTTGGCCAGCAAAGGAATGGGAACCGGAGAGACATAAATGGTATTGGTACCGCCATTCTCATATTCACCATAGATGAATTCATTTTCATCAAGGTCTCCGGCAAAGGTTTTAGCCAGACCATGGGCCCGGGCCAGAATATCATGCCTGGGGCCGATGAACTGGACCTCTTCGGGGCATTCACTGACACAGGCCGGCACATCACCGTCGGACACAAGCTCAAAGCAGCGGTCACATTTATACATGACGCCATTTCCGGCATATCCCGGCATGAGCTTAAGGTAAAGCCCAACACCTGTCTGGCGTTGGGGAATATCCCAGGGGCAGACCGATTTGCACTTGGAACCGCCTAAACAGATATCGGTATTAATGCGCACCACCCCATTGTTCTCCCGGGCACAGGCCCCCCAGGGACATAGGTTGGCACAGGGCGGATTCTGGCAGTGCATACAGCGTCGGGGAATATTAATTTCATAAGACTGCCCCTGCCAATCAACCTCTACAGTTTGAATTGTCAGCCAGTTGTAGGGCGTAAGCCGCTCCTCCACATCCCGGCGGTCTGACCAGTCCGCCACCTTGACCCTGCTGGGATACATCTTTGGAAAAGGCTTTTGGGGTTCCGGATATTTGTACCCATTCTGTTCCGTGCAGGCTGAAACGCATTCTCCGCAGCCGATGCACTTTGATAAATCATGCAGGGAAGCCAGCTCATCACCTTGCCGGGATGCGCTCACGGTACCGGGCAGAAGCATTGCTGCGCCTCCGGCAGCCACCCTTTTTAGAAAACCCCGGCGGCTTACGCCACCCTTTTCACCGTCCGTCATATTGACCTCCTGACTCCGCATGTTGATCATTGATGGTATTTGGTCTTCTTTGCTTATATCTATACCTTTTATTTGAAAGTCTCCGGCAACTAACTGGATTCTTTCTATCTTTGTTGTGGGTTGAATATAGGCGTTGATAGGCCAAGTCAGCCCATGGATCTCAGTATGTCAAAATCATGCAGATAAATCCAGCCGTCCTTCATATTTTGGGATCGTCAGAAAATCATTTTGTATTTTCCGTCTATAAATTTTTTACCGTAAAGGACAGGGTGGCCCGGACGGGCCAGAGCATTACTTGAGAATTTCCCGAACTGTTTTAAGAAGAAAAAGGATGGAAACCTCATCTTCAACCAGAAGGACGGTCTCTGTTCCCCTATGTGGCTCATCACTCTTTTTGCTCTCCGGCTCGGCGGTGTCTGTGCCCTGGACCCGGGGCAGATAGATATGGAACACCGGCCTGGTTGTAGAGATAATCCGCGCCCCCTTTTCTCCTTCATCCGGAAAGCCTTTTTCCGGAACCCAGTCTGGATCCCGTCGCCGGGAAAACCTGTCCTGCTCTGAAAAAACAGTGACTGCGGTAATGATCCGATTGTCCATCACCTTTTTGGAAAATTCTTTTAGAACTTGTTTGGTAATCAGGGTTCAAAGCAAAATCTCATGAAAATAAAAATTAAATTTCATGAGATTGCAGCCGATTCATCAATTATCAAACAGGCTTTTCATGATGAAAATGAATTCTGCCGGAACAATGGGGAATGCATACGAGAATCTACTTTGGGAAGTAAAATCCACCAAGCCTCAGATTATTTTTCTATAACGGCCATGGGCCGGCCTGGCATATCAACTGCCGGGCACAGCCCTCAACAAAGCTTGAAAGATCTGAGTAACTTACCCAAACTTTCTTATAAAGAAACTATGTGTAACCCTTACAGATCTTTGAACTTTCGTTGTGGGCTGCCCCACGGCTGCCCCACAATAAAAAAATAGGTCAGCCCATGGCTGCTATTTTGTATCACCTCTTCTATTACAAAAAGATAACACCTTTATTTCCAAGCTAAAAGCAAACAGACCGCCACCTGTGAAGACCCGGTCTATCTGTAACTTCGCCGCCGGTCTGTGCCGCTGCGCCGTTTAAGTCCGGTTCTCTGCTCCGGTCCGGGCGCGACAGCTGGGAAATAACGACGGTCTTTGAGTTTTCTACGTCCACCCCGATCTGCCTGCGTTCCAAAGATACTCGTTCTTTTCATGGCACCCTCCTTTGTGATCAGCCATGTCCCCTTTAGATGTTGAGAATCAATTAAAGGTAAATGGTTAAAGGAGTTTCCCTTTGAAAACTTCAATGTCTATCAAAACAGGTTCAAAGCGTTACTACAGCGTCTTTTGTCATTAACGGGCATTCGTTCGGTTAACTAAAGGGAACATAGCCTTATAATTTAATTTCATAATATCAGGAAATAATACCTAAAACAAGGAAGACGATAACAAATTGTCAGGCCTTTAACACGAACACTCTCTACCCAAACTAATATGTTAACACCTTAAATTGAATCGATAAAATATATATGGAAAAATTGTAGTGAAAAGTATCATGAGATTTTAGGGGTGAACCGCCAGGGTCCTTTCGATAGTTTAACCCCTGCGGACTTCACAATACCTTTGAGCATTGAGGAAAATACATATTGGTGAAAGGGGTAAAGCGCATACCAGTAGACAATACCGAAAATCCCTGTGGGTAAAAATCTGGACAACAGACTGATTTCGCATTCGTTTTCTGAAATTCGGGTCAGGGAGATCTCCAGAAGAGCCTGGCCCGGCATTTTCATTTCAGCAAGCAGCAACAGACGCCCTGGGGGATTACAATCCAGCACCCGCCAGAAATCCAGGGCATCGCCTATCCGGAGCTCTTTGGCAGACCGCCTGCCCCTGTTAAGCCCCACGCCTCCTGAAAGACTATCCATCACT
This sequence comes from Desulfobacter curvatus DSM 3379, assembly GCF_000373985.1. Taxonomy (GTDB): domain Bacteria; phylum Desulfobacterota; class Desulfobacteria; order Desulfobacterales; family Desulfobacteraceae; genus Desulfobacter; species Desulfobacter curvatus. The sequence continues at coordinate 15,488 of NZ_KB893109.1, forward strand.
CCCCGGATTTCCCAGAGCAGGTCTGCGGCATAATACCCCGTTTCCCCGCCGATGGCCTGGATACAAGGCCAGATATCTTGGGGCTCGGCCTCAGCTGTCGCCTTGTACCCGCATTTGAGCAGGGTGCCCCCGGAATAGTCTGAATCCCCGCAATGCGCCCATTCCGGAAATTTCAATTCACCTGCATCGGCCCAGCAGGTATCCACTTTTTCAAGGGATCTTCCCATGGCCCGGACCCTGCAGCCGAATGCCAGAAGAAGCGGGATGAGCCGCCCTGACACATAGCCTGTAGCGCCGGTGACCAGGACAGGTCTGTCGGGCAATGAGGTCGGTTGGGGTTCGGATGAATGAGACATACAACTCCTTAAAAATTTGCACTTTGATATTTGTATTAAAATCTATATAGTTAAAAGGATACAGCACACTCGGCTTATTTGGCGGACCCATTACTTTACAATTCTTATAATCTCCCTAAATCGCTCTCCTTCAGCCACTTTAAGCAGTTCAAACAGTGCGGTTTCAACACTTGTCAAACTGACACCGGAATCTCTCATTTTTTGCAAACCGATTTCTTTATTTTCTATACTTCTTGAGGATACAGCATCAACTACAGCTTGGACCTCATATCCCATATCCACGAGGTCAACGGCTGTTTGATAAACACAAATATGTGCTTCAATACCTGAAATCAATACCTGTTTACGATCCAGATCGTTCAGTGTTTTCAAAAAGCGGTCATTCCGGCAACTACTAAAGCTCATTTTGCTGATAGGTTGAATATCGGACAACATAGCGGCAATTTCAGGAATTGTCGGCCCTAATCCCTGGGGATTCTGCTCTACCCATAGAACAGGAATGTCTAAAGTCCGAACTCCTTTAATCAACCTTTGGACGTTCTTGAACAAGAGTTCTTTTCTGTCCATCAAATGTGCTAATTTCCCTTGAATATCAACAAGTAACAAAACGACGTTTTCAATTTCAAGCATATTGCTATTCCCCCATTGTTTTCAGCAGGTAATTGCCCTGAAGGCCTATGCCATACCCGCTGACATTTAACATGAGACTTGGTTTCCTGAATGATTTTCAAGCACCCTGACTGTTCAATTTTCTGATTGATGATAAAAATTATATGTTTTGTAACAAGTAACTTTTTTTGTATAAGATATCAATCAGGTTGTAATAAAATTGTTTGTTTGCCCAAATGAATAGTCTAAACTCACGCCCGGAATATGAGGCCCCGGTCATGGGCATTAACAATCAGACAACAACATACCCCAGGGCCAACATCCCGAAAGGGATAAGAACAATGCTTGTTACAAGGACATAAAAAAAAATAAATGTAAGGTAATTCCCCATGTCAGACAATCTCACCATTCTTGCCGGCACAACAGCTTACCAGCATATCAAAGAAAATGGTCTTTCTCCTGATGATATCGATGCCATGCTCGGGGCATCGGGCGCAGCCAAATGGCTCAGCATTTACGGACTGGATTCCGCAATTTTTTCCCAGTGGTTTTCGGGCCGGACAAGGCCTTTGCACCTGCTTGGCACCTCCATCGGGGCATGGAAATTTGCCGCAGCAGCCCAGACCAACTGCCGGGAGGCCTTTGACCGCCTTAAACATGCTTATATCCATCAGCATTATAAGGGCAGGGTTGCGGCAGTCCAGATAGCCATAGAAACCCGGCGGATCATGAATGAATTTCTCACAGACCAGGCCATTGATGAAATTTTGAACCATCCATGGATTCGCATTGGTTTTTCAGCAGCCCGGTGCAAAGGGCTCATTGGTTCAAAACACAGTGTTGTCCAGGCCATTGGCGTAGGACAGGCGTTTGCCCTGAATGCGATATCCAGAAAACTTCAGCGATTTTGCTTTGAACGCGTTCTCTTCCATCATCCCCAATATGACACCGGGATCCTGGCAGAAAACAATTTTCCCACAACACCCATCCCCCTTGACCGGAAAAATTTTTCCAAAGCGATTCTGGCATCGGGGTCCATCCCCATGGTCATGGCGGGGGTAACTCATATTTCGGGCGCCCCGGGGGGCACCTACCGGGACGGAGGACTTCTGGATTACCACCCGGCGTTTTCCCTGAACCCTGAACAGACCGGTTTTATTTTGTATCCCCACTTTTATACGGAATTGACCCCTGGATGGTTTGATAAAAAATTTTCCAACAGAAGACTTAAAGGAAAGGCCGTGGACCGGATGATTCTTCTGGCTCCGTCTCCTGAATTTGTTTCCATCCTGCCCTTTGGGCGCATCCCGGACCGTCAGGATTTTATACGCCTCATGGGCAGGGATAATGAAAGGATCCAGGCCTGGAACAAAGCTGCGGACATGTGCAGGGTCTTAGGATACGAATTCATGGAAGCTGCAGAAAACGGTTCCATCAGGGACAAAGTCAAAGAAATTGACTAACAACCATGGGAACAAACAATGCAAGGCTAGAATGGGCGCCGCAGGCGCTTCACCCTCTTGTCTCTTGCATCTTGTCTCTTGTTTCTTGTCCCTTGCTATCCCTGGTCCTGATTGGCCTTTAATATATCCAGGATTTCGTCAATTTTTTCCTGGGCATCATGGGCATCCAGCGTGCATCCGCCGGCACCGAAATGTCCGCCACCACCGTAGCGGGCAAGCATGGCTCCCACATTCACCCGGCATTCAGGATTGAAAATACTGTGCCCAACGCTGAGAAGGACTTGTTTCTTATCCTGCCCGGCATACCGGATCTTTACACTGGCAATGGAGTTGGCAAACAGGGAATAGGTCAAAAAACGGTTACCAGAAGGGACGTTTTCAAGGCGTCTGAAATCGGTCACGGAAATGCGGTCAACCATCGTGGTATAGGTTTCCAGGTAGTGTTTAAATGCCCTGTTTTCCTCAATCACTTCCCGGCACCGGCGGTCCACATCGGGGTCCTTTAATATGAGGTGAATATCCGTGTTGCCAAGCATCTCCACCAGGTGCTCCCAATAGGGGATATCCTGAAAATCGTTGTTTTTAATGGTCATGGACAAAATCAGGTAAGGATAATCTTCCGGCGCCCTGACCTGTTCCCGTGTCAGATCGGCAGAATCAATCATGTCGGTCTGATCCACCAGCTCATCAAACCGGTTGTCCTGAAAGTTTTGTTTTCCATAGTACTTGTAAATAACACCGGCGGCGGACGGTGCAATCTCAAAGGCCCCGGGCACGTCTTTCACGGATTTGTTGGAGATATGGTGATCAAACCACAAATGGGCATGGGGATGCCAGGGCAAGTTGGCAAGAATGTCACCGTCCTGGATATCAGCGGTCCCCGACTGAATGTCATTGGGCTCTATCCAGCGTATCGGTAAAGACGCTTCCAGGGCTTGACGCAGAAGGACTGCGCAGACAATGCCGTCAAAATCAGGACGGGTGACGATTCTCATGGTATTTCCTTTTAGTAATCTATTTGTTCAACCACACCGGTAATAATCCGGTTCAACTTGTCAGATGCCTTTGCTGCAGTTCCAACCACAGCCTCCAGGGTGGTCTGCTCAGGCGCGTCAGGATCATTGATATTGGTAATCAGGGAAACGCCCAGAATTTTCATGCCGGCCTGAACCCCGGCGATGGCCTCCATCACCGTAGAAAACCCCACGGCATCAGCGCCGATGGCTTTTAGAAACCGCGTCTCCGCAGGCGTCTCAAGGCTTGGCCCCAAAAGCCCTGCATAGACCCCCGCGTGCAATTGGATATTTTCCTGTGCAGCAACCCCAACGGCACACCTTCCCAAATCAGGGTCATACACCCGGGTCATATCCGGAAACCGAAGGCCAAAGGATTCCTCGTGGGGGCCGGCAAGGGGATTTTGCCCGGTGAGGTTAATATGGTCCCGGATGAGCATAATGTCTCCGGCATTGAAATCCAAATTAATGCCGCCGGCCGCATTGGTAAGAATAAGCATCGGTACACCAAGGGCCTGAAGCAACCTTACCGGAAACGTGACAATCTGTGGGGAATATCCCTCATACAGATGTATCCGGCCTTGGAAAACAAGAATATCTCTGCCGTTAAGCGTTCCCTGGACAAGACACCCCTTGTGGCTGTCCACAGTGGCCTGGGGGAAATGGGGCAGCCCCACATAGGGAAACACCTGGTGGACCACAAGGTCGGTCAAGGTATCGGAGAGGCCTGTTCCCGTTATCATACCGGCAACGGGCTGCACCTGTATGCGTTCCTGTATAAATCGTGCACACTCCTGGACTTTATTGACAAACACCCTTACCCCTGGGCCCCGCTGTTGGGCATGGTCACAAATGCTTTCATGACCCAGCCGTAGGTATTATCAGGAAGCCGGACATAGTACCAGTCGGACGAACTGCCCTGGATGATCAGAACATTACCCATATAAGTCCGGGTCAAAACGTTATGGTTTATACCCGGACCGGACCGGACATTCAAAATCTTGGCCGTTACCACAACCTGGGAACCGGAATCCGCAGGATTCACAGACACGGCAGGGGGTGTATGTATAATGGTTGTCGTTTGGGTAGGCACCTGCACCACCTGATATCCGGCAGGCACTCTTCTATAATAGACATTATCATACACATAATAGGTTAATCCGCCGATCAACACCGTGATGGCAGCAGCCGGAAGACTGTAGGCAATGATACCCAGGGGCGGACTCACCCAGAAATACCCTTTGGGCTCATGCCTGTAAAAACGGCCTCTGTGGAAAAAATAGTCATCTCCCCTGTGCCGGACCTTTTGGCCGCCCGGCGGAGCATGCTTAAAAGCCGGATTGTGTTTTCCTCCGTGGCCGCCCCTATGTTCAGGGGGAGGCGCGTCCCAGTGCCCGGGTTTCTGTCCCGGCCCCGCCAGGACTGGAACCGGCAGGATGGTGGTTAAACTAAAACAAACAAGAAAAATTAGGGTTGGGAACTTCAAATATGTGTTGTTCATTCTATTCTCCTGATAAAACCCTTCCGATTAAACATCAATCTCTGTAACGCTTCCATGTATTAAGCTGATATCAGCCCTTGGACGGTACAAATCAGCAAAAAGATAGCAAAAAGCATACCATCTGGAAAAGCTTAAAATATCAAATGTCCGGGCTCATGGTATCATAATTTTAGGAATAATGCAGCCTAGGGAACCCGGGAGATGGGAATGGGATGATCGGAGTTGATGCCGCCCATGGGGTAAACTTCAATGCCGAACGTCTCTTTGCTGACCTTGGGCACCATGTCATCCAGATAGACTTTAAGCTCGCTGAGTGTCACTTCCCTGTCTCCAGCAGCGGCCTTGCCGGCCAGCCCCTCGATCATCACACCGGTGTAAAGGCTGTTGCCTTTGTAGCCTTCCAGGGCAGGTTCGTCTTTGCCTGATGCATAGAAAACAGCCCGGCCCGTGGTTTTCATAAACCGTGCAATGGCTGCCTTGTCCTCTGCGCCTTTGGTGCTGAGACAGGCCAGAAATTGTGAAAACCCCTGATATGCGGCACCGGCGTTACAGGCATCAATAATGACCACAAGTTTGTTTACCGGTATGCTGGCTACAAAATTTATCAAATGATCCTGGGTTATGGCACCGGTTTCCAGAGATGAGTCATCCCTGAAAATAAAATCTGCAGGCAGAAAGTAGAATTTTCCATCCATGGCCATACCGTGGCCGGAGAGGTAAAGTATAAATACATCCTCTTTGTTGACATTATAAGATGCCTTAAACGCCTTTAGAATCTCCTCTTTGCCGGCGTTGATCAGGGGAGGAATATTGTCCACATGTTGAAATAGTCCCTTGCTGTAGGTGTAAAGACAGCTTTGCAAAGCCAACACATCATCCTTGGGAAAATTCAGCCTAAGGGTTGAATCTTTGTAATCTTCAATCCCGATGGCCAGGCAGTGGAGGTTTGGACGCCGTACCGGCCCGGACTGAAGAGACCGGACGTTGAGAGCCAAGGATTTGGAATCAATCTTGCCTTTTTCAGTAGAAGATGGTGCCTGGACCTCCAGGGTCGAGTCCTGGTCCGGAGGCAGATCCACCAAAACATGGGTTATTCCAAAACTGTCAGAGGTAGTCCAATTTTTCCGGGGCTGGAGAATACCGTTAACCCGCACCTCCACAGGGCCGATGCCGGATCCCTGGTCCACGAGTTTCAATGGAATTTTAAGTTTGGTCCCGTTGATTTGCCGGGGCACATTACCGGCCAGGGAAATCTTCGGAGGCCGCACCCGGGTTAAAAGCTCCCTGATATCTCCGACCTGGGCCAGGGCCCGGTCAATGGGGGCCTGGTCCCCCCGGAACTTGGCCAGCACCAGATCGCTGCGGCCAAAGGCCTCATAGATCTGGTCCCCGGACACAAATTCAGGGACCTGGTCAACGCCCCGGTTCAACTGGTACCCCACCAGTTCCTCGGCACCGGGGCTTGCGGCAAAAAAACCCTCGGGGGTCCAGGCGACCCAGGCATCATCCCCGGGCCGTACAAAAAGGGCCAGCTTCTCCTGATGGTTCTCATAATCATACCACCGAAGGGTACCGTCTCCGAGCCCTGCCACAACCCATTTTCCGTTTGGACTGATGTTGACGGCCCAGGCAGTAGCGGGTAAATCCACGTCGGGAGCCAGGGCAGTACCATCGGCCTTGAACCACCTAAGGCGCCATTCTGTCCCCAGAACAAAGGACTGCCGGTCCGGTGCAATGGCAAGGCTCCTGGAACGTTCCCATTCATCCAGGGCAAGGGCACGGCCCTCCAGGTTAGGCCTATATCGGTTTTCCCAATCCTTGATCGACAGGCTGTCAGCGTCAGCCTTTACCATATCCCCGGGATACATCTTCCGGTTCAGGGCCAGGGATAGAAGATCAAACCCGATCGGGCATTTTCCCCGTATCTTGGATCCGAAATAGACCCGGTTGCCAATGACTGACAGCTGGATACTGTTGTTGCCAATCTGACCTCGAAAATCCGCCTTGTCCGGCCCGTGGTACCATTGGGCCCTGCCCTTTGGGTCCAGACGCATCAGGGCAGGATCCCCGGTTCCCACCAGCAACTCGCCCCCGGCCGTTGGAAGTATCCCCATGACCGTATCATTGGCGGCCGGAATGGATGTCCGGCCCCCACGGCCGTGATTGGCCCAGGCGATGACCAACCCCTTAGATCCGTCATTATATTTTCCGGCAGCCAGAAGCCGGGAGCCGGACCAGGCGACTTTGGACAGATCGCCATTGTGTATCCCATGGGTATCCGCGCTGAAACGGTATGCCAGGGTGGCTCCGTCCAGAATATCCACATCGCAGGTATAATTATATCCCACAGCCACCAGCCGGCCGTCAGGAGAAAAAGCGACACCATGGGGATCGCGTCCCTTTGTGTCAAACCTGCGGATCAAATTGAATTGGGCATCGTAGAGGCGGACAAACCCATCAGAACAGGAGGTAACCAGACGGCCTTGCCGGTCAAAATCCGCCCAATAACTATTTTTTTCATAGGACTCATCCAATCCGACCAGGGCGTAATCAAAAGTACGGTAAATACGGATACCCTTTTCACCCAGACAGGCAACCAAAAGACGGCCGTCCCGGGAATAAGCCAGATGATTCACCGCACTGAAAACCCCTTTGATACACCGGACCATTTCAGCCTTTTCACGGTCAAATATATAAATATGCTGTCCCCCTCTATACCGGCCGGTAAATCCCCCTGCAGCAATGGTGCGGCCGTCCGGGGAAATGGCTACGGCATAGGCTTTGCCCACACTCCCGGGTTCAGAGGGCAAATGAAGGGTGTGTATCCATTTTCCCGTGACTCCGTCCCAGATCCGGATACTTTTATCATTACTTGCCGACACCACCCAGCGCCCTTCCTTATCCGTTGAAATCCGTCTGATGGAGGCAGTGTGCATGGACGTGTTGATCCGCAGCAGGGGTTGGCTGGTGATCCGCATCGGGGGCGGACTGGTGGTCGGTACCCTGGTTAGCGGCGGCGGGATATTCTGGGGGGAGGATGGGACAAGGGGAGCATCTTCCTTTATCTTCGCACAGGAAACCAATGTCAGCAAAATGGCCGCCATTACCAATACGTTCAATTGTCTTATTCCCCTCATGGTGCTTTCCCTCCTGTTTGCGATCATTATTGCGGCCTGGCTGCAAAAGTCTTCAACTGTGCGATATCGGATCTAAAATTTTGAAATTCAGGGGCATTGTGACCCTCAATCTCTTCCAGGTCATGAATCAAAAAAACCGGTAGCACATGTTTACCCTCCAGGGCCTTTTCCCATATTCTTTCAAGCTGTCGGGTCATCAGGGCGACGTTGTTCCCCGGCCCGTCCCTGAAATAGGCGGCCAGCAGACCCAGCTGGGCACAGTAGGCTTTCTTGGCCTCCCAGCTGGCAATACCATAAGAACGGCGCTTGTGCCGGACGAAATATCCCTTTGCATTTTTATCCTTTTGGGAAAGGCCGGCTGCTTCATACCGCTCAGCAAGCCCTTTACAGGCATCTGTTACCCATTTGAAGTTAGCCGCGTAGATCAGCTTGAGCCGGGCAAGTGCCAGAAACCCCGTAAAAATCTCCTTATCCTGGTTGTATGCTTTTGTCGTCCATATCAAGGCTTCCTTAGCCGAGCCGTTTTCCCCGTGGGCATGGGCCAGGGCCCCCATGTAAAAAGGATCATGTGGGGCAAGGGTATGGGCCGTTGTAAACGCATCAATGGCAGGAGCTATCTTCTCTGCCTCCAGGTCCATAAGGCCCAGTTCCCCGTAGGCTGCAGCAAAGCAGGGCCGCGATTTTACCGCCGCCTCCAGCAGGGGCCGGATGACATTGTTCTTTTCCCCCAGCAGACGGAAAAGTCTGGCCTTGGCATAGGCCACGTGGGCGTCCATGTCACCGTCTTTTTTTAAAGGATCACTCTCCTCAAGCAGGGCGATGCGCCGGCACATGACCTCTGAATCCAGCTGGCCTGCGGCAGAGTCGGCCAGCAGACGGGACTTCATGACCCCGTACTGGGCCTCCCGGCTGTTGGGACTCATCTTCAGGGCCTGATCAAAGGCAAACTTGGCGTCTTTAAGATGTCCGCTGTCCAGAAAGCTTTTTGCAATGGTTAAATACCTGTGTGACAATTCTTCTTGAAACGCAAACTGGGCAAGTTTAGCATCCAGTTCTCTTGAAGCAGCTGCCCATTTCTTAAGCGGATAAAGAGGACTTGCGCCGAAAAAAAACCAGGCCAAAATAAAAAAAATCAGACTGATCCAGATCCAGTAATTGGTGACGGCTGTGTGGAGTTTCTTAAGCTTAGGCAGTATCCCGACCGGCTGTCCCGGATCGGGCGATAGGGCATCCCGAATCCGGACAGCAATCAATTCAGCATCTTCCGGCGGGAGAACCAGGCGGATTGTTTTGTCTTGGAAATTTTCAGAGCCTGAATCCGACATGGGATCATTTCCCAAAAAATTTAGCTGCAACATCGATAATATGATAGTGATTTGGGATATCAGTATTTTCAAAAAATGTAAAGCAATACATGCGGCCGCCAGTGCTGACGCATAAATAATAAAAGGTCGGCCGAAGTTGTTCCGCCCACTCCTTTTTGGGAAAATTCCGCCTTTCCTTCTTTCAGAAGGCATCGGAAAGGTAGTTCTTCCTACACAAACCATGGCCTGTACCGAAGATTTTCATTCCGTCCGGGCATAGTTCTCCCCCATTCCAGGCTTGAAACTGTTTCGATTACCTGTCCGTGGTTGCCG